>NZ_JBYFCG010000002.1:0-404482 GCF_057652095.1 Flavobacterium sp. R1_16
GGTTCTACAGTTGTTTGGTATGATGCAGCTACAGGAGGAAGTATTGTAGCTAGTCCAACATTGAATAGCATTGGAACGATAACTTATTATGCTGAATCAGTAAATTCAACTACTAATTGTTCGAGTTCAACAAGGACAGCAGTAACTTTAATTATATCAAAAGCCCCAATAGCAGGAACATTAAGTGGTACACAAGAAATTTGTACTGCATTGACAACTACATTTACAACTGATTCACTAGAAGCAGGAGTTTGGAGTTCATCAGATGTTTCCATAGCTACGGTAGACTCTTCAACGGGAGTAGTTACGGGAGTAGCAGCAGGTACTACAGATATACTTTATACTGTTGTTGGTACAGGAGGCTGTCAGAATGCAGTAGCCACCAGAACAGTTACAATAACCGCTGCACCAGTAGTAGGAACATTGAGTGGAACACAGAGTATATGTGTTGGATTGACCACAACTTTTTCATCGACCACTATTGGAGGCACATGGAGTTCCTCAGATGTTACAATTGCTACAATTGATTCAGCAACAGGAGTAGTCACAGGCATTTCGGCTGGTACAGCTTCAATGATATATACAGTAAAAGGGAATGGTGGTTGTATTGACGTTAATGATGCTCTAACTATAACAGTTAATGCGAATGAAACTCCTCAATTTACTGCTGTCCCACCAGTTTGCTCTGGAAATACAATTTTACCGCTACCAACAACATCAGAAAATAATATTACGGGAACTTGGTCTCCATCACTAAACAATACCAAAACTACGGTATATACTTTTACTCCAACACCTGGACTATGTGCAATTTCAAGTACACTTGAGATTGTTGTTTTGCCTTTGCCAATAGCAACTGCTACGCCTAGTTTAAAAGAAATATGTTCAAATACAGCTCCAAATATTGCATTAAATGGTGATATTTCAGGAACTACTTTTGATTGGACAGTAGTTCCAAATAAAATATCGGGCGCTACTAATAGTTCAGGAAATAGTATAAATCAAATACTAACAGCAGATAGTAATGAAAAAGGCGAAGCAATATATACAATTACTCCAATTGCCAATGGTTGTCAAGGAGCACCAATTGTCTCTAAAGTAACAGTTAATCCAATTCCTACAATATCAACTGGTGTAAATGAACCAATTTGTTCAGGAAGTACTACAGCCATTTCTCTTACTGGTACTGTTGTTGGAACAACTTTTAGTTGGAATGCAACTCCTAATAAAGTTTTAGGAGCTTTTTCTTCAACTGGAAGTAAAATTGTGCAAACATTAAAAACGGCTACTAATGTTCAGGGTTCTGTAGATTACTCGATAGTTCCTTTAAGCAATGGTTGTCTTGGTACACCAACACTGATAACGGTTGTTGTTAATCCAGTTCCAGAAGTTTTTGGTTCTTCAAAGACTACAATCTGTAGTGGAGATTCAACAAATATTATTTTATCTCCAAATATAGTAGGAACACAATTTGATTGGATAGTGGATCAAGATGGAGTTACTGGGGCATCATTAGGTACTGGAGATTTAATTAAACAAGTTTTAGTTTCAGGGAAAACCATTGGAAGTGCAACTTACACCATAACTCCAACTGTTGGAGGATGTAGCGGAACAGCTATCAAAATTAAAATAAACGTAAATCCATCTCCGATACCAGCAATAGTGGATGGAATTATATGTGTTGCATCAGATACTGGAGAAACATTAAAATCGTATATTTTAGATACTGAGCTAAGTAATAGTACTTATGATTTTAAATGGTATTTTGAAGATGAAGAAATAATAGGTGCATCAGATAATAAATATGAAGCAACAGAATCAGGAAATTATTCGGTGATAGTTACAAATAATGTGACTAGTTGTATCTCAAATGAAAAAATAGTTACAATAGTCCCAAATTTTCCTGCTGATTCAATAGAACTAGTTGTTAGTGATGCATTTGCTCAAAATGCAACAATATCAGTTAAGGTTGAAGGCGGAACAGGTCCTTATTTCTACCAATTAGATAATGGATTAGCACAAGCTTCTACTGTGTTTACAAATGTAAGTGCAGGTGAGCATACAGTAACAGTAACAGATGAACAAGGTTGTACGTCTATATCTAAGAAGATTACCATAATTGATTATCCTAAATATTTTACTCCAAATGGAGATGGCTATAATGATAAATGGAATATTGGAGGTTTAACAAACACAAATATTGATATTTATGACCGATACGGTAAATTAATAAAGCAGATTAATACATCAAATCCTGGTTGGGACGGTACATTCAATGGTCAGTTATTACCTGCTACTGATTATTGGTTTACAATCGAATATATAGAACCTAATACAAACAACACCAAAATATTTAAATCTCACTTTTCATTGAAGCGTTAGTTGTAATACTATTTATAAGTAAAAACCGATTACTGATACGTAATCGGTTTTTTTGTTTTGTGGATAATCTAATTTATATGTAGAATTAAAGTGGTAATTATTTTGTAAGGACATGAATTATTAATTAATTCATTTATATAAACTTTTCAACACTATTACGATTTCGTTAAAGGATATAAATAAACAGCTGTTAAATGATTTAAAAATTATATAAATTTAATGCTTTATTTATATTCATAAATTAGAGAAACATATTTTCAGAGTATAAATTTTTAATATTTAACAAATAAATATATTTCTGATTTATTTGGATTATTGTTTTTAAAATAATTTAATTCTTTACTATGCAATTTAAATTTTTTCAATCTTCTTTACTCTCAAGAAATACGGTTATCAAAATAGTAGTATTACTTAGCTTTTTTCTATCATCAAATGCCTATTCTCAAAATCTTATTGTGAACGGTGATTTTGGTATCTTTAATTCGGCGATATTACAACCTGCGCAATCAGGATACCAATCAAATTATAATCAAATAAATTATAATGCTGGGAATAGTAACCCGAGGCAGTTTGCTATTACAAATAATCCTAAAAGTGTAAATACAGTAAATTACAAAAGTTTATTCGATCATACAACTGGGGATGGTGCAGGAAATATGATGGTTGTTGATGGGCAAAATAATGAGATTTTTTGGAAGCAGAACCCAGATCGACAATTGCAGGGCGGTCAAACCTATACTTTTTCTTTTTGGATAATAAACGTCAATAATGTTACTAATGGCGCTAATCCAGCTCCAGTTATTCAATTCAATCCCAATTGCTCTGGTGGTTGTTCAATCCAAACTGTTAATCTCGGATCTCTTCCAGCAGGTTGGAATAAAATTACTTATACAATAACACCTGCTACTACTCAATATGTTAGAATTGAATTATCAACCGTTAATGCTGGTGGAGGAGGTAATGATTTTGCCATTGATGACATTTCTTTAACAGCTCCACCGCAACCGTTAACCATATCAAATTCATTAGTAAATCCCACTTGTCCAACATCAACAGATGGAGTTATTGTTGCTTATCCTAATGGAGGACTTGCTCCCTTTACCTATACTTTATCAGGAACTTCATCAGCTACGAATTCAACGGGAATATTTCAGGGTCTTGCTGCTGGTTCATATACTGTTTCAGTAACAGATTCAAATACACCTCCAACTACAAAATCTACTGGAATAATTTCTGTTCAAAACCCACCTGATATTACACTATCAGCTACTCCAACAGGGTGTATTTTGGCAGGAACTCCAATAACTCTCACCGCAACAAATGGTGGAGCTACCTATAGTTGGTCAGCTTCAACAGGTATTCCAATTACAGATACAGATAATGTTGTAAATGTAAATCCATTGGTGACAACTATATATACAGTTAATTCAACTACTGTCTCTCCAACAACAAATAATAATTTAATAAGAAATGCTGGTTTTGAAAATGGTACTTCAGGATTTTATTCGGATTACACCTATTCCACAATCAACACAGGTGGAGCTCAATTTGCTTATGGAATTGTTAAAAATGCCAATTCTTGGTTTAGTGGTTTTATTAATGGTCCCGATCATAGTGGCTCAGGATTTATGCTTGTAGCTGACGGTGCAACTAGTCCCAATAGTGTCATTTGGTCTCAATCCATTCCAGTAGAGACATCTAAAACGTATACCTTTTCATTTTGGGTACAAGCTTTAGTTGCTGCTAGTCCAGCTCAATTTCAAGTACTCATAAATGGTGTACCGATAACTATTTCGCCTATTTCGCCAACAAATGGCGGAAGTGCGGGTTGGAATCAAATTTCAGGAACTTGGAATTCAGGTGTTGCAACAATTGCAACAATTAAAATTATTGATACTAATATAGCTTCTGGTGGAAATGACTTCGCTTTAGATGATATTTCATTTAGCGCACCTACTTCAAAATCATGTAATTTATCAACTCAAATCACAGTAAGCATTGGGGGAAGTGTTCCTGTAACTACTTTTTCATATACCACTCCTGTTTGTAAAAATGCAACAAATCCTTCACCAACAGGGGCTGTAGGATTTGTTACTGGAGGAACTTATTCTGATGATAATGCAACAGGTTTGTTGTCTATTAATTCTTCAACAGGAGTAATCAATTTGTCTGCTTCAGCTAGTGGAACTTATACTATACGATATTCTGTTGCTGCAAATCCTGGTATTTGTCAGCTAGCAGGATCTTCAACAGCTATCATTACTATTAATAATGTTCCAACAATTACAGTTAGTCCAAATAGTAGATGTGGGACAGGGACTGTGGTTTTAGGAGCAAGTGCTAGTTCAGGAACAATTAATTGGTATGCTTCATCAGCTGGGGGTTCATCTTTAGCTACTGGTTCATCATTCACTACTCCAAGTATTTCTGCTAATACTACCTATTGGGTGGAAGCTACAGATAATGGATGTACATCTACTAGAACAGCAGTTTTAGCAACAATATCTCCAATACCCACAATAACTGCGACGACTCCAGGTAGTCGATGTGGCACAGGTTCAGTTACGATTAGTGCTACTGCAAGTTCGGGTGTTATAAACTGGTATTCATCCTCTACAGGAGGAGCATCATTAGGTAGTGGTTCATCATTCACCACCCCAAACATATCCTCTACAGCTACTTATTGGGCAGAAGCTGTAGATGGAAGTTGTATATCAACTACAAGAACATCAGTTCTAGCAACCATCTCCACTTTACCCACAATAACTGCGACGGCTCCAGGTAGTCGATGTGGCACAGGTTCAGTTACGATTAGTGCTACTGCAAGTTCGGGTGTTATAAACTGGTATTCATCCTCTACAGGAGGAGCATCATTAGGTAGTGGTTCATCATTTACCAGTCCGAGTATTTCTTCAACAACTACTTATTGGGCAGAAGCAGTTGATGGAACTTGTATTTCATCGACCAGGACTTCTGTTGCAGCGACTATAGTGTCAAGCGCCCCTTTGCCAACGGTTTCCCCAGTAGAATATTGTCAAAATAGTTCATCAGTAGCTTTGACAGCTACACCTTTATCAGGCGCGACTTTAAATTGGTATGGAACAAATGCTACAGGAGGTACAGCCTCTTCAGTTGCCCCTATACCATCTATAAGTACAGTTGGAACTATAACCTATTATGTAAGTCAAACCGTAGGTTCATGTGAGAGTGCTCGAGCTGCTATAGTTGTAAAAGTAGTGTCAAATACAGGAGGTAAAGTGGGATTGTTTTGCGATAATGTAAATTCAACGACCACTTCAGTTGCTTTAGATTGGAGTAACCCAGTTGGTTGGGCAGGCTATACCTATTCGTACTCTATTGCAGGAGGTCCTTTGGTTACAGGAACTCATATTTCTCCTTCCCATTTTGACGTTCCAGTTTCAACACCAGCAACTTCAGTAACCTTTACTATAGAATCAGTACTAGGCCTTCCTTGTGCTCCTTCTGAAACAGTTACTTGTTTTTCTAAATGTTCCACAACAGTAGCTCCAAATTTTGCTACAATTCCAGCGATTTGTTCAGGAGACAGTTCGGTTCCTACATTGTCAACTACCTCACCCAATGGTATAACAGGGACTTGGAATCCATCAACAATAGACAATACGTCGAGCAAGTCCTATGTATTTACACCAGATCCAACCAGTTTTCCATGTGCGAGTACCCAAACTTTAAATGTAACAGTAAACCCAAAAAGTACCCCTACATTTACAGGCATTCCTACTAGTTTGTGTCAAGGCGCTCCAGCTCCCATTTTACCAACTACTTCAAGTAATAGTGTAGCAGGAAGTTGGAGTCCGTCAACAGTAAATACAGCAACAGTAGGCCCAACTACGTATACTTTTACTCCTACAGCAGGTGTATGTGCTATACCAACAACTTTAACCATTACGGTAAATCCAAATATAACTCCAAGCTTTGCAGCTGTAGGGCCAATTTGTTCAGGAACAGCCTTATCTGTTTTGCCTACGACTTCTATCAATAGCATAACAGGAGTATGGTCACCTGCTTTAAACAATACAGCTACGACGACTTATACTTTCACGCCAACGGCAGGGCAGTGTGCTATTACTAACACCTTAACCATTACAGTAAATCCAAAAGTTATCCCAAGTTTTGCAGCTGTATCTCCAATTTGTTCAGGAGAGACACTAAATGCGTTACCTACAACTTCTACCAATGCAATAACAGGAGCTTGGTCACCAGCTTTAAACAATACCACCACTACAACCTATACTTTCACTCCAGCAACAGGAGTATGTGCTACGCCAACAACATTAAGTATAACGGTTAATCAGAAAGTAGTTCCTACTTTTACGGCAGTAGCGGCTATTTGTTCAGGAGCAGCCTTGTCTCCATTGCCTACAACCTCTACCAATGGGATAACAGGAACATGGTCACCCGCTTTAAACAATACCGCTACTACGACCTATACTTTTACTCCAACAACAGGAGTGTGTGCTACGTCAACAACATTAAGTATTACGGTAAATCCGATTGTCACACCGACCTTTGCAACGATAGCGCCTATTTGTTCTGGATCCACATTAACAGCCCTGCCCACGACCTCTACCAATGGTATAACAGGAACTTGGTCACCCGCTTTAAATAACACAGCAACGACCACTTATACTTTTACGCCAACAGCAGGGCAGTGTGCTATTACTAACACCTTAACCATTACAGTAAATCCAAAAGTTATCCCAAGCTTTGCACCTGTATCCCCAATTTGTTCAGGAGATGTCTTAAATGCATTACCTACCACTTCCACTAATGCAATAACAGGAACTTGGTCACCAGTTTTAAACAATACCACCACCACGACCTATACTTTCACACCAACAACAGGAGTATGTGCTACTACAGCAACATTAAGTATAACGGTTAATCAGAAGGTAGTCCCTAATTTTGCCTCAGTTGCTCCAATATGTTCAGGGACAGCCTTGTCTCCATTGCCTACAACCTCTACCAATGGCATAACAGGGACATGGTCACCCGCTTTGGACAATACAGCAACAACAGTCTATACTTTTACGCCAACATCAGGGGTATGTGCTGCTACAGCGACATTAACCATAACAGTGAATCAAAAAGTAGTTCCGGCTTTTGCAGCAGTAGCCCCTATTTGTTCAGGAACAACCTTATCTGCTTTGCCCACAACCTCTACTAATGGAGTAA
Organism: Flavobacterium sp. R1_16; assembly: GCF_057652095.1. Classification (NCBI taxonomy): domain Bacteria; kingdom Pseudomonadati; phylum Bacteroidota; class Flavobacteriia; order Flavobacteriales; family Flavobacteriaceae; genus Flavobacterium; species Flavobacterium sp. R1_16. The sequence continues at coordinate 7,597 of NZ_JBYFCG010000002.1, forward strand.
CAGGAACTTGGTCACCAGCTTTAAATAACACAACTACTACCACTTATACCTTTACACCCAGCTCAGGTCAATGTGCTACCACTACGACCTTAAGCATTACAGTAAATCCAGTTACAGCACCTGTATTTAGTTCTATAGGACCATTATGTTCAGGAACAATAATAAGCTTACCCACACTATCCATTAACGGAATAGCAGGAGCTTGGTTGCCCGCGTTTAATCCGACAGCGACTACTACTTATACCTTTACACCTAGCTCAGGTCAATGTGCTAGTACTACTACATTGACAATTGCAATAATTGCCTTGCCAGTAGCTACAGCTACGCCAAAAGACTCGTCTATTTGTTCAGATACCACTACTGCTATTAGTTTATCAAGTAATACTACAGGTACAACCTATATTTGGAATGTAGTTCAAACCAGTGTTACAGGAGCACTAGCAGGTTCAGGAGATAGTATTGCACAAACATTACAGACAGCAGTAGATAATAAATCAGGAGAGGCGGTATATTCCATTACTCCAACAGCCAATGGATGCCCAGGATTACCAGTATTGGCTACGGTAACTGTAAATCCTATCCCCGATGTTACTGCCAATCCATCACCAGCAACCGTTTGTTCAGGAGAGCGTACCTCCATAGTTTTAAGCAGTAAAGTAGCAGGAACTACTTTCAGTTGGACAACAGACCCATTAGCCGTTATTGGTTCTTTTCCAGATACAGGAAGTACTATTGCTCAGACATTGGTTACCAATAGTAGCATACCAGGTACGGTAGATTATACCATAACCCCAACAGCCAATAGTTGTGTTGGAGTACCTATTGTGGTGAATGTAACAGTAAATCCTACGCCAGAAGTTTTTGGTTCAGCAGGAACCGTTATTTGTAGTGGAGAGTCGACAAATATCATTTTATCACCAAAAATTTTAGGAACAGACTTTACTTGGACAGTAGTACAAAATGGAGTAACAGGAGCCGAAGACGGCGGCGGCGGTAACACAATAAATCAAATTCTTGAAGCAGGGACTACAGTAGGAACAGCAGCCTATACTATCACCCCAATTTTGAATGGATGTACAGGAGAATCGATTACCATTGTCATTACAGTAAATCCATCGCCTCAGCCAGAGATAGAAGACGGAATCATTTGTGTAGAAGAAGCAACAAATACTACCTACAAAAATTATGTATTAGACACAGGTTTAAGCGATTCGCTTTATGATTTTAATTGGTTTAAAGAATCAGTAAAAATCGATGGTGCCTCAGATAGCACTTATGAAGCCACAGCAGAAGGGCTATATTCAGTAATAGCTACCAATACACTTACAAGTTGTATTTCAGAAGAAGTATTTGCAACGGTGATACCCAATTATCCAGCAGAGTCATTAACTGCAACAGTGACAGATGCATTCACGCCAGAGGCGACCATAACAGTAAATCCTTTAGGAGGAACAGGTCCTTTCTTGTATCGATTGGATGATGGCCCTTTGCAGAGTTCCAATGTGTTTGTAGGAGTAAACAGTGGTGTTCATACAGTATGGGTTGAAGACGGTCAAGGTTGTACTCAATTATCACGAGAAGTAACAGTGATAGATTACCCAAGATATTTTACCCCAAACGGAGATGGATTTAATGATACATGGAAAATAGTAGGATTAGAAAATCAACCAGAGGCTAAAATCTATATCTTCGATAGATATGGAAAGTTGTTAAAACAAATCAGTACCATAGGAGAGGGGTGGAATGGAACTTTTAATGGTCGTGAACTTCCAGCAAGTGATTACTGGTTTACTATTGAATATCTAGAGAGTAACGCCAATAAATTATTCAAGGCGCATTTCTCTTTGAAGAGGTAGAGATAAAGAATAAAATGTAAAAAGGCTTTCATATTTTGAAAGCCTTTTTTTGTATGCAATAAGATAATAAATCATTTAAAAAAAGTAATTACTTGCATTTATTCTTTAACTATTTTTTATATTTGATACAATCAAAAAAATATAATGGGTAAAAAATCTACAAGAGCTATCTGGAAAGTGATATCAGCATCCTCGATGGGAACCATGATTGAATGGTATGATTTTTATATTTTTGGTAGTTTGGCAGTAGTAATTTCAACAAAATTTTTCCCGTCAGAAAATCCAGTAGCCGCATTTTTATCTACATTGGCAACATTTGCGGCAGGATTTGTAGTGCGACCATTTGGAGCAATTTTCTTTGGGCGTTTGGGTGATTTAATAGGGAGGAAGTATACCTTTATGGTTACATTGCTATTGATGGGTGGATCAACTTTTCTAATAGGTTGCATACCTAGTTATGAAACTATAGGATTTTTTGCACCATTACTTGTATTAATTTTAAGATTATTACAAGGTTTAGCCCTTGGAGGAGAATATGGAGGAGCAGCAACCTATGTAGCAGAGCATTCACCAGTGGGAGAGAGGGGGTATTGGACTTCTTGGATACAAACTACAGCAACAGTAGGTTTGTTTATTTCTCTTATGGTGATATTAGCAACAAAAAATGTTCTTACTCCTGAACAGTTTAATTCTTGGGGATGGAGAGTACCCTTTTGGATTTCAATACTAATGGTTATTATTTCTACTTTAATCAGAAAAAATATGGAAGAATCTCCTGTTTTTTCTAAAGCAAAAAAGGAAGGAAACACCAGTTTAAATCCATTAAAAGAAAGTTTTGGAAATCGGTATAATTTAAAATTTGTTTTGTTGGCTCTATTTGGGGCAACTATGGGGCAGGGTGTGGTTTGGTATACAGGCCAATTTTATGCGATGAATTTTATGAAAACGGTTATAAATATTGAATCATCACAAGTTGATGAATTATTAGGAATTGCATTAGTATTAGGTACCCCATTTTTTGTGTTTTTTGGATGGTTGAGTGATAAAATAGGAAGGAAATATATCATGATGACTGGGATGCTATTGGCAATTTTATTCTATAGACCAATTTACAAATCAATGTATGAAACTGTCAATGTGAAAAATAAAATAGTTTCTATAACTGAAGAAAATATTCTAATACGTGCTGATTTTAATAAAAGAGAAGCTTATTTTATTACTACAACCGAATATAAGGATGGAACAAAAGCAATTAAAACCTTTACTACTCAATTGGGTAGCGGAAAAATAAATACAGATTCAGAAAAAACAACTATTACTATTAATAGTAGCGATAAATGGTGGTTGGTACTAATGGTATTTGTTCAGGTACTATTTGTAACAATGGTGTATGGTCCAATTGCCGCTTTTTTAGTTGAAATGTTTCCAGCTAGAATTCGATATACTTCAATGTCATTACCTTATCATATTGGAAATGGAATCTTTGGTGGATTACTTCCTGCTATTTCAACTTATTTAGTGATTAATGGTAAAGAAACGGGTGATGTAGAATTTTATCTTGAAGGGTTATGGTATCCAATCATTATCGCATCAGTAAGTTTAGTGATAGGGATGATTTATATTGATAATACCAATAAAAATAAACATATATAAAATAGGATGAACCAATTAAAAAGAAGTTTAGGTATGATTTGGATAGCTCTAGCTGTCGCTGCTGCCTATTTTTGTATTTTTGAATTTGGATTACCAAAATTAACATCAGGAAAACAAGAAGATTTAGTGTTCGGAATCATAATACTTTTTACATTGACACCACTTATAGTTGTCGGATTAGGTACATTTGGTTATTATGCCCTGATGGGAGATTATGATAAAAAAAATAAATAATATTAGTCACTATGAGCTATTACAAAATTGACAATCTTGAGCAATACTTCAAGCATTACAATAAATCTATAAGAGAACCCAGAAAATTTTGGGGTAAAATTGCTGAAGAAAATTTTACTTGGTATCAACAATGGGATAAAGTTGTGGAATTCAATATGGGTGAAGCCGAAATAAAATGGTTTACTGAGGCTAAAGTGAATATCGTAAAAAATGCTATAGATAGACATTTAGCAAGACGTGGAAATAAAACGGCTATTATTTTTGAACCTAACGATCCAAAAGAAAAATCATTACACATTACTTATAATGAGTTACACGAACGAGTGTCAAAAATGGCAAATGTGCTTAGAGAACAAGGCATTCAAAAAGGAGATAGAGTTTGTATTTATTTACCCATGATACCAGAATTAGCAGTTTCAGTATTGGCTTGTGCTAGGATTGGAGCTATTCATTCTGTTGTTTTTGCGGGATTCTCCTCATCGGCAGTGGCAGCAAGAATAAATGATAGTGAATGCAAAATGGTCATTACATCTGATGGCGGTTATCGAGGAAATAAATCCATAGATTTAAAAGGAATCATTGACGAGGCATTAGAAAAATGTCCTTGTGTAACAAAAGTTTTGGTAGCAAAAAGAACAAATAGTTCTGTTTCTATGAAAGCAGGTCGCGACCAATGGTTACAACCTCTTTTAGATGAGGCTTCAGATAATAATGTAGCTGAAATTATGGATGCAGAAGATCCATTATTTATTTTATATACTTCAGGTTCAACAGGTAAACCTAAGGGAATGGTTCATACCACAGCTGGTTATATGGTATATACTGCTTACACCTTTAAAAATGTTTTTAATTATGAAGAAAATGATATTTTTTGGTGTACTGCTGACATTGGTTGGATTACGGGGCATTCTTACATTCTATATGGACCTTTGTTAAATGGAGCTACTACAGTAATTTTTGAAGGAGTTCCGTCATATCCTGATTTTAGTCGTTTTTGGGAAATTATTGAAAAACATAAAGTAACCCAATTTTATACTGCTCCAACAGCCATTAGGGCTTTAGCAAAAGAGAATTTAGAATTTGTTCAAAAGTATCCTTTGGAAACATTAAAAGTCATAGGTTCTGTAGGTGAACCAATTAACGAGGAGGCTTGGCATTGGTATAATGACCATGTAGGAGGGAAGCGCTGTCCAGTAGTTGATACTTGGTGGCAGACCGAAACAGGTGGAATTATGATTTCGCCTATAGCGTTCGTCACACCAACAAAACCAACATATGCTTCATTACCATTACCGGGGATTCAACCCGTACTCATGGATGAAAAACGCAATGAAATAGAAGGCAATCAAGTTACAGGAAGTTTGTGTATTAAATTTCCTTGGCCAGGAATTGCAAGAACTATTTGGGGAGATCATAAACGCTATAAAGAAACTTATTTTAGTACCTTTCCAGGTAAATATTTTACTGGAGACGGAGCTTTACGTGATGAAGTAGAATATTACAGAATTACTGGTAGAGTGGATGATGTTGTGATTGTTTCTGGACATAATCTTGGCACTGCCCCTATTGAAGATGCTATAAATGAGCATCCTGCAATTGCAGAAAGTGCCATTGTTGGTTTTCCACATGATATTAAAGGCAACGCTTTATATGGTTTTGTAATATTGAAAGAATCTGGAGAATATCGTGATAGAGATAATTTGAGCAAAGAGATTAATCAACAAATTTCAGATCACATTGGACCAATAGCAAAACTAGATAAAATTCAGTTTGTTTCTGGTTTACCAAAAACCCGTTCCGGAAAAATCATGCGTAGAATTTTGCGAAAAATAGCTGAAGGTGATTTTTCAAACTTTGGTGATACATCAACACTCTTAAATCCTGAAATCGTTGAAGAAATAAAAGAAGGAAGAGTATAATTTTATATACTAAAATAAGGAATTGGGAATATTGTTATGATATTCCCTTTTTTTATTTTGAGTGATAATGATTAGTTATTCCAAAATCTTTCGATTTCTTCTTGTAATATTTCTGGATTAGCACCTTTATGTGAGGCAACAAGGGCTCCCACTGCACATCCATAGGCAATAGCTTTTTTATAATCATTGGTATATATGATTTTTGATAATAAAGCCGCCAAAAAACTATCTCCAGCTCCGATGGTATCGGTTACACGAACAGAAAATCCTTTGTGATAATAAAATTGATTATCAATATACAACACAGCTCCATCTTTGCCTTTAGTTACACAAATTGTACTGGTATTTGTTCGTTTTGAAAGATATAAAATATTGGCTTCAATTTCATTGGTTTTAGAACCTAATGATTGGGCTATTTCTTTTAATTCATCATCATTTAGCTTGATAACATTTGCAAGTAGCATTAGTTCTTCTAACAATGCAAGCGTATAGAAAGGAGGACGGATATTAACATCAAAAACTTTGTATTTTGCAACTTTCAAAAGTTCTAAAAGTGTTGTTCTGGAAACTTTATCTCTACATGCTAAAGAACCAAATACAAAGGCATCAGCTTTTTCAACAGCATTTTTGCTAGCTTCTGTAAGCATAATTTTATCCCAAGCTGATGGATAAACAATATCGTAGGTAGCATTTCCTTTTTCATCCAAATTAACCAAAACTTCACCTGTGGCAACAGTCTCATCAATTTGTAGTAATGAAGTGTCTACATTTTTATTTTTAAATATAGTGACTAAATCATTTCCTGACTTGTCTATGCCTATTTTAGAAATAATCTTAGTATTTACTCCTAAGGATTGCAAACGTATGGCTACATTCATAGGAGCACCACCTGCTATTTTTTCAGTGGGCAAAATATCCCACAATATTTCACCAAAACAGACAACATTTCCACTCATCTTCTATCGTTTTTCTAATAAATACTATTTATTTCCAAACTCGTGAAATACTGTTAATTTTTAAATCACGAATTGGTTTATCTTCTTTACTAATTATAGTAAGAGTCGAATAATTTTCTGTTGGAAAAATGAGATTGGTCATAGAAAATTGTCCATCATTTAATAAAATTTCTATTGATGATTTGTCAATGATGAGTTGAAAAGAATCAATTTTTTTATCATTTAAAGACATTACTTGTGGTTTAGCCGTAAAAGTAGGGTTGAAATCTTTTAAACCTGAATTACTTCTGTCTGTAACTAGCTTATTATCAGAAACTATAACATTAAAAATTTCACCTTTTGAATTAGATATGGAAATAATGATATCTCTGGCATCTCCAGCATTGAATGTTATTTCAGTTTGGGATAAATCCACGGATTTATTTACAAATGGTGTAGCGACTTCGTTCAATTCAAAAACAGTTTTTTTTAAAGAGGAAAATTCAGGAATTATTTTTTGAGTAACGAGATACGTATTTTTTTCTTTTACTAATTGTAATTCTCTTGGTAGTGTCATAGCACTTCTCCAAACTTCTGTTGGAACTTTAGTAGCATATTGCCAGTTACTCATCCATCCCAAAAGAATTTTTTTATCGTTTGGAGTATTAGAGTAGGTAACAGCGGCATAAAAATCTGTTCCGCAATCCATCCAAATGGCTTTTTGTGTAGCGTTAAATGTTTTACCATCAAAATCTCCGATAAAATAACGTGTTCCTGAACCTCCATTGGGAGCTTTATCGCCATGATTGACTATCATTAACCATTTAATTTCATTTGAATTTTCCACTTTCATAGGCAATAAATCAGGACATTCCCAGACACCTAAATCTTTATCGTCATCTAAGGGTTTAAAATCACTTTCAAATTGCCATTTTTTTAAATTCATCGAAGAAAAAATTTTGATTTTGTCTCCAGCTGCTAAAACCATATTCCATCTGGCTGATGATTCATTCCAAAAAACTTTAGGGTCTCTAAAATCTTGTTCTCCAGAATTATTCAAAACAGGATTTCCTTTATATTTTAACCATGTTTTACCTTCATCTAGACTATAGGCAAGTGCTTGACTTTCGGTGTTTTTTTTACCTGATTTCCAAATTGCATCGTTGTGATACGTAAAAATTGCTATCAAGGCATTTTTACCAAATCCAGCTGTGTTTTCTTTGTCAACTATAGCACTTCCTGAAAAAATCCAACCTAATTTATCAGGATACAAAGCAATAGGTAAATGTTTCCAATGCAGCAAATCAACGCTCTCTGCATGACCCCAATGCATTGGTCCCCAAACAACTCCATCTGGAAAATATTGATAAAATAAATGGTATTTTCCATTAAAATAAACCATCCCGTTAGGATCGTTCATCCAATTTTTTTCAGGGGTAAAATGAAATTGAGGGCGGTAAGTTTCAGAATAGTAACTATTCGCTTGTGATAAAACATATTGATGAATTAATAAGTAAAAAATGATAGTTAGATTTTTCATTAAATTGTGTCTTATTTAAGTAAAAAACGATTCACAAAATCTTGATTAAAGAAAAATGCAACTATAAAGTTATTCCTAATCTTGATTTTAATTTTAGAAATAATAATGCAATTGTGTAAGCATCTTCGGCAGATGAATGTCTATCACTTTTTACTACTTTAAATCGCGAACATAATTCGTCTATTGAAAATTGTTTATCAGAGATATCCATAAGTTTACGATACATGATTTCAATATCTAAGGCTTCATTTTTGAGTCGACCGCAATCCATACGTTCTAAAGCCTCATTTATCATATCTACATCAAAATGTATTCGATGACCTACCAAAACAGCATTTCCAATATATTCTATGAATGCTTGTATTGCTTCACGTTCTCCCAATTTAGGTTGTTTACTCTCGATTATAAATTCATTTGAGAGACCATTATCATGCAAAAATTTATATTGCAAAAGAACCACTTCAAAACTATCTCCAATAACAATACTATCCTTAATTACAGCAATTGCTCCAAAAGATAGAATGACATCTTTGTCAGGGCTTAGTCCTGTGGTTTCTGTACTAAGAATAACATATCTATTGGGCTTTTTTTCAAACTTAGAAAGATAATTTTTCCAAAATTCAGGATATTCCTTATTAATATTTTTTATCCAGTCTAACATAATTATGAAAATTGCGTCAATTGAAATGTATCTTTTATTAATTCTTCTAATTCTCTCATTGGTGCCAAAGCGTTCTTTAAAGTTTCTTTATCTACCTTTGATAGCTCGTCTAAATTAATGTATTGACCATCATTGTCATTTTTCAATCCTTCAAGAGTTCTATATTTTGAGAGTGTGAGAAAAGCATCAGCACAATTCAAATATATTTCTGAATGTTTTGGGTCAACGATAGCTAATTGTTTGAAACGTAAATAGGTGTTATTAATTCCTCTAATATTATGACTGATTGTAAACAGACGAGCCCCATCGATAAGAGGCATCAAAGCTCGTAATTTGATGTCAAATTTATCTTTATTTATACCATCTTCTTCAACGTTAAATTTTTTGAAGAAACTAAGAGGTGATGGCTTTCTCAGGGCATCATTTCCTAAATAATCAAAAAACAATTTATTTTTAAGGGCATTTTTGAAGATGGTATCTGTAATTGCTTCTTCAATTTTTTCCTCACCAAATGCAATCTCATAATCAAAGAAAATACTGCTAATTTCATTACTTACTTCTCCTGGAGTATTTATCCAATTACTGTATTGTTTTATCCAGTCAGTCAGTGATTTACACCAATGCAAATTACTTGAAATATGACCATTTTTACAGGGTTGATAGCCTACTTTTTCTAATGTTTCAACTGTCTTTTTTGCTAGTTTTATAAAATAATCTTTAACATCACGGTATTTATCTGCTGCGACATCTTCAAAAACCAAAATACTGTCTTGGTCTGTAATTAATAATTGTTCTTTTCTACCTTGACTTCCAATACTTAACCAAGCAAATCGAGCAGGAGGAGACCCTAAATCTAATATAGCTAATTCAACTGAGCGTTTTATTAGCGCTAAATTAATTTCACCTGTAATATTTGTTAAATGTAATAAAGGAATGTTTTTGGCAATGGAAGTTTGAATCAAATCGGACAACTTAGCTCTAACTTTCCTCAAATCTTTTGCATCTTGCGATCGTTTAATTTCTTTTATTAAAATGCCTGGATTACTTGCTTGCGCCACAACCAAATCATGTTCTGAAATTATCCCTTTGATTTCTGATTTTTCTGATCCATCTTGCGTAACGCATAAATGACTAACATTGTATCTTAACAACAATAATTGTGCTTCGGCAAGTGAAACATTTTCAGGGACAGTAATTACAGGCGAAGACATTATTTTATCAACCGAAGAGTTAATAGAGTTCCTTCCTGTGGCAATTTTGGAACGCATATCTGTATCGGTAACAATGCCAATAGGAAAATTTTTGTCTATGATAAGAGCATTATCAAGTAAATTATCCGTCATGAGTTGAGCGACATCTTTTATGAGCGATGGAGGGGTAACTTTTAAAGGAGTTCGATTATAGGATAATGATTGAAAATATTGAATTTCAGAGGGTTTTGAGGCTAAAACAACATTATCGGATAGTAATTTTCCTTTATTTTCTCGATCATTTGGATTTGCAGTATTGCTCGCAAAACTCTCTAATAGAAAATTCAAAACTTCTCCATTTTGTGCTACAAATGGACGGAAAGTAGCGATAGGAATAGCATAGACAATACTTTCTTCTCTAGCTTTTGCCGTCATCATATAATTATTTTTAGCGAAGAAAGGGCGTAAACCAAAAACATCACCTTCAATACATTTATTTAAGAGTGTTTCCTCAGCATCAGCAATTACAGATAAATTAATAACACCAGATGCAACTACATAAAAACTGTCATGCAAAGGATCATCAATTTGAAATAACGTTTTGTTTTTTTCTAAATTTAAAACACGAATACTTAAAGCAACTAATGTTAATTCTTGAAAGGAAAGAATATTGAATGGTGGATATTCCTTTAAAAAATCAGCAATTCGTTCTGTGATGGCGTTCATAATTAATTTAATTACGTAAAAGAAAAATTTATTAATCTTAGGATTAAGATTACTATGCAAAAATAGTAAACGATTTGTTGATAGAATAGCTTATTTATAAAAAGTAATAAGCATTTGATTAACATTTTTTAGTTAGAAGTAGAAGTAAGATATTTTTTCTATTTTACATAATATAAATTATAGTTCAATTTATTTACTTTTTTATTAATTCATTTTATAAATTAAAACACCAATTTTTTGCCACTCTTTACAAATTTAAAATTTCTATACTGTGAAACAATTCTTATTAATAATTGAGTTGTCAACAAAACTATAAAAAAATGTTAAAAACTTATTCTTGTAATTCTTTGGATGTATTCTTACAACATGGTCAATTCTTGTAGTATAATTTTTATAAAAGATAAATATTAATGCACTTAATCGATAAAAAAAGGAATTTTAACATTTTCGTCGATAAAATTTACATTTAATCTTATAAATTTGTCAAGTGTGATGATGAACCCAAATTCATTAATCAAGCACCTAAATAAATTACGTTTAAAATCTTAACCTACTATACGTTATGAAGAAATTTTTTATTTTTCTTGCAATTCTTCTATTTCAGTTTGGTAATACTCAAACTACAAATGTTACTTATAAAACTTCTACTTTAAATTTTCCTAATCCGGAAAGAGGATTTTATAAGCATACATCAGCACACTCTGGCACTTATCAGCTTTTGAATCAGTCTTCACTTACGAATTACAGAGTAACAAGTGGTATAACTCTCATTTATAGAGCTTTTCCTCTTGATGATTATATTAATTCTCCAATAGCGGATGGTTATTTAGCCAACATGCAAAAAGATTTTAATGCTATTAGAAATGCTGGATTAAAATGTATAATTCGTTTTACTTATTCTGATGATCAAGATGCAACTCCAAGAGATGCATCAAAAGCTACAATATTATCCCACTTGCAACAATTAAAGCCTTTATTACAAGCTAATGAAGACGTTATCAGTGTTATGCAAGCAGGTTTTATAGGCGCTTGGGGAGAATGGTATTATACTAGTCAAGCTGAATTTGGAGGTTATGGATACAACCAAACAAATTTAACCGCAACAAACATTGCTAACAGAAAAGAAGTTGTCGAAGCTATTTTAAGTGCATTACCTAAAAGCAGAATGATACAGATTAGAACCCCAACTTTCAAACAAGGGTTGTATTCTAAAAGTGCTCTAACTAATACTCAAGCTTTTTCTGAGTCTAGTTTAGCTAGGATAGGTCATCATAATGATTGTTTTTTAGCAAGTTCTAGTGATTTTGGAACCTATGACAATGTGACTACTCAATATCCGTATTTAGAACAAGACACTAAGTTTGTTCCTATGGGAGGCGAAACATGTGCTTTAAATTCTCCAAGAACAGATTGTACAACAGCTGTGGCTGAAATGACAAAATTTCATTGGTCTTTTCTTAACATCGATTATTATCCAGCAGTAATAGATGGTTTTGAAACTGACAATTGCTTTGAAACTGTTCAGAAGAGTCTTGGATATCGATTTGAGTTAACCTCGGCTACTTTTCCACAAGCTGTAAATTTAGGAACAACTCTTCCAGTAACTATTAATTTAAAAAATTCAGGATTTTCTTCACCTTTCAATGAAAGAAATACTTACCTCGTATTAAAAAATACAACAACAAATCAGGTTTTTCCAATACTCATGAATGTTGATGTTAGAAAATTATTGGGAACAAGTGAATTAACTATTAAAGAAGATTTACAACTTCCTACAAATCTGACGACGGGTAATTACAAAATGTATTTGCATATGCCTGATTTGTCTAGCACACTAGCAAAAAAGCCTGAGTATGCTATCCGTTTTGCTAACGAAAATGTTTGGGATAGTACTACAGGTTATAATGATTTAAATTATACACTTAATGTGGTTAATGGTACTACTTTAGGAACTTCAAATCATTCAAAACTTAATATGACTATTTATCCTGTTCCAGCTAATGACGAGATAGCTATTGAATTACAAAATATTCAAGATTATAATGTTGCTGTGATAAATTCTATAGGTCAAAAAGTAAAAGTTTCTAGTATTTTAGATAAAGACAAAATGATTATCGATACAAATAGCTTGAGCAATGGATTGTATTTTATAGAATTTACAAAAGATTCATTCTTAGATGTTCGTAAAATTATTGTAAAACATTAATTTAAATAAATCATAAAAAAAGGGCGACCATTGGTTCGCCCTTTTTTTATGATTTATTTTTTATACTTTCTTTTCAAGTTATGTTTTATACCAATTTGAAAAGAATTCGAATAATATTTGTCTTGGTTGAATAACTCCATGTTAAGAGTTAATGCGGTAAAATCAAATATTTGATAGCTAATTATTCCTGAAAATCTTTCAAAATGATCACTAAAAGTATCTAAAAAATATCCTGCTTCAATTCGAGAATGGAAGTTTGTTGTACCAAATTCCCAACCCAGTCCTGCTCCACCATAGAAACGGTCTTTAATCATCCAATATGGATATCCACTTGTTAAATCTTTTGTACCATAAGATACTTGACTTTCTATGAAAGGAATTAGTTTTGATTTTTTGACTTCACCGTCATTCAACATCATTCTCAACGTTAGTGCTCCATCCATGGCATCTCCTGATTCTTCTATAACAGTATCCCCGTTATCAAGTTGAGTATAGATTTTCCTAGCCATCATACGGTTAGGATTAATTATAGGAGTTATGGTATCTCTTGATAGTAATCCTTTTGTATAATAATTACTTTCAAAAGAAAGTGTTGTATTTATTTTTTTGAATAAATAAAACTCATTGTATAAATTCAGCTTCATTTGATACATTTTTTGATTAAGTCCTGAGGCAGTTTCTACTGGCATCAAGTTAAAATCAGCTGATTTATAATTATTGTTTTTTGAATGATTAATACCTGCTCCAAATTGAAAATAGGGATTTGTTTTTCTGTCTACTTCTACCCTAGCACTTGACCAATACTGTGGTTTTTCATCTTTTATCGCCGAGGTATATTTATATTGTAGACCCATTGTTGAATTGTCCTTATTTTCATCATATTCTTTACCTCCAAGGTCTAGTTTATAATATTTGTCATAACTCACTGATAAACCATGTAAGCTTCCTTTTTTATTATAAAAGTGATAGGACAACAAATTTTTGATAGTTGTTGGATCATTTTGATTCGTTTCGACAAAACTATTTATATCAATAAAATTTCCTTTGGCTAAACGACTTTCTTTAATCAATTTTTTTAATACGTTAGGATAAAACAACTCTGAATGATTCGCAATTAAATCTTGTTGCAATGCATCTTCTTCGTAGACAACATCTTTATTTAGCGTTTTTCTCAATTCTTCCTTTTCGGGCATTTCAGGCAATGAATTTGCAAGCACCCATGCTTCTTTAAATCGTCCTTGCTCGTGATATACATTACTCATTATAACCTTAGCAGCATAATCATCCGGATGAGAGGCTATGTACTTTAGGTATTCTGCTTCTAATAATTTTGTTTTACCCGAATCGATATACCAATTCATCTTAGTGACAAAATCAATTTCATTACTGTATGGAGACCATTCAATAGCCTTTTTATATTCAGCATTATCAGCAAATAACCAAATTATAGGTGTTGCAAGTTCTTTTAAATTGTCATCAGGTTTTTTATCCTTTAATTCGACAAGAGCTTCATCGGGATAATAATTTAAGAGATGACGTATGTAGTTTTTATAATTTTCTGGCGAATTTTCCAGAGTGTATAAGGTTTTTAATACATTTTTAATCTTGTCTTTATATTCGTCAGTATCAAAATTAACATAATAACTTTTTAGTAATTCTTTATCATTAGGATTAATTTTGATTTGTTCTGACATCCATTTTTCTTTCATTTCGTCTGTCATATATCCTATGACTCTATCCAATTCTCCAGAATACATAATATTATTTGAATTTGGATTTTTAGAAACATAATTTTCATACATTTTCCAAACTTCACCTCCCTTATTTTCCCATGACATGTATTTAGCATATTTATTCCAAAGTACTGAATCTATAACGGAACTTGATAACAATTTTGTTTTCAATTCATCCATTTTTAATTTTAATTTTTCATCAAAATCATCGTTCCAAGTTGCACCACTAATAAAATCTTTGACTAAAACATTAAATTTTGCATAATCAGCTTTAACTAACTTATTTATAGCAATCATTTTTGCTCTTTCTTCAGGTTTTTTATAATATAAATCAACTGAAGTTAAACTTGTTTTAGTGCTGTAAACAGAATATAAAAATCCGTCCATAAATGGAGTTTTTGCAAATAAAACTTTTTGATTTTTTAATTGCAATTCAATTTTGTCAGTATTTACTGAACTTCCATACAAAAACCAATACTGTTTATTATCATCTGGATTGACTTCTTTAACGGTGTACAGTCCGTGTTCTGAATTGTGATTGTATCTCGAAGCTCTCCAATCATTAACAATAGCTCCTCCATCACTACCGTTTACAAAGCGCATTTGAGGAAAAGTATTGGTTAATTGTTTCAAATAATTTTTAAATTCTGGAAATGTAGCTTTATTAGAGCCTTTAGATTTTTTCCATCCATAATTTAAGCTATTTCTTAATCCATATCCTCCAGCAGTTTTATCTGATCTATCAGGAATTTGATATACATCATCAGGATGTACAAAGTGTGTCCAAATTCCAGTATATAAATACATAGATTGAATGGTATATTTTTCTTCTTCTTTGAAATAAAAACCACTAGAAATTCGAGGATAATCGAATAATTTTTTTTCAAACGGATCAAAATCAAATTCGCGATTACCACCATCTTCTAAATTACCTATGTACAAACTGCACATATATTTTATGGAAGGCATTGCTTTTTTCAATTCTACCACCCCCATTCTATCAATATCATTTGATGGAGGAACATAAGTAACAGGTAAATTTCCGTAATTGCTAATTTCCCATTTTTTCTTTACGGTATTCATTGAGGTTGTAATGAATTTTGGGTTTTTCCAATCTTTTTTTAATAATGAAACGTGATTATAGCCATGAAATGCAAGTTCGTGTCCGTGTTTTGCTACATCTTTTACTAGCCAATCTGGAAGTGGCTCTACCTTATCTTTTGTTTTTCTCTTTTTATAATTCCATTGGTCTAAGGTAAATGGCGGAACGATTTTATTTCTGTAGTCGAATGTTAGCATTGCAGCATAAGGAATCTTAAATTCTTTAGCCAAATCTCGCATATCGGGCCACCATACTTTTTCGACAAAATCAGATGTTGTGAGATTCATTTCTGATTTTATTGGTTCGGCAAGTATCTCATATTGCGGAGCTGGAAAATCGTCTAGAAAGATGGTTGCGGTATTAGCAATTGGATATGGAATACCTTCTAATCCTCTTAAAACTCCAGCAAATAGAAAGCCACGATCCATTTTACTAAAATCGCTAGAGGTATTGTATAAAATTACTTTGCCATTTCCTATCTGATTTTCAATTACTGTTGGATACTTAGCATCGTTAGCGGCTGTGGCTAATACTTTTATTTTATTAGAAAAATTATCTGCAGAAAATCCGTATAATTTTATATTTGAGAAATAGGTTTTATTTTTTAAATTAGGTAAAATGGGTGTGCTAAAATGGTACCCTGCTGCATTTGTATTTACTCCATATTCTGCTTCGGGTTTAAAACCTAATAAATAAGACATTCTTTTGTCTTCGCAGGCAAAAGGAATAAATAATGTTCCACCATTGGAAACAAAATCTAATAAAACAGGTATTGAAGCATCATTGAGTTTCTTTGTATCATAAACTACAAAGACTCTTGTTGTTGGAGCTATTTTTAATGAGCTATTCCAAGTACTTATTGACATGGAATGAAACGGCATTTTGGTATAATCACATGATTTTTTTATTTCATTGTGATACAAAGCACTAAACTTGGCACTAGGATCATAAATGAATTCTATGACTGGCTGAGAGCTTAACCCCGGCAGTGTATATCTTTTAAGAGCTTTTTGACCTTGATCATTATTTTTAGTATTGAATAAATCAATGCTTTGTAATTCAGTCCAATCATCTAATCCCTCACAGCTGAATAATAGAACCGAAAGGCTTAGTGATAATATGTAAGGTAAATATGTATGTAGAATTATTTTTTTCATTTCTAAAAAATTAAATCCGAAATTTTACTTTCTCGAGGTTCATTTACAATTTCATACACTTTAAGAACTTCTGTTTCATAAAAAAGTTTAACTGTTCTTTTTCGATGTCTTAAAAGTTTAATTGTATTGACTAATTCATCCTGTATGTATTTATTTTCAGCAAAAGTATTTTTTTCATCCGCATGACTTTTTTTAAGTACAAAAACTAAAACACTTTTTGATAAAGAATATTCTGGATTCTTAACTAAAAAATTGGGGTCTTTTTTGTGAGCAGTATTGATAGAATCAATTCTTGGATAGTCTTTCATGAAAAAGTCATAGTTCATAAAAAAATGCGAATTATTACTAATTACCTGCGTGGCAGGGTCATTAACAACGCAATATGAATTCTTGAAAAAGGTTCTTGAAATCATATCATAAGCATGTAAAATGTCTTTAGGGGTTTGCTCTGAAACAGTTAACGAATTTATATTTTTTTGTTGATAGAAAACTGCTGCATAAATCATTGCTCCGATAACCAAGCTAACAGAAACTGGACTAAATCGTTCAAATCGGTACAAGACCAAATTAAAAATTCGAATTACTACAGCTGCATTAAGACCAATAATTATTGGTATAAAAACTGAAATTGAGTTATTTACTAAATCAATATCCAACCATTCGCTTTTAATAAAAGTTAAAAGAATTAGAAAATTAAAGTATAGGTAAAAAATTAATGAGGCTCTCCAACTTCCTTTTTTAAAAATAGCTAAAAGCAGTACTAATGCTGCACTTATTATGGTGCTCCATTGTGCATATCTAATAATCTCACTATATGGTAAAATTAATTGTGGAACATAAGTGTATGAACTTACCGAAAGTAAATTGTTTTGAAGATATTCAATAATATTGGCTCTATGATAGTAGCAAGCATAGCTATAGACTGCAAATAGTAATAACAAAGCAATTATATAAGCCAACAAGCAAAGTAAATTGTATATTTTAAATTTCTTTTGGGTCAATATCAACCCGATGATTAAGAAAGGAGGAATCAGTATACAAAGTGTAAATAAATCTGTTAGACCTATCGTAATAAAAAGGAACAGATAACAAAGCCAATAACTTAGTTTTCCTAATTTACTGACACTAGGGTTGACATAAAAAACAAAAGCTGGTAAGGCAAAGGTTAATGCTAGAAAAGTTGGGTTTCCTTTTAACAGAAAGTAAACATTTAAAGGAGTTAATACATATACTAAACTAAAGAAAAGTGCCGCAATTGTTGGAGCAAGAAATTTTGATGGAGTTACATTACGAATAACCCAAAAAATAATAATTGATAAAAGTGTTGACTCTAAAATTGCAATAACCTGTAGAGCAATAGTTGGACTAACATCAGTAATTTTTCCATAAAAATTTACTACTGCTAATTCAGCATCTGTTGCTAATTCATAGGTAAACCAAAACTGATTGTCAAATTGAATTACCTTAAATAAATCATATATCCAAGCATCAGACAGCGAATAATTGTCATAAATAATAAAATAGTACCTACTTAAAAAAGTAATACCTCCTATTACAGCTGTCAATAGTAATAAAAAAGTATTATCATTCTTTTTACTCTTTTTACTTTTATCTAAGGAAAACCAAAACCAAAATGATTTTTTATTTTCAATGTTTCTAAGTAAGTTTAGAAGGGATGTCTTAATTTTTTTAGTAAAGTATTCTCGAGGTCTTTTGAGATTTTCAACACCAACCAAATCTACAATCATTAGAATTGTAAAAACAAAAAAACAATTAAACAAGTTATAGGCATTTACCTCAACAAGTATAAAAATTACAATTATCATGACACTACCGTAGCGGAACCAATTTTTTACAATAAAATCTAAAAAATTTTCATGGTTTTTAACATTGATAAATTTTCTATTCAAGTAGAATAAAAAAAGTAGTATAAGACAAAGTCTTATAAAACCTAATAGTATTGAACTTGTTAAAAAAGTTATCATTTGGCTTAGTGTATAAAATTGGGTATAGACTGTAAATCTATATTACCTATAAAATATTCAAAATCAGTGTACTTAATGCGATCTTCAACCTGCTTTGCTAGCAATGAGGTGTTGGCATATTCTATTAATAAAATAGGCTCATTGTAGGTTGTATGTATTGACTGTAATCGATTCATTAAGGTTTCATATTGTGATTTCTCTCTAAGGCTGTATTTTTTTTGTTTAAAACTATAATCAGTTGCAATAGATTCTATCGCAATAGCATCGACATAGTTTGTTGTTTCAGCAATTAAATCCAAACCAGCATTTTGAATAAATGATTTATTCGGATATTTTTCTTTTATCATTTTTAACAAATTAACTATGGCTGCCTTTTGTTCTTTTTGAGGTCCATGAATGGTAAAGTTATCAAAATTATCAAGAAATAAACCATCATATCCTTTTGCAAAAAGTTCATCGACCAAAATCATTAAAATTTCTATAGTCTTTTTTGAGTTTAAATCCAGATAATAACTATCCCAAATTTTGTTTTTCCCCAAGGTATTATTTTTTAAAATAGAATAGTGAGGAGCATTTTTATTTACCTCGCCTAGGCTAATATAGGCAAATACTTTCTCGTTTTGAGATTTTAATACTCTAATATTGCTTGGTAAATAATGTTTAGATTCAAGAATAACATATTTATAGTTTTTTACCAATTCTGGTTTCATTTTTCCATAACAAACTAAAACGGTATTTTTTTTCATATCGCTTTGAACAGAATTAGTAAATAAAAATAAAAAGGAAATAAAAAATAGATACTTAATACGCTGCATAATAATAATAATCTAAACTCTTGAAATAATTGATATTTGCTTTTAAAGTTAAAATCGTAAAGATAGCTGCTCCACAAAGCATTCCTACAACGCTATACTCATAAGCAAAAAATCGACTTAAAACAAAACCCAAAGATATATTAATTATACAAGCATAAATTATGGCTTTCAAAGGTTTTAAAGTTTGACCTAGTGTAAATAAATACAATGAATTCAACATTCCCCAAGCCAATAAAACATATCCTATTCCGCCAATAACACTAACTTTAATACTCAATCGAACCAATGTTTCTTTAAACTGACCCTGAAATCCCCAAGGGGCATTTATGATATAATAAATAAACACAAACGCTAGCGCACTAGTTGCAAATAACATAAGTACTTGTTGCCAGTACATTTTACGAAGTTGATTATTAAACACTTCAGGGGTTTTATGATCCGTAATTTTTTGACCTATATCAATAAATCTTGTAAATGATGCTATACTGTACTCTAAAACTCCAGCTAATAATAAAAAAACTAAAATAGCTAAATCCATTCCTAATTCATAATTTTTTTCAAAATAAACTAAAAAAGGTAAATTTCCATTAATTCCTGATGACCAAGCCATGATTCTATCAATAAAGATAAAAACATAAATAAATACACCATAAAAAAAGAATTGATAATTGTGATACAACAATACAGGTGCTTTTATCTTATTTCCGCTTATTGATTTTTTATTTTTAGTTAAATTATGAAAATAAACAACTAGAAATAATTTGGCTATTATAACTGTAATTCCAATTCCTATCCAATGTGTAGCAAATATTAACAAAGACGTAGTCTCTTTTAAATAAATTGCAACAGCTGTTCCAATGAATATAGAAAACGTAATTACCCAACGTTGTTTGATAGTATGTAAAGGTGCTAAAACAAGCAATAGTAGTCCTATGAAAAATGCATAAGCAAAAACTACAAATAAGATTTCATAAGGATAAATATGAAAAAATAAATTGATGAGAAAAATAGAAGTTAAAACAAAAAAAATAGAAAGAATGCCTTTCTTTAACAAATAATTTATTGTTTTGTTGGTCATCAAATAATCCTCATAATTCCAATAAAAAGAAGCTTGTCTACCTATAACTTGAACAAATCCTCCAGTAGAAACCAAACCTACAACAACTCCTAAAACCACAGCGGTCGATTGAATTTCATTAAAACCTACATAAGTCCATAATGAATATCCAAACAAAATAATAGCTGCGATTTGTATTAAAACAGGTAGTAGATGAAAAATTCCTAGGGAATAATATTGAGCAAAAATTTTAGCTTTTACCCTTAGATAATCAGAAATTTGAATCGTTTTTGGCTGGGTAGCTTCTGCTTCAAGTTCTTTAGCATTTTTTGCACCAATATAATATTTATCAGTGGTCAGTTCATAGAAAACTAATTCTGCTAATTCTTGAATAGACGGGAAACCATAATCGGTCATGGTGTCTTTTTCGCGAATACCAAGTGATTCGATTGTAGCAGCAACAACTTGGCTACTAACGGGTTTGCCGATTTTGTCTTTAGTATTTTCTATTAAAGACTTAATGTTTCTGTAGTGATTTTCCATAGTAGATTGGGGGTTCTATTTTTGGTTAATAAAATAAACTTTCTATGATGCTTCCATCGCTTCTTCTTGCTGTAATTGAGTATTTAAGTAAATTGGTTCTTGAACTTCTTTGTTTACAATATATTCGTATGCAACTTCATATTCTTTTATGAATTTGTCAATCGTAAAATTATCAATAACTTTCTTACGAGCATTCGCACCCATTTGTTTTCTTAAGGCTTCATCTTGCAACAAAGTAACAACACTTTGTCCTAAAGCTTCAAAATCTTTTGGTTTACAAATAAATCCACATTTTTCGTCTAAAGCTTCTGTTACTCCTCCTACATCAGTTGCAACAACTGGAATACCACAACTCATTGACTCTAAAACGGTATAAGGAAATCCTTCAGAAATAGAAGTTAAAATTGAAATATCTCCTTCACAAAAAAGTTGATGTGGTTTGTCGTGATAACCTGCTAATGAAAAATTGTCTTGAAGTCCAAGTTTTTCGATAAGCGCCATACATTCTTGAGTATATTCAGGAACGGCATTATTATCACCATAAACCAAATATTTAACATTTGGAATAGACCTTTTTGCTACTTCACAAGATTTAATCATTGTGATAATATCTTTTAATTCAAATATTCTAGCAGCAGCAACAACAGTTGGGACATTTTCTAAATGTGCAGGTTTAGCACCAGGAACAAAAAGATCAGCATCAATACCATTGTAAATAACATCTATTTTGTTAGGATTGGCTCCATACATTTTTTCCCAAGACATGTTAAACTTGTTTACTGATAAAATAAGATCTGATTTGTAGTAAACAACCTTAGTTATACATTCAGAAAATTTAATCAATAAATTTTTTAAGAAAAATGAATATTCAGATGAATTAATTGCAATTAATCTTTCTCTAATGAATACTCCATGCTCTGTAGCAATAATTGGAGTACCATATTTATATTTTAAAACTAATGCAGGTATAACTGGGAAACCTGATAAAGTTAAATGTGAAACATCAACTTTAGGAACATCAATAGAAATTGGTATTAAAAAACGATAAATCCAACGCATACCAACCGTAAAATCATATAAAGTCGCTTCATAATGATTGTCTTTTGCTATGATTGCTGATACTGTTTCACAAAAAGTTTTCCATACAGCAACACTTTTCATTGTTTTTTTGTAGTCGTGTTTTTGAAAAAATTGCCACATGTCAAATATGGTATCATCAATTTCTTCTGCATGGACATTGGTATCGTAAATATTGCTTAGTAATCTTTTGAATATTGGAACAAATTTTTCTACAATTTCAGTTTCGTCATTTTGCTCTTTTCTATTTACTGTTTTGTAGAATTTTTTTCCGTAACTCAATAACTCCTGAGGCTCTAGTGGAGACCATAACGGAACTTGAATTACGTTTTTTACATTTTCGCTCAATTCATATTTTGGCTTTTGTTCAAAATCGGCATTAATCGAATACAGTGTATAATTAACATTTTTTACTTTATTGCATAACATGTGTGCCCAAGTTGAAACACCTCCGCCATTAAAAGGATAGGTACCTTCTAATATTAACATCACATCGTATTTGTCTTTAACTCTCATAAAGTACTCAATTAAAATTGGCTTTTTGGGGCCAGTTTGTTTAACATTTTATTTTTTAGCTGGTGGCATTTCTAAAAAAAACAATATTATTTTTTTTAATTTCAAACTAACTTAAAATCATCCTCAAAAACATCTGTAATTGTCGTTTTATCAACTGATTCTTTTACAAAGGTATTTTGTCTTTATTTAATAAAAAAAAAAAGCGCGTGAAATCTGTTGTAAACACTGATAATCTCGATGAAATACACAATTTGTGTCGATAAAAGAGAGACTAAAAAACGGTAAAAAAAAAAAGAGGGAAAGTACATCGGTAAAATGATGTATTTCATCGAGTTGAAAAAAATTAAAACAGTTTTTCTCTGAATTTTTTTCCTATGAGTAAAATTAATTTCAATTTGTAATCTTCAATCAACCATTCGCGATAATTTTTGCTGCAATGGCTTAAACAATTTGAGTACCGTTTCATTCTTGACTCAATATCATCGTGAAGTTCTTTTGCTAATTGTTTAGCTTCATATAAATCCTCGGTATTATCTACACACATTGAGGCATGTTGCTCCAATGATTTTTCGACAACCACTTTAGAACGAAGATTTCTGGAAATTGCAAGTTTATGCTCTTCATCAACATCAAAACTAACGTCAGGCGTCTTACTAAACTTTGCCCTTAATTCGGGAGGCATTTCATATTTAAAATGCATTTCAATTTCAATATCGTCACGTAAATTTTCTAAATAAAATTCAGGTGATTTAAAAATATGTTGCCAGTCTACAGGTTCACTCCAAAGTCCAAATCGAGCAGCATTATTACCTAAATCAATGACAGTAAATGTATCTTTATTGGGTAGTTTTCTTGAACCTCGCCCTATCATTTGATAGTACAGTGTCAATGATTTTGTGGCTCTATTTAAAATTATACTTTCCACTGTAGGTTCATCAAAACCTGTTGTCAAAATACCCACAGAAGTTAATATGGCATCGGGAGTTTTTTTGAACCAAGATAAGATTTGTCTTCTGTCTTCAGGGCTACTGGTATTATCTAAATGTCTAATGGGATAGCCAGCCTCTCTAAAAGTGTCGTATACATATAAAGAGGTGTTTATTCCGTTATTGAAAATTAAGGTTTTTTTACCTAATGATTTTTCAGTGTAGGCGTGCAATAATTTTTCTTGCATTGCCATATTTGAATATAAGTCATCAGACGATTTAACGGTGTAATCTCCATTAATTCCTACTTTTAAAGAAGTTAGTCCAACATTATAACTATAGGTTGTTGCTTTTGCCAAAAATCCATTTTCAATCAATGAGGCAATGGTGTCACCAACAATTAATTCATCATAATTTTGATTCATTGGCAATTTAATGTTGGAACTCAAAGGTGTAGCTGTAACACCGAGAATGAAGGCATTTTTAAAAGAACTCAATAATTTTCGAAAAGAATTATAATGTGCTTCATCTATAATCACTAAACCTATATTGTCTAGATGCAGTTTTTTATCATTAATTCTGTTTTTTAAGGTCTCTACCATTGCCACAAAGCAAGAGTAATCATTTTGATCGGGAAGTTCTTTTACCTTACTGTTAATGATTTTATTTTTTACTTCAAAAGTTTTAAGCATCCTAGAAGTTTGCTTGCAAAGCTCAATTCGATGCGTTAAAACCACAACTTTTTTATCGTGTTTTGATAAATATCGTCTTACAATTTCAGAGAAAATAACTGTTTTGCCTCCACCGGTAGGCAATTGATATAGTAGGTGGTAATTGCTAGGGGCGTTATCTAGACGCTCAAAAATAGCATTTATATCACCTTGTTGGTAACCATAAAGCTGTTTTTTATCTTCTATTTCTAGTTCTAAATTTTTTTGAGACATCCCAATGCTATCAATTTTGCAAAAGTACGTCTAAAAAAAGGTTTTTAAAAAATTTATAAAAAAAATACTATTCTAAACGCTCAACGATAGTATTAAACTCATACTGATTTATCCAATTTTGTTCTCTTGTTTTATTTGCGATAACCCCTACTCTACTTTTGAAATCATTTAAAATATTTTTTTCGATCATGAATTCGATACATTGTTCAAATGAATGGAGCATACTTTTATAAAATAATTCTTGTTTGATGTATTTTTTTGAGGAATAGGTTTGAGCAATTTCGATGTTGTAAAGCATTACATCAGCAATGATGAAAGTATCTACGCCAAGTGTAATAAAATGTTTGATTATCTTTTGTGCGGTTGAACGTCTTAATTTTGCTTTTTTTCCTCTAACAGGAAAATATTCATTAGAAATTTTGAGTTTGGCCTCACGAAACAATTTATCTTCATTTGGATTAAATACAAAATTATAGTATACCTTCACGTCACTGAACTTAGAGTATAAGTCTATAATTTGCTCCTCTAATTGTTCTTTGTTAAGTATGCTCAGGTATTTTTTTAAATCTCGTTTACTCATTATCTATTAAATTTTGTATAAAAGTAAAATGTTTTTGTTGTAAGTTAATCAATGATTATAATTAATTTTGCACTTCAAATAAATGGAAGAAAATGACAAAATTTTTCAAATTTACAGCAATTTCAGAGGGGATTTCTTATATTGTGTTACTCATAAACATGCTTTTTATAAAACCATCAAACATCGATTTGTATAAATCATTATTATTTCCAATAGGTATGACTCATGGTATACTTTTTATGGCATACATCTATTTGGCATTTATGATAAAAGACAAACAAAATTGGTCTCTCAGAGATTTATTTATAGTCATACTGGGTTCGATTGTGCCGTTTGGAACTTTTTATATAGAAAGAAAATACATAATCAATGAATAAGTTCATAGAAAAGATATTTGGTTGGTGTTACCCTTTATTTAAAAAATGGGAATTTCACGATACATTGGCTTCCTACTTGGGACTGATAATTAACATCATATTGTTGTGGTTTTTTTCATATCTAATATACATAATCTTTAGATTTATATTAGTCAGTTTAATGGAAATTGTGGCTAAAAAAACCAAAACTAAATTTGATGATTTATTAATTACTAATAAAACAACAAAGTACCTCTCTTATCTCATTCCTTTATTATTTATTTATAAATCTGTTCCCATAATTTTAAATGACTTTGTGTATTGGGAATCTATCTTTGGGAAATTAGTTGGAATTTATATTGTATTATTAGTACTGTGGATTGTCCGTACTATTTTTAATGCATTTCGAGATTATTTAAAGCAAAATCCCGTATACAGTGACAAGCCAATAGATAGTTACATTCAAGTAATCATGATTATTTTATGGATGATTGGTATTACTGTCATGATTTCGGAATTATTTGAAATAAAACCCAATACTTTATTTACAACAATTGGAGCAGTTTCGGCAATAATCATTTTAATTTTTAGAGATACCATTTTGGGATTTGTAGCCAGCGTTCAAGTTTCTTTGAATGATATGGTTAGAATTGGGGATTGGATTACCTTTGAAAAATTTGGAGCCGACGGAGATGTAATAGAAATTAATCTCGCAACAGTTAAAGTTAGAAATTTTGACAATACGACAACTACCATCCCTACCTATAGTATGATTTCAGATTCTTTTAGAAATTGGAGAGGAATGCTAAATTCAGATGGAAGAAGAATTAAAAGACATATTCTCATTAAAGCTAGAAGTATTAAATTCCTTAGTGATGAAGAGATTGAGAACATGAAAAAAATTCAATTAATAACTCCTTATATTGAAAGTAGACAAGCTGAGATTCACAAATACAATGCAAATAATAATATTGACAAATCGTTACCTGTGAACGGAAGAAATCTAACAAATTTTGGATTATTCAGAAAATATCTAACTCAGTATCTTCAAAACTATCCTGGTCTAAATAAGGAAATGATACTATTATGCAGACAATTACAGCCTACAGCTCAGGGAATTCCTTTAGAAATTTATGCTTTCACAAAAGACAAACGATTTGAAAATTACGAATACATCATGTCGGATATTTTCGATCATATATTTGCTTCAGTTGTGTTTTTTGACTTAGAAATATTTGAATTACCTTCAGAAAAAAAATAATTTTTTCTGTAAACACAACTTTATATTTTTTATTATTTTTTTGCAATTTTATGGTTTTCAATAATTTATTGATTTTTTTGAGATAAATTTCTTAAAAAATAAAATTTTACATATGCCAAGTAAATTCAAATTATTTAAACACAAATGTTTGAAATCCATTTTTAAAGCAAAAAAGAAAACTTAATTTTGCATTAACTTCAATATTTATTCTTATCAGTATCAATTATTTAAAAATACCTAGTTATTGATAAAAACATTGTATTTTTAAACTAAAATCTTATATTTGCAAAATATCTGTCAAGATTATAAATTCATTATTCGCACTAATTTAAACAAACTATGAAAAAAAGTTTATTATTATTAACTTTTAGCTTACTAGCAATAACAAATGGTATTGCACAAGAAAAAGATAAAAAAGAGATTTCAAATGAAGCAAATGATGCCAAAATTGTAAAAAACACCTACAATAAATGGACTGTTGAAGTAAATGCTGGTCAAAGTAAGGGTATAAAACCATATAGTGAAGGTTATTTCTCTAGTAATCCTGAGCATTATTTTGGTACTTATAAATTTAATAATTGGGGAGTTGGTGCTCGTTATATGTTTAGTCCTAAATTTGGAATTAAATTGGATTTTAATTCAGACTTGATGCAAAACTCTAAAGGATCAGAAAGTTTGGATTTTAAAATGCAACAATACAGAATAAGTGTTCAAGGGGTTATAAATTCAGCTAGGCTTTTTAATATTGAAAAAGAATTAGGAAGATTTAATTTCTTGATTCATGGAGGACTTCAAGTGTCTCAACGTACTCCTAAAAATGAAAACTTATATAATAAGACTACAAAAGCATATGATATTTCAAATCCATGGTACAATCATACTGAGGATGATGGTGGTGTAGTTATTGGTATCTCTCCTGAATTCAGAGTTTTTAAAGATTTTTCAGTTATAGTTGATTATAGCATGTTTTTAAATTTCAGACAACATTACACTTGGAATGGTGTTCAAGCAGATAGAGCTCTTTATAATTTAACTGGACAAATGTCAAATCTTTCTGTTGGTTTAACCTATTCATTCGGTAAAGATGATTTACATGGAGATTGGGCTATAATTACTAGCAAGGAAATGGAGGCATTAGATGCTTTAGACAAAAAAATAGGTGAATTAGAAGCCATGATGAATGATGTTGACAAAGATGGTGTTCCTGATTATTTAGATATCGAAAACAATTCTATAGCAGGTGTTGCGGTAGATACTAAAGGTAGAATGATTGATATTAACAAAAATGGTGTGCCAGATGAGTTGGAGAAATACTTAGCGAATTCATACATCGATAAATCTGAAATTAATAATACTATAGAGGGTGCTAATTCTGAACTAATTAAAAAATTAATCAATGAAGGATATGTAGCTGCTTATTTTGAATTTAATGTTGTAAAACCAACAGATATGTCATCTGACGGAATTGGTTATGTATTAAATTATCTAAGAGCAAATCCTACAGCTAGTGTAGATATTGTTGGACATGCTGATGAAATTGGAAGAACTAAATACAATGAGAAATTAGCTACTAACAGAGCAAATGCCGTTAAAGACATTTTGATTAAATCTGGAATTAATCCATACAGATTGAATGTAATTCCTGGCGGAATTGATAAGTCAGTAGATCCTAAATCTCCTGAAGCTAGAAGATTAGTTCGAAAAGTTACTTTCAAAATTAAATAATTAATAGATAATAAAATCTTTATCTACAAAAAAGCCTCTGAAATCAGAGGCTTTTTTATTTATAAATTATTCCATATTTTTCTATTATATCAATATAAGGTTATAACAAATAAATATTTTTTTGCTTACTTGATTTAATCATAGAAAGATAATTCTATATCTCAAATTGTTTTAAAGTATTTATGATTATAGAAACACAATCTAATAATTGCTCTTCATTCATTACTAATGGAGGAGCAAATCGGATAATGTTTCCATGAGTAGGTTTTGCTAAAAGACCATTATCTCGTAAAGCTAAACATATTTTCCAAGCTGTATCGCTTTCTTCAGTATCATTAATAACAACTGCATTAAGTAATCCTCTTCCTCTAACTAAACTTGCAATTGAGCTCGTTTTTATGTATTCATTTAATTTGCTTCTAAACAATTTTCCAAGTGATTGAGCATTTTGCGCTAAACGTTCCTCTTTAACAACCTCTAATGCAGCCATAGCAACTGCTGCAGCGACAGGATTTCCACCAAAGGTAGATCCATGCTGACCTGGTTTGATTACATTCATAATTGAATTATTTGCCAAAACTGCTGAAACAGGATAAGCTCCACCAGATAAAGCCTTGCCAAGGATTAGAATGTCAGGAGTTGCATAAAAATTGGCCTGTCTCTCACAATGATTTTCACAGGTACAATTACCACAAACTGCCAATAATGAACCTGTGCGAGCAATTCCAGTTTGAATTTCATCAGCTATAAACAACACATTGTGTTTGTTACATAATTCTTTAGCTAACATCATATAATCATCCTCTGGTGTATAAACTCCAGCTTCTCCTTGTATAGGCTCAACCAAAAATCCTGCAATATTAGTTGTAGATTCTAGAACTTTTTCCAGAGCTTCGATAGAATTATAAGGGATTTTTATAAAACCTTCTGTGTAGGGACCAAAATTTTTGCGAGCATTCTCATCATTAGAAAATGAAATAATAGTAGTTGTTCTACCATGAAAATTTCCATCACAAACAATAATTTTTGCCTCTTGTTCGGCTATTCCTTTTACTTCATAAGCCCATTTACGTGCTAATTTTAATGCAGTTTCAACAGCTTCTGCTCCAGTGTTCATGGGCAAAACTTTATCAAAACCAAAATAGTTAGCCATATAGGCTTCATAAGGTCCTAATTGATTGTTATAAAAAGCTCGAGAAGTGAGCGTTAGTGTCTGTGCTTGTTTTACCATTGCATCAACTATCTTCGGATGGCAATGACCTTGATTTACTGCCGAATAGGCTGACAAGAAATCATAATATTTTTTTCCATCAACATCCCACACATAAACTCCTTCACCCCTACTCAAAACTACAGGTAAAGGATTGTAATTGTGAGCACCATATTTATCTTCCAAATCAATTAAAACCTGCGACTTTGCTTTTTCGATTACTGACATTGTAATTATTTTAAAAATTTATAGTTACAATTCCTACTTGTAGAGAGAAATCATCTTTTTTTTTCAAAATTAATGAATATTATCTAAGATTTATATTCAAATAACTCTTTATTTTGAGAATCAAACATAATTATTTTGAATATTCATGTTACAAAAATGGGACTTATTCAATTTATAGTTTATTTTTATTTCATATTAGTAATTCTTAATAAAATGTAGATAACTTAAAGAAATTCTACTCATTTATATTTGTAACTTTATATAAATTTGTAAAAAAAGATTTATAATGAAAAAGATATTTGTATTATTTACCCT
Source organism: Flavobacterium sp. R1_16 (assembly GCF_057652095.1). Taxonomy (NCBI): domain Bacteria; kingdom Pseudomonadati; phylum Bacteroidota; class Flavobacteriia; order Flavobacteriales; family Flavobacteriaceae; genus Flavobacterium; species Flavobacterium sp. R1_16. The sequence goes on from NZ_JBYFCG010000002.1 coordinate 38,047, forward strand.
ATTTGTATTCGCCTTTTTATCATCTTGCGATTCTAAAGATAATGACGATTCTCAATCTACTAATTTTTTAAAAGCCACTATAAATGGTACTGAAATTGTTTTTGATACCTTTAATATTGAAAAAACAGATTATCCTGATGACGGATATTCTGATATTCAAGTGACAGCAACAAAAAGTGGAGATCCTTCTAAAAAAATTATTTTAGAAATGGAATATTTAGCAACAGGAACTGAGCCATGCTTTGAATTCCAGTATGTTGATGGAGATACCTATTATATTATTAATCCGAGAGATAATAGCTCATTAGTAGTTGATGTTACTGAAAATATTGCCAACAAACTTAGAGGGACAATTGTTGGTACAGTTGCCGAATATGAAGGAACTGGTTCAGTTGTAATTACCGGAGGAAGTTTTGATATTGTTTACCAAATAAAATAAAAATGAAAAAAATAATAGCTTTTTTTATAGTTATATTTTCTGTTGTTTTCTTTTCTTGTGATTCAGGTAATAATCCTGCAGACACAAAAGTTATTGCTTTGAGAGCTAATATCAATGGAGTCCCTCTTTATTTTGATACAGTTAAGATTGAAAAAGAAAATATTGTTCCAACCAACGGAAATCCTCCGTACACTGACTTGGTAGCTACTTTAACAATCAGTAATGATGCAACTAAAAGAATTATAATCCGACTAGCAGACAAAGAAATAGGAACTGAAACTTGCTATTATTTTGCTTATACTGGTGATATTGACCCAAGTGACCCTGACGATGTTGGAACTGATTATCAATACGTAAGAAGATTCGATAGAGACAAATTCAGTATTGACGTAACAGAGAATTCTGAAAATAATTTAAAAGGAACTTTTTCAGGTAGACTTTTAAATTTTAAATCCGAATCGATTTTAGTTTCTGAAGGAAGCTTCGATATAAAATACTAGATTCCATTCCGATAAACGATAACGTTTATTTTCAAAATCTTTTTATCATACAATTGATATAATTTTATTAAGTATAGATAGTTACTAAAAAACGTCTTACTTTTATCCCATTCTATTAACAATCAATTTTACAATTGTGTCAAAAAACCAGATTATCAATAGCATCAATTCATTAAAGAATCACTCTTGTCTGAATTATGGTATTAAAACAAAAACAGAGACTTTTACAGAAAAATTATTCTATACCTTGTTTGATTCCAATGCTCCTTTAGACAAAAGCATTGACGAAATCGAAAAACAATTCAAAGAAATAGCTTCAATAGCTTGCAAAAAAACAAATGAACTTTGTGATTCAGTTTGGGAAAAATTTCTTGAGAAATTACCAATTGTACTCGAAAAATTAAATCAAGACGCAGCCTATATCTTAGAAAATGATCCTGCATCAAATACTATTGAGGAGATTTATTTGGCTTATCCTGGTTTTTATGCTATTGCAATTTATAGATTAAGTCATGAACTCTATTTGCTTGATTTACTGTTATTTTCGAGAATAATGAGTGAATATGCTCATCGAATAACAGGTACCGATATTCATGCTGGAGCGACTATTGCTTCACCTTTTTTTATTGATCATGCAACTGGAATCGTAATAGGGGAAACAACCGTTATAGAAAAGAATGTAAAAATATACCAAGGCGTTACTCTTGGAGCATTGAGTGTTAATAAGGACATGAAAAACTCCAAGAGACATCCAACTGTTGAAAAAAATGTGTGTATCTATGCTAATGCAACCATATTAGGAGGAGGAACAACCATTGGTAAAAATAGCATCATAGGTGGTAATACTTGGATTACAAAATCCATTCCTTCAAATTCAGTTGTAACCAATACTACCATTACAGAAGTAAAAATAAAAGAATTATAAAAAGCGAATGAAGCCTAAGAGATTATTAGACTTGGTAGGAAACACTCCTTTGATGGAAACAACTACCCTATTAAGAAATAAAAATGTAAAACTTTTATTGAAACTTGAAGGGAATAATCCTGGAGGCAGTGTTAAAGATCGTGCTGCTTATAATATGATTGCGTCAGCAATAGAAAGAGGAGACATTAAAAAAGGAGATAAACTAATCGAGGCTACTAGTGGTAACACAGGTATTGCTCTAGCCATGATTGCTAAATTATTCAATATAGAAATTGAACTAGTACTTCCTGAGGATGCCACGAAAGAGCGAACACAAACGATGCAAGCCTATGGAGCAACAGTAATTTTGACACCTGCAAAAGAAGGAATTATTGGTTCTAGAGATTATGCAGATAAAAAAGTGGCAGAAGGCGGTTATCTCATGTTAAATCAATTTTCTAACGACGATAACTGGAAAGCACATTACAAAACTACAGGTCCTGAAATATGGAACGATACTGAAGGTAGTGTGACTCATTTTGTCTCCGCAATGGGAACTACAGGAACCATTATGGGTACATCAACCTATCTAAAAGAAAAAAATCCAAACATTCAAATCATTGGAGCACAGCCTAGTGATGGTTCACAAATTCCGGGAATACGAAAATGGCCTCAAGAATATTTACCTAAAATCTTCGACGCTTCAAAAGTAGACACCATAATAGAAGTTAGCGAACAAGAGGCGCGTGAAATGACTAAACGATTAGCACGTGAGGAGGGCGTTTTTGCAGGAATGAGCAGCGGAGGTTCGGTTGCTGCGGCGCTCAAAATAGCTAACCAAATAGAATCTGGAGTTATAGTAGCTATTATTTGTGATCGTGGAGATAGGTATCTGTCTTCTGATTTATTTGACTAATTTTTGTAAAAAAATAAAATTGGTTCTATTGATTTTTGTTTGTAGGTTAAAACAATTAAAATAAATTTACACCTGTTTTAAGTCTCTAAAATAATCAAGCTTTGCATTTCACTCAATGTAACCATGAATATCTCAATGGCTTGAAAAAAATTAAATGTTCATAACATTTCTAGTACCCTTTTTATAAATTATAAAAAAACAAAATGAACTATCGTAAACTTGGAAAAACAAATTTCAATATTTCTGAAATAGCACTTGGTACTTGGCAGGTTGGCGGAAAATGGGGATCACCATTTAATGATAAAACAGCCGATGAACTACTTCATACCGCTATAGACAACGGTGTAAATTTTATTGATACAGCCGATGTTTATGAAAACGGACTCAGTGAAACTGCAGTAGGTCGAGTTGTTCGCTCCCGTTCCGAAAGAATATATGTAGCTACTAAGTGTGGTCGACACATAAATCCGCATGTGAATGAAGGATATCAGCCCAAAGCACTTCAAAAATTTGTAGAAGATAGCCTCAAAAGAATGGGATTAGAAACATTGGATCTCATTCAATTGCATTGTCCACCCAATCAAGTATTTTACAGACCCGAAATTTTCGAATTATTTGATAGATTGAAAGAACAAGGTAAAATTTTAAATTTAGGAGTCAGTGTAGAAAAAGTTGAAGAAGCTATAAAAGCGATTGAATTTTCTAATGTTACATCCGTTCAAATAATTTTTAATCTTTTTCGCCAACGTCCATCGGAATTGTTTTTTTCGGAGGCACAAAAGAAAGACATTGGAATTATTGCGAGAGTCCCTTTAGCCAGCGGATTATTGACTGGATTATTTGATTCCAAAACTAATTTTGGAGACCAGGACCATCGCAACTTTAATCGTGATGGTGCTGCATTTGACAAAGGTGAAACCTTTTCGGGTATTAATTACGACTTGGGACTAAAAGCTGTTCAAGCATTAAAAGAGATTTTTCCTGAAGCAACGAATCTAGCACCATTCGCCCTTCAATGGATTTTATCCCATCACGAAATAAGTTGTATTATTCCGGGATCATCAAAAGCGAGTCATGTAATGTCAAACCTTTCACTTTATGGGATGCCTGAGCTAACACCAGAAAAAATAACTGCCATGAATGCTGTTTATGAGCAGTATATAAAAACAGAAGTTCACCAGCTTTGGTAATTCAATATCTTTACTAAAAATATTAAGTGTTATGCAAATCGACTTTTTACAATGGATGGGCTATGTTGCATCCGTAATGATAATGGTATCCATGATGATGAATTCAATTATCAAGTTTAGATGGATTAATCTGGGAGGGGCACTACTGTTTTCTACTTATGGCTTTTTGATTCACGCCTACCCTGTTGGTATTCTTAACGGAATAATTGTGTTGGTAGATGTTTACTATTTGATAAACATTTATTCCAAAAAAGAGACATTTGAAATACTAGAAATAAATTCTGAAAGTGAATACCTCAAATTATTTTTAAAATTTCATGATGCTCGAATTCAAAAAATACTACCTGGATTCCAATACAATCCCGATAGAAATACCGTCAGCTTCTTTATATTGCGAAATACAGCTGTAGCTGGAATGTTTTTAGCACATCGCGAAAACGAAACGGTGCTTCATGTGGGTTTAGATTATGTATTGCCGGAATACAAAGATTTTAAAAACGGGAAATACGTATACTTCAAACTCAAACAAAAATTTATCGACGCTGGATATACCAGTGTGGTTGCCAAAGGCAATAATCAAAACTATTTCAAATACCTTAAAAAATTAGGATTTAAAGAAGTTAGTCCCGGCACTTTTACTAAAGAGTTGTAAATTAGTTATAATTTACATATAATTAAATCCCAGCTATAACCTTAATCTCATTTATAATTCTAATTGCCAAGTCATCGGCTAGTTGTTGGGTAGCGGCTTCGGTATAAATTCTAATAATAGGTTCCGTATTGGATTTACGCAAATGCACCCAGTTTTCGGCAAAGTCAATTTTTACACCGTCAATGGTCGTGATGTTTTCATTTTTATATTTCTCGGTCATGGCAACAAGAATCGCATCTACATCAATTTGAGGCGTCAATTCGATTTTGTTTTTGCTCATGTAATATTGTGGGTAACTGGCTCGTAATTCGGCAACTGTTTTGTCTTGATTGGCTAAATAGGTTAAGAACAAAGCCACACCCACCAAGCTATCGCGTCCGTAATGCAACTCTGGATAAATGATTCCGCCGTTTCCTTCACCCCCAATAATGGCATTATTTTTCTTCATCAATTCTACCACGTTCACCTCGCCTACTGCACTCGCCTCGTACTTTCCGTGGTATTTGTTGGTTATATCGCGCAACGCACGTGATGAACTCATATTAGACACCGTGTTTCCTGGAGTTTTGCTCAATACATAATCGGCACAAGCCACAAGCGTATATTCTTCTCCAAACATTTCTCCATCATTTGAAATAAAAGCCAATCTATCTACATCAGGGTCTACCACAATCCCGAAATCGGCTTTTTCATCGATAACTAATTGGCAGATATCTCCAAGATGTTCTTTTAAAGGTTCTGGATTGTGAGGAAAATGACCATTGGGTTCACAGTACAGTTTAACCACCTCTACTCCCATTTGCTCCAGCAGGTTTGGAATAATAATCCCTCCCGATGAATTTACGGCATCTACCACCACTTTGAACTTTTTGGTTTTTACCAAATCGGCATCTACTAGAGGTAATTCCAATACTTCATCAATATGAATGTCCATGTAAGCATCGTTTACAGTAACGGTTCCAAGGCTATCCACATCAGAAAAATCAAAGGCTTCGGCTTCGGCAATTTCAAGAATTTTTTCTCCTTCGGCTCCGCTTAAAAATTCACCTTTTTCGTTCAATAATTTCAAGGCATTCCATTGTTTCGGATTGTGAGAGGCGGTTAGGATAATTCCACCGTCGGCTTTTTCTAGAGGAACAGCCACTTCTACAGTTGGCGTCGTAGAAAGCCCTAAATCAATAACATCGATTCCTAAACCAATCAAGGTATTTACTACCAAATTATGTATCATGGGGCCAGAAATACGAGCGTCGCGACCTATAACAACCTTTAATTTGTCATTCTGACGTGAGGAAGAATCTCTACTGTTTTTTAAAAATGTTCCATAGGCCGAAGCGAATTTTACAGCATCAACAGGAGTAAGATTATCGCCTACTTTCCCGCCTATAGTTCCTCGAATTCCTGATATTGATTTTATTAAAGTCATTGGTATTTATTTTAAATTTTGAATTATAAAGTTTAACTTGCTGACAAATATAATAATTGAAGGATAATAAAAGTCTTTTGAAAATTAAAATTGTTATAGTAGACGAATGAACTTTCTAGCACACATCTATCTTTCGGGAGACAATAGTTTGATTAAAATTGGCAATTTCATGGCCGATGGGATTCGTGGTAAGCATTTTGAACGTTTTCCTCCTGATGTTCAAAAAGGCATCGTCTTGCATCGCGCTATTGATACCTTCACCGATGCTCACCCTATTTTTAGAGAAAGTACAAAACGTTTACATGGAAAGTTTCATCACTATTCAGGGGTTATTGTAGATGTGTTTTACGACCATTTTCTGGCTAAAAATTGGACGCGCTATACATCGGAAGACTTGGTCTCTTTTGCTGAAAATTTTTATCAATCCTTACAAGATAATCATGAAATGCTAACGGATAAAACCAAAGGAATGCTGCCTTATATGATGCAATACAATTGGTTGGTAAGCTATGAAACGGTAACTGGTATAGAACGTATTCTAACCCAAATGGATCATCGAATAAAAAACAACTCCAACATGCGTTTTTCAATTGAAGATTTAAAGTTGTTTTATACTGAATTTGAAGAAGAATTTACTTTGTTTTTTGAAGAATTGAGGGCTTATTGTTCAGAAAAATTACTTTCACTATGAGAAAAAGAATGTTGCTTTTTTCTATTTTACTTTGTTTACTTTCTGCTAAAATAGTGGCTCAAACTGGACTCATTGCTTCAAAAGCGATGGTCGTTTCTGCTCGAGAGGAAGCATCACAAATTGGTGTTAGTATTATGAAACAAGGAGGCAACGCCTTTGATGCTATGGTGGCAACAGAATTAGCATTGGCAGTTGCTTACCCCTATGCAGGCAATATTGGTGGTGGTGGTTTTATGGTGTACAGAAAAGCAAATGGCGAAATAGGAGCTTTAGACTACCGAGAAAAAGCCCCTTTGTTAGCTTCAAAAGACATGTATCTGGATAAAAATGGGACTATAATTCCTAATTTAAGCGTAAACGGCGCATTGGCCATTGGCGTTCCTGGGACTATTGCTGGAATTTTTGCTGTTCATGAAAAATTCGGAAAACTTTCCATTGAAGAAATTATGAAGCCCGTGATTGATTTGGCTAAAAAAGGGATTATTGTAACCCCTAAACAAGAAAAACAATTGCAAACTTACTATGTCGATATCATTAGAATTAGTGGAAAAGAAACGCTTCTAGCGCATCCATATAAGACTGGAGATACTATAAAATATCCGGCATTAGCAGCAACATTAACCCGAATCATGCAAAAGGGTAAGGATGAATTTTATAAAGGAGAAACAGCAGAAAAAATGGTTGCATTTATACAAAAAAATGGAGGCATTATCTCCTTGGACGATTTGTCAAAATACGAAGCCAAATGGAGAACTCCCATCACTTTTGCATACAAAGATTTAAAAGTTATTTCCATGTCTCCACCATCTAGTGGAGGAATTACTTTAGGGCAAATAATGAAAATGATTGAGCCTTATTCACTTTCAAAATTCGGGCATAATTCTGAAAAATCAATACAAATTATCACGGAAGCGGAACGCAGGGCTTATGCTGATAGGAATTATTTTCTTGGTGACCCTGATTTCATTAAAATTCCTCAAAATAAAATACTTAACAGACGTTATTTAAAAAATAGAATGAAATCTTTTGATTGGAATAAAGCGACACCTTCTTCAGAAGTTTCACACGGTAACATCACCATTTCAGAAAGTAACGAAACCACACATTATTCCATAATTGACACTGAAGGAAACTCGGTTTCAGCCACCACAACTTTAAATGGAGCGTATGGTTCCAAATTATATTGTGACGAATTAGGCTTTTTTTTCAATAATCAAATGGATGACTTTAGTGCTAAACCAGGTGCAGCAAATTCCTATGGTTTAGTTGGCGCAGAAGCGAATAGTATTGCACCAGAAAAAAGAATGTTGAGCTCTATGACTCCGACCATCATTGAAAAAAACGGCAAACTCTCTATGGTACTCGGCACTCCGGGAGGTTCTACAATTATTACTTCAGTTTTACAAACGATTCTAAATGTTTACGAATACAAAATGAGTATGCAAGAGACTGTGAATGCTCCTCGATTTCATCATCAATGGTTACCTGATGAAGTTATTCTCGACCCAAAAGGATTTTCAGAAGAGGTTATTTCCAATTTAAGTAAAAAAGGCTATTCAATCAATCTAAAGACCACTCCTGTTATTGGAAAAGTTGATGCGATATTCGTCTTACCTGATAACAATTTAGAAGGCGGAGCAGATTATCGAGGTGATGATAAGGCCGTTGGATATTAAAAAAAAGTAAATATGGGTTTTATTACTGAACTAGAAACAGCATTTGATGAAAGGAGAAATAATGGTGATGCTATTCCTATGGAAAAGTATATGAAGAATCATTTCCCTTTTTTCGGTATCAAAACAGAGGAAAGGAGAGCTATTTTTAAAGCTATTTTCAAGAAAAACAAAGAGGAAATAGTAGCTAATTCAAGGACAATTGCAGCGGAATTATATCTAAAAAAAGAGCGGGAATTTCATTATTGTGCCATAGAAATTTTAATTCAAACGCTAAAAAATAAATATACAAGAGAGGATATTCATCTCATTGAAAAACTATTGGTAACCAATTCCTGGTGGGACAGTGTGGACACTATTTCTAAGTTTGTATTAGGTCAATATTTACTAGAGTTTCCCGATGAAACCGAAACTGTCATTAAGCAATTTTCAAATTCTGAAAATATGTGGTTAAATAGAAGTGCTATTTTGTTTCAATTGGGCTATAAACAAAAAACAAATCAAACTATTCTATTCAGGGAATGCAGTAAACATTCACAATCCAATGCGTTTTTTATTCAAAAAGCGATTGGGTGGGCTTTGAGAGAATTTGGTAAAACAAATCCTGAAGCAGTGAAAGCTTTTGTTGGACAATCAAAATTAAAAGCATTGAGCAGAAAAGAAGCTATGAAAAATTTATCTTAGAGCTAAATTAGTGGTAAATTTGCCCCTTTCACAGAAAACCCATGTTTAAAAAATTATTTTACAAATTAGAAGAACTTATTGTTTGGGGCCAAAGTAAGCTCACTAACAAGCAATTTATATTCTTGTCTAGTGTTTTGGTTGGTATTTCTGTCGCCATAGCTGTAATAGTTTTAAAAACTTTCGCACACTGGGTTTACGCTTTTGCCATACGTATTAATAAAATCTTGAATTTGAATTTTATTGATAGTATCTTACCCATACTGGGAATTTTACTCACCGTTTTTGTTGTAAAAAAAGTATTAGGTGGCACCATCGAAAAAGGGACTTCCCAGATTCTATATGCTGTTGCTAAAAAAGCAAGTATTATTCCTAAAAAACAGATGTACGCTCAGATTGTAACTAGCTCGCTAACGGTAGGTTTAGGAGGCTCTGCTGGTTTAGAAAGTCCCATTGTAATTACTGGTGCTGCATTTGGTTCCAATTATGCTCAAAAATATAAATTGCGATACAAAGACCGTACACTTCTCATTGGTTGTGGGGTTGCAGCAGGAATTGCAGCCGCTTTTAATGCACCCATTGCTGGTGTTCTATTTGCCATAGAAGTCTTGTTGGTTGATGTGAGTATTTCTGCATTTACACCTATAATGATTGCAGCTGCCACTGGTGCTTTAGTTTCTGCAATCGCATTGGATGAGACGATACTTTTGTCATTTAAACAGCAGCAAAGTTTTAATTATCATAATATCCCATATTACGTTATATTAGGTTTATGTACTGGTTTTATTTCAGTTTACTATTCTAGAAATTTTCAAAGAGTAGAGCATCTTTTTTCAAGATTGCGAATGTCTCCATACAAAAAAGGGCTGTTTGGTGCTTCTATATTAGCGGTATTGATTTTTATTTTTCCAACTCTTTTTGGAGAAGGTTATGAAAGCATAAAAATATTATCCGAGAGCGATCCGGGTCAATTATTAGAGAATACTTTATTCAGTAGTTTTAGAAACAACAATTGGGCTTTACTTCTTTTTGTGGGCTCTGCGGTATTGATTAAAGCTTTTGCTACTGGAATTACAATTGGTAGCGGAGGTAATGGAGGTAACTTTGCTCCTTCTCTATTCCTTGGCTCTTATGTTGGTTTTTTCTTCTCTAAGCTTTTAGGTCTAATAGGAATAGTAAAACTACCTGTAAGTAATTTTACCATGGTAGGTATGGCAGGAATCCTGAGCGGCTTATTTCATGCTCCACTAACAGCGATATTTCTTATTGCAGAAATTACTGGAGGCTACGACTTAATGATTCCCTTGATGATTGTATCTTCAATAAGTTTTGCAATTTCAAAACGCTTTGAAAAACATTCATTGGATGTAAAAAATTTAGCTCGAAAAGGAAATGCTTTTACCAGCAATAAAGACACGAATATTTTATCGACAATTGATACTGAAAAAATAATTCAAACCGACTATTTGACTGTTACAGCTGATGAAAATTTAGAAAAATTAGTTGATCTAATTTCACATTCCAACCAAGTTGTATTTGCAGTCGTTAATTCTGATAAAGAATTGCTGGGAGTGATACATTTTAATGACATTCGAGAAATTATATTCAGTACTTTTAAAGTAAAATATACCTCTATAAAAGAAGTCATGAGTGCCCCAAAAGAAATTATCTATCCCTCAGATAGTATGGAAACGGTAATGAACAAATTTGAAACTTCAAAAGTAGCGTTCTTACCAGTACTCAAAAACGGAAAATATTTTGGATTTATCTCCAAATCAATTGCTCTTGAAGAATATCGAAGCCGATTAAAATCAATGACAATAGATTAATTTATTATCGGATAAGTATTTTTTTTAATATTACCGATATTTTTTGTATCTTTGTGGGGTTATGTGGGAAATTAATTTAGATTATCGAGCAGAGATGCAAACAACCTTTGATAGATTGTTTGAAAAAAAGCAAATTTTGCAATCCAGCAGACCTTTGCCTACTATTGCTTTACAAAAAATCAAAGAAAGTTTATCCATAGAATGGACGTATAACTCTAATAGTATAGAAGGAAATACTTTAAGTCTTCGAGAAACTCAAATGGTTATTCAAGAAGGAATAACTATTAAAGGTAAATCGCTCAGAGAACATTTTGAAACGCATAACCACGATAAAGCAATTGACTATTTGTACTCTATAGTTAATGATAAATACATATTGCGTTCAATTGATATTCTTGAGCTTCATAGATTAGTTTTACGTTCCATCGAAGATGATTTTGCAGGTCGAATTCGCAATGGTGGAGTTCGTATTTCTGGCGCAAATTTTACACCACCAAACGCCAGTAAGGTTTCGAATTTATTAGATGATTTAATTCATTTTGTAAATACTAATCCGCTATCGCTGAATACAATTGAACTGGCTACTGTATTTCATCACAAATTGGTTTGGATTCATCCTTTTTTTGATGGCAATGGAAGAACAGTTCGATTGGCTATGAATTTACTCTTGATGCGTTGTGGTTTCCCGCCTGCAATAATTTTAAAAAATGACAGAAAAAAATATTACGAAGCCTTAAATCAGGCCAATAATGGTAACTATCAAAAATTAACCTTATTGATGTCACAAGCCTTAGAGAGAACTTTAAATATTTATATTAATGCTTTACCAGATAATGATAAAGAATATATTGAAATATCTAATTTAGTTAGCGAACCCAATATGGCCTATGGTCAGGAATACATTAGTTTACTCGCCAGACAAGGTAAAATAGACGCCTACAAAGAAGGCCGAAACTGGTTAACAACCAGAGAGGCAGTAGAAAACTACATCCTTAATCGAAAAAGAAAACGATAACTTGAGTTGTCGATTTCTTATTTTCCATTTAACAAAATCTTCTCAACCGTTGTATCAAAAGAATAAACCAAAATGATACCTTTGCATTTTGCCAAAAATTATGCTAGAAAACGACAATACTATTGAAGTATTAGGAGCGCGAGTTCACAATCTTAAAAACATCGATGTTTCCATTCCAAGAGAGAAATTGGTAGTCATTACTGGACTTTCGGGTTCAGGAAAGTCTTCTTTGGCTTTTGATACCATTTATGCCGAAGGACAACGTCGTTATGTAGAAACCTTCTCGGCCTATGCCAGACAGTTCTTAGGCGGATTAGAACGTCCTGATGTTGATAAAATTGATGGACTGTCGCCAGTAATTGCTATTGAACAAAAAACAACAAGTAAAAGCCCCCGATCTACAGTGGGTACCATTACTGAAATTTATGATTTTCTTCGATTGCTTTTTGCTCGAGCTGCTGACGCCTACAGCTATAACACGGGTGAAAAAATGGTTTCGTATAGTGACGAACAAATTAAGGAACTAATCACAAATGATTTTAAAGGAAAGCGAATCAATATTTTAGCTCCAGTAATTAGAGCTAGAAAAGGACATTATGGAGAATTATTCCAACAAATTGCCAAGCAAGGTTTTTTGAAAGTTAGAATAAATGGAGAAATAAAAGACATTACTCCTGGAATGAAATTGGATCGATACAAAACTCATGATATTGAAATTGTTATTGATAGAATGGTAATTGAAGATTCCGCAGAGAATGAAAAACGATTAAATGAAAGTATCAAAACAGCTATGTATCATGGCGAAAATGTTTTAATGGTACTTGATCAAGATTCAGAAAAAATTCGCTTTTTTAGTAGAAATTTGATGTGTCCTACAACGGGAATCTCCTATCAAAATCCAGAACCCAACCTGTTTTCGTTCAATTCCCCAAAAGGAGCTTGCGAGCATTGTAATGGACTTGGTACAATAAATGAAATTAATTTAAAAAAGATAATTCCTAACCCAAATTTATCAATTAAAAATGGAGGTTTTGCTCCATTGGGCGAATATAAATCGTCTTGGATTTTTAAACAATTAGAGATTATTGGGGAAAAATATAATTTTAAATTAACAGATGCTATTGAGACCATTTCTGAGGAAGCCATGGAAATGATACTGAATGGCGGCAAAGAAAAATTCTCGGTAGAATCTAAAACATTAGGCATTACTAAAGAATATAAAATTGAATTTGAAGGAATTTCGCATTTCATAAAAAATCAACACGACGAAAGCGGTTCGGCTACCATAAAACGTTGGGCAAAAGAATTTATGGACGAAGTAAAATGTCCTGTTTGCGAAGGTTCTCGATTAAAAAAAGAAGCCCTATTTTTTAAAATTAATGGAAAAAATATTTCAGAGTTATGCGATTTAGACATTTCAGACTTGACCAATTGGTTCGGAAATATAAATTCATATTTATCTAATAAACAAAATATTATAGCTTCTGAAATAATTAAAGAGATTAAAGACCGATTGAATTTTTTGATGAATGTAGGATTGAATTATTTGGCTCTTAGCCGAAGTTCAAAATCGCTTTCTGGTGGTGAGGCGCAACGCATTCGGTTGGCTACTCAAATTGGTTCTCAATTGGTTGGGGTTTTATACATTTTAGATGAGCCCAGTATTGGATTGCATCAACGGGATAATGAAAAATTGATTCATTCTTTGGAACAACTACGAGATATTGGAAATTCTGTGATTGTGGTGGAACACGATAAAGACATGATTGAGCGAGCCGATTATGTTATTGACATAGGTCCAAAAGCTGGAAAATATGGCGGGGAGATTATCAGCAAGGGAACACCTGATGAAATTTTGAAAGATCATACAACGACAGCCATGTATTTGAATGGAGAGATGAAAATTGAGATTCCTAAAAAACGACGCCCAGGAAATGGAAAATTTCTAAAATTAATTGGAGCTACGGGAAATAATCTCAAAAATGTTTCTATAGAATTGCCTTTGGGAAAAATGATATGCGTTACAGGAGTTTCTGGGAGCGGAAAATCTACTTTAATCAATGAAACACTCTACCCTATTTTAAATGAATTTTATTTTAACGGAGTAAAGAAACCACAACCGTATAAAAAAATTGAAGGATTAGAACATATTGACAAGGTTATCGATATTGACCAAAGCCCTATTGGCAGAACGCCTCGTTCTAATCCTGCAACCTACACCGAAGTTTTTACAGAAATTAGAAATCTATTTACAATGACTTCAGAAAGTATGATTAGGGGATACAAAGCGGGACGTTTCAGTTTTAATGTAAAAGGTGGTCGATGTGAAACCTGCGAGGGTGCTGGAGTTCGAACTATTGAAATGAATTTTTTACCAGATGTATATGTAGAATGTGAAACCTGTCAGGGCAAACGTTTTAACAGAGAAACATTAGAGATTCGTTACAAAGGAAAATCCATTTCAGATGTGTTAAATATGACCGTTGATGAAGCAGTTCCTTTCTTTGAAAACATTCCGAAAATTTACCGAAAAGTAAAGACCATTCAAGATGTTGGATTGGGTTATATCACTCTAGGTCAACAAAGCACAACACTTTCGGGTGGTGAAGCCCAACGTATTAAATTAGCCGGTGAATTGTCTAAAAAAGATACTGGAAATACATTGTATATTCTGGATGAGCCCACAACTGGATTGCATTTTGAAGATATTAGAGTTTTAATGGATGTAATAAATAAATTAGTTGACAAGGGCAATACTATTCTAATTATAGAGCATAATTTAGACGTAATTAAATTGGCTGATTACATCATAGACATTGGTCCAGAGGGTGGTAAAGGTGGCGGACAAGTCGTTGCTCAGGGCACACCTGAAGAAATTGTAAAAAATAAAAAAGGATACACTGCTCAGTTTTTGAAAAAAGAATTACTTTAGCGGGCTTTTTTTATGAATTTATATACTGTTTATAAAAAATTTAATTGAAAAATGAATTAAAAATATGAAATTACAAGATTTTGATAATGATGAGGAAAAAGTCATTCAAGACAAGTTGAAACAAAAAACTTGGAACGAAATTAGAACGAATGACAGTTGGGCAATTTTTAAAATTATGTCTGAGTTTGTTAATGGTTATGAGACCATGGCACGAATCGGACCCTGCGTAACTATTTTTGGTTCAGCTCGAATTAAGCCTGAGCACGAATACTATAAATTAGCCGAAAAAATTGCTTACAAAATCAGTAAAGCTGGATATGGCGTAATCACTGGTGGAGGACCTGGTATAATGGAAGCAGGAAATAAAGGAGCTCACAATGGTGGTGGGACTTCTGTTGGTTTGAATATTGAATTGCCATTCGAGCAACATTTTAATCCGTACATTGATAAAGATAAAAACCTGAATTTTGATTATTTCTTTGTTCGTAAAGTAATTTTCGTGAAATATTCTCAAGGTTTTGTGGTTATGCCTGGAGGTTTCGGAACTTTAGACGAAATGTTTGAAGCGTTAACTTTAATCCAAACTAAAAAAATTGGTAAGTTTCCAATCATTCTTGTGGGTTCAAGTTTTTGGGCTGGATTAATCGATTGGATTAAAGCAGTTTTAGTCGAGCAAGAAAGAACAGTAAATGCAGAAGATTTAAATTTATTTAAAGTTGTTGACTCTGCTGACGAGGTACTAGAAACACTGGATAATTTCTATAAAAAATACAATCTAAGTCCTAATTTCTAGAAAGAATTCAACATTTTAGATTCCAAATCCCAATACTTTTAATTGATTGGAATTTAGCTACGCTTAATTCGTCTTTGGCTTGGGTGGAATTTGATTTTTGTTTATTTTTAATATATGTTTTTCAATTCCATACATTTCGCTATTTTTCTTCCAATTGTTTTTGTGTTGTATTGGTTTGTATGTAACAAATCAAGATCGGCACAAAATGGTGTATTGATTCTCGCTAGTTATTACTTCTACTCCTGCTGGGATTGGCGATTTTTGTTTCTGTTGATTTTCTCTACCGTATTGTGTTATTATGGAGCCTTGAAAATCGAAAAAAATGAAAATCCATCTTCAAGAAAATTTTGGCTTTGGTTAAGCATTTTTATCAACCTAGGCTTTCTAGGAATTTTTAAATATTACAACTTTTTTGCAAGTTCCTTTTCAGAGCTATTGAATTCATTTGGACTACATTCTAGTCCCATTTTACTTCAATTGATTCTTCCTGTTGGGATTTCATTCTATACGTTTCATGGCTTGTCATATATTATTGACATCTATTATAAACGAATACAATCCGAAAAGAATTTCGTTGATTATTCCTTATTCGTGAGTTATTTTCCCCTTTTGGTTGCTGGACCTATAGAGCGTGCGACACATCTTTTACCTCAATTAAAAGTCAAAAGAGAATTTAATTTTGAAAAAGCCAAAGAAGGGATTTACCAGATTTTTTGGGGTCTAGTAAAAAAAGTAGTGATTGCAGATTCTTGTGCTAATTATGCCAACGAAGTTTTCAATCATTACCCAACAATGAATTCTTTCTCCTTGTTTTTGGGCGCAATTTATTTTGCTTTTCAAATTTATGGGGATTTTTCGGGTTATTCCGATATTGCACTTGGAACTTCAAAACTATTTGGAATTGACCTATTAAAAAACTTCAATTATCCTTATTTTTCTAGAGATATCGCTGAGTTTTGGCGAAGATGGCACATTTCGCTTACCACCTGGTTTCGGGATTATTTATACATTCCTCTGGGAGGAAGCAAAGGTTCTAAATGGTTTCAGGTTAGAAATACTTTTATCATTTTCTTAGTAAGTGGTTTTTGGCACGGAGCAAGTTGGACATACATTTTTTGGGGTTTTATTAATGCCTTGTATTTTATTCCTCTTTTATTATTAAAACGGAATAGAAAAAACCTTGACGATATTTCAATAGGATTAGATTTAGAATCAGCAAAAAACATATTCAATATTCTACTAACATTTTTGATTACTTGCTTTGCTTGGATATTTTTCAGAGCAAAAACCATTCACGATGCTTTTGCCTATATTCAAAGAATGTTTGAGGATTTAAATTTTAGCAAACAATATTTTAGCATTGAACGCTACAACTATGATTTACTTCCCTTGGTGTTACTATTTGTAATTGTAGAGTGGAATAATCGAACTAAAATTGAACCCATTTCAGGAAAATACAGTTGGGTTAAATTGAGTCTATGTCTGGCAGCAATTTTGGCTTTAGGTGTCTTTTCAGATTACAAAGAATTTATTTATTTTCAGTTTTAATGAAACAGTTTTTACTATTTATTACCAAAACTTTAGCCATTCTTTTACTGACAATGGTGATGCTAGATGTAATCTATACTGCGATTTATTTAAATTCCAATTCAAGAAGTAAAATAGATTTTTTGTACAATTCTAAAGATAAAAATTATGATGTGGTTTTTCTGGGTTCTTCAAGAGTTAACAATCATTTTGTTCCTGAAATTTTTAATACTCAAGGATACAAAACCTTCAATTTTGGTATTACTCGTTCCCGATTGGATGAGTCGGCTTTGATGCTAAAACTAATGGTAGAACGGAATTACAAAATCAAGAATCTCATTCTTCAAGTCGATTTAAATATCAATACGAATGATCATTCAGAAGCGATACGGTCTTTGTTTATGCCCTATTTGCATTTTTCTAAAACCATTCGCGACCATTATAAAACCATTCCGGAATATAACAAATTGCTCTACATTCCGTTTTACAGATACATGAATTATGATGCTAGAATCGGATTTAAAGAAGCTTTTAATGCTGCTATACATAAAAAAACAAATGCTTTAGATAACGATGGCTTTTATCCTTTGATTAAAAATCAAAAGCACTTGATTCCTGCAGATTTGTCTAAATATTACCCAAAAAGAAATAAAGCCTATGAAGAAATTAAGGCAATTTGTAAAAAAAACAACATCAATTTAATTGCAATGACAACTCCAATGTGCATGAATACCATTAACAGAGATTATTTCAATCATATCAAGTCTGTTTACCCAGAAATTCATAACTTTGAAAATGCAGTTACTGATGATAAATATTTTGCTAGCTGTGGACACATGAATAGAGATGGTGCGATAGAATTTACAAAAATTGTTTTCAATGCCTTTTTCAAACCCAAAACTACCCCTTGAATAAACTAATTTGCATACTACTAGTATTCACCTTTTCTGCACACGCTCAACATTACTCAAAAATGGCTGTTGGGATAAATGTTCAGGACAAAACAGCTTCTGTTTTTCAAGAATTAACATACTATAATCAATCTACTGATACTTTATCGACCATTATTTTAAACGATTGGAATAACTCCTATTCTTCGGAAAATTCATTATTAGCAAAAAGGTTCTCTGATGAATTTAGCCGCAGTTTTTATCTAGCAAATGATAAGGCCAAAGGATTTACGAAAAACATTTCCATTTTTGATGAGAATAAATCATTTCTTGTTTGGAATAGAGATGAAGCAGTAGATCTAATTGAATTAAAACTCAACGAAAAATTGGCTCCCAATGAAAAAATACGATTATACCTCACCTACACCATTAAGCTCCCAAGCGATGAGTTTACCAAATACGGATATGGCAATTATGGCAATATCAATTTCAAGAATTGTTTTCTAACACCATCCCGATACGAAAATCATTCATTTGTAAAATACAGCAATGCGAATCTTGATGATATTGCTAACGGACTTTCCGATTATGATATCGAAGTCAAAATTCCTCTCAATTTCGAATTGACTTCAGATTTGGATGAGATAGCGAAAACAAGAACAAAAGAAAATACTAAATATCATTTTTTTGGAAAAAACAGACTCGATTTCAGTCTATTTCTTGAGCCCGTTTCAAGCTTTTATAGTTTTAAAAACAATTCTGTTGAGGTTATAACCAATTTAAGAGAAAATAAACTAGATAACATTCATAAAGCCATCGTTATTGATAGAATAGTCAATTTTGTGAACGCAGAGCTGGGTGAATATCCTCATAAAAAAATTAGTGTTTCACAAGTAGATTATGAGAGAAATCCATTCTATGGATTAAATCAATTACCTTCATTTATAAGTCCATTTTCAGACGAATTTTTGTACGAACTTAAATTTTTAAAAACCTATCTCAACAATTATCTTAGGAATACCTTAAACATAGATATTCGCAAGGATAATTGGATTTTTGATGGATTTCAAGTCTACATCATGATGCAATACATTGAGAAAAATCATCCTGAAGCCAAGATGATGGGAAATTTGTCTAAGATGAAATTACTAAAAAGTTACAATCTTATTAATCTTGATTTTAACGAGCAATACAGTTACTACTATATGCTCATGGCGAGAAAAAATTTAGATCAGCCATTGAGTGAATCCAAAGAAAAACTGATTCGTTTTAATGAAAAAATTGCCTCAAAATATCGAGCGGGACTAAGTTTTGAATACTTAGATAACTATTTAGAAAATGACATTGTTCCCGCCACTATCAAGCAATTCTATGCTATCAACAAGCAAAAACAGACATCAAGAGCCTTATTTGAAGAATTACTCAAAAAAAATGCCGATAAAAATATCAATTGGTTTTTTAATACCATCATCGATTCCCGAGCGATTATTGACTACAAGTTTAGTGACTTTTCCAAAACAAAAGACAGCGTTTCCTTTACCATAAAAAATAAAACAGGAACAATCGTTCCAATACCCGTGTATGGAGTAAAGAAAAATGAAATTATTTTTAAAAAATGGTACGATGACATCCAAAATGACAGCACTTTTACCTTAGAGCGAAAAAATGCTGATAAAATAGTTCTTAACTATAAAAACGAAGTGCCAGAATACAATTTGAGAAACAACTGGAAATCTTTAAAAGGCTTCTCTCCTACTAACAGACCCATAAAGTTTGCCTTCATGAAGGATTTAGAAGATCCCTATTACAATCAAATTTTATATGTTCCTATGCTAGCTTATAATCTTTATGATGGTGTAAGTCCAGGAATTAGATTTCATAACAAAACTATTTTAGATAAACCATTTACATTTGACGTTAACCCTTCCTACTCACCAAAAACAAATATGATGATAGGAAATTTCTCTTTCGGTATCAATCAAAATTACAGAGAAAGTAGGTTATATAATGTAAGATATACCATGAACGGTTCTTATTTTCATTATGCTCAGGATGCAGCCTATTTGAAAATAAACCCTGCCGTTATTATGAATATTAGAGAATCTAATTTTAGAGACAATAGAAAACAGGCCATTATTTTTAGATATAATATTGTTGAAAAAGAACCTTCAAAAATTATTAATGATACAAATGAAAATTATTCTGTATTCAATTTCAAATATTTCAATACCAAAACAGAAGTAACCAATCATGTGAATTTTAATTCCGATATTCAATTCTCTAGCGGTTTTGGTAAAGTAGCTGGAGAAGTTCAATACCGAAAATTGTTCAATAGCAATCGTCAAATTAATTTGCGATTGTATGCAGGAGCATTCACATACAATGATAATAAAACAAATTCCTATAATTTTGGTGTTTTTCAACCAAATGACTACCTCTTTGAACACAATTTATTTGGTCGATCGGAAACATCGGGATTGTTCAGTCAACAATTTATTCTTGCTGAAGGAGGATTCAAATCCAAAGTATTGACATCATCAATCAATCAATGGATAACAACATCAAATATGAGTTTTAATGTTTGGAATTGGATTGAAATTTATGGTGATCTTGGATTGGTTAAGAACAAATATACCAGCCCCGAATTTATCTATGATAGCGGTATTCGTCTCAATCTTGTAACCGACTATTTTGAGCTTTATTTTCCTGTGTATTCCAATTTGGGTTGGGAAATATCTCAAAATAATTATTCCGAAAAGATTCGGTTTGTCATCACATTAAGTCCAAAAACGTTAATGAATCTTTTTACAAGGAAGTGGTTTTAAACAATTGAAAAAGAATAATTGTTATGAATTAAAATTCAACGCTTCTTTTTTTTCTCTAATTCTTCAATCTTCTTATCTTTTTCTACTATCATTCTTTCATATAATTCTATTACTTTTTCTGAAAGCTGGTTAACTACAGTATTACTTATTATATTTCTCTTTTGATTTTCACTTATAATTATATATTTTTCCAAAGGAAGAATTAATTCTTCTTCTTCAATTTTATAAATACTACATATTTTATCAATCTTAGAAGTCCATGTGGCGGTTTCTCCTTTTTCCATTCTTGAGTATGTTGAAGTTGATATATTTAATCGTTCTGCAATTTCATCAAGAGTAAAACCATTTGATTTTCGCAATTGTTTTAACTTATTACCAATGGCCTTATTCATAATCAGATGGTTTTATATCAAAAATAGAAAAAAAATATTCATTTTGTGATGACTTATCTTAATAAAATGTTAACTAATTTTATAAATAACTCAAAATACAAAATTTATGATGTACAACTAGCAAAATTTAATATTATTTTATTTAAATGCTAAGAACAAAATAGCATTAGTCAGACTCTTTTCAAAACCATTTATTAAACAATAATATAACCAATTTAAATAATTACAGTATGAAAAACAAAACCTCAAAACCGTTATTAATTTTTTTATTTTTGAGTATGTCGGTAGTGTTATCTATTAATTCAGTTTATGCTCAAACTTGCATTCCATCCCCTAGACCTTATACGTTGGTTAATCTTATTGGAGCGGATGTTTCAAATACTAGCACAGATATATCAAAGACAATTATTAAAACTTCTACAATAAATATTAATAAATGGTATAACTCTGGTGGTGTATGTTCCCTAAAACTTCGAAAAGGTGAAAAAATTCAATATAAAGTTAATGCAAGTAACATCTATGTGAGTTTAACTCCATCAACTAATAATTATAACTATGATTTTAATAATACAAACTTGGTAAATGGAATTTATACTAGAGTTAATGGTACTCAGCATATAGCACATGTCTATAATAATGGTTCAACGACAAACAATTATGCGATTCCCTTGACTAGTTTTCTATCATTACCCCCTGTATATTCAATAGAATTTACAACAGACTCTAAAATTATATATAGAAGAGGTAGTACCACTTTGAATCCATCAGGAAATGTTTCTTCTGAAGTAAATGAGTTTGATATTGTTTTCTCTTTGTACAACGAAAATTCTCAAATAATTGATTTTCAAATTTTTAAATGTTGTGATGGTGATGATGATACCGACGGTGTATGCAATTCAGATGATAAATGCCAAGTGGGAGACGGAAAAGATCTTTTAGATGACAATCAAAATGGAATTCCTAACAGTTGTGATAATATAATTTCAACTCAATGTAATGATTATAATTTGTACCTCGATACAGAAGAATATTCAGGTATAGATATTTCAGGAGCTAATACTATTAAAAAATCATTTGTAGATAGTTTTACAAATGCTGGTATTAAAAATAGTAAAACCATACTAACTGAAGGAAGTTATTTAACTTATCAAGTTAAATCAGGTAAAACATTATTCTTGGGATTATCACCTAGCTCTTCCGTTGATGATAATTATGGTACAACTGGTATAAAACATGGAATATATACTAAGTCAGATAATTACATTTATGTTTGTGAAGATCAAGTAAATGAAAGAAAAACAGTAGAATACAATGAATCAACAATTTTTAAAATTTTATATGAAAATGGGAGGGTAAAATATTTCTATCGTGACAATAATTTTAATGATCCAAATTATTATAAACCAATTTACATTAGTAAAGTTTTGTATGTCCCTACCGATTTATTGAGGTTAGATTTTTCTTTGTATACAGAAGATTCAGAAATCAGAAATTTAAAAATTTGTACTCCAACACTTGCTTGTCAAAGCCCTACTGCAAATTCGACAGATAACAATAGAACATTTCCTTTTGGTAATCAATTTGTGATTACTTATAATACTGCAAATGTTACTAATGTTGTATTTAATTTGCCTGAGCCTTTAGTTGGCAGTTTTAATGAAAATCTACAAAAAATAGAAATTAAAAATAATTATATTAACAATCCTAATGGTCCTAATTTATTACCTATTGGAAATTTCAATTATTCCTTTGCTTTGACTGGACCTTGCGGTACTGTAAGCATTACTGACTCAATAGTTGTAAATACCCAATTAAGAGTAAATATGTTTTGTAATGTAGCATTGAGTGTGATGTATAACGTGATTCAAGCTGAATATGATTATGCCGCAACTCAATATCAATTTGAAATTTCAGGAGAAGCTCCATTCGCTACTCAAACTTTTTTGACTCCCGAAAGAAGTCCTAGTCATCCGAACCCCTATGCGATACAATTCCCTACAAGTTTTAACAATATTCAATATAATACGGCATATCAAATAAAAGTCAAAGCTAAAATAGCGAGTGGTTGGACCGATTGGGGGGCGGCGTGCACTATAACTACTCCAAATGCTCCATCTGCAAGAATGTCCAATACACTAAGCGATTCTATTTTTAATGTTAAAGCTTATCCAAATCCATTTTCAAGTCCATTTAAATTAGAGATCGAAAGTTCAAGCGAAGCTAGTTTAGAGATGAAAATATACGATATAATAGGACGTCAAATTGAAGCCTACAAAGCTTCAGCATCAGAACTGAATGTTCTTGAAATAGGTCGTAATTATTCCAAAGGTGTTTACAATATTTTAGTTTCACAAGGACAAAAAATAAAATCTTTGCGAGTAATCAAAAAATAATTTTAGGATAATAAATTTTGTAATGATTTTGTAAAAAAAACTCCACAAATGAGCACTGAATTTGTGGAGCTTTTTTAACTTTTAATCTTTTGAGCAAAAAACACTTCAAAAAAATTATCACAGATATACACCCAAAATCAATTCATTGCGAATTAATGAAAAAGAATTGAAATAAAGCTCCAAAAAGCAAACTAGAAATGATTAAATAGATATTTCACATTGCATATATGAATATCACTTGTTTTTAATTAAATTTGTTGCATTAAGCTATACTTTCAATTTATGATACAAGCAGAGACTAATGCGGCATTGACTTTTGAAGACTTCAAAACTGAGGTGTTAAATGATTACAAAATTGCCGTTACTAGTAGAGAATGTAGCCTTTTAGGAAGAAAAGAAGTTTTGACAGGTAAGGCAAAATTTGGAATTTTTGGTGACGGAAAAGAAGTCCCACAATTGGCCATGGCTAAAGCCTTTAGAACTGGAGATTTTCGTTCAGGTTACTACAGAGATCAAACCTTTATGATGGCTATTGGTAAATTGACTGTACAAGAATTTTTTGCTGGCTTATACGCTCATGCCGATATCAATTATGACCCTATGTCTGCTGGACGACAAATGGGTGGACATTTTCAAACGCATAGTCTAAACGAAGACGGAACTTGGAAAAATTTAACGCTCCAAAAAAATTCCAGCTCTGATATTTCTCCAACAGCAGCACAAATTCCTCGTTTATTAGGTTTGGCTCAGGCTTCCAAAATATATAAAAATGTTGAAGGTATTGATGCTACCAATTTTTCTAACAATGGTAATGAAGTAGCTTGGGGCACAATAGGTAACGCAAGCACCTCTGAAGGATTATTTTTCGAATCGATGAATGCTGCTGGAGTATTGCAAATACCTATCGTTTTGAGTGTTTGGGATGACGAATACGGAATTTCTGTTCATGCCAAATACCAAACAACCAAAGAAAGCATATCTGAAATTCTAGCAGGTTTTCAACGTAATGAAGAACAAGAGGGATTTGAAATTATAAAGGTTAAAGGTTGGGATTATGCTGAACTAGTTGCTACCTACGAAAGAGCTGGACAAATCGCCAGAGAAGAACATGTACCAGTAATAATCCACGTAATTGAACTCACTCAACCACAAGGACATTCAACATCTGGCTCTCATGAACGCTATAAAAACGAAGAGCGCTTAGATTGGGAACGCAATTTTGATTGTATCAAACAAATGAAATTGTGGATGATGGCCTACAATATTGGCACAGAAGAAGAATTGAATGAAATTGAGAAAAATGCAAAAAAGGAAGTTTTAGAAGCAAAAAAAGCAGCTTGGGAAGCCTACTTGAATCCTATAAAAACTGAAAAAGCAGAATTGATTGCTCTAATACAAAAAGTCGCTAATAGCAGTGTTAATAAAGTATTTGTACAAAAATATGCCTCTGATTTAGAGTCTAACAAAGAACCTCTTAGAAAAGATGTTTTAATAATAGCTCGTAAGGTTTTACGAATGCTTATTAATGACGAAAGTAAAGTAGAACTTTCGAAGTGGATACAAGATTACATAAAAAAAATTCAACCAAAATACAGTTCTCATTTATATTCAGAATCTAATTTTTCCGTTTTGTCCATAAAAGAAGTTTTACCTACTTATGATGAAAACAAGGAAGATGTTGATGCTCGTGTGGTTTTGAGAGACAATTTTGATGTTATTTTTAACAAATATCCCCAAACCTTAATTTTTGGTGAAGATGCGGGAAATATTGGTGATGTAAACCAAGGTCTGGAAGGAATGCAAAAAAAATACGGAAACTTTCGAGTTACTGATGTTGGCATTCGAGAAGCATCTATAATTGGTCAAGGAATAGGAATGGCTATGCGCGGATTGCGTCCAATTGCAGAAATCCAATATTTGGATTATTTACTGTATGCTATACAAATTTTAAGTGATGACCTAGCCACACTGCAATACCGTTCTTACGGAAAACAAAAAGCTCCATTGATTATTCGCACAAGAGGTCATCGACTAGAAGGTATTTGGCATTCAGGTTCTCCTATGGGCATGATTATTAATGCCTTAAGAGGAATTCATGTTTTGGTTCCTAGAAATATGACCAAAGCTGCAGGATTCTACAATACCTTGCTGGAAGCCGATGAACCTGCACTAGTTGTGGAGTGTCTTAATGGCTATAGATACAAAGAAAAATTACCAACCAACTTAGGAGAATTTAAAACGCCAATTGGTGTGGTGGAAACCATAAAAGAAGGAGAATCTATAACCTTAGTTTCTTATGGTTCTACCCTGCGTTTAGTGGAACAAGCGGCAAAAGAACTACTAGAAATTGGTATCGACTGCGAAATCATAGACGTTCAATCGTTACTGCCTTTTGATATTCATCATGATATTGTAAAGAGTATTATGAAAACGAATCGATTATTAGTTATTGACGAAGATGTACCAGGTGGAGCAACAGCCTACATGATGCAACATATACTAGAAAATCAAAATGCATACGATTATTTAGATAGCAAACCTCAAACTCTAACAGCTCAAGCACATAGACCTGCTTATGGCACCGATGGGGATTATTTTTCTAAACCTTCAGTTGAGGATATTTATGAAAAAGTCTACGCCATGATGAGCGAGGTAAATCCAAAAAAATATCCAAGTTTATATTGATATAAAAAACCAAAATACCAAAAAATCCCAATTACTGTAATTGGGATTTTTAGTTGATACCGATAAAATCATAAAATACTTTTAATGATAATTTTGTTGCAGTATGAATGAAAATCAGCACCTAATAGAACAATTTTATACCGCTTTTTCAAATCAGGATGCACAAAAAATGGCAGATTGCTATCATCAGCATGCTCAATTTAAAGACCCTGTGTTTGGAACTTTAAACAGAACTTCAACTGTAGCTATGTGGAAAATGTTGATTGAACGCAGTGAAGGTAATTTAAAAATTGAATTTTATAATCTGAATACAGCGGATAATAAGGGAACCGTAACTTGGGTAGCCACCTATAACTTTAGTAAAACCAAACGCAAAGTTGTTAATGTAATTGAGGCTTCGTTTGAGTTCAAAGACGGCTTAATCTACAGACATTCAGATGTCTTTAACTTATGGAAATGGAGCCGACAAGCATTTGGATTAAAAGGATTTTTATTGGGTTGGACTGCCTTGATGCAGGATAAAATCAAAAAACAAGCTAAAATAGCTTTAGAAAAATACCAGGTTGAGAAAAAAATCATTTAGTTTCTATTTCAAAACAAAATCCCAATCGCTATCTTTTTTATACCATAATTGACCATTGGAAACCTCTAAAGGACAGCTAAAATTATTTGTGTATAAAGCTCCCGTTCCTAATCCCTGTGGCAGTGCATTATTTTGAAGAAATGTCCATTGTGCAATCGCATTAAGTCCAACATTACTCTCTAAAGCGGAAGTAACCCACCATCCTATTTTGTGTTTATTTGCTATATCAATCCATTCTTGTGTACCACGAAAACCACCTATAAAACTAGGTTTCAAAATGATGTATTGAGGCTTGATTTTTTCCAATAACAACTCTTTTTCATTCGCAGAAAACACACCTATTAATTCTTCGTCTAATGCAATCGGAATGAGTGTGTTTTTACACAATTCTGCCATACTGTCAGTTTGATTTTTTTGAATAGGCTGTTCTATACTATGTATTTTAAATTCAGATAGTTGGTTAATTTTATATAAAGCTTCATTTGCATCAAAAGCGCCATTAGCATCCACTCTAATTTCAACTTGATCAGTACTAAAATGCTGTCGAATATACCGCAATAATTGGAGTTCTTTTTCAAAATCTATAGCACCAACTTTGAGTTTTATGCAATGAAAACCACTAGCCAATTTTTCATTGATTTGCTCCAGCATAAAATCTTCATTTCCCATCCAAACCAAACCATTTATAACTATAGATTTCTTACCAGAAGTAAAATCTGAAGGAAAAAAAACAAAGGGATTCTCACTGGCTAAAGATTGGAAAGCCATTTCAATTCCAAATTGAATGGAAGGAAATTCAATTAGGTGCTCCCAAAGCAATTCTTTTCCTAAATGTATATTCGCACAAGTCCATCGCAATTTTTCTTCATAGTCAGACCTATCATCAGCGCTCAACCCTCTTAGAAGACCGCATTCACCTACTCCTTTTTTGTTATTTTCCTCAAGAACAATAAACCAAGTTTCCTTCACGGTCATAACACCTCGGGATGTCCCTGAGGGCTTCTTGAAATTCAAAATGTATTTGTGGTAGGTTGCTTTCAAAGAAAAATAGTTATCAATTGAACATCTTTAAAATTCTGTCAAAATCATTGCTTTTTAGTCCCGCTTTTTGAAAGGCAACAAAATCCAAACTTACTTTGTCTTTCCAACTCAAACTATCCGTGACATTTTGCGATTGGTATTTTTTATAAATGGACTTTGCTTTACTGTAATTATCGTTCATCAAGTAAGCATGCGCCAAATTTAATTTTAATGCCAGTTCTGTATCGTCTAATTTCTCGCCTTCTTTAAGATACTTTAAGGCTTTTCCATATTGTTTGGTTAAAAGATACGTATTCCCTAGTGTATTGTAATCTAGTACAGTTCCTTGATTAGCACTAATAATCACCAACGATTTTTCGATTACATCAGCATATTTTCCTTGCTCGAATGAAGTGTTTATTTGACTTCGTAAAGAGGCATAAACGCTACTTGAGCCACCCATTTCTTTGAAACAGGAGTTTCCAAAATCTCTAATTATTTTAGTTTTTTCCACAGCTAACAAATTCTGATAGTCTTGGTAACGATATTCTTTCTGTACTTTTTCTAAAACACATACACAATAATCGTCTGAATTTGGCATTTTCTTCGCCAAATCGGTGGTCTTACAAAGATTTAAAATGGCTTTTCTGTTCTCTAAAGTCCATCCTCTGCTTAGTTTATTGTCAACCCACGGCACAACTTCCAGGATAATTTTTTGATTCATAATCCAATTCTTATTTTCAAAACCAAACCACAATCGGTTGGACTTTAAACAAGAAGAAGTTGTTATGGAAAGTCGTTTAGCATCTTTGTTTATAGAGTTATTTTGCACGTAACAAGCCTTTTCGGTTTTCCCGTCTTCCTTGTAGATAGAAGCTAGAGATTCATCCGAAAAAACCGCATACTTACACTTATCTTCTCCTGAAATTTTAGATAATAATAAAACTGCACCTGCCGAACCCTGACTAATTCCTGTAGGATCTGGAATTGCTTTCAGTACTGAGACCAAGCTGTTGGCCATTTGCTGATTTTCATCAAGAAGAGTTATCCTGAAAACCACTTCGGTTGTTCCTGTTGGCAAATCTTCTGATGCAATGACTACTCGGTTTCGAGCTTTAACAACTTCTTGCCTAATGGTAGAACGCTCTTTATCCCAATAGCCACTTTGCTGAGCAAATAAAAGGGTGGTGAACAAAAAAAAGACAATTGAAGTACAATGTTTATTTAGCATAAATAAGTTATTACAATTCAATACTTTGACCTATTTCTAAAAGCATTAAATCTTTTCCTTTATCAAAAAACTTACGTATGGCTTCTTCATGGTTAATTTCAATAAAACCAAAGGTATCATAATGACATCCTAATATCTTATCGCATTCGATAAAATCAGAGGCTAGAATAGCATCTTCAACATCCATCGTGAAATTGTCTCCAATTGGTAAAATAGCTAAATCCAGTTTGGTACGTAAAGGAATCAACTTCATGTCCATAGTGAGCGCTGTATCACCAGCAATGTAAATGTTTTTATGTTCACCTTCTATGACAAAACCGCCTGGATTTCCTCCATGAGTTCCGTCGGCAAAGGAGCTTGAATGAACTGCACTTACATATTTTACTTTACCAAAATCAAATTTCCAGCTTCCACCATGATTCATACGATGGTTTTTAAAGCCTTTATTTTCATAATGCACCCCTATCTCCCAATTGGAAACCACAATGGCCTCAGGATTATTTTGCAAAATATAATCCACATCCAATGTATGATCTTGATGGGCATGCGTTAGAAAAATATAGTCGGGTTTCAATTCGTTCACATTGATGTGACTCGCCTTGGGATTAGCAGTAATAAATGGATCTACAAGGATGGTTTTTTCGCTAACTTTAATCTCAAAAGTGGAGTGTCCGTAGTACGTAATTTTCATAAAGTATAATTTAAGAATTATTGACTAATACATCAGAAATAAAGAAAATCATACACAAAGCTAATAAGACAGATAGTGCAAAAGTACTTAATGCTACTTTTTTTAATTCGGGGTCTAATGCTTTTGGGTTATCATTTTTGTATACTGTAATCAGATGTTTGATTAAAGGAATATAGGCCAAGACAAATAAGTATTGGTCAAAATGAAAGTCATCAATAATTGCAAATAATATCACCAAAATCATAGCCGTAATAATCAAAAAGTAATGGTATTTTTTGGCATTAGCACCTCCAATTTTCACCACAATGGTATTTTTATTCACTTTTCTGTCGGATTCTTCATCACGCATGTTATTTAAATTGAGCACTGCAACGCTTAACAACCCTATAGCTATGGCTGGTAAAAAGAGGTCGAAATCCAATTGTTTGGAATATAAAAAATTAACGCCTAACGTACTCACCAAACCAAAAAAGACAAAAACAAACAGATCACCATACCCACGATATCCATAAGCGGTATTCCCAACAGTATATCTAATCGCCGAGGCAATGGCTAAAATCCCTAAGCCCAAATAAAACAAAGAAAGTCCTAAATTAGTGTATCTAAAAGCATAAAAAATCAATACTATTGCAGAAAATAAAGTAAGAACAGAAGTAATAATAATAGCCCGTTTCATGGCTTGCGGCGTAATTACGCCACTCTGAATAGCGCGTTGAGGTCCTACTCTATCTTTATTATCAGTACCTTTTACACCATCACCGTAATCATTGGCAAAATTGGACAATACTTGCAAGCCTAAGGTTGTTAAAATAGCAAATCCAAATATCTTCCAGTTAAAAACTTCGGTTGGAGTGAGTACAGTATCGGTTGGATGTGCCAATGCATACATACTTCCTACAATAATTCCCGAAACGGATAAAGGCAATGTTCGTAATCTGGCGGCTTGAATCCAATGTTTCATTTTTTAATTTATTTTCTGTTATTTGTAAATTTAGTTACTATTTATTAAGCTAACTGAACACTGAATACTTGTTACGGCAACCATTTATTATCTCCAAAATTGGGTTTTCGTTTTTCTAAAAAGGCATTACGACCTTCTTTAGCTTCCTCGGTCATGTAGGCTAAACGTGTAGCTTCACCAGCAAAAACTTGTTGTCCCACCATGCCGTCATCTGTCAAGTTCATAGCAAATTTTAGCATTTTGATAGATGTTGGAGATTTAGCCAATATTTCCTGTGCCCATTCGTATGCAGTAGCCTCTAATTCGGCATGTGGAATTACCGCATTTACCATTCCCATATCTAAAGCGTCTTGTGCAGAATAATTACGTCCTAAAAAGAAAATTTCTCTTGCTTTCTTCTGCCCTACCATTTTAGCCAAATAGGCAGAACCGTACCCACCATCAAAACTAGTTACATCAGCATCCGTCTGTTTGAAAATAGCGTGCTCTTTACTGGCCAATGTTAAGTCGCAAACCACATGTAAACTATGTCCGCCACCAACAGCCCATCCAGGAACGACAGCAATAACCACTTTTGGCATAAATCGGATTAAGCGTTGAACATCTAAAATATTCAATCTATGATACCCATCTTCTCCCACATAGCCTTGATGTCCTCTTGCTTTTTGGTCACCTCCACTACAAAAAGACCAAATACCATCTTTAGCACTGGGTCCTTCTGCCGAAAGCAAAACCACTCCAATGGAGGTATCTTCTTGCGCATCATGAAACGCATCCAACAATTCGGAAGTTGTTTTTGGACGAAAGGCATTGCGCACCTCAGGGCGATTGAAAGCGATTCGGGCTACCCCATTGCATTTTTTATAGGTGATATCGTCATATTCTTTGACCGTAATCCAATTCATTACAATTGATTTAAATTATTGAAGTGTAAAAATAAACCATTTTTTACTTTTATACTATTCTATTTACCAAAGCTTTGGTAATCCTTATCTGACTAAACCTTTTAGAGTGTTAAAAAATGAAAAATAAATGCCTTTTTTAAAACAACCTATTGTATTATTTTTTAACTTTAAGCGTTGTTAATCAGTAATTTAAAATTTATTTTAAAAACCGATTGGCAACAGATTGTTCACTGAATTAGTAACCTAAAAAAAGAATTATTTGAATGTAGAAAAAAATCATTTTGCTCCTTTTTCAAAGGGTATTAATTCACATCTTACTTACAGTATTGAGAAAGAGGAACAAGTGAAAAAATCATTTTCTGAAAATCGTGAAAAATTAGAAAGTAGCAACCACGGTTAATATTAGAATCGACCTCCTATTATAAAACCAATAGGAACATTCTTTACTTAATAAAACGGCAACCAAAGGTTCAAATGTAAAATCTATTTTAACTCCTCAAGAAAATGATCAGTGCAATTTTAATCTATTTTACAAGAAAATTGCTGCTCAAATTTTTGTAATCAAAGACTTATAAGTGAGTAGTTTCATTTTTTTTAAAATAGAAAAACTATTCTTTGATTTTTGTTTTTTTAACTCTCGAAAACAAAAATAAAAAGGGAAAGACTAAACCAGAACGTTTAGTCTTTCTTTTTTTAGGTACATTTAGGAACTTTTCAGATTAGTGTAAAAGGTAGTCCAAGCGAAAACCCAGAAAAAGTGGTCGCTACTAAGATAGAAAGTGCCTCAATTGTTTACAGACCGGGTGTCTTTGCTAATGGTATCCTCTAAACTAGCTAAGTACATCTGATGTCGGGATATTCCTTGTGTGTATTGCATTACTAAACATACTAAAAAGAACTACTTCTTAAAAACATTTTGCTATATTTGTTTGGAAGGCTGTGAAGTTTTTTCACAGTCTGACGTTAGTGGGAATATCACCAAACAATACTTTTAAACAAAAAATATGAATTCAATTATCTACCTTAAAGATGTTCCTTTGTTTAAGAAAGCACTTGGATTTGTTATATCAATATTTGGCTTGTACGTTTTTGTATTTGCAAACATCATATTTGGAGCAATTTTTCTTGTGATAGGTTTAAACCTATTGTCAACAGAAGGTTCTGAAATTAATCTGGAAACCAATACATTTCGAAATGTAATATCAATATTTGGATTCAATTTTGGAAAATGGAAGCAATGTCCAGAATTTGAATATGTTTCCGTTTTTAAAACAAGAGAAAGCCAAACTGTACGAGTTATAACTGCAGAAGCAACTTCACAAACAGATGTGATCTTATTAAATTTATTCTACAAAGGAAATAAACATATTACATTTTATAAAACACAAGATAAAGATGATGCTTTCGATGTTGCAGAAAAATTTAAATCAATTTTAAAATTGATATTCTTGACGCAACAGAAAGGGAAAAAAGATGGTTATAAGTTAAACAATGCTTCTAATATCCGTAACTATTGCACAACCTCAATAAAAAACTGTCCCGAAGCTTCGGGATAAAATTGTTATACTAAACGGCCTCTTTTATCCCGAAGTATCGGGACTTTTAAAGTAGGTTTGTTTTTTAGTTCACTAGAGTATTTTTTTGTTTCTTTTTCTTAACTTCGTTACTACAATAAAATAAATACTAATTTGTTGCAATCACAATACGATTGCTACATACTTAAAATAAACACCATGGCAAATAATAGCGTCAAGCTGCATCGCGTTTTTGCAGCACCTGTAGAAAAAGTGTACAAAGCATTTACAACCCCTGATGCTCTGGCTTCATGGATTCCGCCCTATGGGTTTGTAGGCAAAGTTCATGCTATGGACTTTACAATTGGGGGTTGCTACAAAATGTCGTTTACCAATTTCACAACAGATAGCAGCCACTCCTTTGGTGGTGAATATCTAGAAATTGTGCCTAATGAATTGCTAAAATACACTGACAAATTTGACGACCCCAATCTGTTAGGGGAAATGATTACCACTATAGAATTTAAAAAAGTACTATGTGGAACCGAATTATTCGCCACCCAAGAAGGAATCCCAGATGTAATTCCTACCGAAATGTGCTATTTAGGCTGGCAAGAGTCCTTAGATAAATTAAAACGTTTGGTTGAACCAAATATCCCCGATGCCTAATTCTATTTACCCTTTAATTCTCTAAACTCATCAAAATGGCAAAGCAACTATTCATCAATTTAGCAGTAAAAGAGCTCCAAAAATCTATGGATTTTTACACGGCATTGGGTTTTACCAACAATCCTCAATTTTCTGACGAGGCAGGTAAATGCATGGTATGGAGCGAAACCATTTATGTAATGCTTTTGACATACGAAAAGTTTTCAAACTTTGCCACCAAACCAATCGCAGATACTAAAAATGCAGTAGCAGGACTTTTTTCTTTATCGGTTGAAAGTGTTGATGAGGTTAATACCCTAATGACTAATGGACTTAACGCTGGAGGGATAGAGCCTAGCGAAATGAGAGATTACGGTTTTATGCAACAACGAACCATTGAAGATTTTGACGGGCACACTTGGGAAATTTTCTATATGGATATGACAAAATTTCCAACAGAATCGATTTCCGACTAATACTTCCTCTAATCAAAATGGGTATTATTAACCGTTTGATAGAATATGCTTTTTATGTCGTACTTTTATATTCATAAAAATATTTATTGTGCTTGGATATTACCAATTATTTGAGAACCCAATTCAATTCATTTTTATGAAAAACGGAGCAACCGAAAACCGACAAGAGTAGGTAAAACACAAAAAGATAAAGATTATGCCAAAGTATGTAATTGAAAGAGAAATCCCTGGAGCTGGAAAACTAACTCCCGAACAATTGAAGTCGATTTCACAAACCTCATGTGGAGTGCTCAACAAATTAAGTCCACAAATTCAGTGGGTTCACAGCTATGTGACAACGGATAAAATCTATTGTATTTATAATGCACCCAATGAAGACGTTGTTCGTGAACATGCAAAACAGGGTGGATTCCCAGCAAACTCAGTCAGTCAAGTATCAACAATCATTGACCCTACCACTGCAGAATAATATATCAGTAGTGTCAAGGCTGATTTTTTTGCCTTAAAGACTCAGCCTTTTTATTTTTACTCTCTGGAAAATACTATTTATCCACAGTTCGTAAAACTAATAATAAAGGCATATAATCAATCTTTACAGATGTAGTACAACTTTATGAATTACATAAAAACTAATCACGAAAAGTATTTTGCACATTAGCTTTACCATACTATTAGACCTTTTAGGGACATTTGCTTTTGCGGTAAGCGGAATTCGTATGGCTTCTGGAAAACAAATTGACTGGTTTGGAGCCTATATCATAGGTTTGGTAACTGCAATTGGAGGAGGAACATTGAGAGATGTGCTACTTGATGTTACACCTTTTTGGATGTTGGATGTTAAATACATTCTAACAACTGGACTTGCGCTTGTTGCAATTCTAATGTTTGGAGACAAATTGTTTAAATTGGGAAGTACTTTATTTTTATTTGACACCATAGGGCTCGGTTTATTCACCATAGTGGGTATTACTAAAAGTATTGATGCTGGACTGCCTTTTTGGGTTTGTATTATTATGGGGACTATTACCGGTTCAGTGGGTGGTGTGGTGAGAGATGTGTTGCTAAACGAGGTGCCTTTAATTTTCAGAAAAGACATTTATGCCTTAGCTTGTGTTGCTGGTGGTGGCGTGTATTTTATTTGTAATTACTTTACTTTTTATACCGATGTTACTACACTACTTGCAGCACTAACGGTAATTGTTTTTCGATTGTTGGCAGTTAAATTTCATATCCATTTACCACAGCTTCAACCGATACAAAGTGAGTCAAAAAATAAAGTTGATTAATTACAATCTTTAAGTTGTTTCCATTTCATTTTCAAATCAATGACTTCAACGCTTTTTCTCATTAAAACGTACTTGAAATAATACTTTCCTAACTTTCTTATATTTGCTCTATCAAAAATAGATAACAATGACCATCAAACTCCTTGCTATTGGAAAAACCGACAATAAAAATCTACAATCGCTACTTGAGGAATACCAAAAGCGTTTGTCATTTTACATCAAATTTGATTTAGAGATTTTGCCCGATATTAAGAATGTAAAAAATCTATCTGAGAGCCAACAAAAAGAAAAAGAAGGTGAATTGATTTTGGCTAAAATCACACCAACAGATCAACTGATTTTGTTGGACGAGAATGGGAAAAGCTTTTCCAGTATAGGTTTTTCAGAGGAACTGCAAAAGAAAATGAACTCAGGAATTAAAACCTTGGTCTTTGTCATTGGAGGACCCTATGGCTTTTCGGAAACCGTTTATGCTAAGGCACAAGGGAAAATTTCGCTCTCGCAAATGACCTTCTCCCATCAAATGGTGCGTTTGTTTTTTATCGAACAGTTGTATCGTGGTTTTACGATTTTAAAGAATGAACCGTATCATCATCAGTAGAAAGTGGTCAGTGGACAGTGGTCAGTTTGCAGTAAGAACTTTCAATACATGTATTCTTCGTACACTTGACTTTTAATGTCTGAATTGAGAAGGAAAATTTTATCTTGAACGTAACACTCATAACTTAAATCCGCAGAAAAACTAAAACTATAGTTTGTTGTATTTTTATTTGCGAGTTCCTCTAGAAAATTTTTCAATTTATCTTTCTTTATCATCAAGTTATTGACCCAAATTTGATTGTTTTTATCAAAGAAAATAACTTCAGTTCTTTTTGGTTTCTCCATTTTGTAAAACACTTTTGTGAAAGGTAAAAAAGCTAGGTTCTTACCAACACTATCGGCATAGGAATAATAATTTTGGGCCGCCTCATTTTGGTGTGCTTTTTCGTTGCGCTTCTTTTCTTGCAATTTGATTACCTCAGGAATTACCAACCGAAGTGGTAAACGTTTGTCAATAGTAAAAATCCAATTGGTGGAAATGATACTGTTTTTTCTATTTACATCAGCAAGGGTGTCTTTTCCGTTAACTTTAAAAAAAATATAAATTGGCGAGTGATCCTCAACATTTTTGACAACAGTTGTATCTGATTTTGGTAATGCAACGGTTTCTTTATTTGCGCATGAAAATACTACTAATAAAACGGAAATGCTTAGATATTTCATTCCTTTGAATTTAGTTTATTGAATAACGTAACACATTCCATAGCTTCTTTCACATCATGCACTCTAAGAATTCCTGCGCCTTTGGTCAACGCAATCGTATTTAAAAAAGTAGTTCCGTTTAAAGCTTCTTGTGAATTGGTATTCAATACTTTATAAATCATTGATTTTCGAGATATTCCAGCCAGAATTGGCAATTCTAACATTTGAAATAACTCTAATTTTTGCAGTACTTCATAATTTTGGTCTGTCGTTTTTGCAAAACCAAAACCTGGGTCTAGTATCAAATCATTAATTCCAAAACTTCTTGCTTGGGCTATTTTTTTAGAAAAATACAAAAGTATTTCTTTGACAATATTATCGTATTGGGTTAGACTTTGCATCGTTTGCGGATTGCCTCGCATGTGCATCATGACATAAGGCAGTTGATACTGAGAAACGATTTCCATCATTCTTTCATCCAAGCCCCCGGCTGAGATATCATTGATTAGCGCAGCTCCATTTTCAATACACACTTTTGCCACTTCGCTTCTGAAAGTATCAATAGAAAGTATTGTTTCTGGAAAATGTTTTAGTATTAGATTGACAACAGGTACAATTCTTTGCAATTCTTCTTGTTCTGAAACAAATTCAGCATTGGATTTGCTTGAATAGGCTCCAATATCAATGAATGTAGCACCTTCATCTAGCATGACTTCTACTTGGTAGAGGATTTCTGTTTCGTTACTGTACTTCCCTCCATCATAAAAAGAATTGGGAGTAACATTTAAAATCCCCATTATTTTTGGCGTAGCTAAATCGATAAGGTTTCCTCTGCAATTTATGGTCATTGACTGAATTTTAAAATTTGATTTTTAGTGTTTTGTACTCTCCTATTCTCTATTCAAAAAAATGTACTATTTTTGACCCGAAGCCTGAAGGTTAAATCGTGCGAAACAAAAAAATTTGAATACAAATATACATCAATAATGAAGAATACTTCACAAGAATATGATGCGGTAATTGCAATTTGTCGCAAACTTTTTATCAATAAAATGTCGGATTACGGAAGTGCTTGGCGCATTTTGAGACTGCCTTCTCTGACCGATCAAATTTTTTTAAAAGCACAAAGAATCAGAAGTTTACAAGAAAACGCTATTCGGAAAGTTGATGAAGATGAAACTGGTGAGTTTATTGGAATCATCAATTATTCAATTATGGCTTTAATACAACTTGAACTGGGTGTTGTTGACCAACCTGATTTGGACGTATCTAAGGCTACTGCACTTTACGATGAAAAAATCAAAATTACCAAAGAGTTGATGGAAGCTAAAAATCACGATTATGGAGAAGCTTGGCGTGACATGCGCGTGAGCTCTCTAACGGATTTGATTTTACAGAAGTTGCTACGTGTCAAACAGATAGAGAACAATAAAGGAAAAACAATAGTCTCTGAAGGTATTGATGCCAACTATCAAGACATGATTAATTATTCTGTTTTTGCACTTATTTTGATGGGTTTTTCATCAAATAAATAATTTACAGCTATTTTTTTTAAATAATCTTATTTATATTTACGTTTTATAACTAGACAAGCATGAAAAATTTGATTGTTCAATTTTCAAGAATTTTTGTTGGAATACTCTTTATTATTTCAG
Source organism: Flavobacterium sp. R1_16 (assembly GCF_057652095.1). NCBI lineage: Bacteria > Pseudomonadati > Bacteroidota > Flavobacteriia > Flavobacteriales > Flavobacteriaceae > Flavobacterium > Flavobacterium sp. R1_16. The sequence goes on from NZ_JBYFCG010000002.1 coordinate 76,612, forward strand.
GTTTAATTAAACTAAACGACCCTGTTGGTTTTTCCTATAAACTTGCTGAATATTTTGGAGAAACCGTTTTGAAATTGCCATTTTTTATTCCGTTTTCCTTAGCTATTGCTATTTTTATTGTCATATTTGAAACTGTTTTAGGATTCATGTTACTTGTAGGTTTCAAATCTAAATTCACTATTTGGAGCCTATTGTTAATGATTGTATTTTTTACATTCCTTACCTTCTACTCTGCCTATTTCAATAAGGTTACAGACTGTGGTTGTTTTGGTGATGCATTGAAGTTAACTCCATGGCAATCCTTTACGAAAGATGTTATTCTGCTGGTTTTTATCTTGATTTTATTTGCTTACAAAAACGCTATTCAACCTCTTTTTAGTACAAAACTTACTTCGAGACTGGTTGTATTGAGCACATTATTGTGTTCATTTATGGGATATTGGGTTTTGAATCATCTGCCTCTGAAAGATTTTAGAGCTTACAAAGTGGGAACAAACATACCTGATGCCATGAAAATTCCTGATGATGCTCCAAAGAGTGTTGTAGAAATGATTTTTATTTATAATGTAAATGGTGTAAACAAAGAGTTTAAAGAAAAAGACTTGATGTCAATTCCAGAAGGAGCAACATTTGTAGATAGAAAAGATAATGTCATCAGTGAAGGTTATGTTCCTCCTATTCATGATTTTACCATGGAAAAAGACGGTTCCGATTATAAAGATGAATTGCTAAAAGAACCCAAACTATTGGTATTTGTTGCGTATGACTTGATGAAATCTGACGAAAAAGGCATGCAAAAATTGGAAGCACTCAATAAAAAAGCACAATCTAAAGGATATAAAGTAATAGGTATGACTGCCTCTATTCCTGATGACATCAAGAATATTAGCAAAAAGTACGGTTATACTTTTGACTTCTATTTCTGTGATGGAACGACATTAAAAACCATAGAAAGAGCTAATCCAAGCATTGTAGTTCTTGAGAATGGAACCATAAAACAAAAAGTACACTACAATGACAGTGACGCTTTAGATTTATAGTTATAATCAATTATTAGTATATGAGTAGTTCTAAAACTAGAAGAGAAAAAAGAAGCAGAAATCTAAAAATAATGGCTATTTGCGTCGTTGTTTTTGGGTTAGGGTATTATATTCTCAATCATATATCAAGAATGGAAAAACCATTTTTAGGAAACACCTTCCATATTATTTTTGGCTGCATTTTAATGGCAGTTTCATCGCTGGTTTTTGGATATATCACTAAAAAACAATTTTTTCCAAAAAAAAGAAAAAGAACCAAACAAGTATTTTTGGAAGACATCAAAAAAAATATGGATACTCCTAAATAGCTTAAATGAAATTTACAATCAATTCGTTTTAGAATAAGAATTTATAAATGTAAATTTGCATTTCAATTCCAGAAAATGAGTCTCAAAAGAATAATTTGCCTTTTTATTGTTGTTATTAGCTCGCTGTCGTGCTCTAATGCTCAAAAAACAGATTTCAAAAAAGAAGCATTAGACCAAAAAATAATCTCGCTTGATGGAAATTCAGTCACATTTCAAGACGTTTTAAATCAATTTAAAGGAAAAACCATTGTGTTGGAAGTTTGGGCTTCTTGGTGTGGCGATTGTGTTAAAGCAATGCCTCAGATGAAAGAACTACAAGCGAATAATCCAGATGCAATCTACCTATTTCTTTCGATGGACAGAACAATTGACAAATGGAAAGCTGGAATTGAAAGACACCAACTAAAAGGCAATCATTATTGGGTTAATGGAGGAATGAAAGACTCATTTGGAAAAGCCTTAGATTTAGATTGGATACCTCGATATATTATTATTGACAAAACTGGAAAAATTGTTATTTATCGAGCTATTGAGACCGATTTCGAAAAAATAAACACAACCTTAAAATCACTTAACTAATGAGATCAAAAATTGTTGCAGGAAACTGGAAAATGCATAAAAATGCTGAAGAAACAGAAGATTTATTAAACGACTTGATTGATAAATTACCAAATGATATAGAAGCTGAAATTATTGTAGCTCCAACATTTGTAAACCTATCTTCGGCAGTTGGACATTTAGAATTTACTAATATTCAAGTAGCGGCACAAAATATGCATCAAGCAGAAAGCGGTGCTTACACTGGAGAAATATCTGCTAGTATGCTAAAAAGCATTGGAGTTAACACCGTAATTCTTGGTCATTCTGAGCGTCGTTCTATTTTTCATGAGACAGATTCAATTATTGCTTTAAAAGTCGATACTGCTCTAAAACACGATATGAGAGTTATTTTTTGTTTTGGAGAAGAATTAAAAGACCGTCAAAACAAACAACATTTTAATGTAGTTGAAAATCAATTGAGAGACGGATTATTCCACATTCAAAAATCATCTTGGGAAAATATTGTTTTGGCCTATGAGCCTGTTTGGGCCATTGGAACTGGTGAAACAGCAAGCCCTGAACAAGCTCAAGAAATGCATGAATTTATTAGAGAAACTGTTCGTAAATCCTTTGGTAGTGATGTTGCTGAAGACCTTACCATATTATACGGTGGAAGTGTAAAACCTGATAATGCAAAAGAAATATTTGGAAAACCAGATGTTGACGGTGGACTTATTGGTGGTGCGGCATTGAAAGCTGAGGATTTTGCTGCGATTGTAAACGCTATTTAATTAATAAATCAATAGTAAAAAGAGATTTGAATAAATATTCAAATCTCTTTTTTAATGGAATACAAAAAATTGACATGTCAAACGTTTATTTAGGATATCATTTTACTGTTGAACCCAGAGAATTGGGTTCAGAAATTCTAGTTGCTGAACTTGGAGAATTACCTTTTGAAAGTTTTGTTGAAAGTGAATTTGGTGTAACTGCCTACATTCAGAAACAACTATGGAATGAAAATATCCTTGAAGACCTTCAAATTTTACATTCTCCTGAGTTTGTTATTTCTTATACCGTAGAAGAAATAGAACAAGTAAATTGGAATGAAGAATGGGAGAAAAATTTTGAAGCCATCGATGTTGACGGAATTTGTCATGTTCGCGCTCCATTTCATCCCAAAACTGATGCTCAATTTGACATTGTAATTGAACCTAAAATGAGTTTCGGAACGGGTCACCATGAAACTACACACATGATGATTCAACACTTGCTTGAAATGGATGTTGTAGGAATGAAGACTTTGGATATGGGTTGTGGTACCGCTATTTTGGCAATTCTTGCAGAAATGAAGGGAGCTAAACCTATAGATGCCATTGATATTGATAATTGGTGCTATTTGAATTCGATAGAAAATGCTGAACGCAATAATTGTAAAAATATCACGGTTTATGAGGGTGATGCTGCTTTATTAAAAGACAAAAAATACGATTTGATTATTGCCAATATCAACAGGAATATTTTGTTGAATGATATGCAAAGTTATGTAGATTGTTTGAACCCAAATGGGACAATACTATTCAGTGGTTTCTATCAAGAAGACATTCCATTTATCGATGCATCCTGCGTAGAAAAAGGATTAACGTATGTTAAAAAACTAGAAAGAAACAATTGGGTTTCTTTAAAATACGTAAATTAGCCTATTATATTACTGTTTAAAAACTAAAACTAAATTTTAAAAAAGTAACGATAATGGCAACTATTGAAAAAACAAAAGAAAAAACTTCCCTACGTGAAGCCATTGACATCAACAACGAAATCATTTTGTATAATGATGATGTAAATACTTTTGACCATGTTATTGATACCTTAATTGCTGTTTGTAATCACACCTCAGAGCAGGCTGAACAATGCGCCATCTTAGTACATTATAAAGGAAAATGTACAGTAAAAACTGGCTCTTTTGAAGAATTAAAACCTCAATGTACCCAATTGTTAGAAGCTGGATTGAGTGCGGAAATAGTGTAAAATCTATTTTAATGAGGTAATTTGTCTTTGATTAGTCCGTAGATAAACGTTCCTAACAACGCTCCTACAAGAACTAAAATAACGGGTAGAAATCCTGCTCCAATCAATATGAAAATTGGACCTGGACAAGAGCCAACTAGTCCCCAACCCAATCCAAAAAGCAATCCTCCTATCCAATAGCGCATAGAGCCTTCCTCCTTGTCAGGAACAAGGAATGCATCTCCTTTTATATTTTTCAATTGCAATTTCTTAATTATCTGTAATCCTACTATTCCAGTCGCAACAGCAACCATAATAATACCATACATGTGAAACGATTGAAACTGAAACATTTCATAAATACGATACCAGGAAACTGCCTCCGATTTGGTTAACACAATTCCAAAAACAAAACCAACGATTATATATTTTAAAAACTTCATCTTTTAGAAAATTAGAGGTAAAATAAAATGTGACATTAGTAACCCACCAATAAAAAATCCAATCACCGCCTTTAAAGACTGAATCTGTAAATTACTCAATCCAGCAATGGCATGACCAGAAGTACAACCAGAAGCGTAACGAGAACCAAAGCCAATTAAAATTCCTCCAATTATAAGAATAAAAATCATTTTTGGTGATTGCCAAACTTCAGTACCAAAAAGCGTATTCGGTACTAATTTTCCATTTGGAGCATCAATTCCTAATACAGTTAATTGTTCAATCGTTTTGGTATTGATAGCAACATTAGATGGATCACTCAAGTAATGTACAGCAACATAACCCCCTAGCATAGCACCAAAAATAACCGCTAAATTCCATCGTTGGGATTTCCAATCAAATTTAAAAAAATCTGCAAACCTATCGGCACCAGCGATAGTACAAAGTGTCTTTAAATTGGATGACATTCCAAATACTTTCCCAAAATAATTCAAGATTAGCATGATTATTGCAATTAAAAAACCAGATATATACCATGGCCAAGTATGGGACAAAATTGAATTCATATCATTTTTATTTTTGGTAAAAATAAGAAATTGAATGATTTTTTACGCTAAATAGTCTAGTAATAAATAAACTATTACTTTTGAATACGAATTGAAAAAACAATACCAATGAAAAAATTTGCAATTGAGATTAAATGGGGAATTCTTTTTAGTATAGCCACATTGGTCTGGATGATAATAGAAAATTCTGTTGGTTTGCATGACGTTTACATCAGTAAGCATGCTATTTACACGAATTTATTTGGCATAGTGGCTATTGTATTATTTACTTTGGCCTTGCGAGAAAAAAAATACTTCACTTTCAATGGCGAAATGAGCTGGCAACAAGGTTTTCTTTCGGGCGTAATACTTTCTGTAGTAATAAGTATTTTAAGTCCTTTGGTTCAATTTATTACTTTTACATACATCACGCCTCATTTTTTTACGAATATCATTCAATATGTCGTAGAACATAAAATACAAACTCTTATTCAAGCTGAAAATTACTTCAATCTAAAAAGTTATATTCTTCAGAGCATTTTTGGTGCATTATCAATGGGCACCATAACATCCGCAGTAGTTTCGTTATTTTTAAAAACTAAAAAAATACCTTAAAATGAAAAACTATTTAATACTATTAGTACTAACATGTATAATAAGTTCATGCGTAAGTACGAAATCGACATTGAAAAATGTAGATGATAACGCTCCTAATCTACGATTAACTCCTGATAATACATTTGCAATAACACATTACAGCACAGATAATAAATACGGCTATGATGAAGATTATCCAATCAATATTTTCTATAAAAGCAGTAAAGATGATGTACTCAATCAACAACGTTTTTTGAATGCTTTGGCGGGACCAAATGGAGAAAAAATTACCTATAAAAAAATAGAATCCTGTTGTCCATTTCCAACTAAAAGAAGTGAAATGGGTGCAGGTTTCCTAGATGTTTATGAATTGACTTGGGAAGGTCAAACTACACCAGTAAAACTGTATTTGAATATTTATGAAAAAGGGGTTCTAATGGTTCCCGTTGGCTTGACTTTAAAAAAATAGATACAAATATTAACACCCTTTTGTAATTCAAATTTGGCAATTCCTAATTATCTTTGCCACATCAAATAAAAATCATGAACATTCAACATATTCCTCAAATAAAGCATACCGATAGTGATAACTTTTTTTTACTTGCTGGACCTTGTGCCATTGAAGGCGAAGAAATGGCGATGCGAATTGCTGAAAAACTAGTAGGTATTACAGATAAATTACAAATTCCTTACGTTTTCAAAGGCTCTTTCAAAAAGGCGAATCGCTCCAGAATTGACAGTTTTTCTGGAATTGGAGATGAAAAAGCACTAAAAATTCTCAGAAAAGTTTCAGAAACCTTTCACATACCAACGGTTACCGACATTCATACCAACGAAGATGCTGCTATGGCTGCTCAGTATGTAGATGTATTACAAATTCCTGCATTTTTAGTTCGCCAAACAGATTTGGTAGTTGCTGCTGCAACTACTGGAAAGGTGGTAAACCTGAAAAAAGGACAATTCATGAGTCCAGAGAGCATGAAACATGCCGTTCAAAAAGTATTGGATTGCAACAATCAAAATGTAATGGTTACCGATAGAGGAACCATGTTTGGTTATCAAGATATGATTGTTGATTTTCGTGGTATTCCTACTATGCAACAATTTGCAACGACCGTTTTGGATGTAACGCACTCTTTACAACAACCCAATCAAACAGCTGGAGTTACTGGAGGTAGACCTGATATGATTGAAACTGTGGCTAAAGCTGGAATTGCAGTAGGAGTTGATGGGATTTTTATCGAAACTCATTTTGATCCTGCAAATGCAAAAAGCGATGGAGCAAATATGTTGCATTTGAATCTTTTTGAAGGCTTAATGACTAAGCTGGTTGCCATTAGAAAAACTATAAATCAATTTTAACAAATTACTCTAAACTTTAGTAATCTATAGAATTTATTCCATGAAATTTCAATATTTATATACTTTGCTACTATTAGCGGGTATTTCCTATCAAACATTTGCACAAGAAGAAAACAAATTAACTAACAGATATACAGCGAATAACAAAGGTAAATTTTTTGTTTCTTGGGGAGGAAACAGAGAAAGTTTTTCAGAATCGGATATAACTTTTAGAGGCGATGATTATCATTTTACATTATATGATGTTGTAGCACATGACAAACCAAAAGGATATCACATTGACTATATCAATCCTAGTAGAATGACTATTCCTCAAACCAATTTTAGAATAGGGTATTTTATAAATAACCATTATAGCATTGCACTAGCCTTAGACCACATGAAGTATGTTATGTATCAAGATAGAGAAGTTGCTATCGATGGATATTATCCGAATCCCGGTTCGTATGGGGAGGTTTTACCAGACGACAAAATTCTTTTAACCGAAGATTTTCTTACTTTCGAACATACCGATGGTTTGAACTTTGTGAATGTGGAGTTTTCAAGATATGACGATATCTCTTCACTATTTAAAATGAACAACACCGATAAAATACAAATTAATGTTACGGAAGGGATTAGCGGAGGAATTTTGTATCCAAAAACGAATGCTAAATTATTAGGTAAAGATAGACACGATGATTTTCATGTTTCTGGTTTTGGTACAGCGATAAAGGCAGGTTTGAATATTACTTTCTTCAAGCATTTTTATTTGCAAACAGAATTAAAAACGGGTTACATTAACATGCAGGATATTCGAACTACTAAAAATCCTTCTGATAAAGCGTCGCAAGACTTCTTTTTCTTTCAGAGAATTGTACAATTAGGTGGTATTTTTAGACTGTAATAAGTTTATCCATTTTTCATTTTCTCTGTTTATTTTAAGATATATTTATCTTTTTCGAGCTTATAAAATTCAAAGGCATTTTGTAAATTAGCTATTCAACTTAAAAATAATTGAATATGAAAAAATTAATTGTAATGCTACTTGCTGTTTTGGGGTTTAGCTTGACCTCTTCTGCACAAAATGGAACTACAAAAGCAGTTAAAAAAACTGAAAAAGCCGTAAAAGAGGTAAAAAAAGCAGAATCGAAAGTCCCTTTAAAAAAAGATGGAACTCCTGATAAGCGTTTCAAGGAAAACAAAAAGCCACAAGTTCCTCTTAAAAAGGATGGTACACCAGATAAACGTTTCAAACAAAATAAATAAAAAATAGGCTGTCTTAAAATTCAAGACAGCCTATTTTTTTAACACTAATGGTCAACTATTTTTTAATGCCCTCCACTTATTTTTTGGTCAAAATTGATTCCTTGATTTTTTAATATTCCGCTTACCTTCCACGCATAGAATGCTAAATAAGCAAAGCAAACAACTCCAACTATATAACTAGAATGAATGGTCGTTAAATCGGCAACATAGCCTTGCAATAAACTAATAAATCCGCCACCCATAATCATCATTATCAAGAAACTACTACCCTGACTAGTATGTTTTCCTAATCCGCTTACTGCCAATGTAAATATACATGGCCAAAGTGTACTACAGAATAAACCAACGCTAGTAAAAGCATACACACTAATCATACCGTCTGTTACCATTCCAATCAATAATGCTAAAATACCCAAACCAGAAAATATCAATAACATTCTAGCTGGATTTCCTTTGCTTGCCATATCGGCAAAAATTAATACTAGGATAATTAAGGCATACACATAGAAAGGAGTCAAGTCATGTTCCATAAACTTATTTACCGCCAAGAAAACTCCAAATGCCAGATAAGGAGCGATGAATCGCAACAGTTTTTGTGTATTCATATTGTCGGTAAATGCCTCAACAGCACCTGTCCAACGTCCAATCATTAAACTTGCCCAATATAACGAGATGAATGGTGCAATGTCTTTGGTTAAAAAACCAAGATTTTTTTCCATATAGGCAGGCAAATTACTCGCAGTAGAAACTTCTACACCTACATAAACAAATATGGCTATCATTCCTAAAACCAATTGAGGATATTTCAGCGCAGATCTTCTTGAAGCATTGGTATCATCCACAGATTCAACAACCGTTTTGGGCTTATCAGGCAAAGAAGATGTTTTTAAAAGAATGGCTACTGCCAAAAAAGCTACGCCCAAAACTAAGTAAGGAATCTTTACACTCTCGATACTCATATCAGTGTTTCCAGAAGATGCTGAACCAAAAATGGCAAAACTTACAATTAAAGGACCTATTGTAGTACCAAGATTATTGATTCCACCAGCTAATGTCAATCGCTGTGAACCAGTTGCAATTGGTCCTAATGCAATTGCTAAGGGATTGGCTACTGTTTGCTGTAATGAAAACCCAAGAGCTACAATAAATAAACCTGATAACATCAAAGGAAATGAGCCTAAATTCGCCGCAGGATAGAATAACAATGTTCCTAAAGCCGAAATGCTAAGCCCTAAAGCCAAAGAATTTTTATAACCAATTCTATTTATCAAATCGCCTTTGGTTAGATATGAAATTAATAAATAGATTAATGATCCAACCGTATAAGCAATGTAAAATGCTAGAGAAACCAACTGGCTCTCAACCTGAGAAAGGTCAAAAGCTTTTTTGAAAACTGGAATTAAAATATCATTACTGGCTGCTACAAATCCCCAAAAGAAGAAAACTGAGGCTAGAGGAATAAAATGTGCCCAATTGGTTTTTAAATTTTCAGAGCTCATAAATTAGGGTCGTTTTTTAATTAATTAATAGGTTCAAATGAAATGGCAGTTCCACCTCCACCAGCTAAATGTAATTTAATTTTTGTTTTTGAGGTAACTTTCATCGTTTTAATTTCATAACTAATTGGATTCTTTTGCCAATCTGCCGTTTTTCCATCTTGATAAATAATCGCTTTGTATTTTTTATTGGGAGTTAAGAAATCTAATTTTATTTCTGTTTTTCTTGGTTTTTCATCAGTAATTGCTCCTAAAAACCAACTTTCTTTTCCTTTAGCTTTTCTTGCAATAGTTAGATAATCACCAGGTTCTGCTTCAAGATATTTACTCTCATCCCAATCAACAGCAACATCTTTTATAAACTGAAAAGCATCTGGATATCTTTCATAGTTTTCAGGCAAATCGGCAGCCATTTGCAAAGGAGAATACATGGTTACATAAAGTGCCAATTGTTTTGCTAAAGTAGTATATACTTGCTCCTTTTTTGAAGTATCATAATGACTCATTTTGATTTCAAAAATTCCTGGAGTGTAGTCCATTGGACCTCCTAACAATCGTGTAAAAGGTAAAATCGTTTCATGCATAGGTGGATTTCCATTACTCCATGCGTTAAATTCAGTTCCACGTGCAGCTTCGGCAGCTATATAGTTAGGATACGTCCTGCTGTAACCTGTTGGTCTTGAACTTTCATGTGAATTGACCATTAGTTTATAATCGGCTGCTCTTCGTGCCACAAAATTAAAATGATTGACCATGGTTTGTCCATCATGGAATTCACCTCGAGGAATGATTCTTCCCACATAGCCTGTTTTAACCGCTGGATAATCATATTTTATCATGTTTTCAAAAGAGCGGTCTAAATGCCTTTCAAAATTACCAACAGAACCAGAGGTTTCACTATGCATAATCATCTTAACTCCTTTTGACTTGGCATAAGCAGTAACTTCAGCAATATTAAAATCTGGATAGGGAGTTACAAAATCGAATACATCTTCTTTCCAGTTGCCAAACCAATCTTCCCAACCTACATTCCACCCCTCTACCAATACACCATCAAAGCCGTGTTTAGCAGCAAAATCAATATATCGTTTGGTATTTTCAGTAGTGGCTCCGTGTTTTCCTGTAGGCTTCAAATCTTTTACTAAAGCATTCTGTGCATTTTGAGAACCCGCATAATCCCAAGTTGATTTGCCTACATGCATTTCCCACCAAACACCAACGTATTTCATTGGCTTAATCCATGACGTATCATCAATTTTTGAAGGTTCATTAAGATTCAAAATCATTTTAGAGCTTACAATATCTCGAGCATCATCACTTATCATAATGGTTCTCCAAGGCGAAACACAAGCAGCTTGCAGGTAGGCTTTATCTCCTATAGCATTGGGAACGAGATGCGATTTGAATTTGTTTTGATTAGGAACTACATCCAAGTGCATTATAGGGTAATTGACTACAGCTGCCTCAAAAATATTGATATACAGTCCTTCCTGCGATTTCATCATCAAAGGTGACTGTACAGTATATTTACTGAAAATAGTTTTTAAACCGATTCCATTGTTTAAGTTAACAGCATCAGTGTTAATTTCGGAAATTTTGGTTTCCATGTATGGATATTCTTGACTGTCATAATCTCCTGGAATCCAAAAAACTTTGTGATTTCCGGCTAAATTAAATTCAGATACTTCATCCGAAATAATAAAATAATTTAAGTTTTGTTGTTTCGGAAAATCATATCTAAATGCAACACCATCATTAAAAACTCTGAAAATAATATTCAGTTTAATATTAGCTTTTGTTTGAGATAACGCAATGGTTAACTCGTTGTAATTATTAACAATATTGGCTTGTTCTCCTAAAACAGGATGCCATGTTTCATTAAAAGTACTTGTTTTTGAATCTTCTACTTTAAAATTAGAAGTTAAATCAATTCCTCCTTTTAATTTTAAACCCAAAAAACTTTCTAGAATTACAGGTTTATTTTTATAGGTTACCGAATAATTGGGCTTGCCATTTTCTCCAAGTTTAAAGTTTAAAGTTATCGCTTTGGATGGAGATTGCACACTTTGAGAGTGGATGGTACTAAATGCAAAAAAGAGAAAAAAAGAATAAATAAATTTCATGTTGTTTTGTTTTTTATAAAGTATAAATGTAACTAAAATAAATTCGATTTTAAAAAACCCTTCAATAAAAAACATGAAGGGTTTACAAACAAAAAAACCAAAAAAATTAATTTATTAACAGGAATTTTTCTTTTAATTGTGTATCCGAATTTCCTCCGATAAAAACCTCAAACTCTCCCGGTTCTGCAACAAATTGCAAATCAGAATTATAAAACTTTAAATCTTCTTGTGTTATTTCAAAAGTTATTGTTTGCTTTTCACCTTTTTTAATTGCTACTTTTTGAAAACCTTTTAATTCTTTGATAGGTCTTGTTACTGAGCCTACCACGTCTCTTATATATAATTGTACTACTTCTTTTCCATCATAATTGCCAGTGTTACTAACATCTACAGATACTTTTAGTGTTTCATTGGAATTAATTTTAGAAGCAGAGATTTTCATATTACTGTATTCAAAATTGGTGTAGCTCAAACCATATCCAAAAGGAAATAAAGGTTCATTTCGTTCATCGATGTAATTGGATTTGAATTTTTCAAATTTGCCATCATTATTACCTAAAGGTCTTCCTGTATTTTTAGAAGCATAATAAATAGGCACTTGACCAAGGCTTCTCGGAAAAGTAGTTGTCAGTTTTCCAGATGGATTTTCGTCTCCGAATAATACGTCAGCGATGGCATATCCAGCTTCGCTACCTGCAAACCAAACATCTAAGATTGCTGGAACAGTTTCTTTTTCTTGTTTTAAAACCAAAGGTCTTCCGTTAAATAAAACCAAGACAACTGGTTTTCCCGTTTTAAGTAATTCTTGTAACAAATCTTTCTGGGCTTGTGGAATTTCGATGGTAGTCCTACTGCTACATTCTCCACTCAATTCGGCAGATTCTCCAAGTGAGGCAAGAATTACGTCTGATTGATTAGCGATTTTTAATGCTTCAGCAAGTAATTCTTCTTTGGTTCTATTGTCACGGTGCAACGTTTTTCCGAACATTGTTCCTTTTTCTTCTAATGTAGCATCATAATCAAGATTACTTCCTTTAGCATAAAGTACTTTGGCAGAAGTTCCAACAACAGATTTAATTCCAGCAAGTAGTGACATTGAGTTTTCTTGTTTTGTAGCAACACTCCAAGTTCCTGCCATATTTTCTTTGGCGTCAGCCAATGGACCAATGACAGCAATCGTTCCAGATTTTTTTAAAGGTAGAACTTGATTGTCATTTTTTAGTAAAACTAAAGATTGTGCTGCAATTTTTCGGGCTTCACTCCTATTGGAACTGGTGAAAATTTCGGTTTTAGCTCGGTTTGTATCACAATATTTGTAAGGATCTTGAAATAGTCCTAAATCATATTTAGCATTTAAAATTAAACGAACAGCGTTGTCAACAACATCTATGGAAATTTTACCCTCATCTAATGATTTTTTTATGGTTTTCAAAAAACCTTCACTCACCATATCCATTTCTACACCTGCATTTAGAGCCAAAGCAGAAACCGTTTGCAAATCTCCAATACCGTGATATTCCATTTCCATAATCGCAGTATAATCGGTGACAACAAATCCTTTGAATCCCCATTGTTTTCTCAAAACATCGGTCATTAACCATTTATTGGCAGTAGCAGGAATTCCGTCCACTTCATTAAAAGATGCCATTACCGAACCAACTCCAGCATCAATAGCCGCTTTGTAGGGTGGAAAATATTCATTATACATTCTAATTCTGCTCATATCCACCGTGTTGTACTCCCGTCCCGCTTCTGGCGCTCCATAAAGTGCAAAGTGTTTTACGCAGGATAAAATGGTATTGTTTTTTGACAAATCATCGCCTTGATAACCCGTAACCATCGCTTTTGCTATTTGACTTCCAAGGTAAGTATCTTCACCTGAGCCTTCAGAAACTCTTCCCCAACGCGGGTCTCGAGAAATGTCTACCATAGGAGAAAATGTCCAATTAATACCATCGGCACTGGCCTCTTGAGCGGCAATTTGAGCACTTCTTTTTATTAAATTCATATCCCAAGTACAGGATAATGCTAGAGGAATTGGAAATGTAGTTTCGTATCCATGAATAACGTCCATACCAAAAAGTAATGGTATTTTAAGACGGCTTTTTTCAACAGCTATTTTTTGTACTTCTTTAATCTTTTGAACTGATTTTATATTGAACAAACCACCTACTTTTCCTTGCTCAATGTTTTTAGCAACGTTAGAACTATTGGCTTGACCAGTAGTAATATCTCCAGATGTTGGTAAATTTAGCTGACCTAGTTTTTCTTCCAAAGTCATCTGAGCCATTAAATTAGTGACGAAAATATCTTTAGGTGCAATTGTTTTAGTTGCTTTTGACTTTTGAGAGTAGCCTGAAAATAAGCTAAATAATAGCAAGGGAAGTATGTATTTCATTCTCATTTTAAATTATGGGTTTTTAGTTTGTTGAAACATCCAATTATAAATTTCTTGATTATCATAAACTCTCGACCAACTGTCATGTCCAGAATCGTCAAAAATAGTTAGTTTGACATTAGCATCACAAGATTTTAATCCTTTATAAGCAGAAATTGCATAATCGACTGGTACAACATCATCGAGCAGTCCATGATAAATTTGAACTGGAATCGTTTTAATTTTACAGATATAATCCATTTGAATTAAATCTACAAATCCTGAAATAGGCACAATCGCAGCAAATAATTCAGGATATGAAATGGCAAGATTCCAAGTAGCCCATCCACCTGAGCTTATTCCCGTGAGGTAAATTCTATTTGCGTCTATAGAATATTCTCTTTGAACTTTTAAAATTAATTGATGTATGCTCTCGATATCCCAATTTTCATTTTCTAGGCATTGTGGAGCTAAAATATAAGCGTCTAATTGGTGTGTTTTAAGGTATTTAAAGGGACCGTGAATTTTAACTTTTTCAGTGTCAGTTCCCTTTTCTCCATCGCCGGGAATAAAAACTAGTAAGGGTTTCTTCTCATTTTTATTTTCAGGAATGTGTAAAAGATATGCTGTTTTCTTTTTTAAGACAACCTCAGAGGATAATACTCCTTTCAACTCAGATTGTGAGAAAGATATATGAGCAAAAAATAAGAATAGAAACAATACATTTTTTTTCATGAATACATTAATTTGTTACAACTAAAATTCGTATTGAGTTGAATGAAACCATAAATTTAGTAATCCTAACTCCTGTGAAAAAATAGTAGAAGTAGATAGCAAAAAAATAAAAAAAGTAATGATTTATATTTCAAAACAATAGATTTATAGTCAAATATAATCACATTTTTATAATTTTAATAGCAATTGGAGAAAACAAAAAATGCTTCAATAATTGAAGCACTTTACTAATTTCAGTTTTCACTAACAAAATCCTGAAGATATTGAAATCGTTCGGTAAGTTTTCCGTGTTCGGTCATTTTGGCTCTTTGAAGTATTCCGTCTTTATCACCATTAAAAAAAGCAGGAATCACATGTTGCATGAACATTTCTCCGAAACCTTCACTAGAATCTTTGGGCAATTCACAAGGTAAATTATCGACAGCCATCACAACAATAGCTGCAGGATGAGTATATGGAACTTCTTTATTTTCTACAGGCAAATATCCATAAAAAGGCTCTGCAATCGTAGATGACCTCAAAGTACAAGCTAGCGGACCATTAACATCACATGAAATATCAGCAACAATTTTTATTTTACAATCTTTAGACTGAAGCATTTCTTTTGAAAGGATAACTGGTGCATTATTTCCATAAAAATGAGCCGCCATGTAAATGTCTGATACTTTTGTGAAACGTTCAAAATCTGAAACGTATTCTGTTGGATTTTTATAAAAATCGGAATTACCTAAAATCTGACCGTCTTTTCTTTTATTATAATCTAGTACATCAATCTGGACATAAACTGGCTCCGCATATATCTTAGTCAAGAAATTATCTACAGAAACCTGTTTGATTTTCATTCCATTCAGAATTTCCTTCACTCCTATTCCTGCTTTACCACATCCTGTTACAACAATTTTAATAGGGGGTAAAATTTGTCTTTTGAGTTTAGCTATCAATGCTTCTTTTCCTGAAAGGGCTTCTGCTTTTGGGAGATGGAAAAGTTCGAACTTAATTCCAAATGCTCTAAAACCATTGTACGCTCCAACTAAACCTGCATATTTCCCGAAACCAATTAAACGATTGTTCTTAGCATCTACTATCGTTTCATGGTCATACAACTCTATATTTTTTTGCAGAATGGCTTGTAATAACTTTCTATTATGAGCTTGCTTTTTAATTGTATGTGAAAAAAAGAAATACTTTTTATTGGGTAATAAAGCATCGGTGGGAACTTCTTTAATTCCGAATAAAACATCACAATCGGAAACATCATTCGTGACTTCAATGCCTAAATCAGAATACTCCTTATCTGTAAAAATTCGAACATCAGAGGTCTCTACTTTAATAGCTATACTTGGATATTCTTTCTTTAATCGAACTAATTCTTCTGGACTAAATACGACTCTTCTATCGGGTGGATTTTTTCTTTCTTTTATAATTCCGAACTTCATATTTATGAGGGCTTATTTCTATTTCGGCGTCAAATGTACATCTTTACTATAACGTTTTCAAAACTTTTTTTATTCAAAAATATCTTTTTTTAAGAGCTGAAAATCAAACAATTGCTATAAAAAGTTAATAAATACTAAGGAATAGTTAATAAAATGCTCAATTGATAAATTGATACTTTGGCTACATTTGCTTTTTAAGTTTACAATAATGCTGTCAAAACTCTCTTTTTACCTCTTTTCTATTTTACTTTTATCTTGCACTAAACTGGACAATTCCGATTCATCTGCTATTGAAGATGATGGTCTGGTACCAAGGATGAAACCTTCAAAAGTTGAATATCCGATAATTGACGATACGTATAAAGCTTCTAAAAGCGCTAGTATCGAACGCTTTTGTGAAAAATATTGGAGCAGTGAAAACAGTAATCTTAGCTTTTTGGTAGCTAAAAATGGGCAAATTATTTATGAACGTTACCAGGGATTAGCAAATAGAACCACTGAAGAAACGATGACCAAAGACACCCCTTTGCACATTGCTTCAGTGAGTAAAGTATTGACAGCAACAGCTATTTTGCTTTTGATTGATAGAGGCGATATTAACTTAGACCAGAAAGTAAATACTCTTTTAAAAAACTTTCCTTATCCAAAAATCACTGTTAGAACCTTATTGAATCATCGAAGTGGTTTACGTAATTATGCCTACTTTACCGAGGACAAAGGCGTTTGGGATCGTAAAAAAACATTGACCAATCAGGATATTCTCCATCTGTTTAAAGACAAAAACATTCAATTAGAGTCTCCAACTGACACTCGATTTGCGTATTGTAATACTAATTATGCCCTTTTGGCATTGATTATCGAAAAAGTTACTAGATTAAACTATCGCGAAGCCATGAAGGAAATGATTTTTAAACCATTAGGCATGAATCATACCTTTGTATTTGATTATGAAAACGACAGAAAAAATGTAACTCCTTCCTATAAAGGCAACAATATAGAATTGGCCTTTGATTATTTGGATGCTGTATACGGAGATAAAAATATCTATTCTACGCCTCAAGATTTACTGAAATTTGACCTTGCGAGAAATGCTCCTACATTCTTGAATGAAAACTTAAGAAATCAAATCTACAAAGGGTACAGCAATGAACGTAAGGGAACAAAAAATTACGGTCTAGGAATTCGCATGATTGAATGGGAAACGGGACAAAAGTTCTATTTTCATAATGGATGGTGGCATGGCAACACTTCGGCATATATTCCTCTTGCTAAAGATAATGTTACGATAATCGCCCTGTCTAATAAATTCACTAGAAATGTTTATGCGGTAAAGAAATTGGCACCTCTTTTTGGTGATTATCCCTTTGAAGGTGAGCAAGGTGAAAAAGAGGAATGATTTTTGTTAGAACAAAGATGATTCTAATACGACAAAATTGAATACATTTGCCGACTTATTTGAATGTACACAAAGGGGTCGACTGGTTTTGACAGCAAGTCGAATTGAAAAATAAGCACGTCGAGAACTGGGATAATTCTCGTAAATAAAAGGTCTCAAAACATTTACACGGCGAAGGAAACTACGCTCTTGCTGCATAATCCGAATTATAGTAAGATTAGCCTCGTCCTACAAGGTAGGAAAGCAGGATTCACCTCGAAAGCTTTGGTTTATAGCGGTCGGCACAGGTGAATCGTAAAGATAAACCTAGATTTTCACAAGCTTTAGGTGGATTTCGAAACTAAAGAAGCTAAGCGATGTGTGGCTGTTTCTGGCCTAGCACAAAGTCGAAAACTCAATCAGGAAATAAGCGTGTAGAAAGTTTTTTAGTTGCTTGTTTGGACCCGAGTTCGATTCTCGGCGACTCCACATTATTTAGAATGAATAGCCCCTTGTTGAGGGGTTATTTTTTTTGGATATAAGTTAACCTTATACTTTTGATGGCTACAGATTAATAAAAATGAAAAAGAAAGTCTATGCAATTATCAATATGCTATTTTTGATAACACTAAAAAATAAAATTACTAAAATAATTGTAATCAATTCAATATCACTAAAAATAGTGATATTGAATTGATTTTTTAACATTATATTTGGAAATTAATCTTTATTCCAAAAAATGAGATTCATAGATGAACTTTACAAATGTTCTTCAACTCACAAAAGTCAGTACACACACTATATGAAGCAACTCTACACTACACTCCTTTTTCTTTTAGCATTCCTTATAAATACAGCCGCAAATGCTGAAAGTCAATCTCGTTTTTTCAAAAGTACTAAATTTGAAAAAATAGTGGCACCCACCGCAACAATAAAAGGAACTACAACGGTATGTCAAAACTCAACTAGTCCAGAAATAACTTTTACGGGTTCTGGAGGGACAGCCCCGTACACTTTTACCTATAAAATTAATAACGGTACTGATGTCACAGTAACGACAACTACTGGCAACAGTATAACTGTGGATCAAGTTACTACCGTAGCTGGCATTTTTAAATATACCTTAGTAAGTGTAAAAGATGCTTCAAGTGCTTCGCAAGCAGTAAGTGGTACTGCGACGATAACGGTTAGTTCTCCTCCTACAGTTGACTTCACATTCACAAATAACAGTACTTGTTCGGGAACACCCATGCAATTTTCATCAACCGTAACAGGTACAGGTCCTTATACCTATGCGTGGGATTTTGGGGATTCTGGGACCTCATCTCAGCAAAATCCCAGTCATACTTTTGTTTCCTTAGGGTGTGGCACAGAAACTTTCACCGTCAAATTAACGGTTTCTGGAAACGGTTGTACGGTATCCAAAACAAAAACCATTTCTGTAAAACAAAAACCAGATATCAATTTTGATGACGTAACTAATCCATTCGACCCTTTTAATAATTGTTCTAATGCCACTTCAGACCCTGTTTATACCATAACAGTTGGAAATAGCTCACTTTCTAATTGTATCACTTCTTACTCAATTAATTGGGGAGATGGCTCTGCAATTGAACCCAATGTCACCTTCCCTTTGACACATACTTACACCTCAATTGGCGCTTATAATATGGTTATTAATGCTTTAGGAAATAATGGATGTAGCGCTACAAAAAATTATATTATCAAAAATGTATCCAATCCCTCAGGAGGATTAACTAGTCCTGGAAGTACACAAAATTTATGTGCTCCAACCTCTGATTTGCAATTTGCAATTTCAAATTGGGGTACCAATTCACTAGACACTACCTATGCCATTGATTATGGTGACAGTTCGCCTATTATAACACTTACACAAAATCAATTAATTAGTTCTGTCTATTATAATTCTTCCAATCCATCAATTTCCCTGAATTATCCGATTCCTCATATTTATACCATCACAAGTTGTCCCACTGGAACGTTTACCGCTACTCTTACCGTTACTAATGCATGTAGCTCTACCCCTTTTACAACATCTAACATCAGTATACTTACCAAACCAACACCAAATTTCACCTATCCTCCTGAAGCCTGTATCAATTCAAGCGTTCTATTTACCAATACCACTGCATCAGGGTTTGGGCAAAATTGTGCACAAAATGCCATTTATACTTGGGATTTTGGCGATGGGTCGCCTATAGTAACTACCCCTGTCGGTCCGGCACAAAATATTACTCATACTTATACGAAAATTGGAACTTTTACAGTTACATTAACAACCCAAAATTTTTGTGGGAAATCCAGTATAACCAAACAAATATGTATAGAGCCCGCTTTAGTGCCTATTTTTACCTTAAGTACTAATTCTGGCTGTATTCCTTTAACAGTTTCAACCAACAATACTACCGATATCTCCAAGTCTTGTTCAGTACCTACTTATCTATGGACCGTAACTCATACCGATTTAGACTGTGATGTTTTAGCAGCAGATCCTACTTATTTAAACAGCACTACTTCGGCTTCACAAAATCCTGTATTTAATTTTACTGCTCCAGGGAATTACACCATTCAATTAAAAGTAACCAACTCCTGCGGTGAAGTTCAATCCTCTATTCAAACCTTAACTGTCAGAAAACCACCAAAAGTTACTGTAGCTCCTATTGCTAATTTATGTGGTGGTAGTTCAGGAGCCACAACCATTACTCCAACTGCAACCGTTCAAAACTGTGGTTTTACCAATGCGGATTTGGTTTATAATTGGAGCTTTCCGGGAGGAACTCCAGCTACTTCTAGTGCTATTGCCCCTCAAGTTACTTACTCTAGTGGTGGTACAAAAACAGTTTCGCTATCTATTTCGACAGTAGGTGATTGTGCTACTTCTGCAACAAGTACCGAAACTTTTGCAATAGGAACAGCACCCACTTTAGGAGCTTTGAGTCCTGCAACACAAACTATTTGTTCGGGTTCATCAACAGTTGCTTTGCCTCTAAATGCTCAAACTGGAACCGCTTTTTCATGGGATGCTTCAACGATTCCAAATGGAGTAACGGTGAGTCCGTCCTCGGGAAATGGAAATTCAATCCCAGCCTTGACTATTAGCAATACTACTACTAGCCCTAAAACAGTCATTCTAACTATTATTTCAACATTAGATGGTTGCCCTTCTACCAACACCTATGACATAATTGTGAATCCAGGTCCTACACTTACGCAACCCACGGGAAGTACTATTTGCTCTGGAGGTACACTAACACCCCTTTCTGTAGTAGTTACACCTACTCCTGCTGTTGGAACTGCTACTTACAAATGGTACTCCAATACTGACGGTAGTACCTCAATAGCCACTTCAAAATTGGTAAACACTTCAACAACAGATGGTACTTATACCCCACCGTCTACACTTGGTACTTTATATTATTTTTGTGAAGTTACTTTTTCTGCTTCAGGAAGTTGTCCTAATCTAGTATCAAATGCTGTCCCTATAACCGTAAATCCTGGTGCGTCAATAAATCCGCAACCTATTCAAAGTCAAAGTATCTGTGTTGGTTCAACACTTTTAATTCCCTTATTTTCAGATTATAGTAATGGAACTGGTATCGCAACTTATCAATGGTATAAAAATACAACCAACAGTTCAACTGGAGGTGTTTTGATTAATGGAGCAACGACTTCAAGTTATACTCCACCTGTCTTTAATGCACCTGAAATAGCTTATTACTATCTTACTATTAGTTTTTCAGGGAGTGGTTGTGGACCAATTTCATCTGATGTTGCTGAAATAAAAGTATTTGCTGATCCAATCGTAAATTCCATCTTACCTACAACACAATCTTTATGTTCAGGTGCTACTCCAATTAATTTTACTATTACGGCAACTGGTGCTCCCTCTTTAGGTGCATTATCTTATCAATGGTATTCTAATAGTATCAATTCCAATTCAGGAGGTACTTTACTATTTGGTGAAACAAATGCCATTTTTACACCACCAACTACTAATGCAGGAACTCTGTACTACTATTGTGTGGTTAGCCAAAATGGTGTAGGTTGTGAAACTACTAGTGATACAGTAAGTGTTACCATCAATCTTGCAGCTACTATTACGCAACAACCCCAATCGAGTATTCTTTGTTTAGGAGAGACTCCAACCGTTTTGGAAGTAGCCTTTATTAATGGTGTAGGTACTCCGCAATACCAGTGGTATTCGAATTCGATTAGTAGCGTTGTTGGGAGTACCGCTATTTCTGGCGCTACTAATGCTACTTTTGCACCGCCTAAATCAACAGTTGGAACTGTTTTTTATTATTGTAAAATTACGCTACCGAGTGGCGGTTGTTCAGAATTAAATTCTGATTTTGCTGAAGTTACCATCAATCAAAATCCTGTGATTGCGAATACAACAGATATCATTTGTAGTGGAAATACCTTTACTATTTCACCTCTAAATTCAGGTTCAGAAATTGTGCCTATTGGAACTACTTATACATGGTCAGATCCTATCATTAATCCTGCTAACTCCATTACTGGAGCCTCGTCAGAGACTATTTCACAAACTGAAATCAGTCAAACACTTTTCAATTCCACAACAAATCCTGCTACTGTTACTTATACAGTAACCCCAATAGTTGGTGTTTGTAGTGGAGTCCCTTTTACTATCACAGTTACAGTAAACCCTGCAATAAGCAATACTGTTACCCTTGAAGATAGCAGCTGTTTTGGAAAAAACAGTGGTTCTATTCAAACGAATATCACTGGAGGTATTCCCTTTAGTTCTGGTAGTGCCTATCAAGTTTCTTGGACTGGGCCTAATGGCTATACTGCAACAGATTCAAACATTTCTAATTTAGCACCAGGAGACTATACTCTCATGGTTACCGATGAAGGAGGATGTCCGTTCTCCAATGTTTATACCATTACCGAACCTGAGGATATTACTATTATCACCGATTTAGAAAAAAATATTACTTGCTTTAGTGCTGCGAATGGAGCAATTGGCATTACCATTTCTGGTGGTAGTCCGAATTATACTTATAGTTGGACAAAAGATGGAAATCCTTTTTCTACTGATGAGGATATTACTAACCTAAGTCCTGCAAAATATGAAGTTACCGTTTCTGATGCTAATACTTGCGGTCCAAAAACCATATCCTTTACAATTACTGAACCACCTATTCTAGCAGTAAATTTAACCGATAAAAAGGATATTTTGTGTTTTGGAGATAGTACTGGAGTAATAACTATAAATGCTACAGGAGGAACTCCAATAGAAATATCAAGTGGCATTTTCGATTATAAGTATGAATGGAGTGGACCAAATGGTTTTGTAAGCTCCAACCAGAATTTGAGTGGACTTATAGCTGGTACATACGATTTAAAAGTAACAGACAATTTAGGTTGTGAAAAAAGTCTTTCCGTTACACTGACACAATCCTCTGAAATTATAATCCAAGCAACAACAACAGAAATAAAATGTTATGGGGATGATAATGCCTCTATAAAAATAGCTATTTCAGGAGGGAATCCTCCCTATGAGGTGAGTTGGAGTAATTTTGCAGAAGGATTGTTTTTAGATAATTTGTCTGCTGGGGATTATACTATAACCGTAAAAGATGGATTAGATTGTATTCAAAAACGAACTATCATTATCGCTGAACCTGTAGTATTTACGGTAAATCCAGTGGTTAAAAACATCAGCTGTTTTGGTGCAAATGATGGAAGTATTCAACTTAATTTTGTTGGCGGATTGGCCCCAATATCCCTTGCATGGTCAGATAATCCACTAGCAGGTAGCGACAGAAATAATTTAGGACCAGGAACCTATACTGTTACAATCAATGATGGAAAACCTTGTACTATCACCAAAACATTTACAATACTCGAACCTCAAAAATTAATTATTAGTGCAAATACTATTAATGCATTTGATTGTGACAATGCCAATAGTGGTAGTATAAACCTCCTAGTAGCAGGCGGCTCTGCTCCTTTTACTTATTCGTGGTCAAATGGGGCAATTGTTGAAGACTTAAATGATATTTCAGCTGGTAATTATTTAGTTACGGTTACTGATACTAATGGCTGTTCTGAAAAAGGTCAATATAGTATCTCTAGGCAACCTCCTATTGTTATTGCTGTGAATACCAAAACCGATGTTGATTGCGATGCTAAAGAGATTAAACAAAGTTTTGTAGCGAACGTATCAGGAGGAATTGCTCCCTATCAATTGGCCTGGTCAAGTGGTACTGTAAGCGGCACGAATAATGAGATTATGCAAACAACAACAAATGGATTAGTACAACTTACAGTTACTGATAGCTATAAGTGCAAAGCTAATTATACTTTCACGGTCGATACACCTGAATTAGGTGCTGCCAATTTCACTATTGAATCCAATAGTTTTACCAATTATGGCATTTATTCTGTAAATGACCCTATTCAATTTACTACCACGGCAACGGGAGATTATGAAAGTGTGATTTGGGATTTTGGTGATGGTACTTTTTCTTCAGAGCTCAATCCAATTCATACATTTATAAATCCTAAGGATTATGTAGTGACTCAAAAGGTAACGTATCCGTTTGGGTGTGTGTATGAACAGAAAATCACTTTAATTATTGAAAAAGGGTATTTCTTGGTTGTTCCAACAGCCTTTACACCTAATAATGATAGAATTAATGATACTTATAGACCTATTATTAAGAGATTAAAAAATGTACGATTGGACATTTACGATACATGGGGTTCACTGATATATTCTGAGACTGGTGATGTATTACGTGGATGGGATGCTACTATTAAAGGTAAAAGCGCTGAAAACGGTAATTACAATTGTAAGATTAGTGCGGAGACTTTTTACGGTACTATTATTAATGAAGCCCGCACATTTGTACTAATAAAATAAGCCGAATCGCATGAAATTACACTATTTACTATTTTTATTACTTTCTTTATTTTCTATAGGAGTTAGAGCTCAAGATCCAATATTTACTCAGTTCTTTTTGGTTCCTGAAACCCTTAATCCAGCAGTTACCGGTTTGGCAAATACATGGAATGCAGGTATTATCCATAGAAGACAATGGCCAGACGGCACTAGAAAAATCGATACCCAATACGGTTTTGCGAATAATTTGGTAAGCGATGAAATTGGTTTGGGTGCTACCTTTATAAACCATCATGAAGAATTTACAAATTATAATTATTCCCAATTTAATGGGGCGTTCTCCTATAATTTAGAGCTAGACTACGACTGGAACGTAAGATTTGGTCTACAAGCGGGTTATGGACGAAAAAATTATAATTTCAAAAGCCTATTACTTGAAGACCAAGTTAATATTAATGATGAAATCATTAGTAGTGGAAGTGTTGATCCCGGTGTACTCAATTATAGTGACCATATTGATTTCTTTGATATTTCAGCAGGATTCTTAGTAGTTAATGAAAATGCTTGGTTTGGTGCGGCTTTAAAACATTTAAATCGACCAGACATTTCATTTACCGAATATGGAAATGTTCCTTTAGATCTTTTTTTGACTATTCATGGAGGTTATTATATAGCATTTGATGGCTCTCCTTTACTCTATTCGCTTGGGGATCCAACATTACTATTGACAGCTAATTATATGAGGCAATCACAGTACAACAGATTGGACTTAGGCGGTGTTTTAGAATTTAGTCGGTTTTCTTTTGGTGTTATCGCAGCAACAAATCCTGAAGGAAAAAGCACCAATAGTTCTATTCTCACATCGGTAAGTCCTGTTATTTCCTTTAAGATGAGTGAATTTAGTTTTGGTTATTCTTATGATGCTAACACTACTAAATTTGGCAATTCACAAGGCGTTCACGAACTATCGTTGACTTGGCAATCCAGTAGACGCTGCGATAAATGTGATAATTACAAAGTAAAATTAAAACGAAATGGAGTTGATGGGTATCAAAAATAATAACTACGAACGTCATCTATCTTAAAATTTACAAGGAAAACATATCTGTAATTAGTATGTTTTTATCCTTTGAAATATGTAGCAATGAGATTTTCCTCCCTTTATTGAATTAAATCAAGAGGTATAACTACTTATTTACTCATTGCCACTGCTATACTAGCCGCTACCCTAGCATTATTTTTTATCAATGCAATGTTGGCTTCCAAACTTTCACCTTCAGTATTTTTAGCAATATATTGTAATATAAATGGTGTAACATCCTTTCCTTTAATATGGTGTTTATCCGCTTCATTTAGTGCTTTTACAATGTGTTTTTCTATCTCTTCCTCCTCCATTTCATATTCTTTAGGAATGGGATTAGCAATTAATACGGAACCGTTAAGTCCTAAATCCCATTTGGATGTTAATAACGATGCCATTGCTTCTGGTGTATCCAATCGCAAGGGAGATCGAAATCCACTTTTTGAGGAATAAAAGCTAGGAAACTCATCTTGTCCGTAAGTAACCACCGGAACTCCAATAGTCTCTAAATATTCTAAAGTCAACCCAATATCTAAAATGGACTTTACACCTGCCGCAACCACAGCTACATTCGTTTGTCCCATTTCTGTTAAGTCAGCAGAAATGTCCATCGTTTTTTCGGCTCCTCGATGCACACCTCCTATTCCTCCTGTAGCAAATATTTTTATTCCAGCCATAGAAGCAATTCGCATTGTGGTGGCAACTGTGGTTGCACCTGGTAGTTTTTTGGATATGACAAAAGGCATATCGCGTAAACTCACTTTCCAAACGTCTTTAGCTTGTCCAAAATAATCAATATCCTCTGAAGATAAACCCACAAAACATTTGCCGTCTTTTATGGCTATGGTAGCTGGAATTGCTCCATATTTTCGTACTTCGTCTTCCACTGCTTTTGCAGTTATCGCATTTTGAGGCCATGGCATTCCATGAGAAATAATAGTAGATTCTAAGGCAACTACAGGTAGATTGTTGTCTAAAGCATGTTGTACTTCTGGGTGAATAATTAAAAAATCGTTTTTACTCATTGTAATATGTTTTTTTTATCTGGTATAATTTTTCTTTTTTTATCCGAAAATCTACTGCGCCTTTCATTTTCAGAACTTCTAAAGCTAAAGAATGCCCCAATTGTAGGGATGTCAATTCATCTTCGTCATTAACATAACCGAAAATCCAACCTGCTAATGCAGCATCACCTGCACCTGTACTATCTACAATAGTAATGGATGGAACTGAAAGTGGTGTAATTTGTTGAGAAGAATACATTACTGAACCTTGATTTCCTTTTCTAAGCCAAACTTTGGCAACTCCTTTTTCATGTAAGGATTGAATAGATTCTTTTTCCTTTTGAATTTCAAAACTTGTAATAACCGAAAGTTCTTCCTCATTTGGAGTAATCATATACACTCCATCTAAATTCAAATGCGATAATTTAGACGCTTTGGGCACAGAAACTGGCTCAACGATGAGAGTTTTATTATTCGCTTTTGCAAAATCTATAATCCATTGAATCACGTTAGCATCCAAATTGGTATCGATGATGATTATATCAAAATCAGTCATGTACTCCATTTTAGATTCAAGAAACGGAATAGTAACATATTTTGGACTATTATCTTGGCAAGCAGAAACGAACAAGTTACCATCAGAATTCAATATGGAAACATACTTTCCTGTGGTATCGTCTACAAAATTTGATTCGCTTAGATGTATGCCTAAATCATTAAAAGTTTTGGTGATGTAATTAGCGTCACTATCAGAACCTAAAGCAGTAATCAAGGAAACATTGACTTCCAATAAAGCTAAATGCTGAACAATGTTACTAATAACACCTCCTATGCTCTTTGTCTTTTCTGCTGGATTTGAAGAATGCGGAACAATGGTATCTTGACAAAAATACAATTCATCAATGAGTGTTGCGCCAATACATAAAACGGTTCTTAACATGAAAACAAATATATAGAAATTATTTTCATGAGTATTTAAGATAAATTAAATACTATCAATCAGACTAAATTATTACTGATGCGTCTTATCTTTTCTCAAGTTCCCTAATATAGTTGACTAATTTCCACCGTTGTTCTTCAGACAATAATCCTTCGTAGGATGCCATGGGTGGATTTCCCTGAGTAATTTTCCAAAATATTGCTCCATCGGTTTGATTCATAACATTTAGTGCCAAAAAATTTGCTGGCTTTTTTTCAAGACTTAGTCCCGCTTCTCCATTACCTTTACCATATATTCCATGGCATAAAACACACATTTGATTGAAGATTTTCTTTCCTTCGGCTGTAGCGCTTTCTTTTCCTTTGAAAGGATTAATTAGATCGTTTGAATATTTTGGAGCCAACCATCTGTTATCTTGAGCGCAACTTTTATTACTGTATAGCATTACAACTACCAATACTGCTGTACATATCATTTTTATTTTCATCGCAATACAATTTAATAGGTTTGTGTATCAAAGTTATCTGAAATTCTAAAAAATAAGAATGATATTTATCATACAAGTGAGATGAGAAAGATATATTTCTAACTCATAAAAATTCTCTTCTAAAAATTAAATTATTCGTTTCAAGGCTACCTTATAAATGCTCTTTTAAAAACTTTAAAACATAAAAAACCTCCAAATAGTTTAACACTTTTTGGAGGCAGTCTATAATAGTTATTTCTGTTTTTTATTCTTCTTCAGGAAAAGCTATATCTCCTTCCCATTGCATAAAACCACCCAATAGGTTGTAGGTTGTATCAAAACCTAGTTCATTCATAATTTGACAGGCTCTTGCACTTCTTGCCCCAGAACGACAGTAGACATAATAGTTTTTAGATTTATCCAATTCTTCAATTTGATATACAAAACCTTGCCCTTTATTAATATCAATCATTATTGCATTTGGAATAATTCCTTCATTACATTCGTCTTCAGTTCTTACATCGAGGATTACAGCATTATTATCTTCCTCTAATTGTTCCACCCATTCTTGTTGTGTCAAATCCATAACTTATTTTTTATTCAAAAATAACATTTTATATTAAAAAATTATCCTAAAAATCAATTCTAATTTTTTTAACAAAAAAATAACACAACATTTGTATATACAACTATAAATAATTATACATTTGTACATACAAATTTTGTTATTACAATTATGAAAATTGAAGAGGTTATAAAATCAAATGTAGAAATTGATAATTCAAAAAAAGTCGTACTGAATATTATCTACACACAAAACGTACTCAGTGATCATTTTAATGAAATATTAAAACCGTATGATTTATCAAGTGAGCAATACAATGTATTACGTATTTTAAGAGGTCAAAAAGGATGTCCAGCAAACATGTGTGTCATTCAAGAACGCATGTTAGCCAAAACCAGCAATACTACTCGATTAGTAGACAAATTACTTTTGAAAGAATTTGTTACTCGTGAAGTTTGCCCTGAAAATAGACGAAAAATAGAAGTTTCAATAACACAAAAAGGTTTGAATGTGTTAACCGAATTAGACCCAAAAGTAATTGAACATGAAAAAAAGTTTTCTAAAAATTTAACCTCACAAGAATTAGAACAACTGAATATTTTACTAGAAAAATATAGAAATTAATAAATACAAAACAATTATGAGCGCATTCCTTACCAATCAAAACTGGCGATATGCCACAAAAAAATTTGATTCAAGTAAAAAAATATCGGCTGAAGATTTAAAAACTCTTAAAGAAGCCATTAGAATTTCTCCATCATCCTATGGTCTTCAACCCTATAAAGTTATTATAGTGGAAAACCCAGAATTGAGAGCCAAACTGCAACCGGCAGCTTGGGGACAAACCCAGATTGTTGATGCCTCACACCTATTTATCTTTGCTAACATTACCAACTTTGGTGATGCTGAAATCGACAGTGCTTTGAATAATTTCACTGCAGTACGTGAGCTTCCTTCAGATGCACTAAATGGATATGGTGATTTCATCAAATCAAAGATAGCTACTCTTCCTGTTGAAGCTAGAAATACATGGACATCTAAACAAACTTATCTAGCTCTTGGAAATCTTTTGAATGTAGCGGCCGAATTAAAAATTGACGTTACTCCTATGGAAGGATTTGAACCAGCATTAGTAAATGAAATTTTAGGATTAGACAAATTAGGTCTCAATGCGTCTTTAATAGCAACTGCTGGATACCGTCATGAAGAAGACGCAACACAACACTATAAAAAAGTAAGAAAATCAAACGAAGAATTATTTATCACACTATAATTATTAACTTAAAATTAAAATCAAAATGAAAAATCTAAAAACACTTGTATTAGCAGTAGTAGTATCTGTTTCAACTCTATCAATTTCAGCACAAACTAAAAAAGTAGATGTTGCTAAAAGTAAAATTAATTGGGTAGGGAAAAAAGTAACAGGTCAACATGAAGGAACAGTAAATCTAAAAGATGGTGCTCTAGTTTTCAAAGGAAAAAAACTAGCTGGAGGAACTTTTACTGTTGATATGAACTCTTTAGTAGCAACAGATTTGAAAGCTGGAGAAGGAAAAGAAAAATTAGAAGGTCACTTGAAATCAGCTGATTTCTTTGGAACTGACAAATATGCAACTTCAACATTAGTTTTCAAAACAATAGCTAGTAAAGGAAAAAATGTATATACCGTTACTGCTGATTTAACTATCAAAGACAAAACAAATCCTGTAACTTTTGACATTACTGTAAAAGGAAACACTGCTTCAGCAAGCTTGAAAGTAGACAGAACTAAATATGATATTAAATATGGTTCAGGAAGTTTCTTTGACAACCTAGGAGACAAAGCAATTTCAGATAACTTTGACTTAGCAGTTAGCTTACAATTTTAATTTTGTACACTTTTAAAAAGAAAACCCCAGCAATTGCTGGGGTTTTCTTTTTAAAATACTTGAGACTAATACAAGCCTTCAATGGATAAATAACGCTCTCCAGTATCGTAATTAAAAGTCAAAACTACTGCTCCATCGGGAATAGCTTCTAACTTTTTAGCGACTGCAGCTAGTGATGCTCCTGTAGAAATTCCAACTAAAATTCCTTCTTGTCTTGCAATTTTTCTAGCATACTCAAAGGAATCCTCTTTACTAACTTGAACCACTTCATCAATTAAATCACTGCTGTAAATAGACGGTACAAATCCGGCTCCAATACCTTGCAAAGGATGTGGACTCGGGCTTCCTCCACTCAATACTGGTGACAATTCTGGTTCAACAGCTATTACTTTCAAATTAGGAAATGTAGCTTTCAAAACTTTTGCCACACCCGTAATGTGTCCTCCAGTACCAACTCCAGTAATAATATAATCTAACCCATTTGGAAAGTCCGAAAGAATTTCCTGAGCTGTCGTTCTTTCATGCACTTCAACATTTGCTGGATTATCAAACTGCTTTGGCGACCAAGCATTAGGTGTTTCTGAAACTAATTCGGCTGCTCTTTCAATAGCGCCTTTCATTCCTTTTTCTCTGGGGGTCAATACGAACTCCGCTCCATAAATTTCCATCAATTTTCTTCGCTCAACACTCATCGATTCAGGCATAACCAAAATTACTTTATAGCCTTTCACAGCAGCCACAAGCGCCAATCCAATTCCTGTATTCCCAGATGTAGGCTCAATAATTACTGAATTTGGATTCAATAGTCCTTTTTGTTCAGCATCTTCTATCATAGCTAAAGCAATTCTATCTTTAATGCTATTTCCAGGATTAGATCGTTCAAGTTTAATCCAAACTTTCTTTTTATTTCCAAATAGTGTATTAATCTGAACAACGGGTGTATTCCCAATGGTTTCTAAAATGGTAGTTGCTTTCATGAATCTTCTTTTTATTTTTTGTATGTGTCACGTAAAAGTACCAAAAAAAGTAATTTCAATTTAAAAATTAACTTTGTTAAAGTATATAATATAACTAAATCGATAGTATTTGTTTAAATTTAGAAAAAAACAAATATTCTGTTTGGAAAGTTGAAAATCATTTTTACATTTGTGATTATAAAAATTAAATATGAAAACTGTAACAAATACTTCTTGGTGGTGGAGCAATTTACGTCAGACGTCGTGAAATAGTCTACTTATTGAGTATTTTTTTTATAAATAACATCAAAAGGGCTTGTCAATCACGACAAGCTTTTTTTATGTCCAGTAGTAGCAATGAATAAAATAAACCAAATGAAATCATTTCAATTAAAAACAATATACAAACAAATTCTAGCCGATACCATAACGCCTGTTAGTGTCTATCTCAAAATTAGAGACAAATTCCCAAATAGTTTGTTACTAGAAAGTAGCGATTATCACGGCAATGACAACAGTTTCTCCTACATTTGTTGTAATCCGATTGCTTCGATTAAAATCGAAAATGAAACTATTTTCAAAACCTATCCTGATGGAAGTTCTGAAAAAATAGCAATTGACAACAGGACCAATATTCCAGAAGTTATTCAAGAATTTTCAGGCGAATTCCATTCGGATAAAAATAATTTCAAATTCATTAATAACGGATTGTTTGGCTATATTTCTTATGATGCGGTTCGCTACTTTGAAAAAATTAGTATTGCCAAAAAAGAAAACAGTAACACCATTCCTGATGTATATTATGCCGTGTATCAAAATATAATCGCTATTAATCATTTTAAAAATGAAGCCTATATTTTCTCTCATAGCATAGATGGAACCAATAATATCTCTGAAATCGAACAATTATTACAATCCAGAAACATCGCTTCCTACAAATTCTCGAAAGAAGGCGAAGGTTTTTCTAATTTAACGGATGAAGCTTTCAGACAAAATGTAGCCTTAGCTAAAAAACACTGCTACAGAGGTGATGTATTTCAATTGGTTTTGTCCAGACGATTTACACAAGGATTTAAAGGTGATGAATTTAATGTATATAGAGCTTTACGAAGTATCA
Organism: Flavobacterium sp. R1_16; assembly: GCF_057652095.1. Classification (NCBI taxonomy): domain Bacteria; kingdom Pseudomonadati; phylum Bacteroidota; class Flavobacteriia; order Flavobacteriales; family Flavobacteriaceae; genus Flavobacterium; species Flavobacterium sp. R1_16. Next base: position 109,134 of record NZ_JBYFCG010000002.1, read on the forward strand.
ATCCTTCACCCTATTTGTTCTTTTTTGATTATGGCGATTTTAAAATTTTTGGTTCTTCACCCGAAGCCCAAATTATTGTAAAAAACAGAAAAGCCGAAATACACCCCATTGCAGGAACTTTCAAAAGAACTGGTGATGATGAAAAAGATGCAGTAATTGCCAAACAACTATCCGAAGACAAAAAAGAAAATAGTGAGCACGTGATGTTGGTCGATTTAGCCAGAAATGATTTGAGCAGAAACGGACACGATGTACAAGTTGAAAAATATAGAGAAGTGCAATTTTTCTCCCATGTGATTCATTTGGTTTCGAAAGTAACTGGACATTTATATCAAAAAGCAACCACTATGCAGGTCGTTGCCGATACCTTTCCCGCAGGTACACTAAGCGGTGCTCCAAAACACAAAGCGATGCAACTCATTGAAGAATATGAAAAAACAAATCGTAATTTCTATGGCGGCGCCATTGGTTTTATGGATTTTGAAGGTAACTTTAATCATGCCATTATGATTAGAACTTTTTTAAGCAAGAATCATCAATTGCATTACCAAGCTGGAGCAGGAATTGTGGCCAGTTCTGATGAAGAAAGTGAAATGCAAGAAGTATATAATAAATTAAGAGCTTTGAATACGGCTTTGGATTTAGCAGAGACAATTTAAAAAATTATAAATAATAATGCGAGATTGCTTTGTGCTTCGCAATGACATAATAAAAATGAAAAAAATATTAGTTATAGACAATTACGACAGTTTTACTTACAATTTAGTTCACTATTTAGAAGACTTGAATTGTGAGGTTACTGTCTACAGAAATGACGAATTTGATATTGAGGAAGTCAAAAAATTCGATAAAATTCTACTTTCTCCTGGACCAGGAATTCCTGATGAAGCAGGCTTATTAAAAGAAGTCATCAAAACCTATTCGCCTAGTAAAAGTATTCTTGGCGTTTGTTTGGGACAACAAGCCATTGGAGAAGTTTTTGGTGGAAGCCTTACGAATCTTGACAAAGTATATCATGGTGTTGCAACCAATGTCTCCATTCTTGTAGATGACGAAAGTCTTTTTAATGGTTTGGAAAAACAGATTGAAGTGGGAAGATACCATTCGTGGGTAATAAATCCTGAAAATTTTCCAGAATCACTAGAGATTACTTCTGTGGATGAAAATGGACAAATCATGTCTGTACGCCATCGAACATTAGATGTGAAAGGAGTACAATTTCATCCAGAAAGCGTGTTGACACCTCAGGGGAAAAAGATGCTTGAAAATTGGGTAAATTCATAACTATTAAATTGTAAAACAAATACATAAATTATTTTTATTAAAGTAAATAATTAAATGAAAACCATACTCAATAGACTCATTAATCACGAAATTCTCAGCAAAGAAGAAGCTAAAACTATTTTGGTTAACATTTCTAAGGGAAGCTATAATCCAAGCCAAATTGCCAGTTTTCTAACCGTTTATATGATGCGAAATATCAGCATAGATGAATTGGCTGGGTTTCGTGAGGCGTTGTTAGAATTATGTATTCCTATCAACTTATCTGGATACAATGCTATCGATTTATGCGGTACAGGAGGTGATGGCAAAGATACTTTCAACATCTCCACACTAGCTTCGTTTATTACCGCTGGTGCTGGAGTTCATGTTGCTAAACATGGTAATTATGGTGTATCCTCAATATCAGGCTCAAGCAATGTTTTAGAAAACTTAGGTGTAAAATTCAGTAATGATAATGATTTCTTAGAAAAATGTATTAACGAAGCAGGTATCTGTGTTTTACACGCTCCTCTATTTCACCCAGCCATGAAAAATGTGGCACCTATCAGAAAGGAATTGGCTGTAAAAACTTTTTTCAATATGCTGGGACCAATGGTCAATCCTTCTTTTCCTAAAAATCAATTGGTGGGAGTTTTCAATTTAGAATTGGCCAGAATGTACAGTTACTTGTATCAAAATACCGATATCAATTATACTATTTTACACAGCTTAGATGGCTATGATGAAATCTCATTAACAGGAAATACTAAAACTATTTCTAATAGCATTGAAGCCATGCTAAAACCAGAGGATTTTGGAGTGGAACAATTAAGTCAAAAAGACATTGAAGGGGGAACAACCATTGAACAATCTGCTCAATTATTTGTTGACATTATTTCAGGAAAGGGAACTGAAGCTCAAAATAATGTAGTTTGTGCCAATGCAGGAATGGCAATCGCAACAGTAAAAAAACTCACTCCTATAGAAGGTTTTGAACTTGCAAAAGAAAGTTTATTCTCTGGAAAAGGATTAAATGCATTAAAGAAATTACAGCAATTAAGCAATTAATTATGAATATTTTAGATAAAATAATTTTAGACAAAAAACGTGAAGTCGAACTCAAAAAATCGCTCATTCCTGTTTCGCAATTAGAGCACTCTGTACTTTTTGATAGCAGAACTATTTCTTTGAGTAAAATACTCAGAAGCAGCCAAACTGGAATTATTGCGGAACACAAACGTCGTTCACCGTCAAAAGCAGAAATAAATTATAGCTTTACGGTGGAAGAAGTGGTAAAAGGGTATGAAAGTGCTGGAGTTTGCGGAATTTCGGTTTTGACAGATGGAAAATATTTTGGTGGTTCGTTAGACGATTTACTATTGGCAAGAGCCTCAGTTAATGTACCTCTTTTACGAAAAGAATTCATTATTGATGAATATCAAATTTTAGAGGCTAAGGCACATGGAGCCGATTTAATCCTTCTAATTGCAGCCGTTTTAACTCGTGAAGAAATCAAACAGCTATCTGAATTTGCAGAATCTTTGGGATTAGAAGTTTTATTGGAAGTTCATAATTTAGAAGAATTACAAAAATCGATTATGCCAAGTTTGAATATGATTGGTGTAAACAATCGCAATCTAAAGACCTTCGAAGTGAGTTTGGATTTCAGTAAAGAATTGGCCTCTGAAATTCCGAATGAGTTTGTAAAAGTTTCCGAAAGTGGTATCTCGTCTATTGAAGCGATAAACGATTTAAAGAACTATGGCTATAAAGGGTTTTTAATTGGAGAAAACTTTATGAAAACAGACAATCCTGGTGAGGCTGCAAAACAATTTATTTCAAAATTATAAGCTATGAAACTCAAAATATGCGGCATGAAATATCCCGACAATATACTCGAAGTAAGTCAATTACTTCCTGATTATATGGGCTTTATTTTCTGGGAAAAATCCAGTCGTTTTTTTGATGGTGAAATTCCAAATCTGCCGAAATCCATTCAAAAAGTGGGTGTTTTTGTTAATGCTCCGATTGATGAAATAGTTTCAAAAATAAAAAAATACCATCTCGATTTAATTCAGCTACACGGAAATGAATCTGTGGAATTGTGCACCGATTTAAAAAAAGAAAACATCCAAATTATAAAGGTTTTTTCTGTAAATGACGATTTTGATTTCAACGTTCTTGAGCCTTACGAGGCGGTTTGCGATTACTTTCTCTTTGACACCAAAGGAAAATTGCCTGGTGGCAACGGCATTGTTTTCGACTGGAAAGTGTTAGAAACATATCCTTCAAAAAAACCTTTTTTCCTGAGTGGAGGAATCGGAATAGAAGAAATTGCATCTGTAAAACAACTGTTAAAAACCAATTTACCCATTCACGCCATAGATATAAATAGTAAATTTGAAATTGAACCTGGCCTGAAAAACATAGAATTATTAAAAGAATTTAAAAACACTATTTAAACCAAAAATATGAGCTATCACGTTAATGAAAAAGGATTTTATGGCAACTTTGGTGGTGCCTTTATTCCTGAAATGTTGTATCCTAATATTGAAGAATTACGTCAAAATTATCTAAAAATTACTGCCGAACCCTCTTTCAAAAAAGAGTTCATGAGTTTGCTTATCGATTATGTTGGTCGTCCTACTCCACTCTATTTTGCGGAGCGATTATCCAAAGAATACAACACCAAAATATACCTGAAACGCGAAGATTTGTGCCATACAGGATCACACAAAGTAAACAATACCATTGGTCAAATTCTTGTTGCTAAAAGACTAGGCAAAACTAGAATTATTGCTGAAACTGGTGCTGGACAGCACGGTGTAGCAACCGCCACTGTTTGTGCACTGATGGGATTAGAATGTGTAGTGTATATGGGTGAAATAGACATTAAACGTCAAGCGCCTAACGTGGCACGAATGAAAATGCTTGGTGCCGAAGTTCGTCCAGCGACATCGGGTTCCAAAACACTTAAAGATGCTACCAACGAAGCTATTCGTGATTGGATTAACAATCCTGAAAATACCTATTATATTATTGGTTCTGTCGTAGGGCCGCATCCTTATCCAGACATGGTAGCTCGTTTTCAAGCTATAATTTCAGAAGAAATCAAACAACAACTAGAAGAAAAAGAAGGTCGTGAAAATCCCGATTATGTCGTGGCTTGTGTAGGTGGCGGAAGCAATGCCGCTGGAGCTTTTTATCATTTTCTGGATGAAAAAAACGTAAATATTATTGCAGTTGAAGCAGCAGGCTTGGGTGTAGATTCTGGTGAGAGTGCCGCTACTTCTGCCTTGGGTAAAATTGGAATCATTCACGGAAGTAAAACCCTGTTGATGCAAAGTCCTGACGGACAAATTACGGAGCCCTACTCTATTTCTGCTGGACTTGATTATCCTGGAGTAGGTCCTATGCATGCGCATTTATTTGAAAGCAAACGTGCCGAATTTATTGCCATTACCGATGAGGAAGCGATGAATTGGGGAATCAAATTGTCTAAAATGGAAGGAATTATTCCTGCAATAGAAACCGCACATGCCTTTGCCGTTCTTGATGTGAAAAAATTCAAACCATCGGACATCGTGGTGATTAACCTTTCTGGAAGAGGCGACAAAGATTTGAATACCTACATTGATTATTTTAAATTATAATTCAGAAATGGAAAAATTATTTGCCTACGGAACGCTAAAAGACAAAGACATCCAAGAAACTATTTTTGGACGTATTTTAACTGGAACTCCCGATACTTTAACAGGATATACCATTCAAGAAATTACAATTGAAGAGGAATTTGGAATGGCAAACTATCCTATTATCACAGCCACACACAATCCTGAAGACCGCATCAACGGAATATTGTATGAACTTAGCGAAAAAGAACTGCAACTGGCTGATACCTATGAAGGATTGCATTACAAACGCATTGAGGTTGAATTGCATTCTAACGAAATTGTGTGGGTGTATAGCGCCAAAGTATAAGCCCGTAAGGAAACCCAATCTGATAATAACAGTACTATGAACAGAATACATCAAAAATTACAAGAAGATAAAAAGTTACTTTCTATTTATTTCTCTGCAGGTTACCCTAATTTGAATGACACCGTAACCATCATTCAGGATTTAGAAAAAAGTGGCGTAGACATGATAGAAATTGGATTGCCTTTTAGCGATCCTTTGGCAGATGGCCCTACTATTCAAGAAAGTTCTACTCAGGCATTGCACAATGGAATGACCACCAAATTACTTTTTGAACAACTTGCAACCATTCGCCAAACCGTAAAAATCCCACTAATCATCATGGGGTATTTTAATCCAATGCTACAATACGGCGTGGAAGAATTTTGTCAGAAATGTGCTGAAATAGGCATTGACGGTCTGATAATTCCTGATTTGCCTGTTGACATTTATGCAGAAAATTACAAGGCTATTTTTGAAAAATACGGCTTAATCAATGTGTTTTTAATTACCCCACAAACCTCTGAAGAGCGAATCCGATTTATAGATAGTGTTTCTAACGGTTTTATTTATATGGTTTCTAGTGCTAGTGTTACTGGTTCGCAATCGGGTTTTGGAAATACTCAGGAAGCCTATTTCAAACGCATAGCGGACATGAATTTGAAAAACCCACAGATTGTTGGTTTTGGAATTAACAATAGAGAAACCTTTGCACAAGCGACTCAGTATGCCAAAGGCGCCATCATAGGCAGTGCTTTTATTAAAAACCTCACTAAAAACGGAGTGAGTAGTATTGGGGAATTTGTTGGGGAAATAATCTAATAGGATTTCCTAAAACTACTTAATACTTATTTAATTCAAGGTTTATTTCGTATATAAATGAGTTAGTGGCAATCTTACAAAAAGTGCTGAAAAACAAGAATATAAAACAAATAATGAAATTTATTTTTAAAATATTAATTGGAATTTTTGTTGTCTATTTTTTGGCTTTATTTGCATTCACATATGAAGAAAATTACAGAGAGTTAATCAGAAATCTTTATCAACAATTAACCGAAAATAAAATTACATTCAAGAATTATGGAAAGTATTTTCACTTCGCAAGTGGTGAATTTGTTTCAGCTTTTGTAATCTTTATAATTTCAATATTTATATTTTTAAAAAGGCAAGAAAACAGAAAACGCATAAGAAATATAATACTTGGAACGTTACTTTTGATTATTACTACTATTCTTTTTTGCTACATAGACAGTAATGGAAAATTAATTGAATGTACAGCTTGTGGCGATGGAAAAAGAGTTTTAGGATTTAATGACATAAGATACGATTTGATATTTTTTTCAAGTTTAATATTTGGAATTTTGCCCGTAATTATAACAGAAATTAAAAATAGAAACAGAAAAAAAGCCAGCCACTAACCGTCGTTTGACAATATGGCGGGATTTGGCATAATTTAAAAATGGTCTTGAACTTGGGAAGTTTTGGCAAATCCGAAAATAAGGCTTAATTTAATACCAAACCTCTTGTAGCAAGAGGACGTTGGTGGTAATGCTTCGACCCGTGCAACTATTATAGTACAATTAACTAAAGAAATCATTACATTTGTTGAAAATATAAAATACATGATTAATTCATTAGACATAAAAAACTACCGAAGCTTAAAAGAACTTAAGATAAGTTCTCTAGCTAAAGTTAATCTAATTACCGGAAAAAACAATACAGGAAAATCGACTGTTTTAGAGGCAATTGCGCTCTACGCAAGTAAAGGTGATTTGAATTTAGTTTACCAGCTTTTAGGCGAGCGAGGTGAAAATTTTAGACAATCAGATTCAAACAAAAATCCAGTTGAATACAATGTTAGATCACTTTCTTCGCTTTTTACAAATAGAGTAGTTGGATTCGAAAATGAAAATACAATTACGATTGGATTGCCAGAAGAAACATTATTTGGCGAACAAAGCTCTTCCGACAATACTTTGGCGTTAAGATTTGTTAGATACTACGATGAAATACAGAGAGATAATCAAGGAGGAATAACAACAAGAAAAAGAACAATTCTTGATAAAACTAATAATAAAGAAATTCCGATTTTCAAATTTGGATTTGAAGTAAGATTGGGAGAAGCATCATATATACTTTCTCTTGAAGAAGAAAGGCCTTATCGATATGGATTTAGAAGTTTGAACATTGGCGCAAATGAAATTTATCAGTTTATTAGAACTAGAAATATAGATAGAGAAATTAATGGAAAATTATTTGATAATATTGCTCTAACAGAGAAAGAACAGTTTGTCATTGATGCCTTAAAGATAATTGAAACAACAACAGAAAGAATTGCTTTTATCGAAGAGAATACAAGAGAGAGAACCGCTGTAATAAAAGTTTCAAATATTCCAACTGTATTACCTTTGAGAAGTATGGGCGATGGAATTAATAGAATTTTGACAATTATTTTGGCTTTAGTTAATTGTGATAACGGATATTTATTAATTGATGAATTTGAGAATGGTTTACATCATTCTGTTCAAGAAAAATTATGGGAAGTTATTTTTACTCTATCTGAAAAGTTAAATATTCAAGTTTTTGCAACTACACATAGCGAAGATTGTATTGCTGGCTTTGAAAATATATTAAATAGTCCTAAAAATAGAGTTGAAGGGAAATTGATTCGACTTGACAACATCAATGGAGTAATCAAACAAGTTGAGTTTAATGCAACCGAATTAAAAATTGCAACTGACCAAAATATCGAAACAAGATAATGAAAGTTAAAGAACAATTTAATAAAAAACTCCTTGTTGAGGGAAACGATGATCAGCATGTTATTTGGGCGTTATGTGAAAAATTTCAAGTAAAAGAAAACTTTGACGTTATTGATTCAAATGGCATTGAGTCTTTATATGAGCAACTTCCAATAAGATTCAAACAATCAGATATTGAAACAATTGGAATAATTATAGACGCCGATGCTGAAATCGCAAAAAGATGGGAAAAAGTGCGTTCTATTTTAATCAAAGAAGGATTTACAATTCCTGAAGAATTATCAGCAGAGGGATTAGTTGTTACACACAACAATATTAAAGTTGGTGTTTGGGTAATGCCAAACAATAATTTAAATGGAATGCTTGAAGATTTTATTTCCTTTTTAGTTCCTAAAGACGATGTACTAATGCCGATTGTTAGTGAAACACTACAAAGCATAGAAGATAGAGAACTAAACAAATACTCTTTGATACATAAATCAAAAGCATCTATACACTCTTGGCTTTCTTGGCAAGCAGACCCTGGAACTCCGATGGGATTAGCAATAACAAAGAAATACCTAACAACAGAAGAAGAAAATTGCTCTATCTTAATAAAATGGTTAGTTAAATTGTTTGAATAAGCACTACCACCCCGCTGGCGCGGATTTAGAATCCATACCCACAAACAACTTCACTACACATCTGAACCATTAATTTTAAAAGAGTTTATCTTTATTATTTTCCAACATTCTATTTCCATTAGTTAATTTCATGTTAAAACAAAATTAAACAAACGTTTAACTTAAACAAATGTTTAATTTTGTGCTCGATTTATACTATTCGTTTATGCATGATTTTAATGACAAGCAAATTCAAATTCTTCAGGTAGCAGAAAAGCTATTTGCCGAGAAAGGATTTGATGGTACTTCCATTAGAGAGATTTCTAAACATGCCAAGATTAACATTGCCATGGTTTCTTATTATTTTGGGTCGAAAGAAAAGCTTCTCGAGCGACTGATTTTCTTCAGAACTCAAGATTTAAAAATGAAATTGGAGAATCTGTTTAAAGAAGAATTAGAACCTGTTCAAAAAATTGAAAAGTTTATCGAGCTCTACATCGAAAAATTAGTCCAGAATAAGGATATGTATCAAATTCTACATTTTGAGATTTCTTCTAACAAAAGGGCGATGGATTTGAAGGTTTTTACAGATATCAAGAAAGGCAATCTTCAATCGTTGACAAAAATCATTGAAGAAGGTCAGGCAAAAAATAGTTTCAAAAAAGAAATCAATATTCCACTCCTCACCCCTACTATCTTGGGAACGTACTTTCATTTTCACATGAACAAACCTTTTTTTGAGGAAATTCTGAATCTTGATACGGAAGAAAAGTACAACCATTATATCAAAAACGAGTTAACAAAACACATTCAACAAACTATTAAATCATTGCTACTACATGAAAATTAATAAACCGTTGTTTTTATTATTTTTATTTATCGCCGTTTCTTCAGTCTATTCTCAGGAAACAGGCAAAAAAAATGTAAACGACACAAAAAGACTCGATTTAAAAGAGGCTATCAATTTGGCTATCAATAAAAGTAACGAAGTAGTTTTAGCCAATACCAAAGCGGACACCAAAAATTTAGAACTACAAGCGATGAAAAACAATCAGTATCCTGATGTTAAAATTTCTGGGCAATACATGCGATTGACCAATGCTTCGGTAGATTTAAAAAGCAGCTCAAACTCTAACAGTGAAAGTTCGGGTTCGGCTCCCAAAGTAAATCAATTACTACTTGGTCAAGCCAATGTTAGTTTGCCGCTATTTTCGGGTTTCAAATTGCAAAACAGTATCAAAGCTTCTGATTATCTCTATCAAGCTGAAAAAGCAAAATCAGCTCAAACTAAAGAGGAAGTAGCACTAAAAGTGGTAGAATATTATGCCAATTTGTATCGCGCTCAAAAATCGGTCAACTTAATCAAAGAAAATTTGAAAAGTGCAGAGCAACGTGTAAAAGATTTTGAAGCTTTAGAACAAAACGGAATCATTGCTCGAAACGATTTGTTGAAAGCACAATTGCAACAGTCAAAAGTGCAATTGTCATTGGACGAAGCTTATAAGAATGTTGCTGTTTTCAATTATTATTTAGTTACCCTGTTGCAACTTCCAGAAGACTATAAAATTTATATTGACGAACATCAATTTGACAACAATCAGCCTGTAAATGTGATTAGAAGTGAAGAAGAAGGATTAAAAAACAGAAAAGATTTAGAGGCCATTCGTTTTTTTCAAAAAGCCAATGAGAGCTCCATAAAAATTGCTAAAAGTGCTTACTTTCCAAGCATAGCGCTAGTAGGCGGATATACTACACTGAACCTTCAAAATGTAGTTACCGTACAAAATGCCATCAATGTTGGTTTGGGACTTTCCTATAATTTAAGTTCTATTTTTAAAAACGGAAAAGAAGTTAAAATAGCCAAGAATAAAGCATTAGAAACACAACAATCCGAAGCCGTTTTAGCTGAAAACATCAAAATTCAAGTGCAACAATCGATAGAAAATTACAATTTGGCGTTGAAACAAAATTTGGTCTATGAAGAAGCCATAGATCAAGCCACAGAAAATTTCAGAATTGTAAAGGACAAATACGACAATGGACTTTCTAACACCACCGATTTATTAGAGGCTGATGTAGAACAACTCAATTCAAAAATAAATTATGCCTATTCCAGAGCGAACATTATGCTTAAATATTATGAAATGCTTTCGGCTTCAGGCGAATTAACTTCCTCATTCAATCTTTCAAAAAACTAATATTCATCTACCATGGACAATAAAAAGACAAACAAAAAATTCATTCTCATATTCGTAGTTTTAATTCTCGTAGGAGGTACTTACGGAATTTATAAATACCTACATTCTCTTTCGCATGAGACTACTGATGATGCACAAATTGAGAAAAACATGAATCCCATAATTCCTAGGGTCACAGGTTATATTACCAAAGTATATGTAAAAGACAATGATTTTGTAAAAAAAGGAGATACACTTTTCACCATTGACAATAAAGATTATTTGGTAAAAGTGGAAGATGCAAAGGCAGCATTATTGGCAGCAGAAAGTAGTTTTGCAGCCTCAAAAGCAGATATTGAAAGTGCAGCGGCGAGTATCTCTGTTTCTGATGCCAATGTTCAATCGGCTGGTGGAAATATCGAAACTGCAAAAATAAGATTGGGACGTGCTACCAATGATTTTGAACGCTACAACAATTTGTACAAAAATCATTCTATAACCAAACAACAATTTGAACAAGCCTTAGCCGCTAAACAAGAAGCGGAAAGTCAGTTGCGAATTTTACAAGACCAGCAAAAAGCGAGTAGATTTCAAAAATCGGTCATCATTGCAAAATCAAATGTTTCTGGCAAGCAAACTGAGGTGGCTGCTGCCAATATCAAGCGTGCACAAGCCTTATTAGACTCTGCAAAATTGAACTTAGAATACACCGTAGTAACAGCAGCTATTGACGGTCAGGTTTCTAAAATAAGCATTCAGCCTGGACAGTTAGTACAACCCGGACAATCTTTATTTTATGTCATCAACAATGCTGAAGCATGGGTAATCGCCAATTTTAAAGAAACACAACTTGATAAAATGGTAGCTGGACAAAAGGTTTCTATAAAAGTAGATGCCTATCCTGATACTGAATTTAAGGGAACTATTGCCTCTTTTTCACCAGCAACAGGAGCTCGTTTCTCATTACTTCCACCTGATAATGCTACAGGAAATTTTGTAAAAACAATCCAACGTTTACCCGTAAAAATCACATTAGATACTACCAATGATACTGAAAAAATAAAATTGTTACGACCTGGAATGAATGCAGATGTAGATGTACATTTAAAATAATTACCCTAAAATGACTAAAGTAGTAGGAGAAGATGACTTGGTAGAATACGGTTTTAGACGTATTATAATAACAATAACTGCGGTACTTTGTGCTTTGCTAGAAATTGTTGATACCACGATAGTAAACGTTGCATTGACTAATATGCGAGGAAGTCTTGGCGCAACACTCAACGATGTAGCTTGGGTAATTACCGCTTATGCTATTGCCAACGTAATTGTGATTCCAATGACGAGTTGGCTTTCGCAACAATTTGGTCGCCGAAATTATTTTGCCGTATCCATTATCATTTTTACCACGGCTTCTTTTCTCTGCGGAAATGCCACCAATATTTGGGAATTAGTAGTATTCCGATTTATTCAAGGCTTGGGTGGAGGAGCATTATTGGTTACCGCACAAACCATTATTACCGAAAGCTATCCAGTTGCAAAACGAGGCATGGCACAAGCAATTTATGGCATGGGAGTTATTGTTGGTCCTACATTAGGTCCGCCATTGGGAGGTTATTTAGTAGATCACTTTTCTTGGCCTTATATTTTTTATATTAATATTCCCATAGGAATTATCGCTACTTTACTCACATTGACCTTTGTAAAAAGTCCAAAATATGGTGAAAAACTAAAAGCCAATCAGGTCGATTGGTGGGGTATTGTATTTTTGGCTTCTTTTGTTGGTTCGCTACAATTTGTTTTAGAACACGGTCAACAGGAAGATTGGTTCAATGACGATTTGATACTGTTTTTGAGTATTGTTTCGATAATTGGATTATTACTATTTGTTTGGCGAGAGCTTACCTACAAACATCCAATTGTTAACCTTAGTGTTCTGAAAGATGGCAACTTACGAATTGGAATCGTTATGTGTTTTATCCTAGGATTTGGACTCTATGGTTCAACACTTATTATTCCTATATACACTCAATCTATCTTGGGATGGACTGCCACAGATGCAGGTTTGCTACTAATTCCGGGTTCTATTACCACGGCGTTTATGATGCCAATAGTTGGAAATTTAATTCAAAAAGGAGTACCACAAGGGTATATGGTTGGTGTTGGATTCTTGATTTTTTTCTTTTTTACCTTCTGGATGTATAACGTGATTACCCCTGATACAAGTGTAGACAATATGTACTGGGCATTGATTTTGAGAGGAATTGGCTTAGGATTACTTTTTGTACCTATTACCACTTTATCCTTATCGACTTTAAAAGGAAAACATATTGGTGAAGGAGCAGCATTTACAGGAATGATGAGACAGTTGGGTGGTTCTTTTGGAATCGCCATCATCACAACATTCATCACCCGATTTACTCAAGACCATCGAATCAATTTAATTGCACACTTAGACCCTTCAAAAATAGAAGTACAACAACGAGTGGAGCAATTACAACGTGGATTTATGTCTAAAGGATACAGCTCGAATGAAGCTTTAGGAAAAGCTTATCAAATTTTAGATTATTCCGTGACAAAACAAAGTACTATTCTATCGTATATGGACATATTTCTCTACCTCGGAATTTTATTCTTGTGCTGTATTCCTATCATATTTTTTATACGCAAAGGAAAGTCTAAAATAAATGTCTCTGATGCTATGCACTAACGGCTAAAAAACTTATTCTACTTATTAACAATTGCGATTTATTTTTAAAATATTTATTTATATTTGACTGAATGTAAATTAGTTATATAATTTTAAATTATAATCGTTATGGGATTTTTTAGAAATAATACCAAGAGGATAATTCAGGAATTTAAAAACAAAAGTGAATATTTTTCTAATGATTTAAATAAAGAAATTATAGAATCTTATGAAGATTTGAAATCAGAATACGATGAACACAGTCCTGTTTTTCCTAAGTTTTTAGAATTTGTTTCCGAATTAAAAACCAAGTTGTCTTCTACTGAAGCTGCAAAACTAGAGCATTTTAAAGAAGAACTACGCCACATTAATCGTTGTGCAAAAAATGGTGTAGAAGCTCTACGATATTTATCCCTCAATCAAAAGAAAATCTCCAAAGAAACGTTGCGTCTTTATGAAGAATTTGAGTGAAAATTAGCAGTATATTATCTCGTAAAGACTAATTTGTTCCCTTTGGATAAAGTAGCGTCAAACCTATAGCCTTCATAATTAAATCCTTTCAAATCGTCAATAGTTTCTGCATCAGTATCAATAATATAACGCACCATTAAACCCCTAGCCTTCTTGGTGAAAAAACTTATCATCTTAAGTTTTCCATCTTTATAATCCATAAATTCAGGAGTAATTACAGGAACTTTTAGCGCTTTAGTATCTATTACTGAAAAATATTCATTACTAGCCAAATTAATAAACAACTCCCCTTTTTTGAGTTCTTTATTCAAGGAATCCGTCACTTTCTTTTTCCAAAAATCATATAAATTTTTACTTTCGCCGATAGCCATTTTCGTTCCCATTTCTAATCGGTAAGGTTGTATTAAATCCAAGGGTTTTAAAATGCCGTACAAACCCGACAGAATACGAAGACGTTCTTGCAGATGAGCTATTTTTTCTAGAGGAATTGTATTTGCATCTAATCCTATATAAACATCCCCTGCAAAAGCATAAACTGCTGGTCGTGCATTTTCTGGTGAAAAAGGAGTTTTCCATTTTTTATTGCGTTGCCAATTCAATTCAGCTAATGCATCAGAAATCGACATCAACTCTGATAATTCTTTTGGAGATTTTTGTTTGATTACCTTATTAATAATTTTGCTCTCTTTTAAAAAGCGAGAGGATGTATATTCTTTAGTTGGTAATTCTGTTTCAAAATCTAATGACTTTGCTGGAGATATAACGATTTTCATATTCTAAAATTTAATACCATAAATACTCATTTTCTTTAACCCAACCAACCATCACGGTCCAAACTGCGATATTGAATGGCTTCTGCAATATGCGAAGGACCAATATTTTCAGCTCCTTCAAGGTCAGCGATAGTTCTAGATACTTTCAGAATTCCGTCGTACGCACGAGCAGATAAATTCAACCGATCCATTGCCGTTTTCAATAATTGAAGTGAGGTTTCATCCAGTTTACAAAATTCTCTAATAAGTTTAGTACTCATTTGAGCATTGTAATTTACTGCTTCATGTGTTTCAAATCGGAGGGATTGAATCTCTCTGGCTTTGGTAACTCGCTCTCGAATAGCCATACTACTTTCGGCTTTCCTATCATCAGATAATTTTTCGAATGGAACTGGAGTAACTTCAATATGTATATCAATTCGGTCTAAAAGTGGTCCCGAAATTTTACTCAAATACCGTTGCATTTCATGTGGAGAGGAAGTTTGAGGCGAATCGGGGTCGTTAAAAAAACCACTTGGACTTGGATTCATACTCGCCACCAACATAAAAGAAGAAGGATAGGTAACTGTAAACTTGGCTCTAGAAATAGTTACTTCTCTATCTTCTAAAGGTTGTCGCATTACTTCGAGAACATCTCTTTTAAATTCGGGCAATTCATCTAAAAATAAAACGCCATTATGCGCCATAGAAATTTCACCAGGTTGCGGATAGCTTCCTCCTCCTACCAAAGCTACATTTGAAATCGTATGATGCGGACTTCTGAAAGGTCTTTGATTCATTAGTCCAACCTCTTTTAATTTTCCAGCAACGCTATGAATTTTAGTAGTTTCTAACGCTTCTCTTAAAGTCATTGGAGGTAAAATACTAGGTAGACGTTTAGCCAACATGGTTTTTCCTGCACCTGGAGGGCCAATTAAAATAATATTATGACCACCAGCAGCAGCTATTTCCATACACCTTTTAATACTTTCCTGACCTTTGACATCGCTAAAGTCATGTTCTGGAAAATCTAGTGTTTTATAAAACTCAGCACGTGTGTCTATAGTGGTTGGCTCTAAGGTTCCTTTTCCCTGAAAAAAATCAATCACTTCTTGTAGATTTTCAACACCATAAACGTCTAAATCGCTTACAATTGCAGCTTCTTTTACATTTTGTTTTGGTAGAAAAAATCCTTTAAATCCCTCTTCTCTCGCTTTTATTGCAATGGGTAAAGCACCCTTTATAGGTTGTAAACTTCCATCTAAGGACAATTCCCCCATAATAATGTACTTATCCACCTCATCGGCTTTAATTTGAGAAGAGGCTACCAGAATTCCTATGGCTAAGGTTAAATCATAGGCTGAACCTTCCTTGCGTAAATCGGCAGGAGCCATATTTATGGTAATCTTTTTACCTGGCATTGCAAATCCATTGTTTTTAAGTGCGGCAGCAATTCGGTAACTACTTTCTTTAATAGCATTGTCGGGTAAACCAACCAAATGATATCCTATTCCTTTATCAATGTTTACTTCTACAGTAATTGTTGTGGCTTCGACTCCAAAAACGGCGCTTCCAAAAATTTTTACGAGCATATATATTTATTTTGAACGTAAATTAATAAAATATTAGCAGGAACAACAAACAATTTAATTTAATTTTGAACTTCAAAAATTAAACTAAATAATTTATGGGACTATTTAATGCTATATTAGGCAACGCATCAGAAGTAACTATTGAAAATGTATCAAGAGAGTTCGAACCTATTCTAGTAGAAGGGGAAATTATCGAAAAAGCATTCAAACTTATTAAAGACATGTTTATTTTCACCAATAAAAGAATGATATTGGTAGAGAAACAATTGGTAGGAACCAAAGTGGATTATATGTCTATTCCCTACTCTAGCATTCAAAAGTTTTCTAAAGAAAGTGCTGGTATCCTAGATTTAGACGCTGAATTAAAAATTTGGTTAAGAAGTGAATCGACTCCAATTGTGAAGCAATTTGGAAAAGGAGGCAATAATATCAATGAAGTATATCAAATTTTGAGTAAGCATATTTTATAAATAGCTAATTATTAGAATCATAGAATGCCTATTGCAGTTATTGCAATAGGCATTTTAATTTGGTTTCCTTTTTTAAACTCAAAGTCATTGATAAACCTTCTATTGGAATTCATTTTTAAGAGCAGTAGAAATGAATAAATAGAAAAAATGCATTATCAAATTGTAAATTTTAGCATTTAATAATCTCATACCTATAAAATTATAGGGGTCATATTGAAAAATTAATAAAAATTATTTCAAAATGACGATTTTTTACAGGGGTTATAAATGATTTTATAATTTTAGCAAAACTTTAAAACTAAAAACAATGCGAAAAATTATTTTAAGTGTGATTCTAATCACGATTTTGGTGTTATCCGTTTTTTCAATTTATCTTTTTTCAGACTCTGCTACATTGGGTGCCCATGTTGTTGAATTAAAATTAGATACTGGAGATACGGCTTGGATGTTAGTAGCTACTGGTTTTGTCTTATTAATGACACCAGGGCTTGGATTTTTCTACGGTGGAATGGTAGGGAAGAAAAATGTAATTAGTACCGTTCTTCAAAGCTTTATGGCTATGGTAATAGTTACTGTACTATGGGTTGTTGTTGCTTTTGGATTGTGTTTTGGACCTTCAATAGGTGGCTTTATTGGTGACCCTTCTTATAATATGTTCTTTCAAGGTGTTAGCGCTAACACTGCTTGGGAATTGGCTCCAACCATACCTTTTATCTTGTTTGCACTATTCCAGGCTAAATTTGCTATCATCACACCAGCTTTAATAACTGGAGCATTTGCAGAGCGTGTTCGTTTCTGGGCTTATTTGTTATTTATGGTTTTATTCATATTATTTGTTTACGCACCATTATGTCATATGACTTGGCATCCTGATGGATTATTTTTCGGATGGGGAGTTTTAGACTTCGCAGGTGGGACTGTGGTTCACATGAGTGCAGGTTGGGCTGCTTTGGCTGGAGCGATGTTCTTAGGTAAAAGAAAAGTACAAAAATCAAACCCAGCTCGTATTACTTATGTATTATTAGGTACTGGTTTACTTTGGTTTGGTTGGTTTGGTTTCAACGCAGGTTCTGCAGTTGGTGCTGGTAGCCTTGCTGCTCAAGCATTAGGAACTACTACTGCTGCTGCCGCTGCTGCTGCAATGGGTTGGGTATTCCTAGACAAAATTCTTGGTCACAAACTTTCTGCAATGGGGGCTTGTATAGGAGCTGTTGTAGGTTTAGTTGCTATCACTCCTGCTGCTGGTTTCGTGTCAATTCCTTCAGCAGTAGCTATTGGACTTATCGCTAGTATTGTGAGTAACCTTGTAGTAAGCAAATTCCCTAAAGGTAAAATTGACGATGCTTTAGATGTATTTGCTTGTCACGGAGTTGGTGGTATGGTTGGTATGTTATTAACTGGTGTATTTGCTTCTAAATCAGTGAATGCTATTGTTGGTGATAACCAAGGTTTAATCTACGGAGACGCTACTCTATTCTTAATTCAATTAAAAGCATTAGTTCTTGTATCTGTATTTGCTTTTGCTGTTTCTTATGCTTTATTCTTTATTGTAAACAAAATTACTCCTTTGAGAGTTAGTGAAGACAAAGAAGAATTAGGATTAGACATTACACAACACGGAGAATATCTATAATACTCTTTCATAATAATTTAAAACACTCTAAAGATTCGTCTTTAGAGTGTTTTTTTTTGTAACTATTGCTTAAAATTGAAAATTCCAGATTGCAACCAATTTTTATATTCTTCAACACCTACATAGCTTATAGTTGGATGACTTTGATTCAAACTATTGCCATTTAAATCTGTTAAAACATATAACGGCTGTGTATTAGTTTTGTATTTTGAAATCATAAAATCTGTCCATTTATCGCCTATAGTTTCAATTATAGCACCAGTAGTTTTTGAAGTAAACTGTTGATTTTTTGGCAACTCTCTTTTATCATCTACATACAAAGAAATAACTACAAGATTATTTTTTAAAATAGAAAGAACTTGAGCATCAGACCATACTGTATTTTCCATTTTTCTACAATTGACACAGGCAAAACCTGTAAAATCCAACATAATAGGCTTATTCACTTTTTTAGCATAGGCTAAACCTTTGTCGTAATCATCAAAAACTATAAGTTGATGAGGCCCATATTTAGCACCTTCAGGTAAAATGATATCATTTGATGAAGAATGTTTTGTTGAACCTATACCAAAAGGACTTTCGCTGTATTCAATTGGTGGAGGAAATGCATTAATTAATTTCAATGGAGCACCCCAGAGTCCGGGGATTAAATAAACAGTAAAAGACAGCACTAGCAGTCCCAATGTTAATCTGCCCACTGAGATATGAACAACTGGGCTGTCGTGTGGCAAAGAGATTTTTCCAAAGAGATACAACGCTAATGTTCCAAAAATGGCAATCCAAATCACTAAAAAAACTTCTCTTTCTAGTAAATGCAATTGTAAAACCAAGTCCGCATTTGATAAAAACTTGAATGCCAAAGCCAATTCTATAAATCCTAAAAACACTTTTACCGTATTAAGCCAACCACCCGATTTTGGCAGGGAATTCAACCAACCCGGAAACATGGCAAATAGCATAAAAGGCAAAGCCAATGCTAATGAAAAACCAAACATGCCTATTATGGGCGCTATTCCTCCTTTGGAAGCAGCATCTACTAAAAGTGTTCCTACAATAGGTCCTGTACATGAAAAAGAAACAATTGCTAATGCTAAAGCCATGAATAAAATACCAATAACTCCACCTCTATCAGCTTGTTTATCGACCTTATTAGCCCATGAATTAGGTAACATAATTTCAAAAGCGCCAAGGAATGACGCTGCAAAAACAACCAATAAAACAAAGAAAATAAGATTAAACCAAACATTGGTAGACAAGGCATTTAATGCATCTGCACCGAAAATCCAAGTAACCAAAAGACCTAAAAAAACATAAATTACTATTATCGAAATACCATAAATAATAGCGTTCTTTTTTCCACCTGCTTTAGTCTTACTTTGCTTGGTGAAAAAGCTAACCGTCATAGGAATCATAGGAAAAACACATGGCGTCAGTAAAGCTGCAAAACCCGATAAAAAAGCAATTAAAAAAATAGACCAAAAACTTCTGTTTGAAGATGCTTCTTGAGTAACATTGGTGATTTTAGCTACATCTTGCGATTTTACCTCAACTTTTTCTTCTTTTTGAGGTTCAGCAACTATAGTTTTTTCGAATGATTTACTGCTGTCTATTGCATTTAAGCTTTTCTCCTCAACTAGGACTTTAGGAATTGTGAATTGAAAGTTCTTCTCTAAATTAACACATACTTGTTTACACACCTGATAATTCAAGACGACCTCAACCTTCGACAATTTAGAATTTACTACTTGTATTTCCTGAGTAATTTTAGCGTTCTTTTCAAAATAGGTTTCGTTCACACCAAAGACATCGTTAAAAACAGTCTGGGTTTTACTTTCTTTGGCTTTGCCAACCAACTCATAATTGCCTTCTTTATTTTTAAAACTAATCTCTAACGGCAGAGCACCGCCATCTGCTGTATATTGCGAATACATGTGCCACTCTTTCTCTATGATTCCGTTAAAAATTAGAACATAGTTGTTTTGAGATTTTTTTTCAATTTTGGTAGTCCATTTTACAGGATCTACAATTTGTGCTTTTGAGTTAACAAAAGCCATCACAGCAACTATTATAAAAAGTAACTTTTTCATTATACAACTGTTATTTTTAGAATTTCTTTGGTAGTACTATCGATTGCAAAACGTTCATCTTGACGCATCCCAATAATCCAAACAATTTGATTATTAGAACATAAAAGCCAAGCCTTTTCTTTTTCAATCAATGATAATTTCTCATCTTTAAAAAATTTACTCACTTTTTTTGACTTTCCTTTCATACCAAAAGGCTGAAAAGAATCTCCTTCTTGCCAACGACGCAAAACCAACGGAAATTGCAATTTCATTTCATCAACAAATATACTTTTTATTGAAGTCTCACTTATGTCAGGTACTTTACAAATGGAAAGATTTAAGGGAACTTTAACTTCTTTCTGATTTTTAGTAATAAAAAATTCTTTCTCATCGTTGATTACTTCCAAAGGACTCAAAATCAAATAGGTTCTATTCTTTAGCAATCTAAAATGGGAAGAAAAAATTTGTTTACCCGATTGACTGTTGACCAAATCATAAATATCGTCCCAAGCTGAAAAGCCAAACTCTCTAAGCCATTGATACAAATATGAAGTATAATTGGGGAGTTTCTTCAATTTCTTTAAATCAAAATGAATTTCTTCTCCTATCTCTTTTGCCACCTGGTGGTAAACCATAATAGAAGCATCCTCTACCATTACCTGAGCTTGTTGCAAATAATCTTGTGTTTTTTGAAATGAAGCAATAAAATCAGGAGTTAACTCTTTTAAAACTGGTACTAAATCATGTCGAATTTTATTTCGCAAATATTTATCCAAAGCATTGCTGCTATCCTCTCTCCACTGGATTTCATTTTCTTTAGCATAACCCTCAATCTCCTGACGAGAAAATGCCAAGAATGGACGAATTACTTTGTCATTTTTTTTAGGAATACCCGATAATCCATCTAATCCAGTTCCTCTGGTTAAATTGATAAAGAAAGTTTCTAAATTATCATCTGCATGATGCGCAGTTAGAATATAATCGAAAGTATGTATCTCTAAAAGTTCGTAAAACCAATTGTATCGAAGTTCTCTAGCAGCTACTTGAATAGAAAGTTTATAATCCTTTGCAAAAGACTTCGTATCAAATTGAGATATGAAAATTGGGATTGAATTTATATCGGCATAGTTCTGAATGAAATTTTGATCGTCAAAACTTTCTATACCCCGCAATTGAAAATTACAATGTGCTATGGCGATTTCATATTCCAGTCGTTGAAATACGTGAAGTAAAACCATACTATCAACACCGCCGCTGACGGCAAGAATCAATTTCTTTCCTTCCAAAAATGGAAAATTATGAGCAATGTGATTTTTTAGTTTTTCTAACATATTCAAAAGTAATTATTTCTTTTGATAGTAGCTCAAAACTTCGCTCATTGCTTTCGCTTTAAGAATACATTCTTGGTATTCTTTTTCAGGAACAGACTGAGCGGTTATAGCACTTCCGACAGAAAAAGACACGTATTTATTTTCTTGATTGTACAATATACTTCGAATAATAACATTGAAATCGAAATCACCATTGGGAGTAAAATAACCCACCGCACCGCTGTACAGCCCACGTTTAGTTTCTTCTAATTCTTCAATTATTTTCATGGCAGAAACTTTTGGAGCTCCAGTCATACTTCCCATTGGAAAAGAATTTTTAATTGCTTCAATAACAGAATATTGAGAATCTAATTTTGAAGTAATAGTTGATATCATTTGATGGACTTGCAAAAACGAATAAATGCCACACAATTCTTCTACTTGAACAGAATTTTGCTGAGCCGTTCTCGACAAATCATTGCGAACCAAATCGGTAATCATAATATTTTCTGTCCTTTCTTTAGGGTCTGAAGCCAAATGAGTCTTAGATTTTTCATCTTCAATTGGATCCAAAAATCGCTGTGCCGTTCCTTTTATAGGTTGTGAAATCAGCCGTTCACCTTCTTTTTTTAAATACCGTTCTGGTGAGGCAGACAAGAGAAACTGTTTGTTATTCTTTAGAAAAACGGCAAACGGAGCTTTTGAAATACTACTCAACTTTTCAAACTTTTCAAATGGATTTATTTCGGCATTTTCAGCAAAAAATTCCATACAAAAATTAGCTTCGTACATATCGCCACGATGAATGTATTCCAACATTTTGGATACTTTTTCGAGATACTTTTCCTTAGAAACTCTTTGTTGAATTCTCACTGAACTTTCATTTTCAACTTCCCAATTTTGGCTAGTAAT
The DNA here is from genome assembly GCF_057652095.1 of Flavobacterium sp. R1_16. NCBI lineage: Bacteria > Pseudomonadati > Bacteroidota > Flavobacteriia > Flavobacteriales > Flavobacteriaceae > Flavobacterium > Flavobacterium sp. R1_16. The sequence goes on from NZ_JBYFCG010000002.1 coordinate 131,790, forward strand.
TATTTCAGAAAAATCCTGTTCTATCTCGTCCTCACACATGTTAAGATAGTGAACCTCAAGCTGATTTTGTTTTAATAGAAATATCTTTTTAGGCTGAAAGAAATACAAATCTGGAAAATTCAAACCATCAAAATTATTGGATTGCAAGGCTTCGACATCATTTTTTAAATCATAAGCCATATACCCAAAAAGCCAGTCTCTGGTCGTTTGTTGGTATTGTTTTAAATCTTCAAAAGCGTTGTAATAATCGGTTTTTATAGATGTAAAGGCGTCAACAGCTAGAATACAATCGTAACTAGAATATTTTTGATTGTAATTGTAAGCTGAATTGCTATCTAGAAAAATAATTTCGCGGTGTTGTTGAGACCAAAAAAGCAATTGTTGTTTCAGCTGATTTGGGTTTTCAATAGTATAAAATTTTGATGTTCTCATAGTATAAAATTTTGATGTTCTCAAAGAAATAGCATAATTTAGGCTTCCAAAATTACAATAATTTAGCTGCTTTTTTCATACATTTGATTGTATATTAACAAACAAACCAAATGAATTATGAAAATTGCAACCATCATTATCCGAATTCTTATTGGACTTTTACTGCTATTTGCTTCTGTTAGTTTCTTTTTGAAATTAGTTCCTGAGCCTGTTACAACTGGAGATTTCAAAGCTTTTCAAGTAGGTTTAGTCGCCTCTGTCTATCTAATGCCTTTGGCAAAAACAGTGGAACTACTCTGCGGATTAGCGTATGTGTCTGGAAAATTTGTAAGCTTAGCCAATATTGTAATTTTACCCGTTTCACTAAACATTTTACTTATTAACTACTTTTTGACGCCCGAAAATTTGCCCATAGCATTATTTGTATTCCTTGGAAACTTATTCTTAATTTACAGATATTGGGACAATTATAAAAGTGTGTTTACTATGTAGTCATTATTATTTTTAAATAAAACCGAATTGACCTGTTTCATCGTAAAAATGGAACAGGTCTTTTTTTTGAAATAATTTATGCATAAAAAAATCTTGGCACACTTTTTATAGTAACAAGAATATTCCTTTCTATCTAAATTGATTTTAACTATCGATAAAAAATTACTTATTCGTTTTCAAAATTAAAAACAACAATTTTCAATAAGTACTCTTTTTATTAATCACTTTTTAAAATCAATTATCTATGAAAACAATCACAAAATTAGTTGTCGCAACATTCATTCTAGCGATAATGTTGTATTCTTGCAAACAGTCTGAGGCACCAGCTGAAGATGGTGCTTCAGAAAACGTAAAATCCGAAAAAGACGTCGTCTCTTCGTCTGCCGCCGTTGAGAAAAACGACAGCAATCGAAAATTCATACGAACTGCCGATATTAAATTCAAAGTTAAAAATGTACCTCAGTCTACTTATGCCATTGAAAATGCAGTTGCAAAATTTTGCGGTTTTGTAACCTATACTAATTTACAAAGCACTATTTCTGAAAAAACTAAAACTAAGATAAGCCAAGACAGTACACTAGAAACGATAAAATATGATGTAGAAAACAACATTACTATTCGTGTACCTAATAGACAACTAGATACCATTCTAAAAACCATTACAAAACAAATTGATTTTCTAGATTTTAGAGTGATTAAAGCCGATTACGTTTCCTTGCAAATGCTCTCCAATCAATTGGTGCAAAATCGAAGTGCTTTACACGAAAAAAGAATTCAAAATGCCATTGATAACAAAGGTAAAAAACTACATACAATTATTGATGCTGAAGAAAATTTGAATGCAAAGAAAGAGGCCTATGATAACAAGAAACTTGAAAATCTTTCATTGCAAGACCAGGTAAACCTTAGCACTTTGACATTACAAATCTATCAAAGAGAAACAATCAAACAAGAAATTGTAGCTAATGAAAAGGTATACAGAGAAAATATCGGTTCCAAAATACTCAACGGATTAAAAACAGGTTGGTTCCTACTTGAAGAAATCATAGCATTTGTAGTTCAACTTTGGTCTCTGGCTTTAATAGGAATCGTAGGTTATTTAGTCTACAAAAAGTGTTTAAAACAACATAACTAAAATAAAAACCCGATAGTAAATGCTATCGGGTTCTCTATTACAACTTTTCATAAATGGTAACTACACGTGCAACGCTCTATTATCAGTAGCTGCTAAGGCCGCTTCTTTAATGGCTTCAGCAAAAGTAGGGTGTGCATGACTCATTCTAGCAATGTCTTCGGCAGAAGCTTTAAACTCCATAGCCGTTACAGCTTCAGCAATCAAATCGGCACAACGAGCACCAATCATGTGAATGCCTAGAACTTCATCTGTTTTTGCATCGGCAAGGATTTTTACAAATCCATCGATATCGCCACCAGCACGGGCACGACCCAAGGCTTTAAATGGGAAACTTCCTGACTTAAAATTCACTCCTGCTTCTTTTAATTGCTCTTCTGTTTTTCCAACAGCGGCAACTTCAGGCCAAGTATATACTACTCCGGGAATTAAATTATAATCGATATGTGGTTTTTGTCCTGCTAAAATTTCAGCTACCATAACCCCTTCTTCTTCAGCTTTGTGTGCTAGCATAGCGCCACGAACAACATCACCAATCGCATAGATATTTGGAACATTGGTTTGCAAATGGTCGTTTACTTCAACCATTCCTCTTTCTGTGAGCTTTACTCCTGCTTTATCAGCATTCAATCCATCTGTATAAGGGCGACGTCCTACAGAAACCAAAGAATAATCCCCTTCAAGAGTTATGGTTTCCCCTTTTGGATTTTCAGCTTCAACGGTAACAATGTTTCCTTTTCTTTCCACAGATTTCACTTTGTGAGAAAGATAGAATTTCATGCCTTGTTTTTTCAAGACTTTGGTCAATTCTTTCGACAATGAACTGTCCATTCCAGGAATAATTCTGTCCATGAATTCAACCACAGAAACTTGTGCTCCTAAACGAAGGTAGACTTGTCCCAATTCAATTCCGATGACACCACCACCAATGATTACAAGGTGTTTAGGTACTTCTTTCAATTTCAAAGCTTCTGTAGAAGTAATGATTCGTTCTTTGTCAATTTTTATAAAGGGTAAAGATGACGGTTTTGAACCCGTAGCAATTACTATATTTTTAGCTTCAATAGTTTCTGATGTCCCATCTGGTTTAGCAATAGCTACATGAGTAGCGTCAACAAAAGAGCCAAGACCTTCAAAAACGGTAATCTTATTTTTATCCATCAAAAATTTCACACCGCCAGAAGTTTGGTCAACAACCGCCTGTTTTCGTACAATCATTTTCTCTAGATTTACTTTTACTTCACCAGATACTTCAATTCCATGATCGGCAAAATGTTGCAATTCTTCGTAATGATGTGATGAAGCAAGTAACGCTTTTGACGGTATGCAGCCTACGTTGAGACAAGTGCCGCCCAAGGTGGAATATTTTTCTATAATAGCAGTTTTAAAACCCAATTGTGCACAACGAATAGCAGATACATATCCGCCTGGTCCTGAACCTATAATGACTACATCAAATGAACTCATAATTTGTATTTATTTTTTAATATCGCAAAATTAAAGAATAAAGTTTGGTTTGAAGCTTAATTTTTAAGTTTTTTGAAATACAAATTCTACACTTGAATCGTTCGGCTTTTCTTTTATTTTTTATACGAATAGGACTACAATACAAATTTGTTTGTCGGGGTTTTTATACACATTAACGAAAATAAGATGACATTGATTTATTGAGAAAATATTAATGCTAGGTTTGTTTCATAATTGACACGATTTAGAACTCTAACCCCAAATTAATTTCTATAGTCATGAGAAACCTACAATTCATATTCTCTTTCTTTTTGGTGAGCTTTTCGCTTAGCGCACAAAACGTATCTATCCCTGATATCAATTTTAAAAACAAGCTTATTTCATTAGGTATTGATGAAAATAATGATGGTGAAATCCAAAAAAGCGAAGCTAAAGAAGTTGAAGAATTAGATATTTCCAATTCGTCAATTAGTTCTATTCAAGGAATTGAAAGTTTTAAAAAACTGCGCAAGCTAAACTGCAGCAATAACTCTTTAACTTCATTACCATTTGATATTAGTGAGCTTCACGAATTGAGATGCAGTAACAATCAACTTACAGAGATCAATAATTTGAGTTATGAAACTCAAGAGTTAGACATCTCTTACAATAAAATTAGTACTTTATCACTTCCTGCATCGGCCAATTATTATTATTTGAATATTTCTGGAAATTTATTTACCTCAGTTGAATTCAATGATGTCACACTAGAGTATTTCTATTGTAATGATACTAAACTTAATGCTTTAGATTTTTCTACTGTGAGACGATTTAGTGAGACCATTTCAATAAAAAACAATCCAAATCTTGAATCGATAAATTTCAAAAATGGAAAATTTGATTTGTGTTATGTGATGTATGGAGGTTGTCATTTTTATTTAACGATTTCTAATAATCCAAATCTAAAAAATATTTGTGCAGACGAATTCAACCACGAAGGACCTACTGTAGTTACTGAAACAGAATATTTTCAATCCTATTACAATTTACCAAATATTACATACAATGCATTGTGTTCTAATAATTCGGGAAAAGAATTAGGTACAGTTTCTCAACAAAATGCATCATTATCAGACTATAAACTGTATCCAAATCCAGTTCAGAATATTTTGAATATTGATACTGAAAATTTTGTTTCCATTTCATCAATAAAAATATATAACACTATTGGACAAACAATAAAAGAGTATTCTAAAGAAACGCTAACCAAACATGTTGAACTTTCTCTATCTGAATTGAAAACCGGAAGCTACTTAATTGAAATTGTTTCCAATGAAGGAAAAACAACTAAGAAATTCATTAAATTATAATATTCATCATTGATAAAAAAACCGCTCCAATTGGAGCGGTTTTTTTTATGAATTCAATATGCCTTTGTGAATTAAAATACGATGATTCAAAAATTTTAACCTTTATTCAGCTTACTATTTTTATAACCGTACAAAAAGTAAAAAATCAAGCCCAAAACCAACCAAGTTCCAAACCACATCCAATTGGAAACAGCCATACCTGTTAGTAGATAACAGCAAGAAATCAAGCCTAAAAGTGGAATAAGAGATAAGTTTTTAAGAAAAGACATAACCGTCATAACGATACAAACCAATACAAAAACCAACATTGGAATATTAGTTGCCATTTTTTCCACTGAAAAATCAAAAAGACTAGAAAAAAAATCTGGTCTAAAATTAAATAACAATACGGTTCCGGTTAGTACAAGTATTGGAAAAATAAATTTCGAATTAACATAAGGTATTCTAAACTTCCCTTTGGTAGCTCTTTCTGCCATTTCTTCTTCACTTTGTGGAGAAAGCATCAACACACCACCACAAACTAAAACAAAAGCAAATAGAGTTCCTATACTAGTGAAATCCAAAACAAAATTTTCATCCGTAAAGAAAATCGGGATACCTACTACCAAACCTGTTACAATAGTAGCAAAACCAGGAGTCTTGTACTTGGGATGAATCTCTGAAAATTTATTAGGCATTAAACCATCGCGACTCATGGTCATCCAAATTCTGGGCTGTCCCATTTGAAAGACCAACAAAACACTTGTCATGGCAACGACAGCCGCAATAGAAACGATAAACAACATCCACTTAACACCTTTTAGTGCAAAAATTTCTGCCAATGGATCGCTTACTCCCAATAATTCATAGGATACCATACCTGTAATTACGAGTGCCAAAACAATAAAAACTAAGGTGCAAATTACCAAAGAATAAATCATTCCCTTAGGCAAATCCCGCTGTGGATTTTTACTTTCTTCTGCTAAAGTAGAAACAGCATCAAAACCAATATAAGCAAAGAAAACCGCAGAAACTCCTGCCATAACTCCACCAAAACCATTCGGCATAAAAGGAGTCCAATTGTCTATATCAACATAAAAAGCCCCTACAATAATGACTAAGGCTATAATAGCTAACTTAATATAAACCATTGCATTGCTAAAATTCTTAGACTCTTTCGTACCTCTGTAAACTAAATAAGTAATCAAAAGATTAATAACAACCGCTGGTAAATCAAATATAATTTTTAGTCCCCCAATAACAGGAGCATTGTTCCATGCATTCAATCCCTCAATACCTTTTTGAGCCACAAAAGCATCTTGTGCAGACTTGTAATTTATGGTTAACCATTCTGGTAAATGGATATGAAACGTTTCTAATAAATTAGTAAAATACCCACTCCAAGAAAAAGCAATATAGATATTACCAATGGAGTATTCCATAATCAAAGCCCAACCTATTATCCATGCAAATAATTCTCCAAATGAAACATAGGCGTAGGTATAAGCACTACCCGAAACAGGCACTCTTGATGCAAACTCAGCATAACACATGGCTGTAAATCCACAGGCAACTGCACACATCACATACAATAATACTACCGCAGGTCCTCCTGAAAAACAAGCATTTCCAATGGCACTAAAAGTACCTCCTCCGATGATGGCAGCAATACCAAAAAAAGTTAAATCTCTTACCGTTAATACTTTGTGCAGCCCTAAGAACTCACCTTCTATATCTCCACCTTCTTGAACAATAACTTTTGCAGATTTTTTTCGAAATAAATTGGATAAATTCATATCACATTTGTAGTTTATTGGTGTACTTAAGCAAAACAAATATAACATAATTTCATAATGATATACAAAACTGAACAAATTAGCGAGCATAGCTAAAATCTATTAAAAAATAAATTTTAAACATGAATTATCTATACTTATGCTATTTTTAATGTGTATATTTGTTAGTATTCAATTTAAAAAAATAAGCAATCAATAAAAATTTATAATTAAAATTAAATAATTAATAGTATCTATGGAACATTCAAACGACATTAGTAAATGCCCATTTCATCAAAATCAAAAAGGTTTGAGTGATGGTGTAAAAAACCACGATTGGTGGCCTAAAGCACTCAACCTCGATATTCTTCATCAACATGATACCAAAACCAATCCGTTGGGTGGAGAATTTAATTATGCTGAAGAATTTAAAAAACTAGATTTAGAAGCACTTAAAACTGACTTAAAAAACCTAATGACAGAAAGTCAATCTTGGTGGCCAGCCGATTGGGGTCATTATGGTGGACTATTCATTCGAATGGCATGGCACTCTGCTGGAACCTACAGAATTGCAGATGGTCGCGGTGGTTCTGGAACTGGAAATTTAAGATTTGCACCTCTCAACAGTTGGCCTGATAACGGAAACTTAGACAAAGCCAGAAGGTTGTTGTGGCCTATTAAGAAAAAATACGGTAATAAAATCTCTTGGGCAGATTTGATGATTCTAGCGGGTAATATGGCTTATGAATCTATGGGATTAAAGACTTTTGGATTTGCTGGTGGTCGTGAAGATATTTGGCATCCAGAAAAAGATATTTATTGGGGTGCAGAAAAAGAATGGTTGGCAAAATCTGGTGGAGAAGGAACAAGATATTCTGGAGAAAGAGACTTAGAAAATCCCTTAGCAGCCGTAATGATGGGATTGATATATGTAAATCCTGAAGGTGTAAACGGTCAACCTGATCCTTTAAAGACTGCCCATGATGTGAGAGTAACCTTCCAAAGAATGGCTATGAACGACGAAGAAACGGTTGCTTTAACTGCCGGTGGTCACACTGTTGGGAAAGCTCATGGTAATGGAGATGCTTCAACTTTAGGTCCAGAACCAGAAGCAGGTCCAATTGAAAATCAAGGTTTCGGTTGGATTAATCCAAAAGGCGGTGGAGCAAATGCCGTAACCAGCGGATTGGAAGGCTCTTGGACAACACATCCAACACGTTGGGATAACGAATACTTCCATTTGCTATTAAACCACGATTGGGAATTAAAGAAAAGTCCTGCTGGAGCTTGGCAATGGGAACCAACCAACATTAAGGAAGAAGATAAACCTGTTGATGCTTACAATCCATCTGTAAGAAAAAATCCAATTATGACCGATGCTGATATGGCTATGAAAATGGATCCTGCATACCGAGAAATTTCTGAGCGTTTCTATAAAGATCCAGCATATTTTTCAGAAGTTTTTGCACGCGCTTGGTTCAAATTAACGCATAGAGATTTAGGGCCAAAAGAACGTTACCTTGGTGCTGATGCACCAAAAGAAGATTTGATTTGGCAAGACCCAATTCCGAAGGTAGATTACACGCTTTCTGATGCTGAAATTGAAGAATTGAAAGTAAAATTATTAAACAGTGGCTTAACAAGAGCGGAACTAATCAACACCGCTTGGGACAGTGCGAGAACATTCAGGGGTTCTGACTTTAGAGGTGGTGCAAATGGTGCACGAATTCGATTGGCTCCGCAAAAAGATTGGGTTGCCAATGAACCAGAGCGATTGCAAAAAGTATTGAATAAATTGGTTGAATTACAATCTTCATTTAGCAAAAAAGTAAGCCTTGCAGATTTGATTGTCCTTGGCGGAAGTGCAGCCATAGAAAAAGCAGCTCAAGAAGGTGGATTTGCTGTAAAAATTCCATTTTATGCAGGTCGCGGTGATGCTTCACAAGAAATGACTGATGCTGAATCCTTTGAAGTTTTGGAACCAACAAACGATGCTTTCAGAAACTTTATGAAAGCCAAATATGTTGTTCAACCCGAAGAATTAATGCTGGACAAAGCACAACTTCTTGGTCTAACGGCATCAGAAATGACAGTTCTTATTGGCGGAATGCGTGTTCTTGGCACCAACTATGGTGGAACAAAACATGGTGTTTTCACTGATAAAGAAGGTGTCTTAACTAATGATTTCTTCGTGAATTTAACCGATATGAACTATTCCTGGAAACCTGTTGGAGATAATCTTTACAACATTGTAGACAGAAAATCGGGTGCTACAAAATGGACTGCAACAAGAGTTGATTTAATTTTTGGTTCCAATTCTATATTGAGAGCTTACGCTGAAGTCTATGCACAAGACGATAATAAAGAAAAATTTGTTCAAGATTTTGCCAAAGTTTGGTCTAAAATCATGCTTTTAGATCGTTTTGATTTAAATTAAGAATTTTCTAATTACAATTGTTTTACAAAAAAACCGCCTTTTTAAGGTGGTTTTTATTTTTTATGCAAACAATCAAAAGATAAATTATGGATTGTGGAATTATTGTACTAATATTTTGTAAGAAATATATTGATAATTTTTTTCTATTATTTAATCGGAAAATATAATAAATATCATGTTTTTATCCCTGAGCTATTTATAATTTTGCGCAGAGATTAATTAACAACATAAAAATAAAAATCATGTCATTAGTAGGAAAAAAATTCCCAAACATTACCGTAGATGCCATCTCATTCATGGGAGATAATTTAAGAATTAATGTTTTAGAAGAAGCGGTAAACAATAAGAAAAAAGTTATTTTATTTTGGTATCCAAAAGACTTTACTTTTGTATGTCCAACAGAATTACACGCTTTTCAAGCAGCACTTGAAGATTTTGAAAAAAGAAATACCATGGTAATTGGTGCTTCTTGCGATACCAACGAAGTACATTTCGCTTGGTTGAATACTCCAAAAAACAATGGTGGTATTGAAGGTGTTACCTACCCAATTTTAGCTGATACAACACGTAATTTATCTGCAGCTTTAGAAATTCTTGATGCAGAATGGGTTTATGATGAAGAATTAAACGACGAAATCTTAGAAGGTTCTAATGTTACTTTTAGAGCTACTTACCTGATTGACGAAGAAGGAAAAATTTTCCACGAAAGTGTAAACGACATGCCATTAGGCAGAAATGTAAATGAATATTTACGATTAATCGATGCTTACACTCACGTTCAAACTAAGGGTGAAGTTTGTCCTGCCAACTGGGAAGAAGGAAAAGAAGCAATGAATGCTGATAGACTAAGCACCGCTGCTTATTTGTCACAAAACTAATTAAATATCAATCATAATCGCAATGACAATATCAATTGAAATAAATTGAATTTTGATAGTGTCATTGTAATTGAAATTTTAAAACCATGTTAATTGAATTAAACGAAGATAGGTTACAAGATCTAGTAGCATCTAACAATAAGGTAGTCGTTCAATATTCAGCATCTTGGTGCGGGAATTGTAGAATTATGAAGCCTAAATTCAAAAAATTAGCTTCTGAAAATGAAGAAATTACCTTTGTTTTGGTTGATGCTGAAAATGCTCCAGAATCTAGAAAGTTAGCAAATGTTTCTAATTTACCAACATTTGCCACATTTGTTGGTGGGAAATTATTGAATGAAACTCAAACTAATAAAGCCGAAGTTTTAGCTGAATTAGTTGGTGAAATTTCAGCAAACTAATACCATGAAACTACCAGTAATAAAACATTTGACGCAATTTATTGAAGAAAATGACCAAGATTACCTGATTGAAACCATTGAGGTACTAGAAGCACTAACCATAGTTCCTTCATTAAAAGATGAAGAATTAGATGTCATAGGTGAATTAATTTCCAATATGTATGGTGCTTTAGAAGTTCACAAAATGGTGAAAGAAGGAAAAGATAAAAAAACAGCTTTGAACGACTTTATGAAACGAGTTTTAGGCTCTATTGACAAATAGTTTTTTAGATTATCAGTAAAAAAAAACGTCTTGTGTTATTACAAGACGTTTTTTTTAATGTTTAGAACAGTGCTTAATCTTTCACACCCAATTTGGTTAGAATGTCTTCCATTAAACACCATTTGGTTATAGACGATTGTAAAAGATTAGCTCCTACAAAAGCAGTAAACCACAACCAATTTTGACTCACATAAATTGACAGAAGTAAACTTATCAAGATAAAACTTCCAGCGATGGCTCTAATAATTCGATTTTTCATGTTTAATTTGATTTTTCAATTGTTAAAATTGCAAAGTGAATGTGCGATACTGTCTCTTGTTGCTGGTTAAAGGTATCAATTGCAGCACACACAATTTCAACATTTTCTTTTGCAACAAAGGCGTAAAATATTACGGATTCATTTTCGTTCATCTCGGTACCAAACCAGTTGTTTTCCAGAGCATCCTCAGAAGCATTTCGGTAACCTACCACTTCTTTATAAGAGTAGTTTTTAACATTGGCATTTTTAAGAATTTGTTTCACTTCTTTTTCAAATTCTGCTACTGCGGTTATTAAAAGTAGTTTCATAATTTCTAGGTATTAGGTAATTCTTTATCTGATGATTTCTCCCATTTTTTTCTTTCGGTAATGTAATAAATGATTGGCACTACCAATAAGGTTAGAATGGTAGAAACAATAGCTCCGAATACTAATGAAATGGCTAATCCTTGAAAGATTGGATCAAAAAGTATGATAGACGCTCCAATAACAACTGCACCAGTAGTTAATAATATTGGTGTGGTACGAACAGCTCCAGCCTCGATAATGGCTTGCTTTAATGGAATTCCTTCATGCAATCGGATTTCGATAAAATCGATAAGCAACACCGAGTTTCTAACCATTACTCCTGCCAATGCAATCATTCCAATAAAAGAAGTAGCTGTAAAGAAAGCACCTAACAACCAGTGTCCTAATACAATTCCAACCAACGATAACGGAATCGCCATCATCATTACCATTGGTGTTTTAAAGTTTTGGAACCAACCCACAATCAACATATAAATGACTACGATGACCACCATAAAAGCGACTCCTAAATCACGGAATACTTCTAATGTAATTTGCCATTCGCCATCCCATTTTATAGTAAAATCACTCTCATCTGAGGGTTGTTCCATATACAATTCGTTCACTTTATAACCTTTAGGTAAGTACATTTTTTGCAATTTTTCGTTCATCCCTAAAATAGCATATACCGGACTTTCTAATGCTCCAGCCATATCAGCCGTAACATAGACTACTCTTTTTTGATCTTTTCTGTAAATGGTTTTCTGTAAGGTATCTTGAACCACTTTGACCAAATCACTCACTGGAACAACGTTTCCGTGACTTCCTTTTATTTTCAGATTTTCGATGTCTTGCAACGACGTTTTATCCTTGTCGTCAAGCGAAAGAACAATTCCAACATTATCATTAGAATGTTCATCATACAAATTGGAAACTGGATATTCTTTCATCAAATACGTCAGATTGCCAACCACTTGTTGTGGAGCTATGCCGTTTAACATCGCTTTTTCTTTATCGACTACCAATTTATATTCGGTTTGATTATCTTCAGTCATCCAATCAACATCCACAATATCGGAAGTCGTTTCTAGAATACCTTTCACCTGATGAGCTACTTTAATTTGATCTTTATAATCGGGACCATAAATCTCAGCAACCAAAGTCGATAACACTGGTGGTCCTGGTGGAACTTCGATAATTTTCACGTTAGCACCATATTTTTTGGCAATCTTTTGCACTTGAGGACGTACTTCCTTTGCCAACGCATGACTTTGCATATCGCGATCTTCTTTGTGTAACAAATTCACTTGAATATCAGCCATATTACTTCCGCCACGCATATCATAATGACGTACCAATCCGTTAAAAGTAATCGGTGCCGAAGTGCCAATATAATTCTGATAACTCACCACTTCGGGAACCGTAGAAAGGTATTGCGCAATTTCTTGTGTAACGGCTGCTGTGCGTTCTAACGTAGTACCTTCGGGCATATCAATAACCACTTGGAATTCATTTTTATTGTCAAAAGGTAACATTTTTACCACTACCGATTTGGTGAAAAACATCAGTACCGAACCTATAAGTAATAACACGGTAACACCTACTAAAAGACGACGTTTTTTGCTGCTATCCAACAAAGGACGCTCTAGTTTGTTGTAAATTTTATAAATCCACGATGTTTCCAATCCTTGTTCAGCTTTATGTGCTTGCTCCTCTTTTTCTTGTAGCAAATGGTAACCTAAATAAGGCGTAACCGTTAGGGCAACAAACAACGATAACAACATCGCAATCGAAGCCCCAATAGGCATCGGACTCATATAAGGTCCCATCATACCCGACACAAAAGCCATGGGAAGAATGGCTGCAATAACCGTGAATGTGGCTAATATGGTTGGATTTCCTACTTCATTTATGGCATAAATAGCAGCTTGTTTGAACGGTAATCGCCTCATTTTGAAATGACGGTGCATGTTTTCGGCAATGATGATACTGTCGTCAACTACAATTCCCACGACAAAAACCAAGGCAAAAAGCGTAATTCGATTTAAAGTATACCCTAATAAATAATAAGCGAATAACGTTAAAGCAAAAGTCAATGGAACCGAGAAAAACACGACCAACCCGCCACGCCAACCCATTGCAAAAATCACTAGAAGTGTTACCGCAACAATGGCAATTCCCAAGTGCATCAACAACTCGCCTACTTTATCGGAAGCCGTTTCTCCATAATTTCGGGTTACTTCTACGTGAACATCGTTGGTTATGAGTGTTTTCTTAAGTTGTTCTACTTTCTCCAAAATCTTCTCAGAAATCTTCATGGCATCGGCACCTTTTACTTTTCCGATAGAAATGGTTACCGCTGGGTATTCCGATTTATTTTGAGCGAATTTATCGTTGGCTTTTCCGTATCCGAAAGATACATAGCTACTAGGAGTAGATGGTCCGTCTTGAACTTTAGCTACTTGCTTTAAATAGACTGGCATGTTGGCATTAACACCCACAACCAAATTCTCGATATCTTCTGAAGATTTTAAAAATTGTCCCGTTGTCAACAAATATTCTTTATCGTTATTGACAAAAGCACCCGATTGCGAGCTTCCGTTATTGGCCTGAATCATTTGCATAATTCCCAAGGCATCTACTCCATTTTCAGCCATTTTATCTTTGTCCAAAACTACTTTCACTTGACGGTTTCTGCCACCAATCTCTTTTGTAATGGCAACATCTTTTACTTTTTCAATTTCAGATGTTACTTCTTCGGCTACTTGACGGATTTCAAAATCGTTCATTTTATCGCTCCAAAGCGTCAATCCCAACATCGGAACATCGTCTATAGAACGTGTTTTTACCATAGGTTTGTAAACACCTTGAGGAAACATATTCTCGTGTTTTGCTAATTCGTCGTACAATTTCACATACGAACGCTCCACATCTTGGCCTACAAAAAACTGAACGATTAACATAGCTTGACCATTCATAGCCATACTGTGTACGTGTTCTACACCTTTAATATTGGAAATAATCTTCTCCAAAGGCTTTACCACGCGACTTTCTACTTCACTAGGGCTTGCCCCAGGATAACCCACCATTACGTCGGCCATCGGAACATTGATTTGTGGTTCTTCTTCTCTTGGAATCAAAAAAGAACTGTATACACCAATAATCATCAAACCTACCATTAACAAAATGGTCAGTTTTGAATTGATGAAAAAATGGGCTATTTTACCTGATATACCTTCTTGCATTTTTTACTTTGTTTAAAGTTTTTATTTGAACTAGAAAACTGCGACTGATTACTGAATACTAACTTTAGCTCCGTTGTACAATTTACCTTCTGCAGAAACAATATATTGTTCGTTAGCCGATAATCCAGACAACACTTCTACTTGATTTCCGAAAGTTTTTCCGATGCGCAACCATCTTAAAATGACAGTATTTCCATTACCTATAGTGTAAATTCCAGTAAGTTGACCTTGTTTTACCAAAGCGGTTTCGGGTACTAAAACTTTATCCGATGTAGTGGCAACTTGCTGTTTGTTTGCTACAGGAAATTGTACGTTGACAAACATTCCTGATAAGACTTTACTTCCAACATTGTTTAAATTGACTTTAACCAAATATTGTCCACCCGTATTTTTTGCCGAACCACTAACTTCTGTTACTGTTCCTGACAATTCTTGATTTGTTGATTTTACAATTACTTTGGCTTTCATACCGCTTTTAATCGAAGTAATATCACTTTCTGAAACCATAGCTGTTACTTGCAAATGTGAAGCTCCTTCGATGCTTACCAACGGCATTCCTGGATTGGCCATGTCACCTTCTTTTACAAAAGTGTTGGTGATTTCTCCTGAAAATGGAGCCGTAATATTCGAATAAGAAAACTGTGCTAATACTTCGTTACGCATTTGTTTGGCAGCATCTAAACCTGCTTTTGCCATTTCGTAGCGCGAGGTCATATCGTCTAATTCTTTCTGAGAAGCACTTTGTTGTGCAAATAATGCTGTGAATCTGTCAAAGTCTTTTTTAGCGTTATTATAAGCAGCAGTGGCTTGCATAATAGCAGCATCAACTTGCGCTTTTTTGGCTTGCAAATCGGTATTGTTAATACTCAATAAAAGTTGTCCTGCTCCTACTTTTTGTCCGACTTTAACGTGAACTTTAGTCACATAGCCCATCATTCGAGTAGAAACATTAGCACTGTTCTCAGCTTCAATTTTTCCACTTGCGGTTACGAATTCACTGTTGTTATTAGGAGAAACTCCACTTACTTTTACTGGAATTGCTGGTTCGTTATTGGTTGTTTCTTTCTTGTCTCTTCCGCAGGATAGGAATAAGAATGTTGAAAGGGTTAGGATGATTATTGTTTTTTTCATTTTAATATCTTTTTAATTGTCATTTGTCTTTGTTCTGTTCTCTTTATTCTATTCTCTTACTTACTCAAAAATTGTAAATATTGTTTGGTAAAATTGTATTCGAAAACCGATTGTAAATGCTCTAATTCCTTTTGAATCATTTGCGATTCCGACTGCAACAAATCGGTTGTTTTTTCTAAACCTTGTGAGAACCTATTTTGACGTATTCTATAAGCTTCTTGTGATTGTTCCAATGCTAATCCTGATAGGTTTACTTTATTTTCGGCATCTTTTAATTGACGATTGGTTTTACTCCATTCCAATTGGCTTTGAGCTTTATATTGTTCTTTTTCTGTATCGGATTTTTGAGATTCAGCTTTTGCCTTTTCGTATTTTCCAATTGATGTGTAGCCATCAAAAATAGTCCATGACAGTTGTGCGCCTACTAGATATCCTTTAGCGGAAGTTCCAAAAAGATTTTTATCGTACAACTCATAGCTTCCAAAAGCATTCAGTCGTGGTAAGAATCCCATTTTAGTCGATTGCATTATATCAGCATAGGCTTCAGACGACTTGACCATCGCTTGAATGTCTTTTCTGGAATCGGATAATGAAGCATTTGTAGTTTCAACTGAAATAGTATTTTCTAGTTCTTCTGTTGGTTTGTAGGTTTTACCTTGAGTATCTTCATTTACTAAAAAAGCCAAATAATCTGAGGCATTTTGCACATTACTTTTGGCATATTGTAATTGGTTTTCGATTTCATTGACATGCACTTGAACGTTTAACAAATCGGTTTTTTGTAGCATTCCTTGTTTGAAATAATTTTCTACTAACTTCAAATTGGCTTTACCCGTTATGCTGGCTTTTTCTAAAACTTTCACAGCTTTATACGCCAATTGCAGTTGCATATAGGATTTTGAAATCTCTAATTCTAAATACTCTTTGGTGCGCTCGGTTTGCAGCTGATAGGCTTCCATTTTTGCTTTAGCGGCTTGCCTGCCGTACATTCCATCGATGTTAATTAAAGGCTGTTGAATTTCTATTTTAGTGGCAAAATTTTGAGTTCTTACGGGATTATTCAACAAATCGGGATTAAAATCCATTGGGGTTAGAATCGTTTGATTCAATTTAGACCCAAAAGCCATCAACGGATTGGTAGTGACCATTCCGGTATGAGACACATTAATATTGGGTAAAAAAAGAGCGTTAGATTGATGATAATCTGCTCTAGCCGATTGATAGTTTTTTTCAGCTATTTTAATTTGTAGGTTCTTATCGGATAATTTTTGTAGTAAATCGCTCTTTGAAATTGCTAACGTATCCTGGGCATAATTTACGTTTGAATTTAAAGCGATTCCTATGAAAATGATAAACTTGATTTTCTTCATAATTGTATTTCTTAATTATGAAGCAAAAATAGAACGGTAAAAATGCGCTTACAGTCACAAATGTTACAAAGGAGACTTTTAAAAAAAAGTGCCTGATTTCTCAGGCACTTTTTAAACTATTAATCATTCATCTGTTTTATTCTTTAATGTCATCAGAATGGTGTAGGCTCCTTTTGTGACTATCTTTTTGTCTTGTATGGATTCTGGATTCAAAATTTCAACAAATCCGTTTTCACTATTTCCAGTTTTCACCTCGGTCATTCTAAATTGATTTTTGTTAATTGTTACAAAGACGTATTCCTTACCATCAAAACTTACAATTGCGTCCTGAGGCAAGGTCATAACATCATTACTTTTTAACTCTATATCGGCATTCATATACATTCCAGGTAATAATGTTTTGTCATAATTTTCAAAATGACAATGCACATCGGCGGTATGCTCATCTATAGATAAATCTTTACTAATCAAAAGAATATCGCATTTGTATTTTTTATCAGGTTGATTGTTAGTATAAGCAACCAATTTTTGTCCTATAGAAAGTTTAGTGATGTCTTTTTCAAAAATTTTCAAATTCAAATGGATATCCGAAGGATTTATTAATTCAAATACTACATCGGAAGGATTTACATATTTTCCGATATTGACATTTACTTTAGAAACAAATCCATTAATGGGTGCATAAATATTGACACTTTTAGAAATAGTTTTTTCAGATAAAGTAGCAGGATTGACATTGATTAATTTCAATTTTTCACCTAATGCACTCAATGTGATTCGCAGGTTTGAATATTCTGAGTCAGCCAATTGGAATACTTTGTCGCTGCTGGCTTGATTTTGGTTTAATTCTTTCTGACGTTCGTATTCTTTTTGTGCATAAAATAATTTAGACTTTGTAGTCAGATAATCCTGTTGCAATTGCACATATTGTTGGTCTTCCATTGTGGCAATGACCTCTCCTTTATTGACGTGTAAACCGGGTAAAAGATGAGTAGACTTGAGGTAGCCTCCTAAAGGCATACTCACTGAGACCAAGTTTTGTGGTGGAACATCAATTTTTCCATTTACTTTTAATACTGATGAAATACTTCGCTTTTCGAAATTTCCAGTTTCAATTGTAGCATTTTTTAATTGTGCGTCTGTTAGTGAGGCTACATTACTTGCAAGTGTCGCTTCGGGCGTTTTTTCTTCGGTGCTTTTTGTATTGCAACTAACCATCATTAAAAGAAGTAAGCTGCCTATTATGTTATTTTTCATACGATTACTGTTTTGAGGTAAGATAATTTAATTGAACAACACTTTCATTGTGAGCTAAAATAGTGTCAATATAATTGCTTTTAATAGCGATACTTTGATTGATTAACATGACCCAATCCAAGTAATTAATTTCACCATTTAGGAATTGCAAATTGGCTGTTTTGATAATTATTTCAGCATTTGGAAGTGCTGTTTTTTCATAATAATTTAATTTTTCGATACTCGTATTGTACTGATTGAGTGATGTTTTGAATTGATTTTGGAGAACTTGTTTTTCTCTTTCTAATTCATTTTGACTCATAGTTTCACCTATTTTAGAAGCTGCAATTTTTGCTTTTTGAGCACCTCCTAATAATGGAATTCCAATTCCAAATTGTGCCGAATGAAATCTATTTGATTTATCATAAAAAACGTTATCAGCACCTGTTCCAGTTATAGATGTATTGTTATAACCCAAAATAAAATTTGGCAATAACTTCGATTTTTCAAGTTGTGTAGAGGCTGCACTAGCTTTTTTCTGTTGCTCTAAAAGAGAAAGATAAGGGTGCTGTGTCACCAAAGTACTATCGATATTTTTGTCTAAAACCAACTTGAGCGTCACTTCATTTGGAACCAGTTTTTCATCTGAATTGAGTACTACTTGAAATTGATTTTGAACCAATTCTTTTTCCTCTCGAAGTTGGAGCAGCTGCATCTTTACAGCACCTCTTTGATTATCGGCAGTCGTTTTTTCAAGGATATTACTTTCACCCTTTTTTAATCGCAGTTCCGATTTTCTTAAAAATTCTCCAAAAATAGTGTCGCTTTTTAGTAATAATTTTTCTTTTTCGATTAAGTAAATTAAAGAATAAAAAGTTTTCGTTACCTCTCGTTTTAGCTCAGCTTCTTTTAAAACGACGTTCAACGTCGATGTTTTCCATTCTTCAGTATACAGCTTTTTTTGTCTGTTATAAACGGTAGGGAAATTGAAGGATTGCGATATTCCGAACCGAGTATCATTATACACACTATTAATTTGCCCATAGTCTCCCGTAATATTAATAGGAGCAATAGTTGTAGCGGTTTTAATTAGTTTTTGTTGATAGTCCGATTTTAATCGTTCGCTTTTCATAGCATAATTATTTTTCAATGCCATTTCCATTGCTTTTTGTAAGCTAATTGGAGTTTGAGCATGAGTAGCATTGAATGAGAACAATCCAAAAACAACTACTGCTACTGCCTTTTTTGTAAACGGATTAAGGTTGATGCCTTTTTCGAAGATGATATACAAAACAGGAAGCACAAATAAGGTCAGAAAGGTTGCAATCATCAATCCTCCGATAACTACTGTGGCTAGAGGCCGTTGCACTTCTGCTCCTGCTCCATTGCTCATTGCCATTGGCAAAAATCCTAATGATGCTACAAATGCAGTCATTAAAACGGGTCGTAAACGCACCTTAGTTCCCATTAAAACAATTCGATGTAAATCGGTCATACCTTCAGATTTTAATTGGTTAAATTCAGAAATTAAAACAATTCCGTTTAAAACGGCAACACCAAAAAGGGCTATAAACCCAACACCAGCACTAATGCTAAAAGGCATTCCCCGTAGCGCTAAAAAGAAAATTCCCCCAATAGCAGAAAGAGGTATTGCAGAGTAAATTAACAATCCCTGTTTAACAGAATTGAATGCGAAAAACAACAAGAGAAATATTAATAACAAGGAAACGGGAACGGCAATCATCAGTCGGGCTTTGGCTTGATTTAAATTTTCAAATGCGCCACCATACGTAGTATAATAACCTGGTGGATATTTAATTTGTTGTTCTACTTTTTGTTGTAGTTCATTTACTATACTCTGTACATCTCGACCTCTCACATTGAATCCTACTACGATTCTACGTTTGGCATCTTCACGTTGTATCTGGTTAGGACCATTTTTAATGGATACCGTTGCCAATTGCGAAAGTGGAATTTGTGTTCCTTGTGGTGTCGGAATTAATAGATTTTGAACATCTTCAACATCTTTTCTTTGATTATCATTCAAGCGAACCACTAAATCGAAACGTTTTTCTCCTTCAAATACCAATCCTGCACTTTGACCAGCAAAAGCAGTATTGACAACTCTATTAATATCATCAATATTCAAATGATATTGCGCAATGATGCTTCTGTTGTATTCAATAACCACTTGTGGCATTCCAGTAATAGGTTCGATGAATAAATTTTGAGCCCCTTCAACAGTATTTATAATTTTTCCTAACTTGTTGGCATAAACCGCTAATGTATCTAGGTTTTCACCAAATATTTTACAAACCACATCTTGTCGTGCTCCAGTCATTAACTCGTTAAAACGCATTTGAACTGGATATTGAAAACCTGCGGTAATTCCGGGAACATCTTCTAATGCCTTACTCATTTTTCCTGACAATTCATTAAAGGTTTTGGCTGAGGTCCATTCTGATTTATCTTTTAAAATGACCATCATATCGCTAGCTTCCATTGGCATTGGATCGGTTGGTACTTCACCACTCCCAATTTTGGAAACTACTTTTTCAACTTCAGGAAATTGTGTTTTGAGAATATGAGCTGCTTTTTGAGTTCTATCGATAGTGGTATTCAAATTACTTCCTGTTAAAACTCGTGTGTCAACCGCAAAATCGCCTTCCTCTAGCGCAGGTATAAATTCACCTCCGAGAAAAGATAGAATGACCAAAGCGATTACAAACAAAGTAACTACCGATGAAATGACCATTTTAGGAAAGTTTAAAATCTTTTGAAGCAAGTGCTGGTACTTCATTTCGATTTGTATCATAACTCTATCGGAAATATTGGCTTCATGCTTTACTTTTTTACTTAAAAACAAGGCACTCATCATTGGAATGTATGTCAATGACAAAATGAAAGCTCCCAATAATGCAAAGGCTACTGTTTGAGCCATTGGTTTAAACATTTTTCCTTCAATACCTTGTAAAGTAAAGATAGGCAGGTAGACAATAAGGATTATGATTTGCCCAAAAACGGCACTGTTCATCATTTTGCTTGCAGAAGTTTGCACTTCCTTATCCATCTTTTTCTGAGACAATACATCTACTTTTTTGAACTTTTTACTATGTGTCAATTGATGCATGACGGCTTCTACAATAATTACGGCACCGTCAACAATAAGTCCAAAATCTAGTGCTCCCAAACTCATGAGGTTTCCACTTACTCCAAAAGTATTCATCAAAATGATTGCAAACAACATTGCCAATGGAATCACTGATGCTACCAACAATCCTGCTCTAAAATTTCCTAGGAAGATAACCAATACAAAAATGACTATTAAAGCACCTTCAAGCAAGTTTTTTTCAACTGTTCCAATGGCGTGGTTTACCATTTTGGTTCTGTCTAAGAAAGGCTCTATTACAACACCTTCGGGTAAGGTTTTTTGAATTTGAGCCACACGTTCCTTAACGTTTTTTATCACATCACTACTGTTGGCTCCTTTTAGCATCATCACAACAGCTCCCGAAACTTCACCTTGGTCATTATAGGTCATGGCACCATAACGAGTGGCATATCCTAATTTTACTTCGGCTACATCTCTTATAAATAATGGGGTTCCTGAGGCAGCTGTTCGTATTGCTATATTTTTAATATCATCAACGGTACCTATCAATCCCTCACTTCTAATAAAAAGGGTTGTTGCTCCTTTTTCAATATAGGAGCCTCCTGTATTTTGATTGTTTTTTTCAACAGCAGTAAATACATCACTGATGGTCAATCCGTAGGATTGTAGTTTGTTAGTATGTATTGCAATTTCATATTGCTTTAATTTTCCTCCAAAACTACTTACTTCGGCAACCCCTTTTACACCTAGTAATTGTCTGCGAACAATCCAATCTTGAATGGTTCTCAGTTCAGTTTCGTCGTATTTTTTTTCGTAGCCTTCTTTAGGTCGTACAACATACTGGTATATTTCTCCAAGTCCTGTAGAAACGGGTCCTAATTCGGGTGTTCCTATTCCACTTGGAATTTGAGTTTGAACTTTTTGTAATCGTTCTGCAACTTGTTGTCTTGCCCAATAGATATCGGTTTCATCATCAAAAACGATGGTTACTAATGACAATCCGAATCTTGAAAAACTCCTAATTTCTTTCAGACCCGAGATGTTATTATTGACTTGCTCGATAGGGAATGTCACCAAGCGCTCAATATCAGTAGCGCCAAAAGAGGGTGCTATGGTGATGACTTGTACTTGATTGTTAGTGATGTCTGGAACGGCATCAATGGGCAATTTAGTGGTTTCATATATTCCATAAAAAACTAAGGCAATCGTAAATAGACCGATAATCAGTTTGTTGTTTATGGAAAATGCAATGATTTTATTCAGCATAATTCAGTTAAAATTAAATTTATAAATGCAGACTTACACCCAAAACAAAGTGTAATGGAAGTTATCTTTTTTAAAATAAAAACTTAATTAAACAAACTGTGGAGGTTGCCAAATGGCAGAGAGATAACTGGAAGTAAAAGAGAAGGTATAGGTGAATTTTTGTTTTTTAAATTCTTTGAAAAAGAATTTACTACTAAAACTATAATTTTGAATTACAGGGCAAAATATAAACGAACACATGCAATTTGAACTGTGGGACTTGAATGGTAATTTCATGTCTTTGCCATAATCATCGTCATAGACTTCTCCTTTCATATAATGCATACAAATAAATTGCCATAAACTAATGGTAGTTTTATCCTGTTGGTGTTCCTCATAATGCTCAAACATATTAGGAATTTTAAACAACTCATTTATCTGAACTACTGAGAACAGATAAATAGATAAAAATAATATGGATAGGTATCTTGTCATACACAACAAATGTAGGATTTAAACTTCTATTTCAAAAACATTCAAATAAAAAACTAATGGAAATATTTTTTTCTAAGCCAAAAAGCGACATTTACCAGCGTAATCAGGGCAGGAACTTCTACCAAGGGTCCTACAACACCAGCAAAAGCCTGACCACTATTTATTCCGAAAACGCCAATTGAAACTGCAATAGCCAACTCAAAATTATTTCCAGAAGCCGTAAATGATAAGGCTAATGCATCTCTATAATTGGCACCTATCTTCTTTGAAACAAAAAACATCAAGAAAAACATTATACCGAAAAAAATCACAAGTGGAATAGCAATTTGCAAAACATCTAATGGTAAATCTACTATCATTTCCCCTTTTAAGCTAAACATAACAACAATGGTAAATAATAAAGCTATCAACGTAATTGGGGAAACAAACGGAATAAATTTTTGATTGAACCAGGTTTCGCCTATGTATTTCCTAATTAAAAAACGACTTACAACAGCTAAAGCAAATGGAATTCCTAGATAAATACCAACGGTTTGAGCTATTTCAGAAATTGTAATGTTCAATTCTAAACCTTTTATACCAAACAAAGGTAGCATGACAGCCAAATAAAAATAGGCATACCAACTGAAAAAAAATACCTGCAACAAACTGTTGATACCTATTAATCCTGCTGTGAGCTCTCTATTGCCTTCGGCTAATTCGTTCCAAACAATTACCATTGCAATACAAGGAGCAATACCAATAATGATTAAACCAGTCATGTATTCTGGATAGTCTTTTAAGAAATAGGTCGCCAATACAAACATTAAAAATGGACCAACAATCCAGGTAATAAAAAACGATGCAACCAATAATTTTGTTTTTTGAACTATCTTAGGAATTACAGAAAAATCTATTTTAGTCAATGGTGGATACATCATCAAAATTAATCCAATAGCTAACGGCATATTTGTGGTGCCTGATGAAAAGGAATTGATAAATCTAGAAGAGTTTGGAATATAATAACCTATTGAAACGCCAATTAACATAGCTAGAAATATCCAAAGTGTAAGAAATCGGTCTAAAAAGCCTAATCTTTTTTTCATTTTTAAACCATTAAGATATTAAGTGTATAAGATTTGCATGTCCATTGAAATTATAATTGATATTGCGATTACGATTGATACTTATTTAATTTGAGAAAATACATAATACATTTCAGAGGCTATTTGTAAACTTCTTTCAGCATATTTTTCGTTCATTACATCCGTACCGTCAAAAGCTTTTGGGTCGTCGTATTTTATAGGAAACCTCGCTTCGGCACCAAAAACCATTGGACAACCTTCATCGGCATTATTGCAAGTCATAATAGCGCCAAACTTACTTTTCGGATTAAAATCATCGAAATACGTTTTAGAAAAACAAACAATAGGATGCTGATTTTCAGTATATTTTACTGCATAAACTGGATTATTAGTTTCAGATAGTTTCTGAATTTGAAATCCTTGTTTGACTAGGGTTTCTCCCACTTTCGGAAACATTGCTGTGGCTTCTGTACCTCCTGAATAGCAAAAAACATTTTTAATTCCAAAATGAAACGCCATCGTTTGTGCCCAAATTTGAGACAGATGACTTCGCCGAGAATTGTGTGTACAAATAAAATTCAAACGAATTTCTTCATTACCATTTACTTTGTTTTGAATGTAATCAATCAAAGAGTGTAGCACTACTTTTCTTTCTTCGGAAGTAATTAAGATTAAATCGTGGTGAATTGTATTTGATAACGTAGCAAACATATCCCTTATTTTCAATTAACAACATTTGCTTTCAGGTGAACAACAAGAAACTTTTTCTTTCCACTCTCCTATTTTAACTTTCATTTTATCTGCTGGAATTCCGCAATGATCTTGGGCTAAACATGTAGTTTCTTTCGATGTTAAAACGAAAATTCCGTTGGCAAAATCCAATCCAAATTTCCCGATAGTATACTCCGTTTGATACTCAACTTCTAACTCTAAATCATCATCCTCTATCAACTTTTTGGAAACATTTATGATTTTAAAAACCTTGTCAGTAGTCAAACGATGGTCTGTATCGCCCGCAAACCAAACTTGGAATGTAATTAGTTTTTCCTCACGAACAGTATTACCACAATCGATAAAATTTTTAGTTAACAATCCCATTTCTGTAATGTGAAAATGAGGTGGTATAAGCTCCCCATTGGGTAATTGAATAGTAAAAGTAGTTACATGCTCTAGTCTGTTTTTAAATTCTGAAAGTTTCATAATTATGCGAATTAAATTAACAACATTTTGATTGTAAGCCGGAAGAAATAGATGAGAAATAGTCTTCGAATTTCTTCAAAGTAGCCTCATTGATGCAATAACAAATGGCAGTACCTTCGATATTTCCTTTAATAATATTGGCGTTTTTTAATTCCTTTAAATGCTGAGACACTGTTGGCTGAGCCAGAGGCAAGACATTAACAATATCGCCACAAATACAACTGTCAACCGAAAGTAAATACTCTATAATCGCTACTCTTGCTGGATGCGATAATGCCTTAAAAAGTGTAGCCAACTCATTCTGCTTTTCTGAAAAAGAATCTGTTTTTGATGCTCCCATTTTTTATATTAATTATTATATTGCAATATTACGATAATTCAATATTAGTATGCAAACTATTTTCGTTAAATTTTAAAATCTATAGCATTCAAAAAAACCTAATTCAGAACACTAAAAACCTAAATATATTTTTACTACTTTTGAGGCTTAAAAATTTAAAATTATGACATCAATTACAATAGGAGGAAATCCAACGCATACCAATGGTGAGTTACCAAAAGTGGGAACAAAAGCAATAGACTTTTCATTGGTTAACACTGAGTTAGAACTAACTCATTTATCTGATTTTGCTGGTTCTAAATTAATCTTGAACATTTTTCCAAGTATAGAAACTGGAATTTGTTCTACATCGGTGAGAACTTTTAACGCCAAAGCCAGTTCGTTAGAAAATACCAAAGTTTTGTGTATTTCAAGAGATTTGCCTTTTACACTTAAGAAATTTTGTGGTGCAGAAGGATTGGAAAATGTAATCAGTCTGTCTGATTTCAGAACAGGTGCTTTTGGAAAAGAATATGGTTTAGAGCTTATTGACGGTATCTTTAATGGATTACTGTCTAGGGTAATTATTGTTATAGATGAAAATGGAATTATAAAATATACCGAACAAGTTCCCGAAATTGGAAATGAACCAGATTACGAATCGGCTTTGGCTGCACTTTAGTTAGAACAGCATGGGAGAATTTGAAAGAGACACCACTTTTCTGACAGGACGGTTTAAAAGCATTGGGTTTGCTCTAAAAGGTGCTTACAAACTCATTACCACGGAGCACAGTGTAATGGTTCAAAGTTCCATTGGAGTCTTAATGATTATAGCTGGCTTTTATTTTCATATTTCGCATGAAGAATGGCTTATCCAAACCCTTGCCATAGGTTTAGTCCTTGGTATTGAAGGATTGAATACCGCTGTGGAAAAAATAGCCGATTTTATTCATCCCGAATTTCATGAAAAGATTGGCTTCATTAAGGATATAGCAGCAGGCGCCGTATTTTTTGCCGCAATGACAGCCATAAGCATTGGTGCTATCATTTATATCCCAAAGATTTTGTAATACAAATTGAATCCCTATTTCTATAGTATCTATTTCAACAACAAGAATGGCAAAAACAACGAAGACTACTTCAAACGATAAGAAAACAGTGGATGCTACTGAGCAGAAAAAAAAATGGAAAGTGAGCAGACAGCATAAAATGCTTATAGGCAGCTTGTTTATGTTATTTTCTATTGCATTGTTTGTGGCTTTTATTTCTTTTTTTATTCATGGACAAGAAGACCAAAGTGCCGTTTTAGAATTGACTAACAGAAGTGAAACAGTACAAAACTGGTTAGGAAAATTTGGTGCTTTCCTAGCTGACATTTTTATCTACAGAGGTTTCGGAGCTGCTTCTTTCTTGTTCACCAAACTATTTTTCCTCACTGGAGCATTCATTGCCCTAGACATTTCATTGAAAAAACTAAAAAATATTTGGTTCTGGGATTTGTTCTTTATCGTATTGTTATCCATTTCATTTGGTTTCTTTTGGTCCTCCCTACCCGAATTGGGAGGAACCATAGGTTATGAAATGAACTTGTTTTTTCAAGACTACATCGGTAAAATTGGAACTTCCTTGTTATTGGTTTTGGGTATTGTTATCTATTTGATTTTTAAAATAAAAATTTCTCCAGAGGCTATCAAATCCTTTTTTGAAAAGAACAAAAGAGAAATCAAGAACGATTTAGATTCCATAAAAAACTCAATGGCATCAAGCGATTACAACCTTGAAGAATTTGCGGTAAAAGACGAAGAAGAAACCGATGAGGAAGAACCTGAGCTAAAAAGTCCATCCAAATTTGAAATCGACAAGGAAAGTTTGAAGCCCACCATACAAAACGCCTCTGAAATTAATTTGGACCCTACACTAAAAAAAGTTGTTCCAATTCATGTAGAGCATCATGACAACGAACCTATCAAACACATCATTCCTACCAGCGACGAAGCTTTTGTTATCGAAAAAGCCATAGAAGAAGATATTGTTGAAGAAAATGTTGCCTCACGTTTGGTTGCTGACTTTGGTTTGTTTGACCCTAAATTGGATTTATCCAACTACAAGTTTCCTACCCTAGACATGCTGAAAGAATATTCCAATGGGGGTATTACCATCAATCAGGAAGAATTAGAAGAGAATAAGAATAATATTGTTGAAACCCTTCGCAATTATAAGATAGAAATCGCCCAAATCAAAGCTACTGTAGGACCATCAGTAACCTTGTATGAAATTGTACCTGAAGCGGGCATTCGTATCTCTAAAATTAAAAGTTTAGAGGACGATATTGCGCTTTCTCTATCGGCATTGGGGATTCGTATCATTGCTCCTATCCCAGGGAAAGGTACTATTGGTATTGAGGTTCCTAATAAAAACCCAACCATGGTTTCTATGAAAAGTGTGATTGGCTCTGCTAAATTTCAGGAAGCTGAAATGGAATTGCCAGTGGCTTTAGGAAAAACCATTTCCAATGAAACCTTCGTAGTCGATTTGGCTAAGATGCCGCACTTATTGATGGCAGGTGCAACAGGACAAGGAAAATCAGTAGGATTAAATGCGGTACTGACTTCGCTGTTGTATAAAAAACATCCTGCTGAAGTAAAGTTTGTATTGGTCGACCCTAAGAAAGTAGAATTGACTTTGTTCAATAAAATCGAACGTCACTATTTGGCAAAACTACCTGATTCTGGAGATGCGATAATTACTGATAACACCAAGGTAATCAATACCTTAAATTCGCTTTGCGTTGAAATGGACAACCGCTATTCTTTGCTTAAGGATGCCATGGTGCGCAACATTAAAGAGTACAATGACAAATTCAAATCCAGAAAATTAAATCCAGAAAACGGGCACCGATTTTTACCGTACATCGTATTGGTAGTCGATGAGTTTGCCGATTTGATTATGACCGCTGGTAAAGAAGTAGAAACTCCTATAGCTCGTTTGGCACAATTGGCTCGTGCTATTGGTATTCATTTGATTATCGCTACACAGCGTCCATCTGTAAATGTAATTACGGGATTGATTAAAGCCAATTTCCCTGCTCGAATTGCTTTTAGAGTAACTTCTAAAATAGACTCTAGAACCATTCTCGATACTCAAGGTGCAGACCAGTTGATTGGTCGCGGAGATTTACTTTATACTAATGGCAACGATGTGGTTCGTGTGCAATGTGCCTTTATTGATACCCCAGAGGTAGAAAAGATTACTGAATTTATAGGTTCACAAAAGGCATATCCGGATGCCTATTTACTTCCTGAGTTTATTGGTGAAGAAAGTGGCATCAATCTTGATATGGATATTTCCGAAAGAGATTCTTTATTTAGAGAAGCTGCAGAAATTATTGTTACTGCCCAACAAGGTTCGGCATCGTTGTTGCAACGAAAGCTCAAATTAGGCTACAACCGTGCGGGAAGGCTCATCGACCAATTGGAGGCTGCTGGAATAGTAGGCCCATTTGAAGGAAGCAAGGCACGAAATGTAAACATTGCAGATTTAAATTCTCTAGATCATTTTTTTAACAATGAACTAAACAATTTGTAAAATGAAATCGACTACTATTGATTTGAATACCAACAATAGAACAGCTACTACCCCAAGAACTACTCCGCTCATGAGACTGTCTAAAAGCTTTTACATCCTTGCATTGCTTGTATTTAGTCATTTTGCTCACGCCCAAGATAAGAAGGCCAAAGACCTATTGGATCAGGTGACTGCCAAAATCAAAACCTATGACAACATTGTTATTGATTTTAAGTACACTTTGAATAATTCTAAAGAAAACATCAATCAAGAAAGCAAAGGGAATGTAGTAATGAAGGGCAATCTATTTACTTTGAACTTGATGGGCGTTACCAAGCTTTTTGATGGCAAAAAAACCTATACCATCAATCCTGAGGATGAGGAAATTACAATTTCTAAATTCAATGAAAAGGATGACAATTCTATTACTCCTAACAAGCTGTTGACCTTTTTCAATTCGGGCTACAAATTCAATTGGGATATTTTGCAAGATATCAAAGGCAGAAAAATACAATACATCAAGCTCACTCCTACTAACCCTAAAGACCAACGAAAAGAAATTCTTTTAGGGATAGACAACCAAACGAAAAACATTTACAACTTAATAGAAATTGGTAAAAATGGTACCAAGACTACCTTAACTGTAAATTCTTTTAAAACGAATCAACCATTGTCAAAAAATCAATTTACCTTTGAAGCCAGTAAATATCCAAAATACTACATCAATAAGTTAGATTAGTTGTACGTG
Source organism: Flavobacterium sp. R1_16 (assembly GCF_057652095.1). Taxonomy (NCBI): domain Bacteria; kingdom Pseudomonadati; phylum Bacteroidota; class Flavobacteriia; order Flavobacteriales; family Flavobacteriaceae; genus Flavobacterium; species Flavobacterium sp. R1_16. The sequence continues at coordinate 161,669 of NZ_JBYFCG010000002.1, forward strand.
AAGATTCTAGACAAATACATTTTAAAAACCTTTGCGATTACATTTACCTCGGTATTTGTAATCCTTTTTTTTATATTCATACTTCAAACGGTTTGGCTCTTCATTTCAGAATTGGCAGGTAAGGATTTAGATGTTATCCTGATTGTTAAATTCTTGTTGTTTAAAATGCCTAGCTTGTTTCCGTTAGTATTGCCTCTATCGGTGCTATTAGCTTCTATTATGACTTTTGGAGACTTGGCAGAAAACTATGAGTTTGCCGCCATGAAATCGGCAGGGATTTCCTTACAACGTGCCATTAAATTTTTAACTTTTTTTATTCTGCTTTTAAGTTTGGCTTCTTTCTTTTTTGCCAATAATGTTATCCCTTTTGCAGAATACAAATTCATTAACTTTAGGAAAGATATTGCGCAAATGAAACCCGCCATGGCTATAGCTGAAAAACAATTCAATGATATTGGCGCCTTTAATATCAAAGTGGAGAAAAAGTCGGGCGAAAATGGCAATCAGCTCACTGGTGTTACCATTCATAAAAAATCGAACAACTATGACGGTAGCAAAAATGTGATCAAAGCCAAGACAGGGGAATTGATTAGTAGTGAAGATTCAAATATACTCCAATTGGTGCTTAACGATGGCTATTACTATGAAGACCTGATGCCCAAGGATTATGAGAAAAGAAAGAACCTGCCATTTGCCAAAAGCTCTTTTAAGAAATACATTATCAATATTGATTTAACCAAACTCAATAACTCGGAAGAGCAAGATTACAAGATTACCAATACCAATACGATGCTGAATTTAAACGAACTTCGTTACACCATCGATTCACTCAATACCGATTATAAAAAGAATATTATTTCGCTTTCAGATAATATCTACCAACGCTCAGGAATGAACAATCGTATTATGGGCTTTGCAAAAACACCACCAAAAAAATTGAAAGCAGACTTGTTGTCTAATTTCAATCCTACTGAGCAACAAGAAATACTAAAAATTGCTGCTAACAGTCTCATTAACTCCAGCTATACTATTGACGCCTCCAAAATGGAATTGGAAAATAAACGCAAAGTCATTAACAGCCATTGGATTGCACTCTACGACAAGTTTGTTATTGCCTTTGCTTGTTTGCTGATGTTCTTTATAGGCGCTCCTCTAGGGGCTATTATTAGAAAAGGAGGCTTAGGACTTCCGATAGTCTTTGCGGTTTTAATTTTCATTGTTTACCATTTTATCAATACCTTTAGTAAAAAAGTAGCACAGCAGGATGAGTTGAGTCCGTTTTTGGGCTGCTGGATGGCGTCCTTGATTTTAAGTCCACTGGCTATTTTATTGACCTATAGAGCGACCAATGATATTGGATTGATTAATATGGATGTCATTCTATTGCCTTTCCAAAAATTATATAAAAAGATATTTCCAACTCAAAATTAAAGTCTCCCATGCGAATCGATTCCCTACAACTCAATACCATAGAAGAAGCTATCGAAGACATTCGTCAGGGCAAGATTATTATTGTTGTAGACGATGAAGATAGAGAGAATGAAGGTGATTTTCTTGCTGCTGCAGAGAAAGTGACTCCTGAGATGATTAATTTCATGGCAACGCACGGAAGAGGGCTGATATGCGCTCCTTTGACCGAAAGCCGTTGTAAGGAATTGGACTTGAGAGAAATGGTGACCAACAATACCGACCACATGGAAACGGCCTTTACGGTTTCGGTGGATTTGAAAGGCCATGGCGTGACTACTGGTATTTCAGCTTCAGACCGTGCTAAAACTATTCTTTCTCTTGTAGACTCGAATACGAAATCCTATGATTTGGCTCGTCCTGGTCATATTTTCCCGCTTGTGGCGAAACAAGGAGGCGTTTTGAGACGTACAGGACATACTGAGGCGGCGATTGATTTTGCCCGATTGGCTGGATTTAAACCCGCTGGTGTGATTGTAGAGATTATGAATGAGGACGGTACTATGGCACGCTTGCCTCAACTGGTAGAAGTCGCCAAAAAGTTTGATTTGAAACTGGTTTCCATAGAAGACTTGGTTGCTTACAGGATGCAGCACGACAGTTTGATTGTGAAGAAAGAAGATTTTGATGTGGTGACTCGTTTTGGTACGTTTCGATTGCGTGCTTATGAGCAAACAACCAACAAGCAAATTCATATTGCGCTCACCAAAGGCACTTGGAACTTGGGAGAGCCTGTTTTAACCCGAGTGAACTCTTCACAAGTGAATAATGACTTGTTGGGTACGCTCACTAATAATGCCGACCAGCAATTGGATAATATCTTCAAAATTATCAATGAGCAAGGTCAGGGTGCGGTGATATTTATCAATCAGGACATGCAGTCGGTAAATTTGCTGAACCGTATCTGCGAACTTAAATCCTTACAAGCACAAGGCGTTCTCAAAGCCCCTAAGATTGTTATTGACAGTAAAGATTTTGGTATTGGTGCGCAAATCTTGCACGATTTGGATATTTCCAAGATTCGATTGGTGTCTAATACGGAGCATACGAAACGTGTGGGAATGATAGGTTATGGTCTAGAAATCACAGAATACGTGCCTTATTAAAGACGGTTGGACTCTTTTTTTGAGGGTAAGTAATAGAGAATGAAAGATTTAAAATAGCGGACTAAAAATAAGTTGATTTTTATACTATTTGTGTTTGCAAAACAAAAAAAGGTTGCTATATTTGCAACCGCAATACGCAAGTAGGCATCGACTTTTTGGAAGAATGGCAGAGTGGTCGATTGCGGCAGTCTTGAAAACTGTTGACTGTAACAGGTCCGGGGGTTCGAATCCCTCTTCTTCCGCGAAAAAAACCCGAAACGCAAGTTTCGGGTTTTTTATTTTCTGGCCGCGTCAAAAGCTCGCTTTTGTAAGTGGCTAGAAAATAAAAAACCTATGCCTTTGCAAAAGGCATTTGGGTTTTCTTTTGCCCAGGTTCCCCCCACGGGGAACAACGTAGTTAATCCCTACTTTATTACGAACTAAAGTTCGTGTACCTGAATGCCACTGGCATTCCTCCTCTTAATCTCAAATCTTTTGCCCAGGTTTGCTTCGCCAGTCACTAACGCTCGTGTCCCCTCGGGGAACACGATAGTAATCCCTCCACCTCCCGCAGGAAAACTTGCTTTTCCTGCAACTATCCCCTCAATAGTATACAAACTCTACCCTGAAAACAAAGAATCTTTACTTCTACAAGGCTCCCCCCTCGGGTAACAACGCAAGTACTCCCGCCTCGCCTTTCCTAACCCACTGAAATTGACTCTGGAAATTCCATTATCTCCGCAACATCAAATACAAAATACTAATTTTAAAAAATACCCATATTTTAAGGTATATTACAAAAAATATAGCCTTCAATAACTTGTATTACAGGCGATTATAAATAAAATAGAAAAATATTGAGAATGCTATCATTTGTTAAAAACTACAGTCGATTGTGAATAAGTTTGGCTTTCTTTTTCGCGCATAAATATTAATCTTTGTACTGAAAGTTAGGCACATCGGTGCCGGTGTGTACTAAGTCAAATATTTTTTTGTTTAACTTAACACTATAAAATCATGAGTGTAAAGTACAAAGTGCTACCGAGAAAAAACCCTCAGGACATGGTAGCTCCTGAGAAGTTTTATGCCGCTGCTGTTGCAGATGGCGATGTTGATTTGGATAAGCTCGCAGAGCTGATTTCCTATCAATGCACAGTTACCGAATCCGATTGCTATGCGGTGTTGCTGTCTTTAGAGCACAACATCATTAGCGAACTGGGTGAAGGTAGAATTGTGAAATTAGGCAGACTTGGAAATTTTCAAGTTGGCGTGAGTTCTGAAGGCAAAGATACTGCCGCAGAAGTAACCGCTAGTGCCATTACCAAAAGTCGTATCTTGTTCCGTCCCGGAAAAAGATTACGCAGCATGTTGGAAAGTGTCTCTTTCCGAAAAGCAGGCTAGAACCCCGTAAATACTAGCAAGTATTTATTGTAAGACCTCGAGTATTCCAGTGCTCGGGGTCTTTTTTTGCCCTATTATTAACGAAAAATTTCGTCAATTCGTCCCGATAAAACTTTTGTTTCGTCCTGACGAACCGATAAACTCGTCCTGACGAAACAAAAACGCGGTCAGGACAAACTGAAAAGAAGCCCCTAAAGAAATGAAAACTGCCTAATTATCTAAGATTTCTATGTTTTTTAACTCAAGCAAAGCGCCTAATCCGTAAAAAAAAACTATGTTCCTGCCTGTCATAAGACAGTTCTATGTGGTAAAAAAAAGAAAAAAAACGAACTAAAAACCATAAAAAAAGCTCAAAAACACCGGCTAGAACCCCGTTTTTTGAGCAAATTTTTATTGTAAGACCTCGAATAATTCCAGTTATTCGCTTCAAACTTGGGTTAAAAGTAGTAAAATGTTTCAAAAAGTGGCGGTTTTTGTTGATAACTTTATCGCTTTGTTTATTGATTTTTTGGTCGCGTGGCTCCACTGTTTTGCTCTACTTATTTACTATAAAAATCAATGATTTCAGCTATTGTAAGACTAAGTTTATTTTAGTATGTTTGGGAAATAAGTGAATCACAATTAAAATTAAGAATAATAGTAAAAAGGTTTTATATACTTTACATTTAAATTAATTGTGATTTAATTATTTCGATACAGTATTTACTTTGTTTACCGTTTAAATGATAGAAAAAAAGAATCTTTCTGAACAAGACATCTGTTCAAAATTTGTACTACCAGCTATTCTGAAAGCAGGTTGGAACTTGCATACCCAAGTATTGGAGCAAGTATCTTTTACTGATGGTAAAATATATGTACGTGGTAAATTAACCGCTAGAGGAGAACGTAAACGTGCCGATTTCATTCTTTATTATCAAGATAATCCTATTGCGATTATAGAAGCAAAAGACAATAAACATTCGGTTAGAGCTGGTATTCAACAAGGTCTGAATTATGCTCGAATATTAGATATTCCTTGTGTTTTTAGTAGCAATGGTGACGGATTTGTATTTCATGACCGAACGGCTACGGATGAAACCATTGAAACGGAGTTGTCTTTAGAAAACTTTCCGACACCCGAAGTATTGTGGATGAAATACAAACAGTATAAAGGAATCGTAACGGCTGAGGGTGAAAAGATTGCTTTGCAAAAATACTTCTCGGATGGCTCAGGAAGAAAGCCTCGCTATTACCAACAGATAGCTGTAAATAGAACGGTAGAAGCCATAGCCAACGGACAAAATAGAATTTTGCTTGTAATGGCAACGGGTACAGGAAAGACTTATACCGCTTTTCAGATTATACATCGACTTTGGAAAAGTGGTGCTAAAAAAAGAATCTTATTTCTTGCGGATAGAAATGCTTTGATTGACCAAACCAAACGTGGCGATTTCAAACATTTTAAGGATAAAATGACGGTAGTCAAAAACCGCATGATTGACAAGAGTTATGAAATTTATCTAGCATTGTATCAAGGTTTATCGGGTGCTGATGAAGATGCCAATGCGTACAAGCAGTTTTCTCCTGACTTTTTTGATTTAATTATTATTGATGAGTGCCACAGAGGAAGTGCCAAAGAAGATAGTGCTTGGAGAGAAATATTAACTTATTTCAGTAAAGCCACCCACATTGGTTTGACTGCTACACCAAAGGAAACCAAAGAAACCAGTAATACGGAATATTTTGGAGAACCAGTATATACCTATTCTTTAAAACAAGGTATTGATGACGGTTTCTTGGCACCCTATAAAGTGATTCGCGTAGCTTTGAATGTGGATGCCGAAGGCTACCGACCAGAACAAGGGAAAACGGACAAGGAAGGCAACGAAATTGAAGATAGAATCTACAATAGAAAAGACTTTGATAGAAGTTTAGTTATTGAAGAACGCACCGATGCTGTAGCCAAAAAGGTAACAGAATACCTAAAAGGATTTGACCGTTTTGCGAAAACAATTATCTTTTGCGTAGATATTGACCATGCTGAACGTATGCGTAATGCCATCACTAGACACAATGCTGACTTGGTTGCTGAAAACTACAAATATGTTATGCAAATAACTGGCGACAATGATGAAGGAAAACGGGAATTGGACAACTTCATAAACCCTGAAGAAAAATATCCCGTTATTGCTACAACCTCTGAATTGATGACAACTGGTGTTGATGCGCAAACCTGTAAAGTAATTGTGTTGGATGCCAACATTAACTCGATGACCAAGTTTAAACAGATTGTTGGGCGTGGTACTCGTATTAATGAAGAGTTTAATAAATTGTATTTTACCATTCTAGACTTTAGAAATGCTACAGATAATTTTGCCGACCCTGATTTTGATGGTGACCCATTACGAGTGAAACCCATAACCGAAGATACCGATTTAAGTACTGTAGTTGAGGATGAAGAAAAAGAAGACACTACAATAATTGATGATATTACGGGTGAAGAAATCATACTAGTTCCCGCAGAAGTTAGAGAACCATCAGGAAGTGAAGAATATAAAACAAGACCTAAACAATATGTAAACGGTGTTGATGTTTCCGTTTTGGTGAGTAGAGAATTGTATTTTGACCATTACGGAAAACCAATAACAGTTAGTTTAAAAGATTATACTAAAAACATCATTCAGCAAAAGTTTACTTCTTTAGATGATTTTTTATTGACTTGGAATACCGCTGATAAAAAAGAAGCTATTATTAAAGAGTTGCAAGAGCAAGGGGTTATGGTAGAAGCCTTGTATGATGCGGTTGACAAACAAGTAGATTTGTTTGATTTGATTTGTCATGTGGCGTATGACCAACCACCATTAACTAGAAAAGAAAGAGCCAACAATGTTAAGAAACGCAACTACTTTACGAAGTATGGAGAACAAACCCGAAAAGTATTGGAAACTTTGTTGGATAAATATGCCGATGAAGGTGTTGAAAATATTGAAAGTATTGAAGTATTACGTGTAAAACCCTTTGATGAATACGGTTCGCCCATTGAAATTATTAATGAATTTGGCAGCAAACAAAAATATTTAGAAGCCGTTAGAGAATTAGAAAACGAATTGTATAGAAAAGTGTAAATGCCATTCATCAAAGTATATATTCATTTTGTTTGGAGCACAAAAAATAGATTTCCATTTCTTACTACATTAGAATTGCGAGAGAAAATGTGGAAACACATCAAAGAAAATGGAAAAGAGAAAGGTATTTTTATCGATTTTGTTAATGGTTACAATGACCATTGTCATTGTTTAGTATCATTGAAATCTGACCAAACGATTCAGAAAATAATTCAAATGATAAAGGGGGAATCGGCTTTTTGGTTTAACAATCAAAGATTAATTTTGGAGAAATTTGAATGGCAAGACGAATATTTTGCGGTTTCGGTTTCAGAATCAAAGATTGAAAATGTTAGAAATTATATCCGAAATCAAGAAACACATCATTCCAAAAAATCATTTGATGATGAATATAATAAAATGATTGATGTTTATGGATTTCAAAAATTTAATGATAATTTGAATCAGAATCAATAATCGGATGGGTTAAAACCCATCCCAATTAAAATGACAATCGGAATCAATAGAAATGGGTTTCAACCCATTTGAAATAAATTGCAATTCCAAAATTGGGTTTTAACCCAATTTTTAAAAACATATAATGAATATATTAAATGATTGAAAATATTAAAAATACAAATGGGTTGAAACCATTCTGGTTGAAAATAAATATTATCAAATGGGTTAAAACCCATTCCGATTGAAAACAAACATTAACATTATTATCGGATGGGTTAAAACCCATCCCTATTGAAAATAAATAAAATATTAAATGTCCAACATCTCCTCCATATTAAAATCCATTCAAAACATCATGTGGCAAGACACCGGCTTGAACGGTGATGCCCAACGCATTGAGCAACTCGGTTGGATGCTGTTTTTAAAAATATTTTCTGATAAAGATAAAGAGCTCGAAATGCTTGACGATAATTACACCTCGCCTATTCCCGATTTGTTTCATTGGGTGAAGGTCAAAGGCAATTGGGCTGGCGATGATGAAGGCATGACAGGTGATGAATTGTTAGAATTTGTTGACCGCCAATTGTTTCCTGCCTTGCGCAATATTGATGTAAGTAACGGCAATCGTAGGGCGCTGATTGTACGTGAAGTATTTGAAGGAAACAACAACTACATGAAAAGCGGTATCAACATTAGAAAAGTGTTGAATAAGCTAAACGAAATTGACTTTAACATTGCCAAAGACCGACACGCGTTTGGCGAATTGTATGAAAGCATTTTAAAAGGCTTGCAAAGCGCAGGTAAAAGTGGAGAGTTTTATACGCCTAGAGCCATAACCAGTTTTATTACCGAAATGATTAACCCACAATTGGGTGAAAAAATATTAGACCCCGCTTGTGGAACGGGAGGTTATTTAACCTGTGCCATCGAGCATTTAAAAGTTCAAGCCAATAGCATAGAAGACCGCAAGAGCATAGCCGAAAACGTAATGGGTTGGGAATACAAACCACTACCGTATTTGTTGGCTACCACCAACTTGATTTTACACGATATGGAAGTACCCAACATTCGTTTTGGGGATGCGTTAGACCAACCGCTTTCTAACTTTACCGAAAAACATCGTGTGAATGCTATTTTAGCCAACCCACCCTTTGGTGGTATTGTAGCTAATAATAACGAAAATAACTTTCCTCAGAATTACAGAACCAAAGAAAGTGCCGACTTGTTCCTGATTTTAATGATACATTTATTAAAACAAGGTGGAAGAGCAGGTATTGTATTACCTGATGGTTCGTTAACCGGTGATGGCGTAAAACAACGTGTGCGCCAAAAGCTATTAGAAGAATGTAATTTACATACCATTATTCGTTTGCCTAACTCGGTGTTTCAACCTTATGCCACAGTTGCGACCAATTTGTTGTTTTTTACCAAAGGCACGCCGACTAAAGAAGTTTGGTATTACGAACACCGTTTGCCCGAAGGACAAAAAGCCTACAACAAAACCAAACCAATACAAGCCAAAGAGTTTGAGCCAATAAAAAAATGGTGGAACGACCGTAAGGAAAGTGATATTGCTTGGAAAGTAGATATTCAAACCATCATTGACCGTAATTATGATTTGGACATTAAAAATCCAACAAAAGTTGAAGAAGTCAATGAATACAACAGCGCGGAATTAATGGAGCTGCTGCATACTTCTTTTGAAAAAAGCAATGCTTTGTTGAACCAATTAAAAGAAGCGGTGAAATGAGTTTAATGCGAATAGATGATTTGTTTCACTTTGAAAAAGGTAGTTTACAAAGTTCAAAATGTACTGAAGGTGATTTTGACTTTATTACTGCTTCATCAGAGTGGAAAACACATAATGAATACACACATGATTGTGAAGCATTAGTCTTTGCAGCAGCAGCTTCTGGTTCTTTAGGAAGAACGCATTATGTAAATGGTAAGTTTATATCAAGTGATTTGTGTTTCATAATTACACCAAAAGATCCTGAAAATTACCCAATTGATTTGAAGTTTTACCACATGATTTTTAATGAGTTTAAAAATGATATTGTAAGTAGTACAAAAGCAGGGACATCTAAGGAAGCAATAGGAATGAAGTCATTTGGGAATTATAAATTACCTTATTTTGATTTTAATAAACAAGTTGGAACTAAAAATCAGTTTGTTAAAATGCAATCTTCTAAAATAGATTTAAATTCTGAGCTCACCCACCAACTCGACCTAATCAAACAACTGCGTCAAGCGTTTTTACGAGAAGCGATGCAAGGCAAACTTTGTCATGCTGAACTTGTTTCAGCATCTCAAGAAACAGGACAACAACTCCTTGAAAAAATAAAAGCCGAAAAAACGCAATTGATTGCCGAGAAAAAACTTAAAAAAGAAAAAGAGTTACCACCAATTACAGAAGATGAAATTCCTTTTGAAATTCCACAGCATTGGGCGTGGTGTAGATTGGGTGAAATTTGTACTTTAATTACTGATGGAAAACATGGTGATTGTAAAAATGAACCAAATTCAGGATATTATTTCTTATCTGCAAAAGACATACAAAATGGGCAATTTATTTATGATGGCGCTCGACAAATCACGTATGATGATTTCCTTGAAACTCATAGAAGAACAAATTTAGAACCTGGTGATTTATGCATAGTAAATACTGGTGCTACAATTGGTAAATCCGCTTTTGCTCCTGAAGATGAAAGAACAAGAAATACAACCTTTCAAAAAAGTGTCGCTGTAGTTAAAGTCATTAAAGAGTACACTAATATGAGATTTGTAGAGAACTTTATTATTAACGAAACACCAAGACTTTTAAAAAAGTCAAGAGGTTCAGCAATTAATAATTTGTTATTAGGAGATATGAGAAACACAATTTTTCCAATGCCACCACTTCAAGAACAAGAGCAAATTGTGGCTAAGTTAGAGGAGTTAATGGCGTTTTGTGATGGTTTGGAGCAAAGTATAAATGAAAGTCAAGGGTATAATGAAATGTTGTTGCAGCAGGTTTTGAGAGAGGCGTTGCAGCCAAAAGAGGAGGTTTAATTAAAAATAGAAAGTATGGATATTAAAAGTTTCAGAAAGTTAGTCGTTGATAGTCCTATCAAAGATAAATTGAATAGTTTAGAAGTTACTTTGAATTATCCTTTTTTTAATACCACAAAGGAATAGCGTATAAAAAAAATTCCAAATCTTCATTGGCTAAGTTTCATTTAGAACAGTCATTTGGATTGGCTACTTTAGGAGTCATTACCAATATACTATTTACTTTGCCGCTATTTATTGACCCTGACTTTATCACATTACTGTTACTGAACAACATGGGATTGGTTGTACTTTGGATTGCCGGACTAATTAGTGCCTTTTATGGTGTGAGACTACCATTGCCACTAGTTGGATTTTATTTTAAAAATAAATTCCGGTTTATTCAGTAAGGAAATCTTCCCATTTGCTAAACAAAGGAAAAGCCGAAACATGTAGTTTCGGCTTTCTTGTATACAATAAGTGCGTTTAAATTATTTTGCTTCCAATAATTTATCACTTTAGTGACGGTAATTGTATACCTCCTATTACAAAATTGAAGGTATTTAATACTAATTTATGATGCTACATGATTTAAAACAGACTCTTTCTGAAATAGCAACACAATACTGTGAAATAAATGCAATAATTGATGGCATGGGCCATAACAACGCCTTGAATTCCGAAAAGCGGTATTAAATTGGTACTTAAAAGGTACATAAACGTCAAGGACATAAACTCGGTTGTAATGAAGGCGAAGGTCAATTTTTTTGCAAAAAACTGGTTGCCTAAAATAAGCGACAATACCTTAAATATGTCCCCAATGAATTGCCAAAAAAACAAGTCGGTAACGGGAAGAAAATCTTTAGTAAATAGCAGACTAACAATGTAAACTCTTAAAAAATAGAGCAGTACCAAACCAGCGATAAAAAAAGGAACTATGCCTTTGTAATAACTCCAAAATACTTTTTTGGTCGCTTCTCTTGAGGTTACAAATGCCAATCTCGGTAAAAAATAGACCGACAAAATGGTTGAAACGAACATAAAATAATAGGTCGCTATTCGGTTCATTGATTCCCAGTAACCCGCTTGTTCGATTCCGAGAGAGTGAATAATAGTATTTCGAATGGCTAAAAATACCAAGGGACCAATTACTGAGGAAACCAATGCCATTAAAGAATAGGAAGATAAATTCTTTATAATTTGAAAATCAAAAAGAGAAAAGGATATGGTTTTTAGAAAAGCAATCTCTTTGTTGATAAAATAGAAGGCTACAAAAAACAACAATGATGGTGGAATAATAATAGAAAGCAGCGCACCAAAGGTGCTGAATTTCCAAATCATAAAAACCGAAAAAACCAATCCAATGGCATTGCCAATTATGTTGATGTATATTACATTTTTGTATTTGCCAAAACCATTGATAACCGCCAATAAAAAGACCGTTACGGCATACCAAGGCAAGGCAAGCGCAAGGATTTTGAAAATGTTCTCGTATACCGAATATTTGCCAAAAACAAATTGATTCCAATAGGATGCCAAGAAAAATAAAAACCCACTGAGAGCTAAAGCCACAAATAAGAGAGTAAAAAACACGGTGGATACTATCTTCTTTAACTCCTGTTTGTCGTCTTTGTGGTCAACAATGTATTTTACAATGCCATTCTGAAAACCTAAGGTTGTTATGTTTTCTAATGAGGTGAGAAAATTTCTCAGGTTTCCTATCAATGCCATTCCAGAAGGACCAACAAAAATAGCTAGTATTTTGGATGTTAGTAATCCTATCCCTATTTTCAGCATCACACTAATGCTGTTCAAAGAAGTTACTTTGAACAAGGGCGTTCTTACTATGCGTTTTATTGAACTCAAATTCCGTTTGTTAATGAATTATCCAATAGGCTATATTTGGAAGTTTCTACTTCATAATAATCATGTACTACCGTTCCCGCACCAAAACTTTCTTTCCAATAGGATAAACCACTGTTTAAATTCCTTCCTGAGTTGATATTGGAATTCCCAAAATCAAAAAATTGCTTTGATTTAAAGACATCCGTAATCAAATAATTGAATAAATAATCCAATCCCCCTAACTCTTTTTTACTTTTTTGGGTTGAAATGTATTGGCAATGAGCCACATTTTTACTCTCAAAAATAGTAGTCCCTGCAATTATATCTCCCTCATGATAGACATTGAATTGCCTGATATTGTTAGGGAACAACCTTTTTAATTTGGTTATTTCCTCCAAACTGTGAACTGGTTTTACATCAAACTTAATTTCTAAATTGGGAACCAAAACCTTTTCCCAAAAATCATCAAAAGAGGCTACTTCTTTAATCACTAACTGATTTTTAATTCCCGACTTAATACCGCGTTGTCTAACGGTAGATAATGTATTGGTAAATAATCTGTCGATTACAGAAAGTGAATCCCTTCTGATTAATGTAGCATTGACTAAGAAAAGAGCATAGTTCAACTCTTCGGCTGGTTGATTATGATATATGGAAGGAATCATTTTAATCTGAAGCTTTTCTATACCATTTGATTGTAAAAAAAACAGCAGCTTTTTGAAGATTTCAATACAATTGGCCAGTTTTACTTTATCGTCATACACCAAGCCTCCGTAACTCAATCCTTGATGAGAAAATAAAGTTGTACCTACACCATTTGCTGGCAAAATTGCTACCCATCTATTTCCATCTAAAACTATCAAAGAATAGTCCTCAAATCTATCCTGATGGTATTCCATAAAATCCCTGTGAAAAAGAAAGGTTGCGTTCTTGGCTGTATCGACAAAAACATTCCAATTCTTATAATCGGTAGATTCGTATCGTTTTATAGTGTAGTTTTTCACGCTTCTTTATTAAACTTTCGAAAATTAAGTAATTATTTTATAACTATAGCCTTTATTGTTATTGAAATTTTTATCCCAATTATTAAAAAAAGAGTACTTTTAAACTTATAAATAGTCATTTGTGAAAGTACAACTACAAAATTACCTTCTTATTGTAGGTTATCTTCTTTCTTATCCATTTTATGGTCAAGATGTTTCGCTGTACAAACAATACAATGGCAGATACGATTTTCTGTTTGTTGGAAACACCTTAAATACCATAGAAAACAATAATATAGAGGGTTTACCCGAACCTCCTTGCACTATTTTATCTAATTCTTCAGCTACTTTATATCTTAACCCTGACGACCGCATTGAAAATGCCTATTTGTATTGGGCGGGTTCAGGTACGGGAGATTTTGAGGTAAAACTAAATGGACAAGACATAATAGCGCAACGTACTTTCAGTATCTCTAACAGTTTTGGGTTTCCGTTTTTTAGTGCCTTTGCCGATGTAACCTCTTTTATTCAAGCTACAGGAAATGGCAATTATACCTTTTCGAATTTAGATTTGTCAGATATCATCGATGATTACTGTCCGTTTGGAGGAAATTTTGGTGGTTGGGCTATCGTACTAATTTATAAAAACGATGCTTTACCTCTCAATCAACTCAATGTGTATGATGGTATGCAATCGGTGCCTGATGCGATACAAATTAAACTTGATAACCTCAATGTTATTGACAATAAAGACGCAAAAATAGGTTTTGTAGCTTGGGAAGGAGATAAAAATATTGCTGAAGGTGAATCACTATATATCAACGGGAATTTAATGGATAACCCTCCGCTAAATCCCGGGAACAATGCATTTAACGGGACCAATAGTTTTTTAGGAACCGATACCTTATTCAATATGGATTTAGATGTATACAACATTGAAAATAATATCTCTGTTGGGGATACAAAAGCTCAAATTGAACTCACCTCAAATCGCGATTTTGTGATGATTAATGCCATAGTTACAAAATTGACCAGCTATTTCCCTTTTACTGTATACAATTTTGTATCCGCTAACAATGATACTGTTAATGATAGCTTCACCATAAAAGGATTGCGAAGTAACTATCCCAATTTTACAATTTCTATTTACAATAGATGGGGAACATTAGTTTGGACAGGCGATATCAACTCGCCTGATTGGGATGGACATGCTAATCAAGGCATGCTATTAAACAATTCAGAAGTCCCGGAAGGTACCTACTATTATGTTTTAGATTTAAATGACCCCGATTATTCAAAACCTCTTGTTGGGTATTTGTTTTTGACGAGATAAATTTTAAAACCACTATTTATTCGTATTGAAATGCAAAAACCTTTGTAACTTTGACGCTTTGCAACTTTTCCATCCAAATGAAACTCATTACATCTGTACAAAATCCATTCATAAAATCCTTGGTCTTATTGCAAGAAAAGGCAAAAGCGCGAAAACAATCTGGAACTTTTTTGATTGAAGGACAACGCGAAATTACACTCGCCTTAAAAGGAAATTACGAAATTGAAACCATTTTGTTTCTACCCGAATTCATTTCAGAAACTCAAATCGCTGAATTTTCTAAAAATCAAATTGAATGCATTGCCATTTCAAAAGAGGTGTATCAAAAACTCGCTTACAGAGATACCACAGAAGGTATATTAGCTGTTGCAAAAAGCAAATCACATCAACTATCTGATTTAAAATTATCTAAAAATCCTTTGATTCTAATTGCTGAGGCTCCCGAAAAACCAGGCAATATTGGTGCTTTGTTGCGTACCGCCGATGCTGCTCACCTCGATGCTGTGATTATAGCCAACCCTAAAAGTGATTTATACAATCCTAATAGTGTTCGCTCTAGTGTAGGATGTCTTTTTACCAATCAAATTGCCACTGGCACTACCACTGAAATTATTGATTTTCTAAAAAAGAGAAACATTAATTTCTATTGTGCTACTTTACAAAACTCAACTCCTTATCATACCCAAGATTTTACAAAGCCTACAGCTCTAGTCGTTGGAACTGAAGCTACAGGCCTTACCGAAGAATGGCGTGAACAAGCCACTCAAAACATCATTATTCCCATGCAAGGCGAAATTGACAGTATGAATGTGTCTGTTGCTGCTGCCATCTTAATTTTTGAAGCTAAGAGACAGCGTAACTTTAGCATTTAAAAACCAACTCTTGCATATCTCGAATCTTCTTTCTATTTTTAGAAATTAGAATTCTCATAGACTATGCCTGAAATTGATATAGAAAAAGAAAATAAAGCGATTGCCAAGGAATACAAAGAATTACTTCGCATTAGCTATCAAACACTCACTGCTGAAGATAAGAAACTCATTCGGAAAGCATTTGATGTGGCTGTTGATGCACATCAAGATCAACGCCGTAAATCGGGTGAGGCTTATATATTTCATCCAATAGCTGTTGCTAAAATTGTTGCTTCAGAAATTGGTTTAGGAGCTACATCAATCGCTGCGGCTTTGCTTCATGATGTTGTAGAAGATACTCCTATCACTATTCAAGACATTGAAAAATTATTTAACCCTAAAGTGGCTCAACTTGTCGAGGGATTGACAAAAATATCTTTGGTTCAAAAAGATTTAAATGCCTCTATTCAAGCAGAGAATTTCAGAAAAATGATTCTTACCTTGAATGATGATGTGCGTGTAATTTTGATAAAACTTGCCGATCGTTTGCACAATATGCAAACCATGGAATCCATGCAAGAGGACAAGCAAACTAAGATTGCCTCTGAAACCTTGTATATTTATGCACCGCTTGCTCATCGTTTAGGTCTATACAATATAAAAACCAAATTGGAAGATTTAGGGTTAAAATATACCGAGCCCAAGGTGTATAATGACATTGTAAGTAAAATCAAAGAAACCAAAGAAGAGCAAGATGCCTACATTAGTGCCATTTCTGAAGTGCTCAAAAAATCACTTGATGAAGAAGGGATTGATTACATTATAAAAGGCCGTCCGAAATCCATTTATTCTATTCGCAGGAAAATGTTGGCACAAAATGTAAGTTTTGATGAAGTCTATGACAAATTTGCTTTGCGAATCGTTTACAAGTCCAATCCTCATGATGAAAAATTCTTAGCTTGGAAAATCTATTCTATAGTTACTGACCATTACAGACCGAGCCCGAGTCGATTGCGTGATTGGATTTCGTCTCCCAAATCGACAGGATACGAAGCGCTACATATTACGGTAATGGGACCAAAAGGAAGATGGGTCGAAATTCAAGTGAGAAGTGAGCGAATGGATGAAATTGCTGAAAAAGGATATGCTGCCCATTACAAATATAAAAATGGCGCTACTGAGGAAAGCGGATTGGATATTTGGCTGAATCTTTTGAAAGAAGCATTGGAAAGCTCAGAAACCAATGCCGTAGATTTTGTCGAAGATTTTAAAATGAATCTGTATTCTAAAGAAATCTTCGTCTTTACCCCTAAGGGAGAAATAAAGTCCTTACCAAAAGGAGCTACCTCTCTCGATTTTGCTTTCAGTATTCACTCCGAAATTGGGATTAAAACCAGAGGAACAAGAGTAAATGGAAAGTTAGTTCCTTTGAACACTGAACTGAAAAGTGGAGACCAAATTGAAGTAATCACTTCTCCAAACCAAAAACCCACCTCACATTGGTTGGATTATGTAACTACTTCAAGAGCAAAAAATAAAATCAGAAATATTCTCAATGAGAATACCAAGAAAATTGCTGAAGAAGGAAAAGAAATATTGACCAGAAAACTCCGACACCTAAAAGTCACAGTCAACGAACAAGTTATTAATGAACTCGTTAATTTTTTCAGCCTAAAAACAAGTCTAGATTTATATTACAGAATGGGTATCGGTTCTATTGAAAATCAACAACTCAAGGATTATGCGGCTCAAAAAAGCAATACCTTGATGAATTTCTTCAAAAGTAAAATTAAACGTACCCCTACTACAAATCCTGACTTACACAAACCCTCGTTAAGCAAAAATTACGATTTATTGGTTTTTGGTGTGGATCAAGACAAACTAGATTACAAATTGTCTAATTGTTGCAACCCCATTCCTGGCGATGAAGTTTTTGGATTTGTAACCATAAACGAAGGAATTAAAGTCCACAAAAAAGATTGTCCAAATGCCATCAGTATGCAATCTAATTATGCCTACCGCATTATTTTAGCGAAATGGATTGATTCTACCCAACAAGAATTTAAAGCCGTTTTGAATATTACAGGAATGGATACTATTGGGCTTACTAACAAATTGACAAAGGTCATTTCTAACAATATGAATGTAAATATTCAGAGTATTTCTTTGAGCGGTGAAGCTGGCATTTTTAAAGGTAAGGTAGCGGTAATCGTTCAAAACAATAATATCTTGAATAAAATGATAGAAAACATCAAGAAAATTGACGGTGTTGATAAAGTGACCCGAGTGTATAAAAATTAAGCTTTCCTATGTAAACTTTAACCGTTTATGGTTTAACTTATAAAATAAAAAAATTATCTTTGCCACATGACATTACTATCTGTTGATAACAGCAAAAACCAAGAAATTGTAAAAAACGTTTTTACGATGTATCTTGAAAATAAAGGACATCGCAAAACTCCTGAGCGCTATGCCATTCTTCAAGAAATCTACGATAGTGAAGAGCATTTTGATATTGAAAATCTGTATATCAAGATGAAAAATAAAAATTATCGGGTCAGTAGAGCCACATTATACAACACCATCGAACTTTTATTAGACTGTGGTTTGGTTCGCAAACATCAATTTGGGCAAAATCAAGCGCATTACGAAAAATCCTATTTTGACAGACAACACGACCACATCATCATGACCGATAGTGGCGAAGTAATCGAATTTTGTGACCCAAGAATTCAAACCATCAAAAAAACGATAGAAGAAATATTTGGTATCGAAATTCACAATCACTCCTTATATTTTTATGCCAATAAGAAAGAATAACAACAGCTAACTACAAAACAACTAACAACACACAATGACCGTAGATTTATTACTAGGATTACAATGGGGAGACGAAGGCAAAGGAAAAATTGTTGACGTTTTAACCTCAAATTATGACATTATTGCTCGTTTTCAAGGTGGTCCAAATGCAGGGCACACTCTAGAATTTGATGGAATCAAACACGTTTTAAGAACTATTCCGTCTGGAATTTTTCATAAAAACTCAATTAATATTATTGGAAATGGAGTCGTAATTGACCCCGTCGTTTTTAAAGGAGAATTGGATGGTTTGGCTAAATTCAATCTCGATATCAAAAGCAAATTAATCCTTTCTAGAAAAGCCCACTTAATTTTACCAACCCACCGCCTACTAGATGCTGCTTCTGAAGCGGCAAAAGGGAAAGCTAAAATTGGCTCTACCCTTAAAGGAATTGGCCCAACCTATATGGATAAAACGGGTAGAAACGGAATACGTATTGGTGATATTGAAATGGATGATTTCAAAGAGCGATACAGAGCTTTGGCAGACAAGCACGAGGAAATGATACAGTTTTACAATGTAGACATTCAATACAATCTTCCTGAACTAGAGAAAGAGTTCTTCGAAGCTGTAGAAGACATGAAAAAGCTCACTTTTATTGACAGCGAAGAATACTTAGCACAAGCTCAAAAAGCAGGTAAATCTATTCTTTGCGAAGGTGCTCAAGGTTCTTTATTGGATGTTGATTTTGGAACGTACCCATTTGTAACTTCTTCCAATACTACTGCTGCAGGAGCATGTACTGGTCTAGGAATTGCACCCAATAAAATCAAAGAAGTGTACGGCATTTTTAAAGCCTATACTACTCGTGTAGGAAGTGGCCCCTTCCCTACTGAGGATTTTGAAGAGGCTGGCGATACTATGGCAAAAATTGGAAACGAATTTGGTTCTGTTACAGGAAGAAAAAGACGTTGTGGTTGGCTTGATTTGGTGGCTTTAAAATATGCGGTTCAAATTAATGGAGTTACTCAATTAATGATGATGAAAGGCGATGTCCTTTCTGGTTTTGAAACCTTAAAAGTATGTACTTCCTACAACTATAAGGGCAACATCATTAACCACTTTCCTTACAACATTGAAGCTGAAAATGTAACGGCTGTTTATAAAGAATTCAAAGGATGGAAAGCCGATTTGACAGGCATGACCACTTATGATGAATTGCCAATAGAACTTAAAGAGTACATCGAGTATATTGAAAAAGAATTGGAGGTTCCTATAAAAATTGTATCTGTAGGGCCTGATAGAAAACAAACTATAACAAGATAATAATATAGCCACGGATTAAACAGATTTTACTGATTAGAACTTATTAATACGCTTACGAAAGTTTGATAACAAATTACAGACGCTTTGAGAAATCAGAGCGTTTTTAATCTTAAACTATTTTAAAAATGAGAAGTACTAGGCTATTTGCTAAATTTTTCGAAAGTGAAAAATCTGGAGGAATCCTTTTAGTTTTGGTTACGATTATCTCAATTTTATTGGCAAATTCCATTTGGAGTGCTTCTTACATCTCTTTTTGGCATCAATCAATGGGAAGCCACACTCTAGTGGATTGGATCAATGACGGTTTAATGGCTATTTTCTTCCTATTAATTGGTTTAGAATTAGAACGAGAAATATACATTGGAGAACTTTCCAATTTAAAAAATGCTACACTGCCTATCATTGCTGCTATTGGTGGAATGCTTCTACCTGCTGGAATTTTTATGGTATTCAATTATGGCACAGCAACCCAATCTGGAGCTGGGATTCCTATGGCTACGGATATTGCTTTTGCTGTTGGTATCCTATCCCTTTTAGGAAATCGAGTGCCCACTTCCTTAAAAGTATTTCTTACTGTTTTGGCTGTCATAGACGATTTGGGCGCCATTTTTGTCATTGCTATTTTTTATACTAAAACTATTGCTTTTACCAATTTATTGATTGCTTTAGGTATTTGGGTGGTACTTCTTATTTTTAATAGAATAAAAATACGGAATCTTATTCCCTATTTGATTGGAGGCGTCATTATGTGGTATTATATGCTTCACTCTGGGATTCATGCCACGATTACGGGCGTTTTAGTGGCATTTGCTATACCTTTTGGCAATGGAAATAAGAAATCTACTTCCTACATCCTTCAAGATTTTTTACACAAACCTATGGCCTTTTTCATTCTTCCCTTGTTTGCTATAGCCAATACCTGTATTCTAATTGCTCCCAATTGGGCGAGTGGTTTAGCCCATCAAAATAGTATTGGAATTATCCTCGGATTGGTACTCGGTAAACCTATTGGAATTTTGTTTTTTTCGTTTCTAGGAACTGCTCTAGGACTCTGTGCTCTACCCAATGACTTGAAATGGAAAAATATTATTGGAGCTGGATTCTTAGGAGGAATTGGCTTTACTATGTCTATTTTTATCACTCTTCTTGCTTTTGATGCTGGCGAAGTAATTGACTCTTCTAAGATTGCCATACTAGTGGCTTCATTGCTTGCAGGAAGTATTGGATTTATAATTTTGAAGTTAAGTTTTAGAAAATAAAAAAGCCTTACGATGTAAGGCTTTTGAATGTGTAACTAGTTCTTTATAAACTTTCCAATCGTACTTCCTTTATCCGAGGTTAGTTTAATGAAATAATTTCCTGTTTTTAAACTCGAAACATCTACTTGTTTGGTTTGTTGTGCGTTAGGAATAACCAGAATTTGTTGTCCTAATGTATTGTAAATACTAATGGACGATAGCTTGATTTGTTTTTTGATATCCAGATTCAAGGTGTTTTTTGCAGGATTTGGATATACGCTGAAATAAGAATCAAACTCAAAATCTTGATTTCCTAAACTTTGCAATACCGAAGTGGTTGCTGTATTGGTGACAATTGGAAAATTGTAATCAAAATAAATACTAGCGGTGTTACTAAACGAATCTCCAACCACCAAACTTGGTAATGTTTTGATTTTGAATGCCACATAGCCATCATTGGTCGCATCATCAAATGGCAAGTTGATGTTCTCAAAGATAAATTCTACTTTATTAGTTTCTGTGATTCTCGTAACAAAAGGATGGCTTCCTTGGGTTACTACTAGTGAATTCACATCAAACTTATCTGTATCTATCATATCTTTCACTACAACATTTTGCGCCTCAGCGGTTCCTTTGTTTTCAAAACGAATTAGGTAATGCACGTATTTACCCACTGCACTTGGTTGAATGGTCGTTCCTTCAAGACAAGTTTTGTCGTTGGGGTCTAGAGAACCCACTACAATTTGGTTTAATGTAAAGGTATTGTCAGTCGGTGTTTCATCAATTTGAGCACTAGTTATAGTAGCTGTGTAGCTTAATATATCATCGATATTTACTGCAGGAGTTTCCATTGGAGAATTCACATTGAAATTAACTTCTATTTCTCTAGTTTCAAAAGGTTTTAAATCAGTAAAATTCCAAGATAAATTAGCTGCACTTTGG
This sequence comes from Flavobacterium sp. R1_16, assembly GCF_057652095.1. Classification (NCBI taxonomy): domain Bacteria; kingdom Pseudomonadati; phylum Bacteroidota; class Flavobacteriia; order Flavobacteriales; family Flavobacteriaceae; genus Flavobacterium; species Flavobacterium sp. R1_16. The sequence goes on from NZ_JBYFCG010000002.1 coordinate 183,512, forward strand.
GTGGTAACTGTAGGATTTGCACTAACCAAATCTAAAACGGCATCATTGAAAGTAAGATTTAGAGCACCAGATTGAGTGTTTGTTCCTTTATTTTTATAGATTATTTTATAAGAAGCATCGAATCCTGGTCTTGATCTAATAATGGATAAAACAGTAACTTCTAAATCAGGATGATTTATTGGTATTAAACAGAAATTATGTAAAACTGAACTAGTTTCTGTTGGAAAAGTTACAACAATATTATCTGGAGAAATTTTGAAATAGTAAGGATTTTCAATAACTGGAGTTATAGTATATGTTCCAGCCCGAACATTTAAATAGTAATTTCCACTCAAATCTGATATTAAATTTTGATTATTAATACCATCAAAAATTGCTATTTTTAAATTAGGATAATTTGTGTCAGCATCATCGCAACCATCCTCGCTAGTATCAAGTTTACAGCTCCCATTAATGGTATAATAATCTATTCCCGGCACAAAAGAACAATACGTATTGACATTTAAATTGATGAGACCTGACTGATTGATTAAAAATTGAAGTTCAGACATCTGTTCGTCATTTGCACAGATGTAAATTAAATTTTTATCATATAGAAAATCAGAAACTGCAAAATTTAATATTGGATTATTCTTAATATTTAAAATCCCAATATAATTAAATGCACATCTTAAATCATAAAGATACGCAAAAGGGGTTGTATCTAATGAGGTGAGTTGATTATTATCGCAATAAATAGCTCTGAGATTTATTAAGGATGATATATCTAATGAGGTAAGTTGATTAAATGAACAGACCAAAATACCAAGATTTACTAAATTATTAATATCTAATGAGGTAAGTTGGTTTTTTGAACAATTTAAAGAAGTAAGATTTACTAAAGATTTAACATCTATTGATTTTAGGGAATTTTGAGAACAATCTAAAGTGGTAAGATTTATTAAAGGTTTTACATCCAATGAATTCAATTGAGTTTCTGAACAATTTAGATAGGTAAGTTTAACTAAAGGTGTGATATCAAATAAAGTAATATTATTTTTGCTAAAATTCAAATTAGTTAAGTTAGTAAAACTTGACAATCCTTCTAAAGAAGAAATATTTGAATCATTAATATACAATTCACCAACATTTAGCGCCTCAGTTAATTGAATCTCTCGATCATTATTGGCATCAATTTTAAATCGTTTCCCTTGAAAATTATAAGCAATACTCACAGTAGAACTTGAAGCCAACAACTTTGCCTTAAAATTCGCATCAGGAATATTCACAATCTGAGCCTGAACTCCACTAATAAATAACAACCCCAATACTAAAAAGTAAAATTTTCTCATAAAAATAGTTTAAGTCGTAAATGTATGAAAATTAAAAAAGGAGTTCAGGGTTTTCTTAATAAAAAAGCCTTACAAAATGCAAGGCTTATAAAATTCAATTTTTATATTTATCTACAACCCATAAATAAACGACTCCAAAGGTGCTATACTAATTTGTACTTTTCCTTCTCCGTTTACCACCTGAAGTTGTGTACTGTTTTTTCCATACAACTGGTCTTTAATAGGGTAAACGCCATCTTTTAATTTCCAAGCTTTGATAACATCAGCAGGTATTTTCAAATCAAAATGACTAGTGTGTACCGCAGAGAAATTAGCAATCACAATCAATTTTTGAGTGTCGGACCAACGCACAAAGGAATAGACTTCTGGATAATAGCCATCAGTAGCATAGCGATTCAAACCATGAATTTCTTGGTATTTCCCCATTAAAGCAGAACTGTTAATGGTAAAATTCAATAATCGTTTGTAAAAATCACGCAAGTCTTTTTCAGATTGCGACAATTGTCCGCCATCAAACTTTCCGCCATTCATCCAACGTTGATGGTTAGGAACGCCCACATAATCAAAAATAGAGGTTCTGGAATGGGTTCCGAAACCGCCATTTTCATTTCCTGCTTCGCCTACTTCCTGACCAAAATAGACCATTGTTGGCGAAGTGCTAATCGTTGCAGATACCACCATCAACGGTTTTCCTTTTTCTGGTGAACCTGCAAATTCTGGACTTGCCAAACGTTGCTCATCATGATTGTCTAAGAAGTGCAACATGTGGTGCTCAATATCGGCCATACTATTTTGTATGTCTGTAATGCCATCTGTATTACTTTTTCCTTGAATAATTTCTTTTAACTTATCATAAAAGGCTACTTTATCATACAAGTAATCCATTTTACCCAAATGGATATAATTTCGGTATTCGTTAGGATTGTACACTTCTGCTATCAAGAAGGCATTCGGATTTTTTGTTTTGATGGCCGAATTCATGTAACTCCAAAATTCATAAGGCACCATTTCGGCCATATCGTATCTAAAACCATCGACTCCCTTGGCCGTCCAATACAAGGCAATATCTCTGAATTTTTTCCATGAACTTGGCACATCCTTGTCTTTCCAAAAAGTATAATGTTCCTTGTACGATTTCTTGTCATAACCTGCTGGTAACTCAGGAAAATCTTTTGTCCCGTCAGGACGAATTCCGTAATTGATTTTTACGGTTTCATACCAATCATTAATATCTGGCTTGGCAAGACGAGAACCATTACCTGTCCATTTGGCTGGATTTTCTTCAAACTTTCCGTCAATCAAAGGATTTTTTTCTCCATTTAAAGGTTTATAATTATCCGATGTTGGTACTTGAAAGGCTTGTCCAGGAATGTAATAAAAGTTGTTATTTCTGTCGTATTCTACTGAAGTATTGTCATCGGCACCAAAATCACGAACCCCTTTCGGATTGCTTTTCCCCTCATATTTTCTAGCAATGTGATTGGGAACAATATCGATAATAACTTTCAATCCGTTTTTGTGCGTACGAGCAATCAAGGCTTCAAATTCTTCCAATCTTTTGGCTGGATTCACCGCCAAATCTGGGTTCACATTATAATAATCTTTTACGGCATAAGGCGAACCCGCACGTCCTTTTACCACTTCAGGATCATCATTTGAAATGCCTATGGCGGTATAATCTCTAACCAATGCATGATGGGGTACTCCCGTGTACCAAATGTGAGTAATTCCTAGTTTTTTTATTTCCGTAAGTGCTTTATCCGTAAAATCATTAAATTTCCCAACACCATTTTCTTCTATGGTTCCCCAAGGTTTATTGGTTGTATTTTTGTTTCCAAATAATCGTGTAAATACTTGATATACTACTGCTTTTTTTTCTGTAACCACTTCTTTCTTATTCTTAACCATTTTTTTACTTTTTTTGTTTTGAGCATTCGCCGATAGGGATAGAACCACTAATGCAAACAGAATTAATTTTTTCATAATTTCTTTAATTAGATAAAGTGAACCTGACAAATATAAAAAAATACGCTTAGTTTGTATCAACTAATAAATTATTCTTAATAACGATTTTCCTTGTTTGCTTTTTTATAAATTTGGCAAAAATTAAAACCGTTGAAAAAAACACATTTTTTACTGTTTAGTTGCTTCTTTTTAGTTGGAATACAAAGTCTTTTGGCACAAACTCCCAAAAAAATTATCATTGAATATTCTGATTTTGCCGATGTCAATCAAACAGAAATTCCCGACGCTTTTTTGCTTACCGGAAATGTACGTATCAACCATGACGGAGCCATTATGACGTGCAATAAAGCCTATTATTTTCAAAAAGAAAACTATGTCAAAGCTTTTGGAAATGTACAAATGGTTCAAGGTGACACGCTGTATTTGAACAGTAAATATGCTGAATACAATGGTAATGTAAAACAAGCCTATGCCACTGGAAATGTTGTTTTGCGTTCTCCAGATATGTCCTTAGCTACCGATACTTTAAACTTTGACCGCAACAAACAAGAAGCCTACTACAATACTAACGGAACTATTGTGAACAAAGACAATGTTTTAAAAAGTAAATCGGGTCGGTATTATGCTAAAGAAAAAAAGTTTCAATTTCTAACTGCAGTTACTATTACCAACCCAAAATATGTGGTTAAATCCAATCATTTGGATTACTACAACAATTCAGGACATTCTTATCTTTTTGGTCCTTCCACCATTACGAGCAAAGACAATTTTATTTACACCGAAAAAGGGTTCTACGATAGCAAGAAAAATGTTGGTCACTTTCTCCGGAAATCTTACATCAAATACAAGGACAGATTGATAGAAGGTGATAGTTTGTTTTACAATAGAAACAAAGAATTTGCGTCGGCAACCAATAATGTAAAGATTACAGATACTATCAACAAAGGCATTATCAAAGGGCATTATGCCGAAGTGTACAAACAAAAAGACTCTATGTTCGTCACTAAAAGAGCTGTCGCCATCAATCTAGTTGATAAAGATTCTGTTTATATTCATGGAAAAGTATTGATGGTTACTGGTAAACCTGACAATAGAATTGTGAGAGCCTACAACAATGCTCGATTTTATAAAACAGATTTGAGTGGCAAATGTGACTCTATTCATTCCAGCCAAAAAACAAATATCACACAACTGATTGGCAAACCCATACTTTGGAACTTTGACAATCAAATGACTGGCGATGTGATGCATCTCATAGGAAATGATGCTACAGAAAAACTAGATTCTCTCAAGGTACTAAACAATGTTTTTTTGGTTTCAAAAGATAGTCTGGGCACAGGTTACAATCAAGTAAAAGGTCAAAATCTTTTCGGAAAATTTAAAGATAATAAACTCTATGAAGCTGATATTATTAAAAATACCGAAGTGATTTATTACTTGCGAAATGACGCTCATGAACTCATTGGCATTAATAAAAACGTTAGTAGTAAAATCAATCTAACTTTAGAAGGAAACACAATTGACACCATGACGTTCTTCACCTCTGTTGATGGTGATATCTATCCAGAAAAAGACTTACCCGAGAATGCGAGAAAACTCAGGGGTTTTGTTTGGCGTGGCGATGAACGGATTAGAACTAAAGACGATATTTTTCCACCAGAGGAAAACGAACTCAACGATAAAATTATCAAAGCCAGTAAAGCAGAAATGGCAAAGGAAAACGTCCCGATGAAGGTAAGAAAGGAAACCCTAGATTATGACAAAAATAATCCAAGTCCAAAACCAATGATTAAATAATTAAAGTGAATTCTGATTTTCTCAAATACCAAGCACAAACTTCACCTTATCCTTTGGGTATGGAGATTTCACATGCTATAGGTTCCTATATTTATGATACCAATAACAAAAAATATTTAGACTTTGTAGCTGGAGTTTCTGCCTGTTCTCTAGGTCATCAAAATAAAAGGGTAAATGATGCCATAAAAAACCAATTGAACAAATATTCACATGTTATGGTTTATGGCGAATATTCTCAAAGTCCAGCTGTAGCTTATTGCAAATTATTAGCCTCACTCCTGCCCCAACCCTTAGAAAAAACCTATTTGGTCAATTCAGGTACAGAGGCTACAGAAGGCGCGCTGAAATTGGCAAGACGTGTTACTGGAAGAAGTCAATTCATTTCTTGTAACAATGCCTATCACGGCAATACCATGGGGTCTATGAGCGTGATGGGATTTGAAGAACGGAAACAAATTTTTGGTCCATTAATTCAAGATGTCGATTTTATAACCTTTAACAATGAAGCCGATATTCAAAAAATAACTACTAAAACCGCTGGAATTATTCTAGAAAGCATTCAAGGTGGTGCTGGATTCATTCAACCGGAAAATGACTTTTTAGTAAAAGTAAGACAACGCTGTGACGAAGTAGGTACGCTATTGCTCATTGATGAAATTCAGCCAGGATTTGGTAGAACAGGAAAATTATTCGGTTTTCAGAATTATAATGTTGTACCCGATATCTTGATCTTAGGAAAAGGTATGGGTGGCGGAATGCCCGTTGGTGCTTTTGTTGCCTCGGCTGCACACATGGATTTATTGAGTAACAACCCAAAACTAGGACATATCACCACTTTTGGCGGGCATCCTGTCATAGCGGCTGCATGTCTCGCTACCTTGCAGGAAATCACTGAAACCGAGCTCATGCAAGAAACTTTAGAAAAAGAAAAACTCTTCCGATCTCTTTTGGTACATCCTTTGATAAAAGAAATTAGAGGGAAAGGATTAATGTTGGCGGCAATGACTGAAAGTCCCGAAATTACCAATTCGGTAATATTCAAATGTCAAGACAAAGGATTGATTCTGTTTTGGTTGCTCTTTGAAGGTTGTGCAATACGAATTACACCACCATTAACTATTTCTATGGAAGAAATTCAAGAAGGTTGCGCTATACTTCTTGAAGCCCTAGATGAAGTTTATAGGAACGAAGCAAAGAATAATTAACTGTTCCGTTTTTGTTAATTAAATTGTTCACAACAATTAAAAATTTTCCTCACATCAAGAACTAGGTTGCCTAATTTTAGTTAGGATAATTTTAAAGAAAAAGCTATGCATTTAAGCGAAGAAGACGAAGACGACTACAACTTATCCTTATCAAAATTTGAATCGATGTTGAAAACCAACAAAATTCTATTTTTTGATTCCGAGGAATTTGAAGAAATTATTCTTCATTACCTTGATATGGGTAAGGCCTCTTTGGCAAAAAAAGCCTTAAAATTAGCACTAGAACAGCATCCCAAATCAACTGGTTTAAAACTAGTTCAGGTAGAAATGTTGGTCTATGATGACAAACTCGATTTGGCTGAAAAGTTACTCAATGAATTATTTGCTATTGAACCTCACAACGAGGAAATTTACATTCAAAAAGCCAATATCTATTCTAAAAGAGACAATCATGAAAAAGCAGTAGAACTACTAAAAACTGCTTTAAAATATACCGATGATTATGCCGATGTCTATAATTTAATTGGTATGGAGTATCTTTTTATGGATAATTTAGAATTAGCCAAAGAAAATTTTATCAAATGTTTGGAGGAAGATTTAGACGATCAAACAGCTCTATACAATGTTGTGTACTGCTTTGAGTTTTTGGATCAAAACGAACAAGCCATCGAGTATTTGGCAAATTACATCAACAAAAATCCTTATAGTGAGATAGCTTGGCATCAAATGGGTCGATTGAACTATGGCTTGAAAAAATATGAAGAAGCCTTGAAAGCTTTTGATTATGCTACTTTAATTGACGATGAATTTCTGGGTGCTTTTATGGAGAAAGCCAAATCTCTTGAGAGACTTAAAAGATACAAAGAGGCCATTGAAAGCTATAATAGAACTATCGAATTAGACGACCCAACATCCTATGCATTGTTGCGCATTGGCAAATGCCACGAAAAATTAGGCAATAAGGCATTGGCTTTAAAATTTTTCAATAAAACCGTTCATGAAGATCCACTTCTTGATAAAGGATGGATAGCCATAACCGACTTTTATGTACGTCAAAAAAAATACGGAAAAGCATTATTTTATGTCAATAAAGCTTTGAGTATTGACAATGAAAATCGATTCTATTGGAAACGTTTTGCTACCATTAATAAAGAAATGGGGCAGTTTGAAGATGCTGAATTTGGTTATAGAAAAGCGGTTGAATATGGCGATTATCAGCTAGATACCTGGTTGTTTTGGGTGGACAGTCTTTTGTTCCAAGGTGAATTTGAAAGTGCCATTCAAACTTTATTACAAGCCTCAGAATACTTTCCTGAAGAATTTGAAGTAGAATACCGCCTAGCTGGTTTGTATTTTATGCTATTTGATGATAAAAAAGGAAAGTTTCATTTGAGTAATGGTTTACGTTTGAATTTTAAAAATCATACTATTATCAAAGATTTATTTCCAACTATTTGGGAACGAAGAATGGTTCAAAACGCCATAAATAAATATAAAAATTAATTCCTGTTAATGTCACGAAAGCAATTTGGATTGATTGGTAGAAACATCAGCTATTCCTTTTCAAAAAACTATTTTACGGAACGTTTCCAAAAAGATAATACACAAGAATGTACTTACGAAAACTTTGACATTCAAAATATTGATGAGTTTCCTGAAATTATCAAGAACAATCCTGACTTAATAGGACTAAATGTAACTATTCCATACAAAGAGGTGGTCATTCCTTTCTTAGATGAATTATCAGAAAGAGCCACAAAAATGGGAGCTGTAAACGTCATTACAATTGCTAAAAATGGAATCCTAAGAGGTGATAATTCAGACTATTATGGCTTTAAAAAATCATTAGAACCCCTACTCCAAGCGCATCATAAAAAAGCACTTATTCTCGGTACTGGAGGAGCGTCAAAGGCGGTGGCTTTTGCTCTTGAAGAATTGGGAATATCCTACCTCTATGTTTCTAGGAAAACTTCTGAACACTCGATAAATTATAGCCAAATCGATAAGGCTCTCTTTGGCAAATATCAAATAATCATTAATACCACTCCTTTGGGAACCAGTCCAAATACGCATGAATTTCCTGAAATACCCTACGAACTCTTTACCGATAAGCATATTGCCTACGATTTAATTTACAATCCTGCTGAAACCCAATTTTTAAAAAAAGCTAAAGAGCAAGGAGCACTCACAAAAAACGGAATGGATATGCTGGTTTTTCAAGCGGAAAAGGCTTGGGAAATTTGGAATGAATAACTTTCTTATTTGAATTTACAACTAAAATAGTAGTCACTCCTTACTTTTTTTTTTCAAAAACTTCCTGTTTTAAGTCTATTTTCGGCATTAAATCGCTATAAATAACGCTTTTACTTTGAATTTTAAGCCACCTTTAGTATCTTTCGCCTTCAAAAAATTAGGAACCTTACACATTTTACAAAATGTTAGAAGAAAAGAATGATAACCTGCTTGATGCAGATGGAGACAAAAAAACAGCATCGGTTGACACGATTCAATCTGAAAATGAAATCACCAATCCTTCAGAGGCTATTGCTGAAAGCACATCTGAATTAGTACCAGATACTGAGGTTGAAGCCCCAATTGTAGCGGTTACTGAAGAAGTTACAGAAATCGAAGACTTGGTGGGTGAAGAAATTACCGATAACAAAACTACTACTGAAGCTACCTCTGAAACAGAAACTGAAGTTCCAACTGCAGATGATAGCCACGTTATAACACTTACACCAGAAGAATTAGCAGATGATGCACTGGTATATGAGCACGGAACGAATGATATTATCAATGCTATTGCCAATGTAAATGCTGCTGAAAGTGAAGATGAAACGGTTCGCCATGAAATTCCGTTACAAAATTATGAAGCCTTATCTATGGAATCACTTGTTGCCGAATTAGAAACTCTTGTGGCTAATGAAAAAGTGATGGCTGTAAAAGATCATGTGGAAGAAGTTAAAAAAGCTTTTTTATCGAAATACCATCATTTTATTGAAGAAAAAAAGGATGAATTCCATGCTGAAAATCCAGACTCAACTGAAGATTTTCAGTATCATTTACCCTTAAAAAACAAGTTTGATCAGTTGTACTCTCAATACAGGGAGAGAAAAAATATCCATTTTAAAAGCCTTCAATCTAATCTAAAAGCCAATCTTGACAATCGTTTGGCTATTGTTGAAGAATTAAAAAATCTTATCAATCCTCAGGAAAATATAAAAGATTCATTGAAGCATTTTAATGATTTGAGAGAACGCTGGAAAAATGCGGGACCAATTCCAAAAGATAAGTACAACCATGTGTGGAATAATTATCATTTTCATGTAGAAAATTTCTATGATTATTTGCATTTAGACAGAGAATCCAGAGATATTGATTTCAAACACAATTTAGAACAAAAACAAAAAATTATCACTCGTGTTGAAGAGTTGGTTCATGAAGCAGATATCAATAAGGCTTTCAGAGAACTACAAGATTTACACCGAATTTGGAAAGAAGATATTGGACCTGTTTCTAGAGAGTACAGAGAAGAAATTTGGAATAAATTCAGTGATTTAACCAAACAAATGCATGATAAAAGAGAACTTCTTTTCGAAAAATTGAGAGGAACAGAACTTGAAAATCTTGCCACAAAAAAAGAAATTATTGCTAAAATTAAAGCTTTAGCGGAAGAGAAAGTAACTACACATGCCGCTTGGTTGGTACAAGTTGAAAAAGTTGAAGCGCTACGCAACGAGTTTTTTTTAGCTGGAAAAGTACCTAGTGATGTAAATGAAGCAACTTGGGCTAGTTTTAAAAATGCGGTGAGAAGCTTTAATGTTTTGAAAAATTCTTTTTACAAAGACATTAAGAAAGACCAAAATGATAATTTGAGCAAAAAACAAGCTTTGGTAGCAAAGGCTAAAGAATTACAAGAAAGTACCGATTTCGCCACCACTACTCCTATCATGAAGAAAATTCAAGAAGAATGGAAAGAAATTGGTCATGTTCCTAGAAAATATTCTGATAAATTATGGGCTGAGTTTAGAGGAGCTTGCAATAGTTATTTTGAAAAAGTAAAAGAACAAAAATCAGAGGAAAATGCAGAAGAAGTTGCTGCTTTTGAAAAAAAGAAAGACTATCTAGAATCTCTTAAAACATTCGAAATGACTGGCAATCACAAAACCGATTTGGATGCCATAAAACTACATATCGAAAATTGGAAAAGTTTTGGAAAAGTGCCTTTCCCAAGAAGACATATTGAAGGAAAATTCAATAAAATTTTAGATGCTTTGTTTGAAAAACTAAGTTTGAGTAAGAAAGATTCCGAAATGATGCGATTCTCAAACAAAATAGATCAGCTATCAGAAAGTAACGATACTCGAAAGTTAGAAAGTGAAAAAATATTCTTGATACGCAAAATTGATGAAATTCAGAATGAAATCTTCCAATTGGAGAACAACATTCAATTCTTCACCAATACTAAAAATGCAAAAAAAGAAAATTCAATTGTATTAGAAGTTCGCAAAAACATAGCCATCCACAAAGAAAACCTTGAAGTATGGAAGGAAAAATTGAAACAATTGAGAAATCTAAAGCTAGAATAATTTTTAAAACAAGCAAAAAACAGAAACCTCGAATTATAGTTCGAGGTTTTTTTATTGGTTTAACTTGAATAACTCTAATTTTAACTTTGATTTAGTATATTAGGTTAGTTAATAGTTTCCAAACGTGCTAAATTTGCAGAGTGAATCAAATTAAAAAAATAGCACTTTTTATAGTAGTTTGGCAGTTACTTTTGGTGACTTTCAATGCTAATGAGGTTAATGTTGTTAAAACTAAAAAACAACATACAGACTCATTTTATGATGCTAGTAAAATGTATTCATCGGCATTTATTCAGCCACATTCCAATCCTACTTTTATTTCAAATAATAAAGTCAATGATTACACGAGTATTGGCAAGTATCTTGACTATTTTCCTAATTTAATTCCAAGATTTAGAACCTTAAATCAATCTAAATATTACGCAAACCAAGACATTAATCGATGTGAAATGGTTTCTCTCCTACTTTTTCCCTTCCATTATTTTTGGTGATTTAAAACATTCATTTTTAGATTTTAGAAGATCGTCTTCTAAATTGAATTGAAACTGTATTAGTTTCGATTCACAATTTTATTGAATATATAAAACTTAAAAAAATGGATACATCTGTCACTATAATAGGCATAATCATTATAATCATCATTGGAATTCCTCTGTATTTTGTATTCCGCTCAAATACTGTAAACAGAAAAAAAATTAACCAACTCTTTCATCAATACAATCAAAACAATCGCTATAACTTTAGTCAACATGAAATCCAAAATAAAAAGGTAATAGCAATTGATGAAATTACTAAAGGATTACTCTTAATTGATTTAAACGATGAAATAGAAAATGTTTTGTTTGTTGATTTAAAAAAAGTAGCTTCTTGTAAATTGGTTACTACTGATTCAGATAACAAGAAAACAATTTCAAAAATTGAATTTGAATTTCAAATGAAAAATTCAAATGAAAGCAAACGATTTGCTTTTTACAGAATTGAAAAAGACCAAATTGGACAAGTTTGTTTATATGAAGACCATCAATTAGCAATAAAATGGGAAACCATTATTCAAAATTGTATTAGGAGATAATATGACTATAAAAGCGATTCGATGGAGTCGCTTTTTTTATAAATACTATCAAGTATGATAATTATCATTTTAATTATTACTTAGTCAAGTTACTTTTGATTATCGTAATTAGTTTCATCATGAAAACATCACTTATTCAAAAGTACAATGTCCCAGGACCAAGGTATACGAGTTATCCAACAGTACCCTATTGGGACGATATGAGTTTTACCAATCAAAAATGGATTGATTCTGTAAAAAAATCGTTTGAAGAAAGTAATGATAAAGAAGGGATTAGTCTTTATATTCATCTTCCTTTTTGCGAAAGTTTATGCACTTTTTGTGGTTGCAATAAACGCATCACTAAGAATCACAATGTGGAACATCAGTATATTGATGCGCTATTAAAAGAATGGAAACTCTATTGTGAATTACTTGACAAGAAACCTACAATTAAAGAAATACATTTAGGAGGTGGAACTCCAACTTTTTTTTCGACCAAAAATTTAGAAGATTTAATCAATGGAATCTTAACTATTTCAAATTTAGCAAAAGAGTATGAATTCAGTTTTGAAGGACATCCCAACAATACAACGAGACAACATTTGCAAAAATTATATGATTTAGGTTTTCGCAGAGTGAGTTTTGGCGTTCAAGATTACTCCGAAAAAGTACAGAAAGCCATTCATAGAGAACAACCTTTTCACAATGTTGCCAAAGTCACTTTTTGGGCAAAGGAAATAGGATATACTTCAATTGGTCATGACATTATTTTTGGGTTACCCTTTCAAGAAATTGACGATGTGATTGATACCATAGAAAAAACCAAATCACTCGAACCCGATAGACTGGCCTTTTACAGCTATGCACACGTTCCTTGGATTAAAGGAAATGGGCAACGCGGCTTTAAAGATGAAGATGTTCCGAAAGACGATATAAAAAGAAGATTGTATGAAGTGGGTAAAGAATTGTTGTATGAAAATGAATATCATGAAATAGGAATGGATCATTTTGCCTTAAAAACCGACAGTCTTTATAAAGCATTCAAAAACAAAACCTTGCATCGGAATTTTATGGGATATAGCTCATCGAAAACGCAATTAATGATTGGTCTTGGAGTTTCGTCAATAAGTGACAGCTGGTATGGTTTTGCTCAAAACGTAAAAAATTTAGAGGATTATTATCAAATATTGGAATGGGGAAAACTGCCACTACTAAGAGGTCATATATTAACCGAAGAAGACTTAAAAATTAGAAAACACATTCTAAATTTAATGTGTCAATTTGAAACTTCCTGGGAAGAAAAATCGGATTATTTCAATGAGATTCCAGAAATCATCATTCAATTGAAGGAAATGGAGAACGATGGATTACTAATCATTTTGAAAAATGGAATACAAATTACTGATAAAGGCAAAGCCTTCGTTCGCAATATTTGTATGGCATTTGATTTACGTCTGAAACGAAAAGCACCCGAAACAGAGCTCTTTTCGATGACAGTTTAGGTTAATGACAATTGGGCTGTTGTTGAACAAACAAACTCACTGTATTAGGCGAAATATAGGGAATTCCGAGTCCTAATCCTCTTAGAATGAATAGTATTCCGATACATACTGCAACATAAGGAATTACTTTTTGGATTTTATTTCGGAAAGGAAGTGTCAAAAAAGAATTCAAGTAAACTACACTACTCATCATTGGGATGGTTCCTAAACCAAAAAGAAACATGTAAAAAACTCCCATGCTTGGGCTTTGCATAGCAATCGCTCCAAACAAGGCAACATATACCATTCCGCAAGGGAGAAAACCATTCAATAATCCAATAGTAAATAACGATTGGTAGCTTTTATTTTTAAACTGACTTCCTAAAGACGTTTTAATTTTTGAAATGACTCTAAAAATTGGTTTTGAAAAATTATAATTTATAAAGAATCGCTCTGGAACTAAAACAATGGTTATCATTGCTGCTCCTAAAAATATCGACAATTCTTGTTGTATGCCTGCAATAGAAAATCCTTTACCAAGTAATCCAAAGAGAAAACCTATGGTGCCATAAGCGGATAATCTACCTAAATGATAGGTTAAAATTTGTAGCGTTTTTTTAGCTTGATTCGTTCTATCGACTGGAAGCATCATGGCAATTGGTCCACACATTCCTATGCAGTGTAAACTACTTATTAAGCCAAAGATGAAAGCCGTGTATAACATCTGAAGTTTGAGGTTAGAAGTTGGAGTTAATTGGACTCATTTCTGTTATAGATTTTAAATAAATGAAACTTATTTACAATATATTACTTCCTTTGTTAAATACGATTTTCCATCGTATTGCCATTCCATATTAATGTCCCATCGACCGCCTACCAAACTTGTTTTAGGTATGAGCAAAGTTGAACTAGATAATGAAATTGGAACTTCAAAATCTAGTTTTTTGTTAGACGGTCTGTAGAGGGACACTTTTCCTTTTATCTTTTTGGAATCAAACGCTTTAGGAAAACCAATTGTTACTCCATCTGCATTTGAAACTATCGTTGGTTTCTGCGCTAAATCGTGTGCATTTTGTACACGTATCATTTCATCTCCAAAATGGGCATCGTGCTTGTAGTATTCATCAACAACCAACTCATTATCATATTTACTGTTGGATTGTACTTTAAAAACAAAGTACAAGATGAAAGTCATAAACAATCCAAATGCCATTATTATAGCTGTTCCCCAATTTATCTTTATTTGCATTTTCTATTAGTTTTTATGATTTATTACTAATCAAAACTTCTTGGACTTAAAAAATTAGTAGTTGTAGTCTCAATTTTTTTAGTGCCATTATATACATCTATTTTTATCTTCGTTCTATCGTGTTCCAACAAATACTGGTGTATTTGAACGAATAATGTTCCACTACTCATTCCTTGTTTTTTGACCTTGAATTTTTGTTTTCCAACAACATTTATAACGCCTTTAATTCCGTTTAACTTAAAATGTATATCTTCTAAATCCGTATTTGTTTTATTAATAATTTTAAAAGTAAAAATATTGCTTATGTCATCACCTTTATGCTCATACAATTGTCCAGGCAATCTAAATATTGTGGTTTCTACCTCGGTTCTTAAAAACAATAATCCTAACAGAAGCCCAACTAAAATAACCAATACAGCTGTATAGCCTTTCATTCTAGTGGTAAACCTAAATTTAGCTTTTTTCTCGATTTCATCTTCAGAAGCATATCGAATCAAACCTTTTGGTAAGCCCACACTCTTCATCATAGTATCGCACTCATCAATACAAGCTGTACAGTTTACGCATTCCAATTGCGTTCCGTTGCGAATGTCTATTCCCGTTGGACAAACATGAACACATTGAAAACAATCAATACAATCTCCTTTACCTGATGCTGCTCTATCCTCTTGTTTGTTGAATTTTGCTCTACCTAATTCTTTTTCACCTCGAACAAAGTCATAAGCAACATTAATGGATTTATTGTCTAAAAGAACTCCCTGCAATCTTCCGTAAGGACAGGCAATAATGCACACTTGCTCCCGAAACCAAACAAAAACAAAGTAAAAAACTCCCGTGAAAATCAATAAAGAAATTAAGGTGCTTAGATGATTCCCCGGCCCCTCTTCAATCATTTTAAATAACTCATCACTGCTAATTAAATAGGCCAAAAAGACGTTAGCAATGAAAAAAGAAATGACCAAAAACAAAAACCACTTTATCCCTTTTTTTCTAATCTTTTCGGCATTCCATTCTTGTTTAGACAATCTAATTTGTGCACCACGATCACCTTCAATCCAGTATTCAATTCTTCGGAAAACCATTTCAAGAAAAATAGTTTGCGGACAAATCCATCCACAAAAAATACGTCCGAAAATGACTGTAAAAAGGATGACGAAAACAACGCCAACAATCATAAAAAGAACGAACAAATAAAAATCCTGAGGCCAAAACGGAAATCCGAAAATATTGAATCGTCTTTCTAAAACATTGAACATCATAAATTGATTCCCATCAATTTTAATGAACGGATTTGCAATTAAAACGATTAGTAAAAAGTAGCTGACCCACTTTCTGTATTCATAAAACTTCCCTGATGGTTTTTTAGGAAAAATAAATTTTCTATTCCCTTTTTCATCAATCGTGGCAATGGTATCTCTAAAAGCTTCGTCAGGTAATTTTGACATTGTTTTTATTTTTTAACTTGAGTACTATCAGTAGTAGTTGCTGCTGTTGCGTCGGCTTTAGGAGCATTAGGGTCTACCCAAATTTCACCATCTGGTGCTTTTGCATCTTTAGGATTGCTTCCTTGCAATGACAATACATAACTAGCTACTTTCTGAATTTCTTTTGGTTTAAGAGTTGCTTTCCAAGCAATCATTCCTTTACCATCACGACCACCATTGGTTATGGTGTGAAAAACATTTTTAATTCCTCCACCCAAAATCCAATGATTATCTGTCAAGTTTGGTCCTATGTTTCCTCCCCCATCAGCTCTGTGACAAGCTACGCAGTTGGTAGTGAAAATTGCTTTTCCTTCAGACAATGCAGCAGCATCAGTAAGTAAGGTCACCGATTTTTCATCCATCAAATCGGGAGCTGTTTTCATGTATTCTGCAACATCAATTTTGGCTTGAGCCATTTCTTTTTTGAGTTCCATTTCCTGATTGTCACCTCCCATGATTTCAAATCGTACCAAATAAACTGCTGAAAATACAATACAACCGTAAAACAGATACACCCACCAAGGTGGTAAGGTATTGTCTAATTCTTTGATTCCATCATAGTCATGATCTAACAATAACTGACCTTCATTTTCAATAGGTTGTGTTCTAGTTAAGGCTTTCAAAAGATTTTTATACCATTCACTTTCCTTAAAGCTAATGTTCTTAGCGGCATCAACTTTTGCTTTTTGCTCGTCTGACAACAAACTATAGGTAATGGTATCAACGGCATTCACTGTAATTTCAATGGCTATTAAAAGAAACAGTAATACAAATAAAAATACAGAAACCATTGGAAATTTAATAAAAGCGGGGCGATCTCCAGAGTCGATGAAGTATTCCATTGCGCCAAAGACAGCAAAGAAAATAACAAGAACTCTTAAATATGCTGGGATTATTTTTTTCATTTTTTACTATTTTAAAAGTTATACTTTTTGATTATCATCTAATGGAATCTGACTTAATTCTATAATTTTCTCTTTTTTATAGGAAAAAACCCAAATGCCAAGCACAATGAAAAAAATAAAGAAAATTAACAACGATAGTATTGGATAGATTGCCACTCCAGCAATGGTTTCCATATTGTGTTTTATTTGTTCAAACATGGTACTTTTATTTAGAATTATCTTTCACTTTTATATCTGTTCCAAGCCTTTGTATGTAGGCTATCATGGCAACGATTTCTCTTTCATTCATTGGCACAAATTTTTCACCTTTTGCCTCCGCTTTCTTTTTACTTTCCTCATAACTTTTTACAAAGTCTGGGTCATTTTTAAGATTCTCTTCTATTTTTGTAGCTTGAGCTCTTAAATTGGCTTGAGCATTTGCGATATCTGTATCTGTATACGGTACACCTAATGTTTGCATCGCTTTCATTTTCTTTTCTGTTAAAGAAATATTTAAAGGTTCATTATCGAACAACCATTTATAACTTGGCATTATAGAGCCTGCTGAAATACTTTGTGGGCTCCAAAAGTGGTTAAAATGCCAATTATCGTTGTACTTACCTCCTTCTCTCAATAAGTCTGGACCAGTACGTTTAGAACCCCAAAGAAATGGGTGATCATAAACAAATTCTCCTGCTTTAGATTGCGGTCCATAACGTTCTACTTCACTTCTAAATGGACGAACTGATTGAGAGTGACAACCCACGCAACCTTCACGAATGTACAAATCACGTCCTTCTAATTCTAAAGGAGAATAGGGCTTTACAGATGCAATTGTTGGAATATTCGATTTCACCATGATGGTTGGGACTATTTGGATAATTCCTCCAATCAAAATGGCAACTGTAGCAAGAATAGTCAATTGAATTGGTTTTCTTTCCAACCAAGAGTGGTATTTTTCACCTTTGATTCGTTTTGCACTAATCACTTGCAATTCGACAGCTTCTGCTAACTCGTCTTCAACACTAGCATTAGCTCTAACTGTTTGAATAATATTATAAACTAATACCAACATTCCTACTAAGTACATTGTTCCTCCGATGGCTCTCATCCAATACATTGGCATAATTTGAGTCACGGTTTCTAAGAAGTTACCGTAGGTTAACGTGCCGTCAGGATTGAATTGTTTCCACATTGAAGCTTGTGTAAATCCAGCAACATACATTGGTAGCGCATATAGTATGATTCCCAAAGTTCCTATCCAGAAGTGAAAATTTGCCAATTTAGTTGAGAATAATTTCCCTTTTGTCATTCTTGGTATCAACCAGTAAATCATACCAAAAGCCATGAAACCATTCCAAGCTAAAGCTCCTACGTGAACGTGTGCAATAATCCAATCGGTATAATGCGCTATGGCATTGACGTTTTTAAGAGACAACATCGGTCCTTCAAAAGTCGCCATACCATAACCTGTAATAGCCACCACAAAGAATTTCAAAACAGGTTCTTCACGCACTTTATCCCAAACACCCCTCAAGGTTAATAATCCGTTGATCATACCTCCCCAAGATGGAGCAATCAACATAATTGAAAAAACAACACCTAAGTTTTGTGCCCAGTTAGGCAAAGCAGAATACAATAAATGATGCGGTCCTGCCCAGATATAAATAAAAATTAAAGACCAAAAATGCACAATCGATAATCTATAAGAGTACACAGGTCTATTGGCCGCTTTAGGAACAAAATAATACATCAATCCTAAAAACGGTGTTGTCAAGAAAAAAGCAACAGCATTGTGTCCGTACCACCATTGCACTAATGCATCTTGTACACCTGCATAAACAGAATAACTTTTTAAGGCAGAAACTGGTAACTCTAAACTATTAAAAATATGTAATACTGCAACGGTCACAAAAGTGGCTAAGTAAAACCAGATAGCAACATACAAATGACGCTCTCTTCTTTTTAAAATGGTACCAATCATATTTATACCGAATACCACCCATATCAAAGCAATAGCAATATCTATAGGCCATTCTAATTCGGCATATTCTTTTGAAGTACTAAAACCCAACGGAAGTGAAACAGCAGCTGCAACAATAATTAATTGCCAACCCCAAAAGTGGACATTACTTAAAAAATCACTAAACATTCTCGCCTTTAATAAACGTTGTAGTGAATAATAAATTCCTGCAAACATGGCATTTCCTACAAAGGCAAAAATAACTGCATTAGTATGTAAAGGTCTCAATCGTCCGAAACTTAGCCACGAAATTCCTTCGGTAAGATTAGGAAAAAGAAACAGAAAGGCTAAAATGAGCCCTACTAACATTCCTACTACACCAAAAAGAATAGTGGCATAGATAAATTTCTTTACAATTTTGTTGTCATAATAAAATTGTTGCATTTCCATAATTAAATTTGTTTTTCTTCTGTTGTTTTTACTGATTTTGAATCGTTAATTTTGAGTTCATCGTCAAAAAGCATTCTGACCGATGGTGTATAATCGTCGTCATATTGACCCGTTTTTACTGCTCGTATAAAAGCAACAAAAAAACCAATGGCAACCACTATACTAATGGAGATTAATAAATAAATGACACTCATACCTTAAATTTGTGTTAACAAAGTTATTGCTGCTCATTTTCATAAAATATGATAATTATCATACTTGGCATTTTGTTTCAAAAAAGAACACTATTATTTTGATGTCCTTGAATAAATATTACTCATTATTGTGACAAAACTTACAATGGTTATGGTACTCAACGGCATGATTATAGCCGCTACAATTGGCAATAAATTTCCTGAAATCGCATAGCTCAATCCCACAACATTATACAGTAAGGAAAGTCCAAAACTCATGTAAATTGTTTTCATGGCATTTTTTGAAAATTTCATAAAAAAAGCAATTTTTTGAAATTGAGTAGCATCCAAAATACCATCGCAAGCTGGTGAAAACACATTGACATTTTCCGAAATTGCGATTCCGATATTGCTTTGTGCTAATGCTCCCGCATCGTTCAATCCGTCACCCACCATCATTACATTTTTGCCTTGCTTTTGAAGTTCTTCGATATAGGTTAATTTTTCTTCAGGCTTTTGATTGAAAACTAATGTGGTGGTTTTGGGTAGCATTTTTTCTAATATTTTTCGCTCTCCATCATTGTCTCCTGACAAAACAACCAAATCATATCTTTTTGATAACGTATCAAACAATGTCTCTAAACCTTCTCTATATTGATTATTGAAAATATAACTCCCTTTGTAAACTCCATCAATTTCAACATGAACTTTGGTCTTCTTATGCGTATTCTCACTCATGTGTTGTAAAAATTGAGAAGAACCCAATTTTACTCTTCCTTCGGCGAACGAAGCTGTAATTCCTTTTCCAGTGATTTCTTCAAAATGCTGTGGTTCTATTTTATCTTGATTGGGAATGTATTCATACAATCGCCTACTCAGCGGATGATTGGAACCTCTCAACGTATTTTTTACTAATTTTAAATCTAAATCATTCAACTCAAGACCTTCATAGGTTATAGCGGTTTTCTTATTGGAAGTAATGGTGCCTGTCTTATCAAATACTATAGTGTCTACTTCTGCCAATTGCTCAATCACAGTAGCATTTTTGAGATAGAATTTTCTATTGCCCATGATTCGCAATACGTTACCCAAAGTAAAGGGTGCGGTTAATGCTAGTGCGCAAGGGCAAGCTACAATGAGAATCGCTGTAAAAACATTAAAAGCAGTATCGACACTAATGAAAATCCAATACAGAAAAGACACTACCGCTAAACCCAATAAAGCGGGTGTAAAATAACGACTAATGGTATCGGTAATCGTTTTGTGTTTGATATCCACTTTTTTCTGAAAAATAGCATTACTCCACAATTGTGTCAAATAACTCTGTGAAACTGAAAGCAGTACTTCCATTTCAATCACATTTCCGAGTTGTTTGCCACCTGCATACAATTTATCACCCGATTTTTTTTCTATGGCTACCGCTTCTCCAGTAACAAAACTGTAATCCAGAGCCGCTTTTTCTGAAATCAATATTCCGTCAACTGGAATTAATTCTTGATTTCTAATGAGCAACCTATCTCCTTTTTGAATATCATACACTTGCACAGGAATTTCTGTTCCATCGGCTAAAATCTTTGTAACTGCAATAGGAAAATAGGATTTGTAATCTCTTTCAAAAGACAGAAAGCTATAGGTTTTTTGTTGGAATAGTTTTCCTAATAACAT
Source organism: Flavobacterium sp. R1_16 (assembly GCF_057652095.1). Lineage (NCBI taxonomy): Bacteria > Pseudomonadati > Bacteroidota > Flavobacteriia > Flavobacteriales > Flavobacteriaceae > Flavobacterium > Flavobacterium sp. R1_16. Next base: position 204,802 of record NZ_JBYFCG010000002.1, read on the forward strand.
AAAGAAAATCAATCCACACATGCTGTCAAAAAATCCCTGCCCATAATCAAATACAATATCAACGGTACTTCTCACAAACATGACGACAATTCCTAAAGCAATGGGAATTTCGATATTGAGCATTTTGGCTTTAATACTTTTCCAAGCTGCCACATAATAGCCACTCGCCGAATACAAAAATGAAGGCAATGACAAAGCAAAAATTAACCATCTGAAAAAGCCTCTGTAGTTATCGAGCCAATATTCTTTAACTTCGAAATACTCCGGAAAAGAAAGCAGCATGATGTTTCCAAAACAGAAAAAGGCAACACCCAATTTATAAATCAAACTTCGGTCTGTTTTTGCTTTAGCTGTTTCATAATTCTCTAAACTAATGTAGGGTTCATATCCTATAGAACTTAATAAATGTACAATAGTTTTTAGCGTTACAATTTCGGGATTAAACGTAATTCTAACTTTTTTTTCAGGAAAATTGACTTGTGAAGTACTTATTCCTTTTTGAAGACGCTGTAAATTTTCCAAAATCCAAATGCACGAACTGCAATGAATATGAGGAATGCTGAGTGAAACAATAGCGGTTGTATTCTCTTGGAACTCCAAAAGTTTTGAAACAATGCTTTCATTATCTAAAAAATCATATTTACCATTACTCTCTTGAGGGGTTGCCCCAGGTGATTTTTCGAAATCATAATAGCAGGTCATATCGTTGAGACTAAAAATTTCGTATACGGTTTTACAACCGTTGCAACAAAATTTCTTATCGTCAAAAATAATTATCTCTGTTTTTACAATACCTAAACCACAATGGAAACAGTGTTGTGTATCCATAAACTTTGCTCATTTTACCTTTTGCAAAGGTTGGGAATAGATTAAATGAAAAAAATGATATTTATCATATAAATGTATAACTTTGTAAATACTAAAATCATCTTGAACATGAGCAAATGTGAACAATGTATTGTAAGGGAATTAAGCTCGCTAAAAGCACTCAATAAAGAAGAATTAATTCAACTTGCTGATTGTAAAACCTCACAAACTATAAAAAAAGGAGAAATCATTTTTGAGGAAGGAGATACAATAAATGGTATTTATTGTGTGAAAGATGGTATCTGCAAATTGACCAAACTGAGTCAAAATGGAAAAGACCACATTGTCAAACTCGTAAAAAAAGGCGAATTACTAGGACAACGTTCTATGATAAGTGAAGAAACGGTAAACCTTAGTGCTGTAGCCATAGAAGACATGGAAGTTTGTTTTATACCCAAAGCAGAAGTTATGGGATTCTTCAATAAAAACAATCAGTTTTCTATGAATGTCATGAGAACAATATGTGGCGATTTGAAAGAATCTGACGACCATATTGTATCGATGGCACAAAAAAGCGTCAAGGAGCGACTAGCAGAAACTTTACTATATCTTGAAGAAACTTTTGGTAAAAATGAAGATGGCTCACTGGTTGTTCAACTCTCGAGAGAAGAATTATCAGGAATGATAGGAACCGCTACAGAAAGTTGTATTCGTTTATTATCCGAATTCAATAAATTGGGTTTAATAGAATTGGTTGGTAAAAAGATTATATTGAAAGATATTAATAAATTAAAGAAGATATCTTAAAATGACACTATCCTAAAAAGTGTGTAAGTTAAAAATAACCCCATTCTGGTGCTCGTCTGTGACGAGTTCCTAACCTGATAGCGAGGATTTGCAATTTGTGCCTATAAACAAAGATGAGAACTAAAAATCCTGTTAATTAACTTACAACTTCTTCGCTTCATCCCAAAAAACATCCATTTCAGCCAAAGTCATATCCATTAAAGGTTTTCCTAGTTCGTGGGATTTACTTTCTAAATATTGAAATCGCTTGATGAATTTTTTGTTGGTTCGCTCTAATGCATCTTCTGGGTTTACATTCAAAAATCGAGCGTAGTTAATCATCGAAAACAATACATCTCCAAACTCGGCTTCAATTTTATCCTGATTTCCAGTTTTAACCTCAACTTGCAATTCTTCTAATTCTTCTTGCACTTTGTCCCAAACTTGGTGCGGTTCTTCCCAGTCAAACCCTACTCCTTTTACTTTGTCTTGAATTCTACTGGCTTTGACCAATGATGGTAAGCTTTTTGGCACACCTTCTAAAACGGATTTTTTGCCTTCTTTTAATTTTAATTTTTCCCAATTTTGCTTTACTTCTTCCTCATCTTTTACAACCACATCACTATAAATATGAGGATGACGATGAATGAGTTTTTCACAAATTTCGTTACAAACATCAGCAATATCAAAATCGTTGGTTTCGCTTCCTATTTTAGCATAAAAAACAATATGCAATAACAAATCTCCTAATTCTTTCTTTACTTCGTTAAGGTTATTATCAAGAATTGCATCGCCCAATTCATAGGTTTCTTCAATGGTTAGATGTCTCAAACTTTGAAGTGTTTGTTTTTTATCCCAAGGGCACTTCTCACGCAAATCGTCCATAATATTCAGAAGTCTCTCGAAAGCCTGTAATTGAAGTTGTCTGGAATTCATGGGTATCGTTTTTTTGTAAAAATAAGAAATCCTGTCAGTTAATAAAAGTGACAGGATTAAAAAAGTGAGGATTGTCCGCTTGGCGAACTAATGTGTTGAAAATGGCACACTGATAAAGCGGATTAAACGAATTTTACAGATAATTTAATTTACTTTCAACATAAATTTCTTAAATACTTTTTCTCCTATTCATCTTGTAATGCATTTCCTTTTGGTATCTAAAAAATTTGCCACAAATTACACTGATTAGCACGAATTAATTTGTGAAAATTAGTGTAATTTGTGGCAAAAATAACTTTCTATCCTTAGTGAATTATTCTGCTGCTGGAGCTTCTTCTTTAGTCTGAGGAGCCTCTTTAGAAACCAAGCCTTTTGCCTGAAGCATGTTGTACCAATTGATTACTTTTTTAATATCAGATGCATACACTCTATCTTCATCATAGTCTGGTAGTATTTCTTTGAAATAAGCAATCAAAGTTGCGTTATCTTCTTTATGAGAAATTGCTGGTCCATTGTCTTCTTTTATGGCAATAGCGCGCATTACTTCTGCTAAGGGTTTTTCTGCCGAATTCGTGTACATCGAAATTTCTGATAACAAACTCACATTACTTCTCAATCCTACAGTAATTTTTTTTCCATCTAGTAAAGATTCAGCAACAAATCCGGTTCTAGTTTGAATTTTTAAGGCGTATAATCCTGGTTTCCCTGAAATAGATAGTATTTTTTCTAAATTCATTTTATAAATTGTTTATGTTTTGTGTTTTTTGATATATGATTGCTGCGAACTGAATACTACAAACGTAACTCTTCCTTATCTTCCTTTTTTGGCTACAAACTTCATTTTATAATCTGGTCGTGCTTTACCTTCCATGATGTTTTGAAGTTTCTTTTTAATGAGTTGTTTTTTTAGTGACGAAATTAAATCGGTAAACAGAATTCCTTCGATATGATCGTATTCATGTTGGATTACTCTTGCCACGAGTCCGTCAAAAACTTCTGTTTTTTTATTAAAATTTTCATCACAGTATTCGATAGTAATTTTTTCGTGTCTGTACACATCTTCACGCACCTCGGGAATACTCAAACAGCCTTCATTAAAGCCCCATTCTTCACCTTCTTCTTTTATCATTTTGGCATTGATAAAAGTTCTTTTAAAATTTTTCAGATGGCTTTGTTCTTCATTAGATAAATCAGTATCCTCTCCGAATGGAGCAGTATCTATAACAAACAAACGAATTGCTAATCCAACTTGTGGTGCGGCAAGCCCTACCCCATAAGCATTGTACATGGTTTCATACATGTCAGCAATTATTTCTTTTAAATTTGGATAGTCTGGAGTAATTGTTTCTCCTATTTTTCTTAAAACAGGATCTCCATAACCTACAATGGGTAGAATCATTTTTACAGAATTAAGATTTGGTTCTTATACTATTCGTTGGGATGCAAAAGTAGTGAAAAATAAATACGGGATAATTCACTTTTGAAATAATTAGTAAATATTTAATATTTTAAAATTGTGCTAAAATGAAATCGCTCATTCGCAATTATATCATTTTTCTGGTTAGGTAATCTTGTAATAAAATTGTCGCTGCTATCTCATCAATTAATGCTTTGTTTTGACGTTGCTTCTTTTTTAAACCTCCATCAATCATGGACTGAAACGCCATTTTTGAAGTAAATCGTTCGTCCACCCGTATCACTTTCATTTCAGGAAATGCAGCTGAAAACTGGTTAACAAAAGCGTCTATAATTTCAGCACTTTGTGAGGGTTCTCCATTCATTTGTTTGGGTTCACCAATCAATACTTTTGATACGCTTTCTTTACTGAAATAGTTTTTTAGAAATGAAAGTACGGTATCCGAAGGAATTGTGGTCAATCCAGATGCTATAATTTGCAATTCATCGGTAACAGCAATTCCAGTTCGTTTTAGTCCATAATCAATAGCGAGAATTCTTGGCATTTTTTATTGAATTAGTCAACAAATATAATCATAAAGAGCCACTTTGATTTTATTTTATGTCATCTCAAAATAACAATAACTGCGAAAACCATTATTCTTGTAGGTAAAAACTTTCTATAATTCACTTTTTTAATAAAATAAATACTACATAAATAAAAAAGTTCGATATTGCATCCCCTAATTGATTCAAATAATGCTAATTAAAAAGCTGATTTATTGTTTTATCCTATTTGCTTCGCTAAGTAGTACTGCTCAAAATAGAGTATACACTTACAGTCAAATTCAAACTCGAAATGATGACCAAGAATGGATCGTCACTGAAAATGTTTGTGGACAATCGGTTAGTTTTACTTGCGATGAAATCAATTTAAAGGTTGACAAAAATTACCATTTGAGTATCTTATCCAAAACCGACTTGCCTGATAACGGGATAATTTATCTTTGTAAAGACGAGGAAACTAATCCTGTAACTGTAATGCTAATCGATGATGATCGAATGTATTTCTACTGCAAAAACAAAAGGTATCTCATTAATTTTGATGACTCAAAAACAGTAAGTTTTTTATCAGAATCTGAATAAACAGACCAAATTCCTATATTTTAGAACTACAGCTTCCTATATTTTCATAAAAAACATTCTTTATTCTCTTCTTTCAACAAAATAAATAATTCTTTAATACCTATTGATTTTTGGTTTCATTTAAAAAAAATGCTTTTATATTTGCTGAAAATCAAACAACATGAAACAACTACAAACCATTATAGAACAAGCATGGGAAAACCGTGCCTTATTGCAAGAAGAAACTACAATTTCTGCTATTAAAGACGTTATAAATTTACTTGATTCTGGTGTTTTACGGGTAGCTGAGCCAAAAGACGATGAAACTTGGCAAGTCAATGAATGGGTGAAAAAAGCGGTAGTGCTTTATTTCCCTATCCAAAAAATGGAGACATTTGAAGTAGGTATTTTTGAATATCACGATAAAATTCCTTTGAAACGCGGTTATGCTGAAAAAGGAATTCGAGTAGTACCTCATGCCGTTGCAAGACATGGTGCTTATCTTTCTAAAGGCGTTATTCTTATGCCAAGCTATGTCAATATTGGCGCTTATGTTGATGAAGGAACTATGGTCGATACATGGGCTACAGTGGGAAGTTGTGCCCAGATAGGTAAAGACGTACATCTAAGTGGTGGTGTGGGTATTGGTGGTGTTTTGGAACCCCTACAAGCTGCACCAGTAATTATTGAAGATGGAGCATTTATTGGCTCACGATGTATTGTTGTTGAAGGTGTTCATGTGGGAAAAGAGGCTGTTCTTGGTGCAAATGTTTGTTTAACAGCATCTACCAAAATTATAGACGTTACTGGTGAAACTCCTATTGAAAGAAAAGGTTTTGTGCCAGCTCGTTCTGTAGTAATTCCCGGAAGTTATACTAAAAAATTTGCCGCTGGAGAATTTCAAGTACCATGTGCTTTAATTATTGGAACTAGAAAACCATCAACTGATTTAAAAACTTCATTGAACAATGCTTTGAGAGAATACGATGTGGCTGTTTAGCCCAAAATAGTTAAATTCGTATATTCGATAAAAAGCTCTACATGAAAATATTGGTTATTCAGCAGAAAATGATTGGAGATGTGCTCATAAGTAGCATCATTTGCAACAACTTGCGTATGGCCTATCCAGATTCTCAAATAGATTATCTTATTTATCCGTTTACAAAACCAGCAGTCGAAAACAATCCTAACATAGATACTGTTATCCTTTTTGACGATAGTATAAGAAAGAGTAAAATTGCCTTTTTGAAATTTATTATTCGTATTCGAAAATCAAAATACGATATTGTAATTGATGCCTATTCTAAAATTGAAAGTAAGCTCATCACTTTATTTTCAGGAGCTCCAAAAAGAATTGGCTATAAACAAAAAGATTATTTTAATGCCTATAACATCAAAGTAGACCATAGCGACAAACCTAAAACTATTGCGGGTTTAGCCATTGAAAGAAGAGAAAATTTATTTAAGGACTTAATGAACAATACATCCATTGATAATTATCCTAAAATATTCTTGACCGATAAAGAAAAAAATGAGGCTCTTTCACTTTTAAACAAACATACTATTGATGTCGAAAAGGATACTCTTATCATGCTAAGTGTTTTGGGTAGTGAAGAAAATAAAACCTATCCCATTCCCTATTTGGTAGAGCTAATCGATACCATTGCCAATCAACCTAATGTAAAACTGCTATTTAACTACATTCCAAAACAATTGGATGAAATACAAAAAATTTACAACCTATGTTCTGATGAAACAAAAAGTAAAATTTACTTGGATATAATTGGTTCCGATTTACGTTCTTTCATGGGAATAATGTATTATTGTAAGCTAATTATTGGGAATGATGGTGGTGCTGTAAATATAGCCAAAGCATTGAAGAAGCCTAGTTTTACCATTTTTTCACCTTGGATTCAAAAGGAAAGTTGGAGTATATTTGAAGACGGTACATTTCATAAAGCAGTACATGTCAATGATTATTTCCCAGAGATAATAAGTTCTCATACACGAAAAGAATTGAAAAAGAACTATCAAGACTATTACAAAATTTTGAAACCTTCAGTTATAAACAATGAACTTAAAAATTTTCTAAAAAATCATATAAAGTAATTTATGTATAAGTTTTTAATTTATATCTCACATCCTTACAGCATTCCGATAGGAAAACCTCTTGAAAAAGAAATTCAAAAAAGAGGCTACCAAGTATATTGGTTTTCAGAACTTGAGTATACTAAATCATACTTTGAGAAAGGAACACCTCTATTACAATCAGTTAAGGAAGTTTTAGATTATGAACCACATATTGTTTTAACAGCAACAGATAGTGTTGCCGACTTTTTTCCAGGTATCAAAGTACAGATTTTTCATGGTTTTTCGGCCAATAAAAGGCCGTTGATGGACGATCATTTTAAAATTAGAGGCTTCTTTGATTTATACACAACACAAGGCCCATCAACAACAGAAACGTTTCAATATCAAGCAAAAAAATATGGTTTCTTTGAAGTTGTAGAAACTGGATGGTCAAAAGTCGACCCATTATTTCCCATAACAGAAAAAAAAGAGACTGAAAAACCTATAATTCTTATTTCATCAACATTTACAACACGATTAAGTTTGGCAAAAAACGATGCTGTTTTTGAAGAAATCAAACGGTTATCAAAAACAGGCAATTATCAGTTTTTGTGTGTTTTACACCCAAAACTTGAAGTAGAAATTAAAGAAAAATTTAAGGCTTTAAACAACGAAAATTTTAGCTATCACGATACTACAGATTTGATTCCACTTTTCAAGAAAGCGGATATTATGTTTTCGGATACCACTTCTGCTATCATTGAATTTCTCTTGCAAGAAAAACCAGTGGTTACCTTCAGAAACAATAAACCCGATAGTCATTTAATTGATATTTCTGAGGTTGCTGAAATCGGACCTGCTTTAAAGTATGCTTTATCAAAACCAAACGAAACTATGGTTGCGATAAAAAAATTCATCTTGCAAACACATCCCTATTTTGATGGAAAATCAAGTGGAAGAGTTATTGATGCAACTATTCATTTTCTCAATAAAGATAAGTCGCATTTAAAATCCAAGCCATGGAATTTGATTCGGAAATGGAAAATGAGAAAACTTTTAAATTATTTTACCCTCAAAAGTTTCAATACACCCATAACAATCAAAGAGTATCAACTAGAAAAAAAATAGCAGTATAATTTTAATCCTTTATATTTGCAAAATAGTGCCTAATTAATGAAATACAATCACAACACCAATCTTTCCGTAATTATTATCACTTTGAACGAAGAGGAGCACATGAAAGCTCTTTTAAGTGATTTAGATTTTGCTGATGAGATACTAGTTGTGGATTCATTTAGTACTGATAACACAGAGGCTATTTCAAAATCTTTTAAAAATGTTCGCTTTGTTCAGAATAAATTTGAAAATTTCACTTCACAAAGGAATTTTGCCATATCGCTTGTAAAAAATGATTGGATACTGTTTCTCGATGCCGATGAGCGACTTTCAGAAAAATTGAAAATTGAAATACTCGAAACATTAAAAAATAACGAGACTTACACTGCATTTATGTTTTATAGAACATTCATGTTCAAGAACAAAGTTCTACATTTTAGTGGTTGGCAAACAGACAAAATCTTTAGACTTTTTCATAAAAATTTTGCCACCTACACCTCAGAAAGACTTGTTCATGAGAAACTTAAAGTAGAAGGAGAAGTTGGAATTCTAAAAAATAAACTCATCCATTATTCCTACTCTGATTATGAGTCCTATAAAGCTAAAATGACTAATTATGGGAAATTTAAGGCTCAGGAAAAATTTATAAAAAAATTGAAACCTTCTTTATTTCTCAAAACCTTTCATCCTATATATAACTTTTTATACAACTATGTGGTTCGTTTGGGATTTCTTGATGGAAAAAAAGGTATTATTATTTGTTATCTAAATGCCTATAGTGTCTATGTCAGATATCTTGAATTGAATACTCTTTGGGAAAAGTAAAGTACTATCTCCAGAATAAAAATTTCTTTTTTAGCCTCTTTTTCTTGAAGAATTTTTCTTGAAATTCATCGGTATACTGCCACATTTTTTCAAAAACTTCTGATTCAGATTTATGACAAAGTTTTGCATATTCGTTGCTCATCACTGCAATCATTTCCTTTTTTGGAGTCAATCTCGAAAGATTTTTCATTCGCATATCAAAATCTATTTTTTGATAAAAATTCATTCTATTCAAATCCACTAAAAAAAACTGATACTTGCCGTTATCCTCTTTTTTTATCAGGGTATTTCCCGGCGAATGATCTAGGAATTCAATACCGTTCTCATGTAAACTAAATGAAAATTGAATGAATTGTCTCAATATATTTTCGTGATCAGGATACTCTGGATTTTCAACCAACTCTCTAAAAGTTAAATCACTCTCGAGATGTTCACTTATATAATAACTTTTAGTCAAACCAATAAAAGAGAAATTTTCAACAAAAGCAATGGGTAATGGTGTACCAATTCCATATTTCAACAATCGATTTGCGTATTCGTAAGAACGTCTAGCTTTGGATTTCCTAAAAAATTTATATGCAATTTTATTATAAAAACTAGGAACTTTAAACGATTTAATATTTATGGTTTTGCCTTCTACCTGAAAAAGTTTGATAGTATTTCGCTTTCCATTCCCAAAAAGAACTCCAGTAGTAGTAAAATTTTCAATACAGTTGGTCAAACTAAGTTCGTATTTCTGAAATTGGGAATGAATAGTTACGTTCATTAGGTGGTATATATAGTTGGCAAAAGTAAGTATTGCTTTTTATTTTTCCAATTTAAGCTTTAGATTTAATTTCTTTTCAAAAAAATAGGAGATGCTTTTACTACCAAAAATCATAGTATTTACTTCCATAATTTTTTAAGATTTTGAAAGTTTAATGTAATATATTTGCATCTATTTTGAAACTAATTTCCTAATGCACACTCATCTCAGGTTAAACGAATACAAGATATTGGTTTACAGGTTATTATTAGCCTATTTTTTTTATTTTATAACTCGTATTCTCTTCTACATTTACAACATTGATTTGTTGAAAGTAGCCTCTTTTTCCGATTTACTTTCATTGTGTTATTACGGATTAGCATTTGATACCACCGCGATATTATATGTCAATCTGCTTTTTATTTTATTTAGCATATTCCCCTTTTTGAAGAATACAACTGCTGGCTATCAAAAATTTCTTTTTTACCTATATTTTATTCCTAATTTATTAGCCTACGCTACAAACTTCATCGATTTTATTTACTACAAATACACCTTTGCGAGAACTACAATTGTAGTTTTAAATGTACTTGAGCATGAGACAAACAAAACAACTTTGTTGTTAAGTTTTTTAATCGATTATTGGCATGTATTTCTATTATTCTTATTGCTTTCTGCATTTTGGATATATCTCTACGGAAAAGTCAAGGTTACAATTTCATTTCCAACAAAAAAAGCACATTACTTTGGTTTTTCAGTTATAGGCTTTTTTATAATTATCTTGCTAACCATAGGCGGTATTCGAGGTGGTGATTTCAAAAAATCGACAAGACCTATTAATATTTTAGACGCCAGTAGACATGTTAAAAACATTGTACATTCTGATATTGTATTGAACACTCCATTTGCAATTATTAGGACGTTGTTCACTAATAGCTTTGTTAATCCAAAATATCCAGAAGTCAATCAACAGGTTATTGCAGAAAAAGTTCAACCCATAAAGCAATACCATAATAATCCTAAAACTAAACCCAATGTTATTGTTTTTATAGTGGAGAGTTTTGGTAGAGAATATATTGGCGCCTTCAATAAAAATGCAAAAATTCCAAATTACAAAAGCCATGCTCCATTCTTAGATTCATTGTCTCAGCATAGTTTAATTTTTACAAATGCCTATGCCAATGGAAGGCAATCCATACATGGAATGTCCTCCGTATTAGCTGGAATCCCATCATTTAAAGATGCTTTTACCTCTTCCCCTTTTCCGAAACAAAAAATTGAATCTATTGTATCTACTCTTGAAAGTGAAGGCTACAACACCTCATTTTTTCATGGCGCTGCCAACGGTTCTATGGGTTTTTTAGGGTTTGGAAATATTTTGGGAATTGATAACTATTACGGTCGAACCGAATTTAATGATGATTCTCAATTTGATGGTTTTTGGGGAATTTGGGATGAACCCTTCCTTCAATTCATGAAAAAAACATTAGACACGAAAAAAACTCCATTTTTTGCTTCTGTATTTACGGTTTCCTCGCATGAACCTTACATTATTCCTGAAAAATATAAAAATAGATTTCGTGAAGGCGATGTTCCTATTCACAAATGTGCTGAATATACTGATTTTGCTTTGAAGCGATTTTTTGACGAAGCCAAAAAAGAAAGTTGGTTCTCTAATACTATTTTTGTTCTTGTAGCTGATCATGCCAATCAAACATTTTATGACGAATATAGAAAACCTATAAATCGTTATGCCGTACCTATAATCATCTATAAACCAGGTAGCAAATATGTGGGAGTTGATGATGATTTTGCACAGCAAATAGACATTTACCCAACTATACTTGACATGATTGGTTATGAAAAACCTTTTAGAAGTTGGGGACGCAGTTTGTTAGACAAAAAAACGTCTCAACCGTTTGTTATCAACTCTACTGGTACTATTTACCAATATTCAAGAGGAAATTACATTTGCACATTTGATGGGAAAAAAGTTCTTGGCTTTTATGACAAAAATGACAAAGAATTAAAAGTCAATTTAATACAAAATAGAAATTCTGAAATGAATGATTTGGAATTGAGATGCAAAGCATTTATACAAGACTACATGGAAAGAGTTGTGGATAAAAGAATGTATGCCAAATAAAATTAAAGAGGTATGAAAAAAATTGATGCATCCTTCTTGAAACAACTCTATTTAGTTTTTGTATTCAATTTATTCGTCCTATTTATTATTGCTTTACAATACATTAAATTTCTTGAAAATATTGATGGTTTTTTTCTAAAACCGTATCTAATTGTAACTGCAACAAGTCATTTTTTTTTGATAGGTGCATTACCTCTTCTACTGAGTATATTAATTTATTTTGTTACTCAATCAAAAGTTGTTACTAAGACAATTAACATAATACTTTCGGTATTTATTTTGGTTGTAGTAAAACTCGATGCTACAATTTTTGAGCAATTTCGTTATCATATTTCGCCAATAGTCATGAAATTGGTTTTTGGTAAACGCGCTTCAGATATCTTTCAATTTTCTTTTAGTAATATAGTTTTGGCATTACTTTTTGTCATTGGCTTATTTCTATTGCAATTGCTTTTCTATTTTTTGTCCAACAAAAAAGTAAATCAAGATACCAATTTAAGAGTAAAATCTACTCTACTTCTGTTTACCCTTTTTATGTTGCTCAGCAATATCATTTATGCTTGGTCAGACGCCAACTATTTTAGACCCGTAACCCAATTTAAAAATGTTTTTCCGCTATTTTACCCGTTAACGGCTGATAGTTTAATGTTGAAACTCAATTTAGTAGATGAAGAAAAAATTAGGAGAAATGAAAAAATGGCTATTGACAACGAAGCAAAAAATATTAAATATCCACTAAAATCAATAATAAGCGAAAATTCAAATTTGAATAAAAATATTCTCTACATAGTTATCGATAGCTGGCGGAACGATTATATGAGTGAACAAATTACACCAAACATTTTCAAGTTTTCTAAAAATTGTCAAGTATACCAAAACCACCTCAGCGGATCTAATATGACAACTGGAGGAATTTTTACCATTTTTTACGGAATACCAGCTACTTATTATGACACCTTTACTGGGCAACAAATCGCCCCTGTTTTAATTAATGAACTTCAAAAGCAGGATTATGAAATGCTAATTTACAGTAGCTCAAATCTTGAAAATCCACCATTTAATAGAAATGTATTTGCCAATGTGAAGAATTTAGAACTATTCACAAATGGTGAAACTCCAGCTGAAAGAGATAATGAAATTAACAAAAAATGGTTGTCACATATAGAAAAACAAGACCGTAAAAAACCTTTTTTTGGATTCCTCTTTTACGACTCGGCTCACGGATTTGATTATCCAAAAAATTATAAACTTCCATTTAAACCTTCGTTGTCAGAGGTAAATTTTCTAGATTTAACTGGTGATTATGACCCTAGATTATTAATCAATCGATATAAAAACTCGCTTCATTTTGTTGATTCTTTGGTGGGAGAAGTACTATCGAATTTAGAAAAAAAAGGAATTTTAAAAAATACAATTGTTGTCATTACCTCAGACCACGGTCAAGAATTTAATGATAGCAAGAAAGGCTATTGGCAACATGGAGGCAATTTTTCAAACTATCAAATTGGAGTTCCTATGATGCTTTTTGATGCTACAAAAACACCACAAATACATCATCAACAAACCTTGCATTATGATATTGCACCTACCATAATGAAAAACTATCTGGGTGTTAAAAATAACAGTGTAGATTACAGTTTTGGACAAGATTTATTTCAACCTAGTAAACGAGATGGCTTTATTTGTGGATACAATCAGCGGTTTGCCATCATCGAAAAAGATCAAATTATAAACATTTATCCATCAGGACTTTTTGACGCCACCGATAAAAAATTAAATGCTTTGGATGATGATAAAATCAATTATGATAGGGTTTCAAAAGAATTGAAAAACATGAATCGATTTTATAAAAAATAGATTATTAAAGTTTATTTGAAAAGGAATTTAAACCATTGACCTAGGTTTTTAAAAAACAAATAGGTTTTAGAGATTTTCAAATTATTCGAAGAAGCAACAATCTTACTAATTTCATCTAATTTTCGAGTAGGAAAATAATTTAAAGTCTTCCAACGGCTGGGTTTAATGTAATAAAAATCAGTCATTTTTGTATAATTAGTCTCATCTACAGCAATCCATTTATCAATGAAGTTTTTGTTCACATCGACGTTATGTGACCAATTTTGAAGTTTAAATCGTAATTCTGATTCTGTTCGTGCTACTGATTCATGCAAAACAATACTATCCAAATAAATTACTCTTTCTTTGGTTCGTCTTGCAACTTTATAATTAGGATAATTAGTGGCAAATGCAGCCTTCATTGGTTTATCTACATACAAAATTCCATTCTTAGTATGTTTATAAATAATAATCCAAAAGGCAAAAAACTGAATTTTATTCTTTTCAGGATTGTCTAGATAGGAGTCGTATTTTCTAAGATTGGTTACAAACCTTTCAAAATCGATAAAATATTCATCCGAATCTACTTGAATCAACCAATTTCCAATTCCCATTTTATGGGAAAGCATCGTTCGCTCTCTTGTATCATTTTCTATGGTAGACAATTCAGGAACATAAAAATCATCTTCGTATATTTCTATCTTGTTATCTACATCAAACTCCTTTAACCAAACGTAAAAATTGGGATCGACGGTAAATTTTTCGCCTTTCCATGTACGCAATTCTTTATCTTTTGCTAAAAATATTCTATCAGATGCTGAATAAATTAGAGGTAACGAATTTTTTAACAATTCATAATCGTATGATAATAAGAGACCTACGTGTATTTTTTTCATGATTTAACGGATTTAGAACTTTATTTCAAAATTCACAGTTAATTTGGTACAAATTAAAGATTAATTTTTTAAGGTCAACAAACTATTTCTTTTTCTTAAATCGAGTCAAACGCTTTAATTTTCTTAAAATAAAATTTGCCTTTATCGATTTACCCCTATACAAGCCTTTACCAATACTTAAAGGTTTATAATGCTGATAATTAATTCCATAAGTCTCATTCCAATATCCGTATTTTAAGGGGTCGTCTTGATTAATTACAGGAAAAACATAACTATCATCGGTTACTATTGTTATTAATTCTTCATGACTTTTAGGAATCACAAAACAATCTAAGTTTTCATAAGCTGCACGACCCAACAAAATAACTTTTTTTCCTGCAAAAGCGGCTTCAGCCCCAACAGTAGAACCGAACACAATTACAATTTCACTTTTATCAATTAAAGCATACGTATCAACACTATCTTCAGCAGCAATAATTTCAACTGAATGTAGTACACCAATTTTTTCCTTTATAAATTTATTTTGGCTATTATTCAATTTCCTTAGGTTTGGATGAACCCTTAGATACAACTTTATATCAGGATAATTTTCCAAACTTTTACATATCTGCAAAATCCCCTCATTATCATTTGAATAAAAAAATGGTCCAAAGCCCTCTAATCCTTCATATTCATCCAAAGAAGAATTAAAAATAGTAATGACTTTCTTAGTATCACTGTTTTTTAAACTTTCTGGCAATCGTCCTTCCTGTTGTTCTTTTGTAAATGAGTACCAAGCATCTTCTACTCTTTTAATCCTATTTGTATAAAATGTCTTTCCAACCGCTACCCTATTATCATCTGCTGCATTCCATAACTCATTCATTTCGTTACGAACAGTCTCAATTGAATGTGGAATAGAATTGATTCGAAATAAAAAAGTATTTAATTTTCCTCCACGTTCATGAGTCGCATAATCAACATTCCTCTCTTGACAAACCCTTAATAAAGGTCTATTCTCGACAAACCTTCCATTAAAAAGTACTACCAAATCAGGTTGAATTTGATCTACCATTAACTGAAAAACTTCATACAGGTAGGCGCCAGTTAACAAACCTCTTTTAATAAAATCTTTATGTTTCAATACATCTGGCTCATGATTTCTTGTAAAAGAAACTAATGATGATGCCGTAGCCATCCCAGAATCGTATGTTTTATAATGGTAGGATTTTAATTCACTTATATTCTTAAAATCAAAATTAGAACTAAAATCATTCTTTTTAAATTGCTCTAATTGCAAAAACTGATCATAGTTCAAAACATGCAGGTTTTGATGATTGATTACATTCTTTTTGAGAACTTCATACCCTTTATTGACCCTCGAATGACAAACCTTGCAGTGCATCAAGTTATGATTTGGATTATGGAAACAGGTTTGAAAATCTCCATTACAAATGACCCAAAAAATGGTATTCCCATTTTGCAACAAACGTTCCATTATTTCTAACTCCGTTTCCAAATGAGGTGTTGGATGATTGGAAGTTTGAAGAAGAATTTTTTTGTTTTTTATGGTGTCAATATTTGTCATAAGTTGAGAGTAGTCATTATGAATGTAAAACAAAATCCAATTGCATTGGAGTGCCTTTTTCTATATCAATTGTAGCTTTTTTGCCCAACAATTGGCTGTAATATTTAGGATGCAAACCAAAACCAGGACGAACAGAACGCAAGTTTTTTTCGGTAAACAATTCCCCTTTTTTAATATCTTCTGCAATGTAAAGTGAACGACTAAAGTCTCTTCCTTTGGCTTGTTTTTCTGTTAGATTATAGTCGACTATTCCTATAGCCTTTTCGGCTTCACGAACAGCTTTAACCATAGCAGTAAACTCTTCTTCATTCATTGAGAAAGAAGCATCTGGTCCGCCAATTGCTCTGTCAATTATAAAATGTTTTTCAATGATTTTAGCTCCAAAAACTGTAGCAACAACAGGAACAGTACTTCCCATAGTGTGATCGGAAAGGCCTGAAATCACGTTATATTTTTCGGTTAAATCTTTAACCATGCACATATTGGCTTCCTCGATTGGTGCTGGATAACTCGACGTACATTTTAACAATGCTACATCATAATTCCCCATTCTGTGGCAGGCATCGAGAGCCAATTCAATATCATCTTGACGCGCAATTCCGGTTGAAATAATAACTGGTTTTCCTTTGGAAGCAACATATTCAATAAGAGGAATATCTGTAATTTCAAAAGAAGCAATTTTGTAAGCTGGCGAATTTAAACTTTCTAATAAATCGACCGCTGTTTTATCGAATGGTGTTGAAAAACAAATTAAACCTTCTTCTTTTGCAACGCGATAAATTTGTTCGTGCCATTCCCATGGAGTATAAGCTTCTTGATATAATTTATATAAATTTTGACCATCCCAAATGGTACCCTTAATAATAAAATCACTTTTGTTTGAATACAAAGTCATGGTATCTGCAGTGTAAGTCTGCAATTTGATACAATTAGCACCAGCTCTTTTAGCTGCCTTAATTGTTGCTATAGCAGTCTCCAAGCTACCATTATGATTTGCGGAGAGTTCAGCTATAATAAAAACTGGGCTGTTTTCTGAAATAGTAATATTTGAAATTTTCATATTTACTCAGTTTATAGATCTAATTAAACAAAATGCTTCTGCATAATCTACTCCCACAGATATACCCCATCTCTGAGCTAGTATTTTAAGTGCCTCAGGAGAACGAGGGTGTGGATATTTTCTTCTCTCAAATTCATAACTCTCCATACCTCTTATCTTGCTATCAATATTTTTTTCTGATACTTCAAATAATATATTTGGGACAAAATGTTTTGGGTCAGAGGAAGCTCTCCATTCTGTGCCTGAGGGTGTCTCGAATGTTATAATTGTTTTTACTACTTCTGAATTTATTGGACGACAAGCTGTGATAACAGATTCAAATGTTAATTTATGATCAATATTAACATCACCTCCGTGATGTGTAAAAATTACGTTAGGTAAGAAAAGGTTTTTCTCTTTCTCAATAACTTTAATAATATCTAACAAAGGAACAGTATCAAAACGATTATCAGGAAAATCATAAATACTCACACTATTGTATCCAATTGCTTTTTGAGCATTAAAAATATTACTTCTGTGAATACTTAATTGACTTTCCCATTTTTCTACGTCCCTTTTATCTGATCTCGAAGTAATTCCCTCTCCTAAAATAATTACATGTGTTAATATACCATATTCTTCAATTAATTTATTCATTGTGGCTCCTAAACCTAATAATTCATCATCAGGATGAGCAACTACAATCATAACCCTTTTATTTCTTAGTGATTCTAACATTTGCTATAATTTCGTTATTTAATAGTTGTGCATTAGTAAATTCAAATTTAAAAATTACAGTTTCAAGGTAAGCATTTGGATATCCTTCACAATCAAGCATTCTTATAAAATCATAAACTTTACTCAAACTTTCTAATTTAGAAATATCACTTTCTTCCGGAGTTCTTCTCTTGAATTCAACAACTTCTCCTTCCTGTTTTATGGGTTGTAAATTTTTAAAAATTATTTCTTTAATCATATAAAAAATCAACACTGAAGCACGTTCAAATATTTCTTTAGCATTACCCTCCAATGACATCTCTTTTTTTAAATAAATCCCACCTGTATCAATTCCGTCCTCTACCTTTAAAGCACTTATCCTTGTATTCTTATGTCCCCTTATTATCAAATTCTGCAAAGGACTTCCTCCTCTACCATAAGGCAAGTCTGTCATATGAAAAACTATACATTCGTATGCCTCAAAAACATTTTTTTTTATTATATATGACCAGTGTGGAATAAATATTTTTTTTGGATTAATTGTAGAAATATTTTCAATAGTAAAATCTTCTTTTTTATCAATCAATATCCACTCATGAATGGGATATTCTATTTTCAACTTTTCAATAATATCCCTATTCCATTTTTTTTCTGAGACTATTACAAATTTCATAATCAGTTTTTCTTATAAATAAATAATTCAACATCGTCCATGTTATCTGATTTCAAATTCATAGATAAAAAACCCAAACTTAAAAAAACTTTCTTAGAAGAAATATTTTCCTTTTTCACCCTTGCCTTATAAATCCCATCTTTAAAATAGTCTAAGCCTTGTTTGACTATAATTTTTCCATAGCCTTTCCCTCTTTCTTTCTTATCAATTGAATAATCAATCTCCCAAAATTCTCCAACCTTATCAAATCTTATCTGACCTAAAGGCTCATTTTCCCTTTCAAGAATAAATATTAAAGTATTTGGAGAATTTAGCTTCGATTCAAACCATTGCAAATGATTCTCCCAGAGTATTGGAAATTGATTTAATGAATTAATACGAACATCTTTATCATTCGCCCAATCGAATAATAATTTAGCATCATTTTCATTTGCTTTCCTAAAAGAAATTTTTCTGTTTATTTTAGCATGATAAACCACATCAAAAAATTGCCCATCAAACAAACAATGTTCTCTTAGTCGTGCTTCTTCTTTGAATCCACAAGATTCTAAAACAGGATATAAATGCGGTCTCAAATCGAATGCATACGTAAAAATTTTATGGAAATTGAGTTCTTCAAACGCCAATTTTTCGATTAATTTCAAGTAATTTGACCAATATTTAGCAAAGCTATCTTTCTCTAATTCCGTTTTCATTACAAACGAAATCTCTGCATTTTTATCAACCCAATTGATGTGAACCAAACCACCATAACCAATAAAATTTCCGTTCTCAAAGAAGGAAAACAATAATTGACTCGGTTTTTCTTGTTCAAATAAACCCGCAACAACTGTAGCAAAATAATGTTCTTGCTTCTCTTTGGTTAAAGGTTCGTTTTGTCTCAAATGATAGATTTGTTGGTTTCTAATGTCCATAATCTCATACTTATCTTCATCACGAAGAGATTCAATATGAAAACCATTTGACTCCAATTTAGAAACCGACAAACACTTATAATTTCGCATTTTACAATATTTTTCTAAAAACCGCTTTTGCAGGACTTCCAACTAAATAGTTTGAATATCCATCTTCTAAAGCTTTTTTATACACTTGTAACGATTCGTTAAACGCTTTCGCAAAATAGTAAACATCATCTTCAGTATGAGAGAAACAAGGAACGAAAACACCTTGAAACAATACACCTCGCTTAATCATTTCTTGTAAAAACAAAGTTTTAAATCCTTGACAAGCTACTTTATTTTGGTCTTTGAATACAAAAACTGGCATCCATTCTGATGGAATAACGTTGATGTATTCTGATAAGTTATTTTCAATTACTAATTGCTGACACAATTCTATTAATTTCTTACCAATATGATGATTATGAGCGATTACATTTTTCTCTTTATATTCTTTGATAGTTGCAATTGCAGCCGCTAATCCGTGGGTTTCACCACCATGAGTTGTAGAAATTAAGAATACTTTTTCTTCGCCTTCACGATTGATTCCGCCTAATTCCATTACATCTTTGGTTCCTGTAAGTGCGCAAAAAGAAAATCCGTTGGCAATTCCTTTTCCCCAAGTAGCCATATCAGGTTGGATTCCATATTTAGTAATTGTTCCTGGAAATTCTGTTTTGAATCCCGAAACCATTTCATCTGCAATAAATAACGCGCCGTTTTCGTGACACAATTCGATGGCTTGTTTTAAGAAATCTCCAACATTTAAGGCGCAAGAACATCCGTTGCCACAACTGTTTTTTTCTGGTTCCGTAATGACACAAGCAATTTGATCTGGATATTTTTGGAATAAAGCACGTAATGATTCTAAGTCGCAACCTTTAAAAGTAACCGATAAATTCGAAATTTCTTCTGGAATTCCTTTATTGCAAGGTGTGCTTCCAATAAACCAATCATCATAGCTATAAAATGGATGATCGCCAGGAAAAGCAACCAATTTTCTTCCAGTTTTGGCACGAGCTAATTTTACAGCAGCTGTTGTAACTATCGATCCATTTTTAGAAAACTTAATCATATCGTGACCCGGAACAAGAGCTAAAAAGGTTTCTGCCATTTCTTTCTCTAACGCTGCAGGTCTTTGAAAATTTACTCCATTTTCTAATTCTTCACGAACCGCTTTTAAAACTGGTTCGTATGCGTGACCCAGACTAACACTGGTCAATCCCATCGAGCAATCTAAATATTGATTACCGTCAATATCCCATACATAACCCCCTTTACCACGAACAATGGCAGCTGGCGACAAAATTGGAAATTGATCATCACCTTTAGAATACGTATGTGCTCCACCAGGAATTAAATCGTGAATTGTATTTCTGTATTCATCTGAAGCTTTGAAATTTGTGATATTTCTTAGCTCTATTTCATTGAATTTACTTTTCATATAACCTTCGTTTCTTAAAATGGAATGATTAATATTTTGTATTTCTTTATTTTGAAGAAGATAATCTGCATAGATTTTCCATGGTTGATTTGCTCCTAAATTTACGATTAATTGTTGAATTACATCAAAATCAGAAGATTCATCAACAGTTATACGTATATTGGAATACTTTTTATCGATGGTATTTGGAAGAAAAACAGCTTTAGAATTCCTTCTAATATATGGTGTTACATGCTCCCTATCGGCTACTGTTGTGGCATTTTTCCATGCTTCTTGTAATGCTTTAAAACTAAATATTTCCACGTCCAAACCATCAGGATAAACCTCTTGTAACACATTAGAGTAATAATCCAATTTATTGTCAATACATAATTGAACTACTTCATCCACAAGAGTTGGATCTAGCAATGGACAATCTGAAGTAACACGCACAACATAATCTGGATTTTCATTTTTTACACTTTGGTAAAATCTATCCAAAACATCGTTAAGACTTCCTTTGTAGCTCGAAATTTGCAGTTTATTGGCAATATCACAAATCAAATCTGATTCTAGTTCATCTGTTGTTGCCACAACCCACTTGTTAACCAATTTAGATTGCATAGCACGTTCCAAATGATATTCCAAAAGGGTTTTACCATTTATGGTTAGCAGTACTTTTCGTGGCAAACGAGAAGAACCTATCCGAGCTTGTGTTACGCCAATTATTTTCACCAATTCACTGGATTTAATAAGGTTTTATCTTTTATTTTGATAGCTTCAATTTTAGAAAACAATTCTAGGTTTGGTTTCCAATTCGAGACAATAGCCATATTTTGTTGTAGTTGTTCGGCTGTTTCAATTCCGATAACCAACTGATCGACATTCGAATTTGAAATGACATAATTCAACGCAACTTCTGTTACTGAAGTGCTATATTCTTCACACAATTGATGTAGTTCTGCCAAACTTGTTTGCAATGGTTGTAATTTTTCTGGTAACTGATTTGGATTCATCAAATACAATCCTTGCAAAAAAACCGAACGTACATGAATTTCAGTTCCTAATTCTTTCAAAACAGCAAATTGTGATTCAAACTTTCGATCTAAAATGCTGTATGGCAATTGAACCAAATCGGGAATGCAATTTAAATCTAATAATTTTTCCAATTGCTCAGGTTGGTATAAAGAAAAACCAATTTTATTTATTTTGCCTTCATTTCTTGCTCTAAGTAAAATATTCCAAAGCGATGGACTTTCAATCAAAACATCAGCATTGTGAGCCAAATATCCATAAATAGAATCGACTTTAAGCAAGTTTAAGGTCTCGGTCAAAGCCAAAAGTAGCGCTTCTTCAGAATCAACATTTGGGAATTTAGAAATAAAATTGAATTGATTTTCAGAAAGTCGACCTATTCGCTCTTCTGCATTTCCGTATGCTTTAGCTGTATCTAAATTCTTGATACCTAATTGCTTTGCGAAGTTAAAAATAGTTTTTAATTCGGTGTCTGATGGAACTCCATGTTGGTTTGAAATTCCATAATTAATACCAAATTGAACTGTTCCTAAGGTAATTTTCAAAGTTATGAGGTATAGAAATTGAATATACTTTCAATGACAAAATCTTGTTCATCTTCAGTCAATGTTGGATACATTGGCAAACTGATACAATGTTTGTAATAGTTCTCTGATTTAGGATTATCTCCTTCTTTCCAGCCTAAATCACGATAATAAGGCATCAAATGACAAGGAATATAATGAATTTGAGCAAATATTTTTTGCTCCCGCAAATAGTTGTACAAACCAACTCTATTTTCAACTTCAATGATATACAAATGGTATGCGTGTCCATCTACAAATCCCGATTGTCCAATAATAAAATTTTGATTTTCAAATGCCCTTGCATATTTCTGAGCAATATTTCTTCGGCGTTGAATACCTTCATCTGCTCTAGAAAGTTGACTAATTCCCAAAGCTGCTTGAAAATCTGTAAATCGATAGTTGTAGCCTAATTGTTGCATTTCCATGTACCAACCTGGATAATTGGTGCCTTCTTCAACATTTTGTCCAACAGCAAATTCAACTGAATTTTTAAAAATCGTTGTATCGCGAGTGATACCGTGTGTACGTAATTCGAGTAGTTTTTTGTATAATTTTTCGTCGTTTGTTGTAATCATTCCTCCTTCACCTGTTGCGATGTGCTTCACAGGATGAAAGGAAAAAATAGCTAAATCAGCAAAATTTCCGTTACCACAGTTTTGTTGATTTCCATTTGAATCTACAAAAAAACCACCTGGCGAATGACAGGAATCTTCTAAAATCCATAATCCGTAATCATCTGCCAATTTTCGGAACGCTTCCAAATTGACTGCTCGGCCAGCAAAATCGACTGGAACTATACCTTTATACGTTCCTTTAGGAGACTCTTTCAATAGCTCTTCTACTTTGACAATGTCGAGTAAATACGTATCAGATTCAATGTCGGAAAAAACTACTTCACCTCCGCAATAGCGAATACAATTGGCGGAAGCCGCAAATGTAATTGGAGTAGTAATCACCTTGTCTCCTTCGGTAACGCCTAATGCCAAAGCTGACAAATGCAATGCTGCAGTTCCATTAGAAACAGCAACAGCATATTGACAGCCAATGTAAGTGGCGAAAACCTTTTCAAACTCCAAAATTGTTGGTCCTTGTGTTAAAAAGTCACCTTTCAATGCTTGAGCAACAGCTTGAATATCTTCTTCTGTAATATTTTGCTTTCCGTAGGGTATCATTGTTATTTGGCCTGAAAATCAGGATATAAATGTTCTTTAATTAGAGAACGTAAGGAATCAACTGTTTCCCATTCCGTATTTTCCCCTGAAGTGTAACTGAAACCTTGTGGTACCAATTGAGCATTGAATGCTTTTTTATATTCTTCTAAATTCCAATTGGTTACTTGCGGAAGAATGACATAATATTTTCCAAGGTCGTATGTTGTAAACGAATCCGAAGCCGTAATCATTTCTTCATGAATTTTTTCGCCAGGACGAATTCCAACAACTTTATGTTCACAACTTGGTGCAATAGCTTGTGCCACATCAAGAATTTTATACGATGGAATTTTCGGCACATATAATTCTCCACCCCAAGCTGTGTCCAAAGCATGTAGAACCATGTCTACTCCACCTTGAAGTGAAATGTTAAAACGTGTCATAGTAGGATCTGTAATTGGTACAACACCTTCCTCGCGCTTGTTCATGAAAAAGGGTATTACCGAACCATTTGAACCCATTACATTTCCATAACGAACCACCGAAAATTTAATATCTTGTTTCCCTTTGATGTTATTGGCAGCAATAAACAATTTATCCGAAGTTAATTTGGTTGCACCATATAAATTAATTGGCGCACATGCTTTGTCTGTAGATAGAGCAACCACTTTGGTAACATTACTAGACAAACAGGCTTTGATTACATTTTCGGCACCACCAATATTCGTTTTTACACATTCATCTGGATTGTATTCAGCGATATGAACGTGTTTCATTGCCGCTGCATGAATGACATAATCAATTCCGTTAAATGCTCTTTTTAAACGTTCCAAATCGCGAACATCTCCAATAAAATAGCGAATTGCAGGATATTGTGACTCAGGAAATTCTTGAGCCATTTGATATTGTTTTTGTTCGTCTCGAGAATAAATTACTAATCGTTGAACATTGGGCCACTTTTTTAAAATAGTTTTGGTAAGTTCTTTCCCTAAAGAGCCCGTCCCCCCCGTAATCAGAATTGATTTATTGTTTAACATTTTATACTTGTTTAGGGCAAATGTACAGAAAATGTATTATTTATAATCACCTAACAATATAAATTAAGGATAGCTTTATTCTTGAAAAAATATAACTTAGATCAAAAGCTTTAACAACGAATGATTAAAATTTTAATTCAAAAGTCTTTCTTATTGAATATTGAATTTCTGATGGTAAACTTTTGCTATACCATCAGCAAGCTCAATTTTGTGCTTCCATCCTAAACTATTTAGTTTTGTAGTATCTGTTAATTTTCTAGGAGTTCCATCTGGTTTGGTAGTATCAAAAACTATATTTCCTGTATATCCAACAATTTCCTTAACCAATTCAGCTAAGTCTTTGATTGAAATTTCTTTACCTGTGCCAATGTTTACAAAACCACCTTCATTGTAATTCTGCATCAAATACACACACGCATTTGCCATATCAGAGGCGTGTAAAAATTCTCTTAAGGGTGTTCCTGTACCCCAAACTATTACCTCAGGGTCATTATTTAGTTTCGCTTCATGAAATTTTCTCAACAAAGCTGGTAATACGTGGGAATTTTGCAAATCATAATTATCGTTAAACCCATACAAATTAGTGGGCATAACTGAAATAAAATTACAATTGTATTGGTCTCTGTATGCGTCACACATTTTGATACCAGCTATTTTTGCAATAGCATACGGTTCATTAGTTTCTTCTAACAATCCAGTTAAAAGATATTCTTCTTTGAGAGGCTGAGGAGCCATTTTAGGATAAATACAAGTAGAACCCAAGAAAAGTAATTTCTTCACGCCAGTTTTATAACTCTGATGAATTACGTTACTTTGTATCATTATATTTTCATAGATAAAATCGGCTCTGAGGGTATTATTGGCTACAATCCCACCTACTTTGGCTGCAGCTAGGAAAACATATTCCGGTTTTTCTTTTTCAAAAAAATCGGCTACTGCCTTTTGGTCGATAAGGTTTAGCTCGCTAGAAGTCCTTTTGATAATATTTGTAAATCCTTTTTCTTCTAAATCTTTAACTATAGCACTTCCAACCATGCCACGATGACCTGCTACATATATCTTTGAATTGAGTTGCATAGAAGATTACCTTTAGTTATAATTTTTTAAATATTTTTCTTTTTTGAAAATAGCTAAGTCCGCCTCCATCATTTCTTTAACTAACATGTCTAATGTATATTTTGGAGTCCAGCCTAATTTTGTTTTTGCTTTAGTATTGTCACCTATCAGCAAATCAACTTCGGTCGGCCTGAAATAAGCTGGATCAATTTGAACTACAACTTGACCAGGTTTAAACGCATACTCAGGATTAGAACTGGATACCACTATACCTTTCTCATTTACACCTTCACCTTCAAAATTCAACTCAACACCAACTTCTCTAAATGCCATTCTGATGAAATCTCTAACAGGAGTTGTTACCCCAGTAGATATTACGAAGTCTTCAGGCTTGTCTTGCTGCAATATCAACCACATGGCTTCTACATAATCTTTGGCATGCCCCCAATCTCTTTGAGAATCAATATTACCCATGAACAAGGTCTCCTGCATTCCCAGTGCCATTTGAGCCACACCGCGTGTAATCTTTCTAGTTACAAAAGTTTCTCCACGCAATGGACTTTCGTGATTGAACAGAATCCCATTACAAGCGAACATATCATAAGCCTCACGATAATTTACCGTAATCCAATACGCATACATTTTTGCCACTGCATAGGGTGAACGTGGATAAAAAGGAGTCGTTTCTTTTTGAGGAACTTCCTGAACTAAACCATACAATTCAGACGTTGATGCTTGATAAATTTTAGTTTTTTTAGTTAAACCTAACAATCGAACCGCATCTAGAATCCTTAATGTTCCTATTCCATCGGCATTAGCTGTATATTCTGGCACATCAAAACTTACTTTAACATGACTCATTGCTCCTAAGTTGTAAATTTCATCTGGTTGGGTTTCTTGAATAATTCGAATCAAATTGGTAGAATCACTCAAATCACCATAATGCAATTTAAAATGTTGATTATTGATGTGTGGATCCTCATAAATATGATCTATTCTTTGAGTATTAAATAAAGAACTTCTCCTTTTAATACCGTGAACCATATACCCTTTAGATAATAATAATTCAGCTAAATAAGCACCATCTTGACCCGTAACACCTGTTATCAATGCTGTTTTCATGTTTCGTATAACTATTTTTTAATAATTGTATGTAAAATATAAAAATTTTAATCTTAAATTTTGCCAAAGATAAATTATTTGACAAAAATACCTATGATTTATTTGTAACAAAAAAAGATAAGTTTTAGAAAGCTACCTAAAAGTAATACCTTTGTGCCCAATTTTTTCCAATAAAAATGCTAGAAAACAAGAATCCTGAAGTGAATGCTGAAGTTCATAAAGCGAATGAAGTGCTACAAAACGGTGGAATAATACTTTATCCAACAGATACCGTATGGGGAATTGGTTGTGATGCAACAAATCCCGAAGCTATAGCCAAGATTTACAAACTCAAACAAAGAGTAGAAACTCAAAGTATGATTTGCCTTGTTAATGGAGAAAAAATGATATACTCAATTTTCAAAGATATTCCTGAAGTAGCATGGCAAATTATGGATTTATCTGAAAAACCCACTACTCTTATTTTAGACAAACCCAGAAATGTAGCCCCAAACATAGTTGCTACTGACGATACCCTAGGAATAAGATTAGTAAAAGAGCCTTTTTGCTTCAAATTAATGGAACGAATGAAAAAACCATTGGTTTCCACTTCTGCAAATATTTCTGGGCAACCAACACCAAAAAGTTTCAAGGAAATTAGTCCTGAAATTATAAAAGGTGTTGACTATGTTGTAAATTTGAACCATGAAAAAATTTGCGATAAACCATCAACGATAATAAAACTCTCGTTAGACAATCAGGTTAAAATAATACGTAAATAAAATAACTTCATTTGTCATTTCAATTGGAGAAAAGATCAATTAATGAACTACGATAAAGCACTAAATAATCCTATTTTTAAAATCATTGCTCAAGCAAGTCAAGAACTTAATCTAGAAAGTTACGTTATTGGTGGTTTTGTGCGTGATTATTTATTGCAACGCGATTTCAAAAAAGACATTGATATTGTTGCAATAGGTTCAGGAATTGATTTAGCTTTAAAAGTATCCGAATTATTACCGAACAAACCCAAAGTTCAGGTTTTTAAAAACTATGGCACTGCCATGCTTCGTTATAAAGAAATTGATATTGAATTTGTTGGCGCAAGAAAAGAAAGTTATTTCGAAGACAGCCGAAACCCCTTGGTAGAAAACGGAACCCTTGAAGACGATCAAAATCGTCGCGATTTTACTATTAATGCTTTGGCATTCTCTTTGAATCCATCAGATTTTGGCACTTTAATTGACCCCTTTAATGGGCTAAATGATTTAGAAAACAAGATTCTAAAAACGCCATTATCTCCAGATATTACGTATTCTGATGATCCTTTGCGAATGCTCAGAGCCGTTCGTTTTGCTACACAACTAAACTTTACTATCGAAACGGCATCATTAGAAGCCATCTCAAGAAATGCAGAACGAATCAAAATTATTTCAGGCGAACGTATTGTAGATGAATTGAATAAAATTCTTTCTACAAAAAAGCCTTCAATTGGTTTTTTATTGTTGTATAAAACCGGTCTTTTAGACATTATTTTACCCGAATTAACTGACTTGAATCAGGTAGAAGAAATAGAAGGACAAACCCACAAAAACAATTTTTATCACACCCTAGAAGTTGTTGATAATATTTGCCCAAATACTGATGATGTATGGTTGCGTTGGGCTGCTTTATTACACGATATTGGAAAAGCACCTACCAAACGATTCCACAAAAAACAAGGATGGACCTTTCACGGTCATGAATTTCTTGGAGGTAAAATGACAAAAAAAATTTTTGAACGTTTACACATGCCTCTCAATCATAAAATGAAATTTGTTCAAAAAATGGTCACAATGAGTTCACGTCCCATTGTTTTGTCACAAGATACCGTCACTGATTCAGCAGTTCGTAGATTAGTATTTGATGCAGGCGAAGATGTAGATGATTTGATGACGCTGTGTGAAGCTGATATAACCACAAAGAATCCAAATAAATTCAAAAAATACCACCAAAATTTTGAAATCGTTCGTAAAAAAATCATCGAAGTTGAAGAACGTGATCATGTTCGAAATTTTCAACCACCAATTACTGGCGAAGAAATTATGGTTCTCTTTGACTTGAAACCGTCTAAGGAAATTGGAATCCTAAAAGAAGCCGTAAAGGAAGCTATTTTGGAAGGATTAATTCCTAATGAGTACCAAGCGGCATACCATTTTATAGTGGAAAAAGGTGAAAAATTAGGCCTCAAAAAAAATGATTCTAAATAACTAAAGATTAACTTTTGTTGATTCGCATTTTCAACAGATAAAAATAATTTTGCATAATAAATTACGTAATAATGGAAAATAATAAATCCGTCATCTATTGGTTACTTTCTGGATGTGTATTACTTTTTGTAATGGTAACAGTTGGAGGCATCACTCGTTTAACTAATTCTGGGCTTTCAATGACGGATTGGCATTTGGTCACCGATACTTTTCCACCATTAACCGAAGAAAAATGGAATGCCGCTTTTGAAGAATACAAGAAATTTCCGGAGTATCAAAAAATCAATATTCACAATGATTTTCAACTTTCAGATTATAAATTTATCTATTTCTGGGAATGGTTTCACCGCTTTATTGGTAGGATAATAGGTATTGTATTTATAGTTCCCTTTTTCTATTTTTTGTTAAAGAAAAAAATTGATGCCTCTACATTAAAAAAATGTTTTATCCTTCTGGGTATGGGTGCCTTCCAAGGATTCCTCGGGTGGTTTATGGTAAAAAGCGGTTTAATTGACAACCCTGATGTGAGTCATTTTAGATTATCATTGCACCTCACTTTTGCCTTTATAACATTTGCTTACACACTATGGGTGGCTTTAGACTTGATGTATCCTGAACGAAAAGAAGTTACTATTCCTCTTAAAAAGTTAGCACGCATAACGTTATTCTTTCTATTAATCCAAATTATTTACGGAGGATTTGTTGCGGGATTGAATGCAGGATTAATCCATAACCATTGGCCTTTGATGAGTGATAGTCAATTCTTTCATGAAAGCATCACTTTAGAAAAAAACTCTTGGTTGTTACGCTTGACTGAAGGCAAAAGTGGTGTTCAATTTGTACACAGAACTATGGCTTATATTGTGGTAGGTTTCATTTTATTTTTATACTACAAAAGTAAAAAATACACTCTCTCAACCCAACAACAAAATGGATTAAACACCCTAGTACTTATTGTATTTTTACAATTCACTTTAGGTGTTTTTACACTGTTATATAGTGTACCTTTGTGGCTTGGACTTATTCATCAAATAACTGCATTTATATTATTGGCTACCATGGTGTTTACCTTACATAGGTTGTCAAAATAAATACAATTTTTACAGATTTATTTGTAAATTTTACACAACCAATTAGATTACCCGACTATATTGTCACATTTACCTGATTACTTACTTTAAATGTCAAAACTTGCCGCTGAAGATAAATTTTTAGATCTATCAGATTACGGTAGAACTTTTGGAAAATTTATTGCTAATCTATTAAAAGACACCTCATTCACACCCATTCATATTACTTTACTTTTTGGACTTTCAGGCTTAATTGCCAGTTATTGTATCCTACAAAACCACTATTTCCTCGCTAGTTTTTTTATCATTTTAAAATCGTGTATTGATGCTGCCGATAGTGAATTGGCACGAATAAAAAGCACTCCTTCTTACACTGGGAGGTATCTTGACAGTGTATTTGACATCATCTTAAATTTTATATTTCTTACGAGCATTTGTTATGTCTCTGAAACTTCAATCCAACTAACTCTTTTTGCATTTGTATGCGTTCAATTACAAGGTACTTTGTATAACTATTACTATGTAATTTTAAGAAACAAGTCTGTTGGCGGTGATGCAACCAGTAAAATTTTTGAATATAAATCACCAAGAGCATTGCCTGGAGAAAGTCAAAAATCAGTTGATGTTTTGTATCAAATCTACAATATCGTTTATGGAACTTTTGATAAAATCATTCACACCTTAGACAGAGATGCTTACAAAGTAAAAACATTTCCAAATTGGTTTATGACTTTAGTTTCTGTTTATGGATTGGGTTTTCAATTGCTGCTCATAGCTCTAATGTTATGCGTAAATTTGATAGAATACATTATTCCGTTTTTAGTATATTACACATTATTGATTTTTGTAATTATTGGTATACGAAAAACAATTTTGAAGGTATAAAGTCGATATAGAATATATCTATAGTAGTAATTTAAAATATTGATAATTAATTATTTGAAAAATTTTAAATGAATTTATACTTTAGAATAAATTTATCCTATCCAAGACTTAAAATCTGTAACTTTTTCTCTGCTCACAATAACTTCTTCTTCCTTGTATGAAGGTAAAATTAGCTTTAATCTAGAATTATTGTACACTACAATTTCCTTAATTGCTTTGAAGGAAACGATAAATTTTCTACTGATTCTAAAGAAATCTTTTACATCTAATTCTTTTTCCAAAACTTCCAAACTACTATCGATTAGATAATTTCTATTATCAAAAGTATGTATGTAAGTACCTTTATTTTCACTAAAAAAACATTCTATTTCTTCTGCTGTAATTACCTTTAAATGCTGCCCTATTTTAATCGTAAATCGTTTTTTATACACTTTATCAAATGGATTGGAAAACATTTCTCTAATTTGATTAAAATCCAACTGCAACAACTCTTGTTTGGGTTGCCTATTTTTGAATTTAGTAATTGCCACCTCTAAATCTTCTTCATCAATGGGCTTTAGGAGATAATCTATACTATTCAATTTAAAAGCCCTAAGTGCATATTCATCGTATGCTGTTGTAAATATCACAGCGCTGTTTATACTTACTTTTTCAAAAATTTCAAAAGACAACCCATCTGATAATTGAATGTCCAGGAAAATCAAATCTGGATGTTGATGTATGGAAAACCATTCTATTGCCTCTTCAACTGAATGTAAAAGTGTTTTAACTTCCATACCAAGCTTTTCAATCTTTCGCTGGAGTAATCTGGCAGCAGGCTTTTCGTCTTCGATAATGATGATATTCATGGTTTGAACTTGATTATTTTTTACTACAAATTATTCCCATTTGTTATTTTTTTCTTTATCCATCAACTCTTTAATCTTTTTTTCTTCCCAATTTTTTCCCATTACCATGCTAGGTAAAAAAACGGACAATCCATGAGCAACTAAACCTATTCCCCAGAAGAAAGCTGTGGAAAAATTTTTGAATTGAAAATAACTTTCACCTTCACCTAGGTGTTGGATATTGACAATTGCAATCATCAGGTTTATTACCACATAAACAATAGCATGAGTGTAAAATCCTTTAATTTTTTTTACCCTTTTTAACGCCTCTTGGTATTTAATTTCGTCTAAATTTTCCATAACTTTTTCTTATTGTTTTTTGATATTTTCTTGCTCAATAAATTCCCTAATTTTTCTTTTTTCCCATTCTTTTATTGAAAACCAACGAAAAGCATGTGTAGCATGAAAAAAGAGTCCTATACCCCAACCAAACATAGTCCATAAAAACCATAAATACTCTGGAGTATACTTCAAATTAATATAGATTAACATTGCCATAATTATAAGATAAGTGGCAAAATGCACATAAAACCCCTTTATTTTCTCAACTTGTTTTCTGGCTCGTTGATATCTTTCGTATTCATTGTTTGCTTCCATTTTTAATTCCATTTGCTGTTATTCTCTTTATTTAATATCTCCTGAATTTTCTTTTCTTCCCACGATTTGCCATAACCAAAGGTTTCAAATGCATGAAAACTGAGTCCTAATCCCCAACCTAACATTGGGAACCAAAACCATTGAAAGCTTGTAGTACTAAGGTTAATTAGAATCAAAATGGGAATTACACAACAATACGAAATTAGATTACCGTAAAAGCCTTTGAGTTTCTCAACTCGTTCCTTAGCCCTAACGTAGGACATATTTTCTGTAAGTTTGTTTTTTGTTTCCATAAATGTGATTTGTTTGGTCAAAATTGGAATTAGCACTCTAAAAGCAAATTCGTTTTCGTCAATAAGCACTTTTCGCTCTGAAATAAGGGCGTAACGCGCAACGATATTCTGCAAGCCTACACCTTTTCTGTCTTGTAATACCTCTTTCTTTTGGAGATTATTTTCTATAACCAAATAATTATTTTCGATATAAATTTTAATGTATAAAGGTTTCTGCTCGCTAGCACTATTATGTTTAATTGTATTTTCTAAAAGAAGCTGCAATGATAGTGGTACAACTTTTGCCTCAGGATGATTATAATTAACGGGCAACTCATAGCTTATGCTATTTTCAAATCTCATTTTCAGCAAGTTCATATACGTTTTAGCAAAAGCCAATTCTTCTTCAACCAAAACCAATTCTTTATCTTTTTGTTCCAAAACATATCTGTAAATTTTAGATAAAGAAGTGGTAAATTTTTGGGCATTTTCGGGATTTTCCTCTATCAACGAGCTCAGTACATTTAAGCTGTTAAAAAGAAAATGGGGATCAATTTGATTTTTAAGACTTTCAAACTTAGCAGATGCATTTCCGGCTATTACTTTCTGTTCTTTGAGTTTATTTTCTTGATACCATTTATAGAGATAGATAAAGTGGACTATCAATAAAACTACAAATGTAAAAACCGATGCAACTATGTAATTTGAAGCCTTCTCCTCTTTAAAAAATATACTTAGTGATTGTTTTTCTATACCAACGCTAATAAAAAGTCTCAAAAGAAAAATCACAAATAAAGAAAGGACAAAAGAAGCTAAGAAACCAATGGCAATTCTTCGTCTTGAAAATCTTTCGTTGATAAAAATTTTATCTAACAATAGAAACAAATAGGTATTGGCAAGATGTAAAGCAAAACTGTACAAAAGTGTGTAGAAAAAAGTTAATCTTAATCGCTCATCAAATTGAACAGTTTCACCATTGAGAAACCTTATAAGATTAATTATTCCGAAAATAGTTAATCCTATAAAAAAGGCTCTTGGTAATTCTTTTATATAACTATTTTTCATTTCTTTCTTTTGCTTCTATTCTACTTGACTCAAACTTATTTACAATTTTTCAATGTTTCCTGAGCTCTTTCTAGTCCCCAGGTGGGAGAAAATGGTGTTTCAGGTTTAAAAGTAGCAAAAAGTCCAATAGCTTTTTCAATTTGAGCGCATAAAGGTTTTGTGTCAACTCCTGTCCATTTTGCTCCTCCCATTTGAAAATCGGCTTTGCCAAAAATCACTCGGGGATTATTTGGGTCAAGCGACTCTGCTTTATCATACATTTCCATTGTTTTGGCGGACAATTTCATCCCATTAGTCATTGGGTCATATACAATCCAAGCCGTATAAATTAGGGCTTGCAAAACATATAATTCAGCGTTATTTTGATTCTTTACCATCTCAATGTCTAAAGCATTTTGTGCTTTTGTAAGTAATCCATTTATTTTCTCTTTATCTTGAGTACCAAAAGAGGCAGTGGTGTTGACAAGTGCTA
Source organism: Flavobacterium sp. R1_16 (assembly GCF_057652095.1). NCBI lineage: Bacteria > Pseudomonadati > Bacteroidota > Flavobacteriia > Flavobacteriales > Flavobacteriaceae > Flavobacterium > Flavobacterium sp. R1_16. The sequence goes on from NZ_JBYFCG010000002.1 coordinate 239,285, forward strand.
CATAATAATTAGGCAACCAACTCGATTTTTCTGCTGATGCAATGCGTTCAAACAAGTCTGATGCTTCCGAATTTTTACCTTCGCCCCATAGTTGAAAAGCTTGTCCCATACCTTGCTCAAATTGACCTTGAGCTGACAATAAACTACTTATAAATAATGCGATTACAATACTAATTTTAGTCATGATTTTATTTTTTAATTGTTATTACTACTGATTTACTGAACAAATTTATTTTGAAAATTATTGCTTTAAAATTTAAACTTACTGAACTGTCGTTTTTAAAGGATGAACCGTTTATTCCTATAAATTTTTCAACTGATTGTCCTTCTTATTTTTACTTATCGTCCAAAAATAACCTATGAAGAAAAATTGATCTGCTGTTGGCTGTATCTCGGTTCTATCAAAAAAACCATTCGAATCAGGACTTGTTGAATAGTTGTATCCAAAAACATTCTTAGTACCTAAAACATTAGAAATAGATAAGTATAAAATCTTTTGAGAAGTTACTAAATAAGCCCAATTAAAGCTCAAACTGTTGTAGGATTTTGTTACTCCATTCATGAACTTCAATTCGTTGGGGTTATTGTAAGGTCGCCCGGAACTGAATGTATTAGTAAAACCAATTTGCGATTTCCAGTCTGTAATCCAATATTTTGTAACAATTGACAGATTATGATTGGAAACAAAGTTAGGTGTGGCTTGTATTGGAAAATTTTTATACTTTCTTTGGGTATCAATAAAAGAGTAAGAAATCCAATATTCTAAATTTTTAATCGTTTTCCCATCTCTCCAAAACAAATCCAAACCTTTTGCGAAGCCAGAACCCGTATTGGAATAAACTGAATTGAATTGTGGTACATCGTTTTCATATTTTACCAAATTATCATATTTTTTATAATACACTTCGGCTCTTAAGGTTTTATTTTCACGATTATATTGGTAATTAAAAATATAATGCTGTGCCTTTTCACTTTCAAACTGATGAAATTTAGAATACTTGATATAATCCACACTAGGCGTTTGAGTAAAATCACCATAAGCGAAAGACAATTGACTGCTTTTTGCTATTTTGTATGCCAATGAAACCCTTGGAGAAAAAGTAGTCTCACTTAATAAATCATTATTTGAAGCTCTTACACCTACTTTTGCAGCCATTTTTTTAGAGAAAAAAAGATCTGCTTCACTGTAAATAGCTGCAATAGAAGAATCATAACCACTAGTGCTAATTGCACTATAACGCTGTTTAAAATCTTCATCAAATTTCGTGATAAAATAGTCTGAACCAAACGATATCTTCAAACGTTCAAAAATACTCTTTTTAAGTTTCAGTTTCAAATGAACTGCGTTTTCTGAATTTGTAACTCTATCTAAATCAATATCTATATTATTTTTACTATAACCATAACTTAAACCAGAAACAATTTGCCAATTACCCCAAAAGTTACCTTTATAAGAAGCATTTGAATAAAAATTATTGTTTTTCAAATCAACTCTAGTTGTTTGCGGAAAATTAATATTCGTTTGATTAACATCAAATTGAGACGAGTCAAAAGCGGCATAGACTTTTAAAATTCCATTGTTAAAATTATACCGATACACCGACTCACCCGAAAGCGATTGAAAAGGAGAATTCCAACTCACATTTTGAGGAATCACAGCTTGATAAGGCGCAAGATTGATATAATTAGCATTAATACTCAATGAACTCTTGTTCCATTTTTGAGTATTCCCCAATCCAAGTCCAACGGTCATTAAACCTATATCTGTTTTACTTTGATCGGGTTCGTCTTGGGTATTCAACAATAAAACACTTGACAACGCTTCACCATATTCCGCTGAATAACCTCCAGTTGAAAACGAAATTCCACTAAATAAAAAAGGAGAAAATCGACCTCGAGTAGGCAAATTTTCGGTACTAGCGCCATAAGGTTGAGCCACTCTGATACCGTCTATAAATGTTTGTGTTTCGTTAGCTTCACCTCCACGAACGAACAGACGCCCATTCTCGCTCACATTTTGTGTACCTGGTAACGTTTGTAAAGCAGCAACAATATCGCCCAATGACCCTGCTGTAGTAACAATATCTAAAGGTTTCAGGACAGAAACCCTCGCCTTATCTCCAGCTTCTAGAGTTCCCGCAGTAATAACAACTGTATCAAGTGAAGTAACACTTTCTCTTAATTTGACCGTTTTATTTTTAAAATCTGAAACGTCTATTATTGTTCTTGAAGTTTCATAGATTAAAGAGCTTATAACCAAAGTATGATTCCCCTTTTGGTTCGTTACAAAAATAAAATCCCCATTATCATTACTAGAAGTACCATCATAAGTACCTTCTATAAAAATGTTCGCTCCAGCTATGGAGTTTCCCTTTTCATCCACTATTTTACCTGATAAGGTGTTTTGTGAAAAAATGATTGTAGTACAAAAAAGAATTAATAAAGTAAAAATTGCCCTCATAAATTTGAATTTTATGAAGCAAATGTATTACGGCTTTTTTTGTGATAAAATAGTAATGAACTGAACTGTTGAATTCTTGGGATGAATTGTAATTTTAATTGATTTCCATCAAAACCACTTCTTCTTTTTGAAATAATACACCATAGCTAATGCAATTGCTATCATTATCGCGATAACGATATAATATCCATAGGCATATTCCAATTCAGGCATGTGTTTAAAATTCATTCCATAGACTCCTACCAAAAAAGTCAATGGCATGAAAATAACTGAAACTACTGTTAGAATTTTCATGATCTCATTCATGCGATGGCTTTGAGAAGAAAAATAAAAACTAGAGGCACTATCCAACGTGTTCATGTCATACTCAATTTGCTCTAATATCTCTAATGATTTTTGGTGCAATCGAGCGAAAAAACTGTAATTTGCTTTATCAATTCCATCATAATCATCTTCATCATGCTCACTTTTTAAATTAAACAAAGCATCACGTAAAGGCAAAATAGAACGCTTTAAGAAATTCAAATCCTCTCTGTTTTTCTCAATTAGTACCAAAACATCTGGTTTATCGCTTGATTTGGCTTCTATCAATATCGCTTCTATACAATCTTCATAGTATTCTATAGTGATGTAAAAATTTTCCATAACAGCATCAAGAAGCAGATACAACAAATAATCGTTTCTTTTTTTACGAACAATTCCGCTGTGAGTTTTGATTCTCTCTCTTATATGGGTAAAAAAATCACTCTTTTTCTCCTGAAATGAAACTAATAAATTCTCTTTTAACAAAAAACTAATTTGTTCAACGTGCACATGGTCATCGTCTTCTCCTGGCAAAATGGATTTGATGCTAAAAAAAAGAATCTGATCCAATTCTTCCATTTTACTTCTTCTAGAAACATTTAAAATATCACTTATTATAAACGGTTCAATAAAAAGCATTTCACCTATTTTTTTTATTAGCTCCACATCATGTAATCCATGAATATTCAACCACTTTACATCTTCTGTTTGAAGTTCATCATTGATTTCCTTTTGAATTCTATCAAGAGAAACTTTTTTGTATTCTTCATAACCAGCATCATCATAAACAAACAACTGCATTTCTACAGGATCCGTTTTGTGAACACCCGTATATTCATAATAATTGGGCTGAATCTTTCTGACTTTTCTATATTTTATTCTTTTCATATGTGTAAATTTCATTTGTTTTGGGTCACATATGTAATCGCTTTCTTTTCATCGGAGTTTGTTTGCAACAAACTTATTAGTAATAGCGATGCCAAAACACAATAATTTGTCATAAAGATAGGAGTTTTTAAATTTCCATTTTACATTTACAGAAAAATCTCTTATGCAAACACTCATTGTCAATATAAAAGAATTACTGCAAGTAAGAGATACTACTATTGAAAAAGTATCTGGTAAAGAAATGGGAATCCTTCCTACTCTTAAAAATGCATTTTTATGGATAGAAAATGACGTTATTATTGATTTTGGGCCAATGGAAAATTGTCCAAAAATTAATCCCGACCAAACCATTGATGCATCAGGAAAAATAGTATTACCCTCATGGTGTGACAGTCATACCCATCTTGTCTATGCTGGCAATCGCGAACAAGAATTTGTTGACCGAATTAATGGATTGACCTATGAGCAAATAGCACAACGTGGCGGTGGTATTTTAAACTCAGCCAAAACACTACACAATACATCTGAGGAGGAGCTTTACAATCAATCTAAAATTCGATTAGAAGAAATCATAAGTCTTGGAACTGGAGCTGTTGAAATAAAATCTGGCTATGGACTTAGCCTAGAGGATGAATTGAAGATGCTTCGCGTTATTAGGCGTTTAAAAGAAGATTATCCTGTTGCTGTTAAAGCTACTTTTCTTGGCGCACATGCTTTTCCTGCCGAATTTAAAGAAAACCATCAAGGCTACATAGATGTAATAATTAATGAAATGCTTCCTAAAATTGCCGATGAACAGCTTGCAGAATTTATAGACGTTTTTTGTGAAAAAGGATATTTCTCTGTTGAAGAAACTGAACAAATTTTAAGTGCTGGAAAAAAATATGGATTGATACCAAAAATTCATGTGAATCAATTTAACGCTATTGGAGGAGTTCAGGCTGGAGTAAAACACCAAGCCCTTTCTATAGACCATTTAGAAATACTAACTCCTAGTGACATCGAGGCTATAAAAAACTCAGTAACTATGCCTGTTGCCTTACCATCTTGTTCTTATTTTCTTGGAATTCCGTATACCCCTGCAAGAGAAATAATTGATGAAGGACTACCTCTGGCACTAGCTACAGATTTCAATCCGGGTTCGTCTCCTTCGGGAAATATGAATTTTGTAGTTGCAACAGCCTGTATTAAAATGAAAATGACACCTGAAGAAGCCATCAATGCCGCTACAATAAATGGGGCTTATGCTATGGGAATTTCGCAAACTCATGGAAGTATTACCAAAGGTAAGAAAGCCAATTTAATTATTACCAAACCGCTACATTCGTTCTATCAATTACCGTATGCTTTTGGCAGTAATTTAATTGACCAAGTTATTATCAATGGAAAATAAAGTATAACATAAAAAAAGGAATCCAATTGGATTCCTTTTTCTAATTATTAATTCTTAACTCCTTCTATCTCAAACTAAAGCTTGATTTTGATACTAATTCACCATTGTCAAAAACATTTACAAAGTAAGTGCCTTTTTCAAAATCTTTTCCTGGTAAATCCTGAGAAACATCAACCGTTTTATTTTGGAATTTAACAGTAGTTACAAAACTATATGTTAATGAATTACTTCCGAAAGATTCGGTTTTCTTTTCACCTAAAACATTGTTTTTACTATCAATCACTTGAACATAGTAGGTTTTGTCACCTGATTTAGCTACTTTATTTTCAGCAATAGTGAAACTAATTTTTAAAATATCGGCTCTACTTGCTTTGTCAGTTTCAATTTGTTTTCCTGAACTTCTTAATTTATAAGCTGCTGTTTTCAAATTCAAAACACTTAATTTAGAAGCTATTTCAACTGTTTTAGCCAATTCTTCATTTTGACCAATAAGTACTTCATTGTATTTTTTAGATTCTCCTAGCACCATTACAGTACTATCTCTTTGTGTAGTAAGTGTTTCATTAGCTTTCTTTAATGCCTCATTTTCTTGCATCAACCCTTTCATTTTGGTTTCTAATGCAAAATATTGGCTTTTATACTTAGCCATTGAAGCGGCATCTCCTTTTGATTTTTTCAAATCAGCTAATAAATTCACCACTTTTTCTCTCTCAGCAATTAACTCATCAGACATCGAAGTATTTTCTGCAATTGCAGCATCATAGGTAGCTTTTAGCTCTTCTAAATCTTTCATAACCGCATCTTTTTCTGATATGGTCTTTGTCAATTCTGTTTGTTGCGCTTTGGCATCAGAAGTCATTTTAAAGATATACACCAAACTCCCTATAAGAAGTACCGCCAGTATTGCTATTACTGCTTTTAAATTTGAATTGTTTTTTTGTTCTTGATTTTCCATAGTTAAGTTTATATTGTTTTAACAAAAATAATAATATTTAAGGTAATAACGTATGTTTGTATTAATATATTATTTTTGAATGTTAAAAAAAGATACATGGAGAAATTAATTCCTTTTCATGCAAGTGATTTAACCAAGATTACTCACTACAGAAGCGGTGAGATAAAATTTGGAGAAAAAATGATTACTGTACCAAAAGGTGCTAACATTACAACATTTATAAAAAGTTGTCCCGCCAGATATGTTTTATTGGGCATTCCAGAAGATATTGGTGTTCGAGCCAATTTTGGCAGACCTGGAGCGGCTTCAGCTTGGGAATGCACCCTCAAAAGCATTGCTAATATTCAGTACAATCGTTTTTGCAAAGGAAATGAATTACTAATTTTAGGGCAATTAGATGTATCGGAAGAAATGAAAACTGTAGAAAATTTAAATTTTCATCATATCGCCGATAGAAAAAAACTTAGTGATTTAGTAGTTAGTATTGACAAAGAAGTTGCACATATCATCTCCATAATAGTTAAATCCGGGAAAATACCAATAGTTATTGGCGGTGGACACAACAATTCCTATGGAAACATAAAAGGAGCTGCATTAGCAAAAGGAAAACCCATCAATGCCATTAATTTTGATGCGCATTCCGATTTCAGAATTCTTGAAGGAAGACACAGCGGCAATGGCTTTTCCTATGCTTACGAGGACGGTTTTCTAAACAAATATTTTATCTTTGGTCTCCATGAAAACTATACTTCCAAAAAGGTATTAAGCAATATAAAAAAAATTCATAGTCGAGTTCGTTACAACACTTATGATGAAATTGCTATAAGAAAATATAAAAATTTTGAAAAAGAGCTCACAGTAGCCTTAGAATTTATAAAGAACGATTCATACGGTATTGAAATAGATTTAGATGCGATTCCGAACATTGCTAGCAGTGCGATGACCATCAGCGGATTCTCTGTTGAACAGTTGAGACAGTTTATCCATTTTTTTGGTAAAAATCAAAATGCTACTTATTTACATATTTGTGAAGGTGCTCCCGATTTATGCAGTGAAAAAGACAACAACCTCATAGGAAAACTTATAGGATACTTAATAACCGATTTCATGAAAGCCAATGACCCATTAGAGGGTATAATTAATGCTATAGAAGTGAAATTGTAACCATAATACACTGAAAATTAAATTATAATAAACAAAAACTAATCAATTATGTCAGACGATAAAAAAGTGATTTTCTCCATGCAAAAAGTGAGTAAATCCTATCAAGGAAGTGATAAACAAGTATTAAAAAACATCTATTTAAGCTTTTTTTATGGAGCAAAAATAGGTATACTTGGATTAAATGGTTCAGGAAAATCCTCTCTATTAAAAATTATAGCAGGAGTAGATAAAAATTATCAAGGTGATATCGTTTTTCAGCAGGGATACACAGTTGGCTACTTAGAACAAGAACCAAAATTAGATGAAAGCAAAACTGTAATTGAAATTGTCCGCGAAGGTGTAGCCGAAACAATGGCTATTTTGGATGAGTTCAATAAAATAAATGATATGTTTGGTTTGCCAGAAGTTTATGAAGATGCAGACAAGATGCAAAAACTAATGGACAGGCAAGCCGAATTACAAGACCGTATTGATGCTGCTGGAGCATGGGAAATAGATAACAAGCTAGAAGTAGCTATGGATGCTCTGAGAACTCCAGATGGAGATATGCCAATTAGTGTATTATCAGGAGGAGAAAAACGAAGAGTAGCTTTGTGTCGTTTGTTATTGCAACAACCCGATGTATTACTTTTAGATGAGCCTACCAACCATTTAGATGCTGAGAGTGTATTGTGGCTAGAACAACATTTGGCTCAATATGCTGGAACAGTTATAGCTGTAACTCACGATAGATATTTTCTAGACAACGTTGCTGGATGGATTTTAGAATTAGACAGAGGCGAGGGTATTCCATGGAAAGGAAACTATTCTTCTTGGCTAGACCAAAAGTCAAAACGTATGGAACAGGAAGAAAAAGTAGCCTCAAAGCGTAGAAAAACACTTGAAAGGGAGTTGGAATGGGTACGCCAAGGAGCAAAAGGACGGCAAACTAAACAAAAAGCGCGTTTACAAAATTATGACAAGCTTTTAAACGAAGATCAAAAACAATTGGATGAAAAATTAGAAATCTATATTCCAAATGGTCCGCGTTTAGGTACCAATGTAATTGAGGCTAAAGGTGTAGCAAAAGCATTTGGTGATAAGCTGTTGTATGATAATTTGAATTTTACTTTGCCTCAAGCTGGTATTGTAGGAATTATTGGTCCTAATGGTGCTGGTAAATCTACTATTTTTAGAATGATTATGGGTGAGGAACAACCTGACAGTGGTAAATTTACGATAGGAGATACTGTAAAAATTGCCTACGTAGATCAGTCGCATTCAAACATAGACCCTAATAAATCCATTTGGGAAAACTTTTGTGATGGTCAAGAGTTGATTATGATGGGGGGACGACAAGTCAATTCAAGAGCGTATTTATCTCGTTTTAACTTTGGAGGAAGTGAACAAAACAAAAAAGTATCGGCATTATCAGGAGGTGAACGTAACCGTCTGCATTTGGCGATGACATTAAAAGAAGAAGGAAACGTATTGCTACTCGATGAACCAACAAATGATTTGGATATTAATACACTTAGAGCACTAGAGGAAGGTCTAGAAAACTTTGCTGGCTGTGCCGTAGTAATTTCGCACGATAGATGGTTCTTAGACAGAATTTGTACCCATATACTTGCCTTTGAAGGCAATTCTGAAGTATATTATTTCGAAGGAGGTTTCTCTGAATATGAAGAAAACAAGAAAAAACGTTTAGGTGGTGATTTAACCCCAAAACGATTGAAATACAGAAAACTAATTAGAAATTAGGGCTCTACAATTTTTAACTTTCATTTAAAAAAAGCAGCACCATTTGAATTCAAATGATGCTGCTTTTTTAGTTGATTCTTATCAACTTCAATCAAGATTTATTTAACATCAATTCTTTTGGTTACTCTTTTTTTACTACCTTCTTTTTTAGCAATGGTAACATGAAGCACACCATCTTTGTAATTCGCATTAATTTTACTTTCGTCTATAGATTCTGGAAGATAAAATGAACGATAGAATGAATGATAACTGAATTCTTTACGAACATAATTATCTTTTTTTCTTTTTTCTTCGTGTTCTTCTTCTTTTTCAGATGAAATTTTAAGAATGTGATTTTCAATTTCTACTTTAAAATCTTCTTTTTTCATACCAGGAGCTGCCAATTCCACTTCTAATTGAGTATCTGTTTCTTTCAAGTTTGCAGAAGGTAAATTGCTACCAAGTGCAGTAAAATTTTTATCTGTCCAATCGAACAAATCTCTTGAAAAAAATTCGTCTAGAAAGGTGTTCACCATGGGGAACGATCCATTTCTTTTAACTAAAGTTTCCATAATTTTATATTTTAAAATGTTTATTTAATTTCCTTATTAAAGGTACTAAATAATTTCAGATTTCGAAACAAAAATCGAGGATATTTTTATGTTAAATAATTGACAGTAAGAACTTTAGTGTTAAAATATAAAACACCATTTAGAAGCATTTAAAAAGCTTTAGTACCAGCGTTTTTTATTCTGTTTTGAAGCTGTTGATTTTCTCGATTTATGAGATCCTCCACTCCTATTAGAATTTTTTTGTGGTGTTTTTTCTGTTGATTCTTGACTTCCAGAATGCCAAGGATAAGGATGATCTTTTATTGTGATGACCTCAACTTTTATTAATTTGATAATATCCTTCCAGTAAGGTTCTTCATCCTTGCTGCAAAAAGAGATGGCAATCCCCCCATTTCCTGCTCGACCTGTTCTACCTATTCTGTGAACATAGGTCTCAGGGATATTTGGTAAATCAAAATTGATTACAAATGGCAATTGGTCAATATCGATTCCGCGGGCAGCAATATCTGTGGCCACTAAAACTCCCACTTCTTTGTTTTTAAAGGCATCAAGAACTCTTTGTCTTGCGGTTTGCGATTTATCACCGTGAATAGCTTCAGCCGCTACTCCGTGTTTCCGTAAGGCCTTAACCACATTATCAGCACCATGCTTAGTTCTAGAAAAAACCAATACGTCCGATAGCTTTTCATTTCGAATTAAATGATATAATAAATTTCTTTTTTCTGATTTTTCAACAAAATAAATGCGCTGTTCTACCTTTTCTGCTGTCGATGATACAGGAGAAACTGTTACCGATGCGGGGTCTTTTAAAAACATCTCTGCCAATTCTCTAATAGCAATGGGCATAGTTGCAGAGAATAATAGGGTTTGCCTATTATTGGGTGTTAACTTTACTATTTTTTTTACATCATTAACAAAACCCATATCTAACATCTGATCGGCTTCATCCAATACTAAGGTGTGCAGGTGATTCAAGTCTATAAATCCCTGTTTGTGCAAGTCTAATAACCGCCCAGGAGTTGCTATCAAAACATCTATCCCTTTTCGCAAAACATTTACCTGCGGAATTTGAGAAACACCCCCAAAAATAGTCAGTTGAGTCAAATTGGTATACTTCCCATATTTATCAAAATTTTGACCTATTTGGACAGCTAATTCTCTCGTTGGTGTTATGATGAGTGCACGTATTGTTTTGGTTTTTTTGGAAGAACCCACCATTCGGTGCAATTGATGAATAATTGGTATAGCAAACGCTGCCGTTTTACCTGTACCTGTTTGTGCGCAACCTACCAAATCCCTTCCTGATAAAACGATGGGGATGGCTTGTTCTTGTATTGGAGTTGCTTCAGTATAGCCTTCTTCAAAAACGGCTTTTTGGATACTTTTGGAAAGTGATAAATCTTCAAATAACATTTTCTATATTTTAAAAATCCCTCAAAAGTGATAGGATTCAGGGCAAAGATAGTTTATTTAATTTACTTGTTTTTTTTGAATACCTTTATTACCAATTTTCATTTTACATATTTACTTGTTTCTACAGTTAAATCTAATTGTTTTTTCTAAAAATGAGTTTAAAAACACGAATGTCAAACAAGCTTCAGCGCCTATGGAAATTATTAGGTCCTGGTCTCATTACAGGTGCTAGCGATGACGACCCTTCTGGAATTGCTACCTATTCACAAGCTGGTGCTGCTTATGGCTTAGCTACACTTTGGACTGCTCCTATTGCTTTTCCTTTGATGGCTTCTATACAACAAATGTGTGCCAAAATTGGATTGGTCACTGAACAAGGATTAACGGGAACTTTAAAAGCCAATTATCCAAAACCTGTTTTATATTTAATGCTACTTTTCAGTTTTCCTGCTATCATAATGAATATTGGCGCAGACATTGCTGGAATGGGTGCAGTGGGTAATTTATTATTTCCAAATATCGAGGCTACTTTTTTTAGTGTTTTTTTTACAGTAGTGCTTTTAATTTTGATTATTTATTTACCCTATCAAAAAATAGCTTCTATCTTGAAATACCTATGTTTAGTTTTGTTGGTATACCTAATTGTACCTTTCTTATACCAACAAGATGTAATCAAAATTCTTAAAGCTACAGTGATTCCATCCATTGAACTCAACAAAGAGTACATAGGAATTCTTGTAGGCATCTTAGGAACTACTATTTCGCCTTATTTATTTTTTTGGCAAGCTTCCATGGAAGTGGAAGAGATGAAGCACAAGAAAAAACATTTAATGGTCAATAAAAAAATCATTCATGAAATGAAAGAAGATGTTGATTTTGGTATGTCATTTTCGGGTTTGGTCATGTTTTTTATAATTCTCACTACTGGTATCGTTTTGTACAATAGCGGTATTCATGAAATAAATACTGTTGAACAAGCCGCTAAGACCTTAAAACCATTAGCCGGAAATGCTGCCTATCTTCTATTTGCAATAGGAGTAATAGGCACAGGTCTTTTGGCAATTCCCGTATTAAGCGGTTCTTTATCGTATATTATTACCGAAACTTTCGGTTGGGAGCAAGGTCTAGATAAGAAGTTTCATGAGGCTAAAGCGTTTTATATCGTAATTGCTATCTCGTTATTATTAGGTTTATCCTTAAATTACATTGGTATTTCTCCAATCAAAGCTTTGATTTACACTGCAATTCTTTATGGCTTGACGGCCCCAGTTCTTATTGCAATTATTCTTCATATTTGCAATAACAAAAAAGTAATGGGGAGATTTACTAATGATAAAATAACGAATATTTTAGGATTCATAGCTCTAATTATTATGACTTTGGCAGCTATAACTTTGATATATCTTCAATTGAGGAGTTAGGAAAATTGGCTTAAAATCGTTAAAGAATTATTTAGTTGAAAATCTTGACCAACATTTCTTTAAGTAAATCACCAGTAGGCATCGCATTAGCACCAACTCCTTTGCTTTTTACATCAATATCTCTTAAAGTACCGACTATTTGACTCACTTTTTTCATGGGATACTGTTTTAAAGCGATATCATAATCTTTTAAAAAATAAGGATTGACTCCTAAAACAGTGGCAACATTTTTTGGATTTCTATCCTTCAATCCATGATATTTGAGAAGTTTTACAAAAAATCCAAAAACAGTGCTAGTAGTCACTACCATTGGATTTGCCTTTTCATTATCAGCAAAATAATTTGCAATTTGATAGGCCTTCAATTGATTTTTAGAACCCAATGCATTGATGAGTTCAAAATTATTATAATCCTTACTAAAACCAATATTATCCTCAATATGTTTAGGGCTTATGGTACTTCCTTTTGGTAAAATAATTTGTAATTTCTCTAATTCATTGTTTATTTTACTTAAATCGGTACCTAAAAATTCCACTAACATAGCAGAAGCCTTAGGTTCTATACCATAATTTTTTCCTTGTAACACTCTTTTAATCCACTCTCCTACTTGGTTTTCATATAGTTTCTTGCTTTCATAAATGAGACCAGATTTGGCTAGTTCTTTTGTTACTTTTTTACGCTTATCTAAGGTTTTGTATTTGTAACAAATCACTAAAACGGTAGAAGGCATAGGATTTTCGGCATAACTTTCTAATTTGTCAATGGTTTTGGATAAATCCTGAGCTTCTTTGACAATCACCACCTGACGTTCAGCCATCATAGGATAGCGTTTGGCAGTACCAATAATGTCTTCAATAGTGACATCTCTTCCGTAAATAACAGTCTGATTGAAGCCTTTTTCATCTTCAGTTAGCACATTTTCTTCTATAAAATCAGATAATTTATCAATATAGTAGGGCTCTTCACCCATCAAAAAATAAATAGGCTTGATATGACCGCTCTTGATATCGTTTACGATTTTTACGACTTCATCCATTATTTTAGTGTTCAGTTTTCAGTAACAGTGTTCAGACTGGATTTTATAATCAACCAGAACTTTAAACCTTAAACTTATTTAATACTTTTGTGCAATGCAACAACTCAATTTTCCATCCTATAACTTCCGTTTCAAAAATAGTGAAAATAAAGTCGCTATTTTTGACGAAATCAGGAAAAAATTTATCATTCTCACTCCTGAGGAATGGGTTCGCCAACATGTTGTACATTACTTTTTATTGGAAAAGAAATACCCTAAATCGCATATCAATGTCGAAAAACTACTTAAAATCAACGATTTAAAAAAAAGATATGACCTTGTTATTTTCAATCCAGACGGAAGTATACGCATTTTAGTAGAGTGTAAAGCACCCGAAATTACTATCACTCAAAAAACTTTTGATCAAATTGCTCGTTATAACTTGACTTTAAAAGCCCAATTTTTGATGGTGACAAACGGACATAATCATTACTTTTGCCAAATGGATTTTGAAAATGAAAAGTACATTTTTTTAAAAGAACTTCCTCATTTTGAGAGTAAATAATCTTAATACATCACTTTGAAAATAGCCGTAATCATACTCAATTGGAATGGAGAAAAACTGCTGGAACAATTTTTACCTTCGGTGGTAGAGCATTCTCCTGAAGCAACCATTTTTGTCGCTGATAATGCCTCTACAGACGCATCGGTATCTTTTATAAAATCCAATTTTCCCTCTGTAAAAATAATCGAAAACAAAGAAAATAGTGGCTTTGCTGGAGGTTACAATCAAGCTTTGATTCAAGTAGATGCTGATGTATATGCTTTGATTAATTCTGATATTGGAGTGACTGAAAATTGGTTAAATCCTATCCTAAAAACATTTGAAAAAGAGCCTAAAACAGCTATTATTCAACCTAAAATTTTAGATTTTAAGAATAAAGAATACTTTGAGTATGCTGGTGCTGCTGGAGGTTTTATAGATAAATTTGGTTATCCTTTTTGTCGTGGCCGAATTTTTGATACTATAGAGAAAGACAAAGGTCAGTATGATGATGATTGTGAACTTTTATGGGCTTCTGGCGCTTGCTTTTTTATCAGAAGTTCCGTCTACGAAGAATTACAAGGCTTTGATGCTGATTTCTTTGCGCATCAAGAAGAGATAGATTTATGTTGGCGTGCCTTCAACAAAGGATACAAAATTAAATACAACCATCAATCTACTGTCTACCATGTAGGTGGTGCCACACTACAACACCTAAATCCCAGGAAAACATTCTTGAATTTTAGAAATTCCTTGTTGATGTTGACCAAAAATTTGCCAAAATCTTCTTTATTTCATGTCTTGTTTGTACGTTTAATTTTAGACGGTATAGCGGGATTTCGATTTCTGATACAGGGAAATTTCTCTCATTGTTGGGCTGTTGTTAGAGCTCATTTTTCTTTTTACAGCCTATTTTTAAAAAATTACAACAAAAGAGAGCCATTTCAATCTAAAGCATACTATAAGACCAAAAGTATCGTTTTTAGTTATTATGTAAAAAATGGCACTATTTTTGAAAAATTGTTTTAACACTTTTTTATGTCTACATTAATTTCATTTTAATTTGTATTAACACTAAATTTGTAAAATAAACAAAAACACTTATTTATGAGAAAAATCATTTTAGCCTTATCAGTAGTTGCGTTGTTAACGACCTCGTGTGGTTCGAAAAAGAAAATCGCTGCCTTAGAAAGCAAAAACAAAGAAATTCAAGATTTATTGAACACTTGCACTGTAAAATTAAATACTTGTTTGACTGAAAAAGAAGCTATGGCAAGTCAGATGGAGTTTTTAAAGAAAAACAATTCCGATTTGATTAACAATATGGGAAACATGACTACTTTGTCTGCTAAAGGAGCTCAAAATATTGAAAAAGCATTGGAGACAATCAAAGAAAAAGATTTGAAAATCTCTAGAATGCAAGATGCTTTAACTAAGAAAGATAGCGTTACGCTCGCTTTAGTTACTAGTCTGAAAAGTTCTGTTGGAATTTCTGATCCAGACATTGAGGTTAATGTAGAAAAAGGAGTTGTTTTTATTTCTATCGCTGATAAATTATTATTTAAAAGTGGAAGTTATAACGTGAGCGACAAGGCTAAAACTGTTCTTGCTAAGGTTGCTAAAGTAATCAATGACAAACCAACTTTTGAATGTATGGTAGAAGGTCATACAGATAATGTTCCTTACATTGGAAATGGTGTTTTGATTGACAACTGGGATTTAAGTGTAAAACGTTCTACAGCCATCATTAGAGTATTGACGAAAGACTTAGGTGTTAAACCTTCACAATTAATTGCAGCAGGTAGAAGTGAATTTATTCCTTTAGTTGAAAATAATTCTGCTGATAACCGTTCTAAAAACAGAAGAACTCGTATCGTTGTATTGCCTAAAATTGATGAATTCTACGATATGATTGAAAAAGAAATGAAGAAAAAACAATAATATTAAAAAGTGATCAGTAATCTATAAAAGCTAAAACGCCCTGACAAATCAGGGCGTTTTTATTTTTATAAAAATTTGAAATCTGAAACAATTGAACACTATTTTTTTGAACACTGAACACTTTTTAAAGTATATCCAAACTTCCTTTTCCTTCTCTCACAACAATAGGTTCATATCCTGACAAATCGATTATGGTTGAACCAACGTTGTCTCCATAGCCTCCATCAATAACAACATCTACTCGATTTTGCCATTTCTCAAAAATCAATTCAGGGTCTGTTGAATACTCTAAAACCTCATCTTCATCACGAATAGAAGTTGAAACGATGGGATTACCCAACATTTTTACAATTTCTAGTGCAATAGAATTATCGGGAACACGAATTCCGACAGTAGTTTTCTTTTTGAATTCTTTAGGTAAATTATTATTTCCCGGCAAAATAAAAGTATACGGACCCGGTAACGCTCTTTTTAAAATTTTAAAGGTTGCAGTATCTATCTGTCTAACATAATCGGATAAATTACTCAAATCATGGCAGATGAAAGAAAAATTGGCTTTCTCCAACTTTACTCCTTTAATTTTAGCAATGCGTTCTAATGCTTTGGTATTAGTAATATCACAACCCAAACCATAGACCGTGTCGGTGGGATAAATCACCAAACCACCATTTTTAAGCACATCCACTACTTTTTTGATAGCAGCTTCATTCGGCTTGTCTTCGTATATTTTTATGAATTGTGACATCTCTTTTTGTTTAAAGTTTAAATTGTTTAAAAAGTTTAAAGTTGAATTGGCTTAAACAAGATTAAACCATCATTAAACAACCTTTAACCTTTTTCTACCCAATCACATCCAACTTCGCAAATCGCAATAATAACTTTTTAATTCCTCCCGTTTCAAACTTAATCTCCGCTTTTTTGTCGGCACCAGCTCCCTCAAGATTCAAGACTTCACCCTTACCGAAACGTTCATGCATAACTACATTTCCTATTGTGAGTTTGCTATCGAACAAATTAGTACTCGCAGAAGGCACATTTCCTGATACAGGTTTTAATTTGCGAATATTTACATTTGATTTCGGTTCATTGTCTGTGCTATATTTTGGAGGTGTTCCGCTAACAGGCTTTGATAGTCGTAGCTTCGACTTATCAACGTCACCAAAAATATCACTGTCAATCATGGGTTTATAGCGATAATTATTTTCTTCAGGAGTGAGGTATTCCAAATATTCTCCATTTATTTCTTCAATAAATCGAGAAGGTTCACTATCGGTCAGTTTACCCCAACGGTAACGCGATTGAGCATAGGTCAAATACGCTTGTTTTTCTGCCCTTGTAAGCGCCACATAAAACAATCGTCGCTCTTCCTCCAATTCACTTCGGGTGCTCATACTCATGGCGCTAGGAAACAAATCTTCTTCCATACCTACAATGAAAACATAAGGAAATTCTAATCCTTTAGCTAAGTGTATCGTCATTAGGGCAACTCTATCTTCATCGGCGGTATCTTTATCTAAATCGGTGGCCAATGCTACATCTTCTAGAAATTCTGATAGGGCTCCTCTCGCTCCGTCAACCTCTTTCTGACCTTCAGTAAAATCTTTAATACCATTTAAAAGTTCTTCAATATTCTGAATTCTCGCAATACCCTCGGGAGTAGCATCTTTCTTTAATTCTTGAACCAAACCTGTTTTTTTTGAAACATGATCGGCCAAGTAAAAAGCATCTTGCGTCTCATTGATGACTTGAAAACTTTGAATCATTGTCACAAAATCCAATAACTTCTGTTTGGTTCCCGAATTGAGTTTTAAATCTATTTTTTCGATGTTTTGCATCACTTCAAAAATAGAACGCTTGTAATGATTGGCTGCAATCGTCAATTTTTCGATAGTGGTATCCCCTATTCCTCTAGCGGGATAATTAATGACACGTATCAATGCTTCTTCATCTTTTGGATTAATAACCAATCGCAAATAACACAAAACATCTTTAATCTCTTTACGTTGATAAAACGACAATCCCCCATAGATGCGATAAGGAATATCTCGCTTTCGCAAAGCATCTTCCATCGCTCTCGACTGAGCATTCGTTCGATACAAAATGGCAAAATGTCCGTTGAGCATTTGGTTTTGCATCTTTTGCTCCCAGATAGTGCTGGCTACAAAACGTCCTTCTTCACCATCCGTAAGGCTACGATGTACTTTTATCTTATTTCCAAAATCATTGGCGGTCCAAACCACCTTATCTAATTTGGTTTTATTTTTGTCTATAATAGAATTGGCTGCTTCAACAATATTTTTGGTCGAGCGGTAATTTTGTTCCAATCGGTAGGTTTTTACGCCTTCGTAATCTTTCTGAAAATTCAAGATATTATTGATATTGGCACCACGAAAAGCATAAATACTCTGCGCATCATCGCCAACCACACAGATGTTCTGAAATCTGTCAGATAAGGCGCGCACAATCAAATACTGGGAATGATTGGTATCTTGGTACTCATCCACCAAAATATAGCGGAAACGATCCTGATATTTAGCCAAAACGTCTGGGAAACGATTCAATAACTCATTGGTTTTTAATAATAAATCGTCAAAATCCATAGCTCCAGCTTTGAAACAACGCTCGACATAGTTTTGATAAATTTCACCCAATCGAGGTTTTTTAGACATGGCATCGGCCTCTTGCAATTCAGGGTTATTGAAATAAGCTTTTACGGTAATCAGACTGTTTTTGTAGGAAGAAATTCTACCCAAAATTTGTTTCGGCTTGTAAATATCTTTGTCCAGTTGCATTTCCTTAATTATCGCCGAAAGCAGTCGTACACTATCTTGGCTATCGTAAATGGTGAAATTGGATGGATAGCCCAATTTATCCGATTCAGCTCTCAGAATTCGGGCAAAAACAGAGTGAAACGTTCCCATCCAAAGATTCTTTGCTTCGTTAGACCCTACAATATCTGCTATTCGCTTTTTCATTTCACGAGCAGCCTTGTTGGTAAAAGTCAAAGCTAGAATACTAAAGGCATCCACCCCTAGACTCATTAGATAAGCAATTCTTATGGTGAGTACACGTGTTTTTCCCGAACCTGCACCAGCAATAATAATCATAGGACCGTCCTTTTGGAGAACAGGTTCTTGTTGGGCTTCGTTGAGTTGGCTAATGTATTGTTGCATTTCAGGAATAGAATATTTGTATGCAAAAATAGCGATTTAGAATGAAGAATGCAGAGCTTGTATCGATTTCATTTTGAGATTTTATTTCTTCAAAAACACATCGTAAGCAAACCGAACTAAGGTGCCAATTACCACTATCAAAAAGAAGATGCGAATGAATGTATTTCCTTTAGTAATGGCTAATTTAGCACCGATAAATCCACCAATAGCATTGCAAATTGCCATAGGAATAGCAATCATCCAAATGATTTTTCCTTTGATAACAAACAAGCAAATGGATCCAAAATTTGTCGCTAAGTTGACCATCTTAGCATTGGCGGAAGCCTGAAGAAAATCGTAACCTAAAATGGTAATGAAAGCTACAACTAGAAAACTTCCTGTTCCAGGACCAATAAATCCATCATAAAAACCAATAAAAAAACTGATTGCTACACCATAAAAAATTTGTTGCTTCACAGAATGAGATTTAGCTACATGTAATCCAAAATTTTTCTTTATATAGGTGTAAATCACTAAAAGCGAAAGTACTACTAATAACAATGGTTTCATAAAATCATTACTCACATAGGTCAATACCGTAGAACCCAAAAAAGCAGCTATTACTGCCAATACCATCATGATGGACAGCAGTTTCCAATCCATCTTTATCGTTTTGAGATACTGAATGGCAGCAAAAAAAGTTCCGCTAAAAGACGGAATTTTTAAAGTCCCAATAACCGAAGCAACTGGCAAATTAGGCAATAGTACTAAACCTAAAGGCGTTTGAATCAATCCACCACCGCCGACTATAGCATCAACAAAGCCAGCCCCAAAAGCGGCTATGCACAACACGATTAGAATATAAGATTCCATGAAAGTTGAATTTTTACCAAAAGTACTCTTAAAATTGCAAAATAATATTCTTTTCCGTTTTAGTTCCAAGTGTAATATTCTATTTTTGCTTTCGTTTAAAAATAAAAATTTATGGATGCTTCAAAATTGTTAGAAATACTTGCTTACACTTTGCCTGCTTTAATTACTGGAACTGTAGCCTATTATTTTTTTGATTTACACACTAAAAACGAAGAAGGAAGAAGACGTTATCTGTTGAATAAGGAAGCTCAAAAAGATGCACTACCATTGCGATTGCAAGCTTTTGAACGCATGGTTTTATTTTTGGAACGCATCAACCCTACCAAGTTACTCATTCGCTTAACTCCTTTTTCTTCTGATAAAAATGATTATGAGAATTATGTCATTGCACAAATTGAACAAGAGTTTGAGCACAATTTGAGTCAACAAATCTATATGTCTGACGAATGTTGGACGATTATTGTTACTGCAAAAAATGCCACCATTCAAATGATTCGAAAAGCCAACATGAGTGAAAGAGTTGACAGCGCCGATAAATTGCGCGAGGTAATTTTGAGTGATTTGATGGAGAAAGCAACGCCTAGTAGTGCAGCTTTGAGTTTCTTGAAAAATGAGGTGAAAGAATTTTTATAATTCCTTACTATCACTCATCAACTCACTTTTGTTTTGAGCATATTGATATCCGTTGTCCCACCATTCTTTCATGTGCTTTTTATTAAAAACCAAAGCATTGTCAGTTAATTTTATTGGGGTATAATACAAATTGAGTTTGGCATCTTTATTCTTTGCTGCTAATTTGCCAATGGTAATGTCGTGTTTTTCCACCTGAATCAATAAGGTTTGAAATAAGTCCACCATCAACGAAAATGGATTTTTACCTATGGGTCGCTTCGAAATTTGAGTTTCTGTCTCTAAGATGATAACATCAATTTCTGTCGCTCCGCGGTTGATGGCTTCACGGATAGGAACCAGACTCGAAAATCCACCATCACCATAATCACATTCGTTTTTGTTGACTAAACTCATGAACGGAATATAGTTACACGAAATCCAAATCCAATCGCAAAATTCATCGTAATCAAAATCGCGAATGCACTTGTACTCGACTTCGTTTTTAGAAAGATTGGTAACGGTAACTACAATATTAGTTTTGGAAGCTTTGAGCGTATTGAATTCTGAGCGCGTAAAATTTTTTCTAATATAGTCCCTCAATCTATGGCTTTCACCAAAAGTTCTTCTTCCTCTCAAAAATTGCATAATAACATGAAAATGATTAATGGATACCGTATCTAATCCATCTTTATGCCTTACAACAAAAGGATTCACATCAAAAATCTTATCCATATTGACATTAGTATAAATACTATGAATCTTGTCAATTTTACCTAAAGCTAGATGAGGAATTAACAAACTTCCTGTTGAAGTTCCCAGAAGTAAATCGTATTGGTATTTTTTTTCTTGAAGCAAATATTGGGCAACGCCTCCAGCAAAAGCGCCCTTACTTCCTCCACCTGAAATGACTAATGCTCTCATAATTTACTATTTTCATCCAACAATCTCTGTAATTGTGTTTTTTCTCGAATGGGTAAATCGTCCAAAATCTTAACAAAAATCTCTCGGTATTGTGGTTCTTTAATTAGCTTTCTAATAGTATCTTTTGAAAACTTGACAAATTGCCAACGGTGATTTCCTGTGCCATAAGCTAGACTTTTGAAAACCGCTTCATTATATATTTTTAAATTCATTAAGCGCTCCAAAGCGTTCTGCTGTAGATTAGAATCGTTATTGGTTCCTGTGTAACTCAGCAATTCCGAATATGCTTTATTTTTTTCTTTTGTATCTTGGGCCGTTATAAAAGAAAGCGATAGGTACAACAATCTCAAATTTTTATTTTCAAATCCTATCCAGTTTTTAGCCAAGTCAAGATATCTTTTTTGATGTTGAGGAAATTGCTTCCACAAATTAAATAAAGCTATCTCTTGTGTTTCATAGGACTTATCATTCAGCAAGGTTTCATACTGCTCACGAAAGGTTTCTGGAATACTTGTCATGCTCGAAGCCACAGCTTGTCTCACTTTTACATCATTGGTTTGTAGAGCAGCTCTAAGAAGAAATTCTTTCGTTTCAAATGGCTTTGATGCCGATTGATAGACCAGCAATTCCTTAATGGGATAATAAACCTCGCTCTTCATAATTTTTAAAATCTCTTCTCTATCTTTCTCAATATCTAAAGGGTTTGACCTCAACTTGAGGTACTGCTTTAAGTACTCACTTTTTTGAAGTAAAGCCATAACTTCCTCTTCTGGAAATGCGGTTTGTTCCAACCAAACTTGACGAAACGACTTCACATCAAAATTAGAAACTAAAGCAATTTGTTCTAAAAAATCATCGGTAGTAACAGTCTTATAGGCAAAGGTTTCAAGATAGTTTTTAATCGCCAAGTCAAAAGTCGCATCACCTATAGCTTCATGTACAACGTGTAGCGCCCATGCCCCTTTTTGATAGAATGACAACGAACTGGCTTTTTCGTTTAGAACTGGAATAGAATCTTTTTTGGAAGCCTGTTTAATTTGCATTGCCATTTCATACAATCGATTGTAAAAATAGTCTTCGCCGAATACCTCTTTTTCAGCTAATAGTGCATAATAGCTAGCAAAGCCTTCTTGTAGCCAATGATCTTTTCCAGATTGAGCAGTGACCACATTTCCAAACCAATGGTGTGCCAATTCATGCGCATTAATATTGAGATAATTCCTATCGTTATAACCAATACTATCCACTACAAAATCTCTAGAGAAAAGTGTCGTAGTAGTATTTTCCATGCCGGCATACAAAAAATCCCGAACAGGAATTTGTCGGTAGATTTGCCAAGGATAAGTAAAACCAATCTTCTTTTCTAAAAAATCAAATGTCTTTTTGCTATAGCGGTACGTGGGTTCAATTCTGCTGCTGTCCTCTTTTTCATAATAATACTCTAAAGGAACTCCAGAACTTGCCGTTGATTTTTCGCTGTTAAAATGACCAATGCCTACCATCAACAAATAGCTACTCATAGGTTTATCCATTTGATAACTCCAAGTGAGATTATCACCATTTGGTGTTGTATTTACTAAAACCCCATTAGAGACAACCTGAAAACTCTTTTGAAAAGTAATTTCTAAGCCAAAAATCACTTTCTCATTTACATCGTCAAAACTGGGCAGCCAATTACTAGTATAACGTCCTTGTCCTTGAGTCCATATTTGCCCATTCACTTCTTCTGGGGTCGTAGTGGCTTTGGTAAAATCCCAATTCACGAAGTACATGGCTTGTGTGGGAAAGGCTTCATAATCAAAAGTGAGGGTGTTATTCCCCTTTTTAAAACCCTTAAAAAGTAGCAATTGTTTTTTGTTAGCTATGAATTTTACGGCAGCACCATTGATTTTCACATTCGAAAACTGCATCTTTTGAGCATCAATACTGATAGTGTCGGTTTTTTGTAGTACTTCAAAAGTGTAATTACACTTCCCTACTACATTGCGTTTTATGGGATTGATTTCTAAACTAGCGTGAATAGTCTTAAAATCAACTACTTTCGTTTGTTGGGCAAAAGTAAAAACCGAAACTAAAAGGAGCAGGAACTTCATTTTTTGTCTTAATCTAATTTGGGTAAACTAAAGGCATCCAAAACACTTTTCTCCTTCATTAAGGCTTCTATTGCATCCGATTTTCTTGGTGCCTCGGCTGATAAATTAATAGGGCCTTTCGTCGTTACCAGAATATCATCTTCAATTCGCACGGCAATTCCCCACCATTTTTTATCACAATTGCTCCCTATCGGAATATAAATTCCTGGCTCCACAGTAAGTACCATATTTTCTTCAAAGGTATTGTAAGCACCAGGGTCGTGAACATCTAAGCCAATATGATGAGAAGTCCCGTGCGGAAAATAAATTCTTGCATCTTCCAGCTTGTTGATGATTCCCAGTTTTAGCAAACCATTACTAATGATTTTTCGCGCAGCTTGATCGGGAGCGGCAAAACTCTTTCCTATTTGCACCTCTGCAATACCTGCCTCTTGAGCTTCATATACCAAATCATAAATCAATTTCTGCTCCTCTGAAAATTTGCCATTGGCAGGAATGGTTCGCGTAACATCGGCAGTGTAGCCATGATATTCAGCGCCCAAATCCATCAGCACCAATTCATTATCGACTTTAGTTTTACTGTTTTCTACATAATGCAACACACAGCCGTTGTTTCCGCCTCCTACTATCGAAGGATAGCCTTCGTATTCACTACCGTATTTTTTATAGATAAATTCATGAACCCCTTGTATTTCTGCCTCAGACATACCAGGATGCATGGCTTTCATGGTTTCGATTTGTCCTACTGCCGAAATGCGAATGGCTTTGGTTAGCAAAACCAGTTCTTCCTTAGACTTAATCTCGCGTAAACTCGCCATGTAGGTTTCTAAAGCCGATACATTGATATTCGCTCTTTTTGGTATTAGACTTTTTAGTTTGTTTTCATTTTGAAAATTGGAATCATTAGTAGCTCCAGTAGCAACATCATAACCTATTTGACTTTTAAATGAGCCAATCAATTTGAACAAATCAGCCTCTTCTCTTTTTTCATTTCGAACATCCTCTTCAAAATCGGTGAAGAGAACCGAATCAAAACTATAAAAATCGATACCCGATTTTAAGAACTCTTTTCCGTTCAAAGAATTCTCAAATCCCAACTTGTTTTTAGCACCTTCAACGCCAAGGCGAATGCCTGTCCACAGTTCTTTTTTAGGATTTTTTTCTTGTACATACAGCAGTTCGTTATAGGTCTTGCCCTCCTTGTTGGTTTGATTATCCGAGAAAATAAGCAATACGCTATTAGGCTCAGGATAACCTGTCAGATAATAAAAATTAGGGTCTTGATGGTACACATAATCCACATCATTGGCTCTGTTGCGAATGGGATTGGCGAAAAATACAGCCACACTGTTTTTAGGCATCTTTTTGCGCAAGGCTTCTCTTCTTTCCTTATGAAATTGATTGGTGAGATAATCTGTTGGTGTGCCACTTTGAGCCCAAGTCAAGGCTACGAACAAGATGCTGAATATGAGAGTAAGTTTCGATTTCATCGTAAAAAAGTTAGGTTTTGTTCTAGTAAATTTATGATTTTTAAAATACTAGCGTTGCATTTGATGCTTAATTAATAAATCTTTAGCATTTTTGGTAGTAGAAGCCTATCGTTCGTGGTACATTTTTAAGAGCTGCGTGACCGTATTCCAGTTGCGGATGGTAGCGGTGACGTTCAATTTCTTCTCAATATATTTTTGTTCCAATCGCGTTTTTCCTGCTCCAACTGCATATTTGATGTAAATTCTACTTCCATCAATATGGGCTTCATCGGGTTTAACCTGACTCATCTTTAAATCGTTGATGCTCTCGCTTCGCAGGCTGGTCGAGATAAAAGCCACATACAATTTCTTGGTATCGACTTCAGCCACTTTCAAAAAAGGATTGTTTTGGAAACAAGCTTCTAAGTCGGGTTTGCCAATGACGACAACGGGCACTTCATGACCAAAAACCCTGAAAATTTCCTGCTTGATGAGAAAGCCCACTTTGGCAGACTGCTCTTCTGGAGTATCTACAAAAACGTTGCCTGACTGGATGTAGGTCTGCACATTTTGAAAGCCCAAGCCCTCAAGAGTAGTTTTGAGTGCCTCCATTTTGAGGGTATTGTGACCAGAAACATTGATGCCGCGCAGCAGTGCAAGATGGGTTGTCATAGTGAGTTGTTTTCGTACCCAAATATAAGGATTCACACCAACAATAAAATTGAAGGGATTGAAAAAAATAGTATATATTGGAAATAATGGTCTGTCTTTAAATCATTTCGTTGAAATTTTATTTATCTTTATAATTCATTTTTAAGAAATCCAGCTAAAGAAGCTAAAATACAATACAACAACTGAACTTAATCAATTCAAAACTAAATTCATAAAAATTATGCATAATAGTAAAAAGACTGTAAGACTCACAAAAAGTATCAAATGGAAAGTAGTAATTCTATTTATTACTTACTCTTTTATAAGTATGAATAGCGCAAAAGCACAATTCACAGCGATACCTGATCCTGCTTTTGAAGCAGCTTTAGTGTCACTTGGGATAGATAATATAAACGGAGACCACCAAGTACTGACAACTGCTATTAGTAAAATAACAAATTTAAATGTGAGCAAAAAATATATAACTGATTTAACAGGAATAAAATCATTTACTTCTTTAACCGTTTTAGAATGTTATCAGAACGAACTAACAAGTCTAGACCTAAGTGGCATGACTAGTTTATCAAGTCTAAGTTGTGCTGAAAACCAACTTACAAATTTAAATCTAAACGGTTTGACTTCGTTGAACTGGGTTGCTTGTGGTTGGAATAAACTTCAAAGTTTAAATCTTAATGGCTTGTTGAATTTGGAAGTTTTGGGTTGTAGCAATAATCAACTACTAAATTTAGATTTGAGTGGATTAAAAAAATTACAATCTTTTAGTTGTAGTTATAACCAGTTAGCAAGTTTAAATCCAAGCGGACTAACTGCTTTAAGGACGCTGCATTGTAATGATAACCAGATTACTACACTTAATGTAAGTGATTTGACTTCGTTAAATACTCTTTTTTGCAATAATAATAATTTGGTAAGTCTTGATGTTTCTAAAAATGTAAAACTTAATGCCCTACTTTGTGATTCTAATAATCTGACAAATCTGAATATAAAAAATGGAACAAATACTGCTATGAGCACTTTCTATATGAATTTCAAAAACAATCCATCTCTAACTTGTATTCAAGTTGACAATAAAAGTTTTGCAGATCTCCATTGGTCAACATATAAAGATGCCTCTGTCAATTATTCGAATGATTGCATTGCTCTGGACATCAACAAGACTGATTTTGGGAGAATGTCGATTTATCCAAATCCATCTAAAGGAAAAGTGCATATTGATAATATAATTCTTAAAAAAGTAACTGTTTATGATACTTCGGGTAAATTAATACATTCGACTGGTTTTAATAGTAACTCTGAAACTAATACACTGAATTTGGGAAGTATGACTAGGGGCAAATATTACATTTTCATAGAAGCCGAAAAAGGTTCCATTGCTAAACAGATTATGATTGATTATTAGTTCTACAGTATCATATTGTAATATTTAAGAAAAAACAGATAGCGCGGATTTGTAATCCGTGCCCACAAAGTAAATCAAACAATCAAGAACCCAACAGTTCGGCTTGCCTAAAAATCTACCTTCAAAAGCAGCTAATTCAACACTAGTCTTGACGAATTCATAAAATGACCGCGGTCAATTAAATGAAAGATACGGACAAATGTTTAGCTTGGTCTTGTTGTTTATTTCAAATATGCTGTCGGTTACTTTTTATTTCCCTTTTTAGCATTCGCAAATCCTATTTCAATTTCTGTAAAATATAACTTTTTTTGTATTTTCGTTTTGCTTTACACTAACATATCAACAAACAACTAACCACTAAAAACCCATAAAAATGAAAAAAGAAAAAATACTATTTTGGACAGCAACCACTATCATCGCTTTATTTGAAGGTCTAATGCCTGCACTAACTTTTCAATCTGAAATGGCCAAAGAAGGGATTAAACATCTAGGATATCCAGAGTATTTTGGGAATGCCTTGGTGGTGTTTAAAGTGTTGGGTGTTTTGGCATTAATCATTCCTCAAATTCCTAAACGTGTCAAAGAATGGGCTTATGCTGGTTTTGCCTTCGACTTTATTTTTGCCACCATCAGCCACGGCGCTGTAGATGGCATTAACGGACAAACATTCTTCCCCTTGGTAGTGTTTGCAATATTGGCGGTTTCTTACATTTACTATCACAAATTGAACCCTGATAAAGTGAATTAATCCGTTGGGGGAAATTCAAATTAAATAAAAAAAGGAACCACATAGATGCATAGATTTACGATTAATCGTTAAAGAGTAGATAGAAATAATACTATTTTTCATATAGATTGGCTATGTAAAAAGTAAAATGCCTATCCAACTCTATTAAATACAAGCTACTTCTATGTGCCTATGTGGTTGAAAATTAATTTCACCCTAGGTGTTAAATTAAACTGTTTTTAAACCTTTTAGCAAAAATACTGTCCTACTAGCAAATTAAAACCGAAAAACGATGATAAAGTCTTTTGCCTATTTTATTCTGCTATCACTCACAATTTCAAGTTGCAGCAACAACGACTCTACTGACCAAACCACTCCAACAGAAGCGATGTATTTTCCTCCAACTACCACTTCTACATGGGAAACGAAATCAATCAGCAGTCTGGGTTGGAATGAAAGTGCAATACAAGACTTGAAAAAATTTCTTACTGATAAACACAGTAAATCCTTCATGATACTGGTCAACGGACGAATTGTTATGGAAGAATACTTCAATGGTCATACCGCAACTGACAGCTGGGAATGGAACAGTGCGGGTAAAACATTGGTAGCTACTACAACTGGTATAGCGCAAGAAGACGACTTATTGACTATCAACAACAAAGCTTCCGATTATTTGGGAACAGCATGGACAAATATGCCCTTGGCAAAGGAAAACTTAATCACTGTAAGAAACCTATTGACCATGACCTCCGGAATGGATGATACCAAACAATTGGTCATTAAACCGAATCTTACTTATGTCGCTGATGCAGGTACACGATGGGCTTACAGCAATGTTTTTCAGAAATTGACTGATGTAGTTGCCAGCGCAAGCGGAAAACCTTTTGAAACCTATTTCAACGAAAAGCTAAAGAACAAAATAGGCATGGACGGATTTTGGAATTTCGGTACCATTTTTACCATCTATCACAGTACGACTCGAAGCATGTCACGATTTGGTCTTTTGGCACTCAACAAGGGAAAATGGAATAATGAGCAGATTATCAACGAAACTTTTTTTAATGAAAGTACAACCACTTCACAAAGTATCAATCCTTCCTACGGCTACCTGTGGTGGCTCAACGGAAAAACAAAATACATGATTCCGGGTGAACAAACGGTTTTTCCGGGTTCATTAATACCCAATGCTCCTGCTGGTATGTTTGCAGCTATGGGAGCAAAAGACCAACGTATTTATGTGATTCCAAGCAAAAAAATGGTTGTTGTACGAATGGGTGATGCCTCTGACCCAGCCAATCCAAATTTTGCAGTATCAGGCTTTGACAGTGCGCTTTGGGAAAAAATAAATGCGGTGATAAACTAAATTGACTTTTTGAATCATTAAGAAAGTTAAGTTGGCTTCGCCACTTATTCTCGAAAGCTCTTTTTGTCCTAACTTCCTTAAATCTCTTAATGGTTTAAGGCGTTTAATAGTGGCTTTGATTAGATCTATCAATACACATCAATGGTATATTCTCCTTCCTCTCATTTCCAAATTTCCAAACAAAAAACTATCTTCGCTATCAATTAATTTAAAGATTGTAAGATTTAAAATTGAAAGATTTATGAAGTCCCTAAATTATAAATTTCTAAGCAGTCCAAAAATCTAAGATGTCGAATAATCTTCTTCAAACTCCCATCGAATACCTGAAAGGCGTTGGTCCCAGTCGGGGCGAATTGCTGCGAAAGGAATTGGGGATTCACAAATATGAAGATTTAATCAATTTGTACCCTTATCGCTACATTGACAGAACTCGATATTACAAAGTAAATGAGCTCCAAAATAATGCTGCCGAAGTGCAACTCATTGGTAAAATTATCCACATTAAAACGGTGGAACAAAAACGAGGCAAACGGCTTGTAGCCACTTTCACAGATGAAACGGGTCAAATGGAATTGGTATGGTTTCAAGGGCATAAATGGATTCGGGAAAGTTTGCAACTCAATGTGCCTATAGTAATTTTCGGGAAATGTACTTCGTTCAATGGCATTTTCAACATGGCACATCCCGAAATAGAACTGTTGAAAGAACACGAGCAAAACTTACGCTCTGCCATGCAACCCGTTTATCCATCAACCGAAACGCTAACCAATAGAGGGATATCTAATAGAGTGATTAACAAATTAATGCAGCAATTGTTTCTAGAAACGCAAGGTCTATTCACAGAAACACTTCCTGAGTATTTACTAAACGAATTAAAATTAATTCCAAAAAAAACTGCAGTATTCAACATTCATTTTCCTACCAACGCAGAGGCTTTAGCCAAAGCCCAATTCCGATTGAAATTTGAAGAACTATTCTTTATTCAATTGCAATTGATTACCAAAAACCTCATCCGAAAACAAAAAATAAAAGGACATCCTTTTACACATGTAGGCGAGTATTTTAATGATTTCTTTCAAAACCATTTGCCTTTTGGTTTAACCAATGCTCAAAAGCGCGTGCTCAAAGAAATCCGAAATGACATGGGCAATCCCGCACAAATGAATCGTTTATTGCAAGGCGATGTAGGTTCTGGAAAAACGATTGTCGCTTTTATGAGCATGCTTTTGGCTCTGGACAATGGCTTTCAATCCTGCTTGATGGCTCCCACAGAAATTCTGGCCAATCAACATTTTATTGGTTTGTCCGAATTGGTAAAAAATTTAAATATCAACATTAAAATACTAACGGGTTCTACCAAAACCACCGAGAAAAAAAATATTCACGAAGAACTCGAAAATGGCAGTTTGAATATCCTTATTGGTACGCACGCCTTGTTGGAAGATAAAGTACAATTTCAGAATTTAGGACTTGCTATTATAGACGAGCAGCACCGATTTGGTGTAGAACAGCGCTCTAAATTATGGAAAAAGGGAAGCAGCCTCCCCTCTGGGGAGGTTGGAGGGGCTACTATTCCTCCTCATGTTTTAGTCATGACTGCTACTCCTATCCCACGAACGTTAGCCATGAGTTTGTACGGCGATTTGGATATTTCGGTAATTGATGAATTACCACCGGGACGAAAGCCGATTCAAACCGTACATCGCTTTGACAGTAACCGATTGAAAGTATGGAAATTCATTCGAGATGAAATTGCAAAAGGCAGACAAATTTATATTGTGTATCCATTGATTCAAGAATCGGAAAAAATGGATTTCAAAGACTTGATGGACGGTTATGAGAGTATTTCTAGAGATTTTCCCTTGCCTCAATACGCTATTTCTATCGTTCATGGCAAAATGAAACCCGCCGATAAAGATGCAGAAATGAAACGCTTTGCCGAGGGAAAAACCAATATTATGGTAGCGACAACCGTGATTGAAGTGGGCGTTAATATTCCCAATGCTAGTGTAATGATTATTGAAAGCGCAGAGCGTTTTGGCTTGTCACAACTGCATCAATTACGTGGTCGTGTGGGTCGTGGTGCTGAACAAAGTTATTGTATACTAATGACCTCGCACAAACTATCTAGTGATACCAAAACCCGAATAGAGACCATGTGTCGCACCAATGATGGTTTCGAAATTGCCGAAGTAGATTTGAAATTGCGTGGTCCTGGCGACATAATGGGAACCCAACAAAGCGGTGTACTTAGTCTAAAAATTGCCGACATTGTTCGTGACAAGGACATCTTACTCTTAGCCAGACATCATGCTGTAAAACTATTAAAAGACGACGCCCCAATGCAAAAACCAGAACACGCTGCTTTAAGAGTTGCTTTTATGGAATTGTCTAAAAAGAAAACGATTTGGAATTATATTAGCTAAAATTATTACAAAATGATATCCTACAACACCAAAGATTGGTTCACCTTTATTTTTCGGTTTCATAAAGCCGATACGTTTAGAACGTTATTTCCAATAATGATAGCCATTGGGATTTATTCAGGAATTGTTGGCTACATGGAAGTAGAATA
The DNA here is from genome assembly GCF_057652095.1 of Flavobacterium sp. R1_16. NCBI lineage: Bacteria > Pseudomonadati > Bacteroidota > Flavobacteriia > Flavobacteriales > Flavobacteriaceae > Flavobacterium > Flavobacterium sp. R1_16. The sequence goes on from NZ_JBYFCG010000002.1 coordinate 270,936, forward strand.
TTGGCAGCTAACCGAAAAAAGCTATATCAAAAACATTACTATCATGCATGGCATGTTAGGATTTGTTATTTCATTATTACTTGTTTTTAGAACCAATACGGCATACGATCGCTGGTGGGAAGGAAGAAAAATGTGGGGCGCATTAGTTAATAACAGTCGAAATTTTGCTTTGAAGCTTGCGGTAATCATAAAAGATGAAAAAGAGAGACAATATTTCAAAAAGATAATTCCCACTTATGCAGCAGTCTTGCATCAGCACTTAAGTAATGATGAAACGAGTTTGCAATTATTTGATGATGTCGATTTAGAAATTAATCATCATTTGCATCAGCCCAATCAAGTAGCCAAAAAGATGTTTCAAAAAGTAAATGATTTGTATGAAACCCAAAAAATATCGGGTGACCAATTGATTATTTTGAACACCGAGATTCAATCGTTTACAGATATTTGTGGTGCTTGTGAACGCATAAAAAACACCCCTATTCCCTACTCCTACAGTGCTTTTATCAAGAAATTTATTTTCTTTTATGTGATGACCTTGCCTTTCGGATATTCCTTTAGTTTGGGGTATTACACAGCGCCAGTTGTCGTTTTTATCTTTTATGTTTTGGCCAGTTTAGAGCTTATTGCCGAAGAAATTGAAGACCCTTTTGGAGGAGATGCCAATGATTTGCCTACCCAAAAAATATCAGAAAATATCAAAAAGCATATAGAAGAATTGATGTAACTACAAAAACATTGTAATGATTACCCGTTGGGTATAATTAGTTTTTGATGAAAATTTTTCGTCAGTTCGAGTGATTTTTGATAAAAAATCGTATCGAAAACAAGAAAAATTTCATTAAAAACGATTCTCGATACCTGCCTGTGGCAGACAGGCATTTTTTGTTCCGTCCCGAAGCGTCGGGACTGCACAAAAAATACTCGAATTGACGTTTTTAATAATTACACCCAACGGGTTAATGATTATATTTGTGTAAAACAATAACACCATGGAAGAATGTATCTCCGTTTTTGATATGCTAAAAATAGGTGTCGGACCATCGAGTTCACATACCTTAGGACCATGGCGTGCTGCGGAGCGTTTTCTATCGGAATTGCGAAATCAGAAGATAATTGCACAGACCGATCGAATTCAAATCGATTTATACGGTTCGTTATCATTAACAGGAAAAGGTCATGCTACTGATTTAGCCATAATGCTGGGACTGAGCGGACAAGATCCTGAAACCATCCCTGTTCAAAATATTAATGGAATCATTCAATCCATCAAAGAGAAAAATGAAATTTATTTGGGAGAGGAACGTTGTATTCCTTTTCATTTTTCAGAAGATATTATTTTCAACAAGAACTTTCTTCCTTTTCATGCAAATGCGTTGACTTTTACCGCTTTTTTAGCTGATACAACAGCGTACTCCGCAACTTATTATTCCATTGGTGGTGGATTTGTTGTCAAAGAAGAACGAGTGAATGCCAAGAAGAAACTAGAATTAAAATGTGCCTTCCCCTTCCCAATTCAAAATGGAGAAGAACTATTAAACTACACCCGACAAGAACAGAAATCCATTTCAGAAATCGTATATGAGAATGAAAAATCGATGCGTTCCGAAGTTGAAATTCATAACGAACTGATGCGCATTTGGGAGACTATGCTGGAATGTATGTACATAGGATGTCACACAGAAGGAATTCTACCTGGAGGATTGAACGTTCATAGAAGGGCTTTTGATTTACATCAGGGATTGATTGGTTTGTCCCATTATAAAACACCACAAGAATGGTTACAGCAAATTAGAAAAACTGAAGTTAAATTTCGGCAAATTTTAAAATGGGTGTCTTGTTTTGCACTGGCTGTAAATGAAGTGAATGCCTCCTTAGGTCGGGTGGTTACCGCTCCAACAAATGGCAGTGCAGGTGTAATTCCAGCCGTTTTAATGTATTATCTAGTGATTGAAAATCATCAATCGGGCGAAAAAGAAATCAAGCAGTTTTTGATGGTGGCGGGAGAAATTGGCAGTATTTTCAAAAAAGGCTCCACCATTTCAGCGGCAATGGGTGGTTGTCAGGCAGAAATTGGCGTTTCCAGTGCTATGGCTGCTGGAGCATTATGCGAACTAATGGGCGGAAGCCCTGACCAAGTATTGATGGCAGCCGAAATCGCTATGGAGCACCATTTAGGATTAACCTGTGACCCTATAGGTGGTTTGGTTCAAATTCCTTGTATCGAACGAAATACCATGGGAGCCATCAAAGCCATACATGCAGCTGAGCTCGCTGTTGAATCGGATGCCAAAAATGCCAAAGTTAGCCTTGACGAAGTAGTCAATACCATGTGGCAAACGGCTAGAGATATGAATTCCAAATACAAGGAAACATCCGAAGGAGGACTGGCTGTCGCGGTGAATATGTCGGATTGTTAAATTATATCCTTCAATTAATCCATTGTCAAGATATTGCTTGTGCTAATTTTACATCAAAATAAACTAAAATAGTTCACCACAAAAACATTATCCAACAAATAGTATATCAAGACAAATACTATTTTCTTACTTTTACCAAATCAAATTGTAAAAAATGTCAGTATCCAAAAAAGATTACAAAAGAATTACTACCAAGTCATTGATAGAAATGAAAGCCGCTGGAGAAAAAATCTCTATGCTTACAGCCTATGACTACACAATGGCAAAAATTGTAGATACTGCTGGAGTAGATGTCATCCTTGTTGGTGATTCTGCTTCTAATGTGATGGCGGGACACGAGACCACTTTGCCTATTACTCTCGATCAAATGATTTACCATGCTTCAGGTGTGGTGCGAGGAATAGAACGGGCATTGGTTGTAGTGGATTTGCCTTTTGGAAGCTATCAATCTGATGCTAGAGAGGCTTTACGTTCTGCCATTAGAATTATGAAAGAAAGCGGTGGCCATGCTGTAAAATTAGAAGGGGGGAAAGAAATTAAGGATTCCATCAAAAAGATATTAAACGCTGGAATTCCAGTCATGGGACACTTGGGACTAACACCACAATCCATATACAAATTTGGAACCTACACCGTTCGAGCCAAAGAGGATGAAGAAGCTGAAAAATTAATGACTGACGCCATAATGCTTGAAAAATTAGGTTGTTTTGCCATAGTTGTCGAAAAAATTCCAGCTGCCTTAGCTGAAAGAGTAGCAAAAAGTATTTCAATTCCCGTGATTGGCATTGGTGCTGGTGGCGGAGTAGATGGTCAGGTTCTTGTTATTCACGACATGTTGGGTATGAATAATGAATTTAGTCCTAGATTCCTGAGACGCTACATGAACCTTTTTGAAGATATGACAAAAGCTATTGGTCAGTATGTTACAGATGTAAAATCTACTGATTTCCCAAATGAAAAAGAGCAGTATTAGTTTTTAGTATTCAGTGTTCAGTAAACAAAAAACCAGTGTCTGACAAAATCCTATCTAATAAAAATAATCTCCAAATTCTTCACGAAGACAATCATATTATTGTAATCAACAAGCGTGTGGGCGATATTGTTCAAGGCGATAAAACTGGAGATAAACCTCTAAGTGACATTGTAAAAGAATACATCAAAGACAAATACAAAAAACCAGGAGAAGTGTTTCTGGGAGTCATTCATAGACTTGACCGTCCCACCAGCGGCATCGTGGTTTTTGCTAGAACCAGTAAGGCACTAGCCCGAATGAATGAAATGTTTAGCAAAAGAGAAACCCAAAAAACCTACTGGGCTATTGTTAAAAATAAACCCGCAAAAAACCAAGACCAACTTGTTCATTACCTTAAACGCAACGAAAAAAACAATACCTCAAAAGCGCATGTAAAAGAAGTTCCTGACAGTAAGATAGCTAGTTTAGACTATACCATCATCAAAGAACTTACTTCCTATTTTGCCTTAGAAATTAATCTGCACACGGGACGTCATCACCAAATTAGAGCGCAACTTGCTGCTATTGGCTCACCTATAAAAGGAGATTTAAAATATGGCTTTGACCGAAGCAATCCTGATGGCGGTATCCATTTGCACGCCAGAAAATTGGTTTTTACTCATCCGGTTTCTAAAGAAAATCTAGAAATTATTGCTTCTACACCAAATGATGCAATTTGGAACGCTATTTAAAAAAAAACAGTAACTTTACGTTTTACGTTCTAGTTCAACACCAAAAGCTACACCAACTAAACTTTTAAATTATGAAACAGCTATTTCTAATTTCTTGCACATTATTATTTTTAAATGCCACTGCCCAAGATCACTTTGGAGGTATTACCACCTCTAAGCGAGTGGGAATTCTAAATGTTGGAATGAATCCATCAGAATTATCCAATTTAAAATCAAAATTCGAAGTGCAACTTTTTTCAACAAGCATCAACGTTGCTAATGATAAGATTGGATTTAAAGATATTACCAGTGACACCAATCTCGAAAACTTAATCTTTCAAGGTAATAAACCCGTAAATTTTAATATTGATACCGAATTTATGGGTCCTGGATTTGCAATGAAGGTTTTAAAATGGGGATTTGCCATTACCACTAAAGGTCACATAAAAGCCGATATTGTTGATGTCGACACCAATCTTGGTGCCGCATTAACCAATAGTACTATTAATTCTTCTGCTGATGGTGTGACCATTACCAATACATCAAACCAACGAATAAATTCAACCTCTTGGGGTGAAGTAGGATTTTCGGCAGCACATAAAATATTTGAAAACGACAAAAACATAATAAATGCTGGGGTGACCTTGAAACTTTTATTCCCTGGGTCTTTCGCCAATGTCGGTACAGGAGATTTTAATGGAACCATTACTACTGATAACAATGGGGATTTAATTCTTACCAATGCCAATGCTTACTTGAACATTGCCTATTCAGGAAGTTTAGGAAATAGTTTTTCTGATACTAGTGATTATACCCAATCTGTTTTTGGTAATTTAAATGGATTAGCAACTGATATAGGTATCAACTATCAACTAAAAGATGGTGATAAGAGCTATAAATTAAAAATTGGTGCTGCCATAAAAAACATGGGAAACATGACTTTTAAAGGCGATGATAATGTATCTAAAAATTACACATTGAAAGTTGATGAAAAAGGTTTTAATCTTAGTGATTTCGATAATGTAAACGGGATTAAAGACATTGAAAACGTATTGATTAATAGTGGTTTTGTTGATCTTAAAAATAGTAAAAAAGATTTTAAAGTAAAATTGCCAACGGTTTTTAATTTGTATGCCGATTTGAAAATTATTTCCAAATTGAATCTTACCCTATTCATGCAACAAAAAATGAATTCCAATAACGGAAACGACCAAATTACAGCACAAAATATGTTTTCTATAACTCCAAGAGTTTCACTAGGCTATTTTGAAGCCTATGTTCCTGTTTCATTCAATGAAGTATCAGGAACAACTGGCGGTATTGGATTTAGATTGGGAGGATTTTTTATTGGCTCAAACTCCATCCTAACTGCTGTGGCTTCAGATAGTAAGCAAGCTGATTTTTATACTGGCTTCCGCTGGGGGTTCCTATAAAACTGTTTTTTTATGACCTATAAAACGGATGTTTCTCATAGAAAAGAATCGTTAAAAAAATTATTGCATTCTATTTTAATCCATGAAGAAGCCATTATTGAGGCTTTGTATCAGGATTTTAAAAAATGCCCATTTGAGGCGATTGTAACAGAAACCAACTATGTTATTGCTGATTTAAAACATACCTTAAAGAACATCGATTCATGGGCTAAACCAAAGAGAATATTTCCTTCCATTTTAAATTTCCCTTCTCAGGATTTTATCTACAGTGAACCCTATGGGAATGTCTTAATTATAGCGCCCTGGAATTATCCTTTCCATTTGGCATTGTGCCCGCTAATAGCAGCAGTAGCAGCAGGAAACCAAGTGGTGGTAAAACCTTCAGAATTGACTCCTAACACATCTGCAATTATCAAAAAAATTCTGAGTCAATCTTTTGACATCCATCTTGTTGAAGTAATTGAAGGAGGTGTAGAAACTGCTACAAAACTATTAGCTCAGCGATGGGATTACATTTTTTTTACTGGAAGTGTCGAAGTAGGCAAAATTGTAGCTCAATCGGCAGCAAAATTTCTAACGCCCATTACCCTAGAACTTGGCGGAAAAAACCCTTGTATCATTGATGATTCAGCCGAATTACAATTGGCGGCCAAAAGGATTGTATGGGGCAAATTTGTAAATGCCGGGCAAACCTGTATTGCTCCAGATTATATTTTAGTTCATGCCAATGTAAAAGAAGAATTTATTTCTTTACTAAAAAATGAGATTAAAAATGCCTACGGAAAAAATCCCGAATTATCTCCTGATTTCCCGAGAATTATTAACCACAAAAACTGGCAACGTCTTTCGGAAATGTTGCAGAACAATACGATTCTATTTGGAGGACAAACTAACGAGGAAGCACTTTACATAGGTCCAACATTAATTGATGAACCATCAGAAAATCACGCGATAATGAAGAGTGAAATATTTGGTCCTTTGTTGCCTATCATCGCATTTAGCAACGAAGAGGATATTCAAAAAAGAATTTCAAAATATGAAAAGCCACTCGCTTTGTATGTTTTTTCAAAAAATTCTAGGTTTTCCAAGAAGATAATCCAAAACTATTCCTTTGGTGGTGGATGTATCAACGATACCATGATTCACTTTGCCAACAGACGATTGCCTTTTGGAGGTGTAGGACATTCAGGGATTGGGTCGTATCACGGTCGATTTGGTTTTGACACCTTTACTCATAAAAAATCTATTGTAAAAAAGAGTACTTGGATAGATATTCCCATCAGATATGCTCCATATAAAGACAAAATAAATTTTGTTAGAAAACTATTGAAATGGTTGTAAATTAGAACCAATTACTATTAACTTAAAAACTAAAGAAATGCCAACAACAACAGAAAAAATTTCCGCAATCAAAGAAAACGGTTTAGACATTGATTTCAGTAGAATATTTGAAAATGCTTTAGAGAATTATAAAAAAACAGCATTGATTTCTGGAATAGCTTTATTATTATTCATTCTCTTTATAGCTCTAGTAACAATTGGGCTTGTCGTCGTTTTCTATGGATTTAGTGCTATCTCTGAAAATATGGATTCCATGAATCCACAGCATCTTTCAGGCGTTGCTATCATAATTTATATTGGAATTATTGGATTAATTTCAGGTTTGGCAAGTCCTTTTACAGCGGGTCTTTTTAAAATAGCTCATTGTGCCGATACTGACACTGATTTTTCCTTAGGTACCGTTTTCGAATATTATTTTTCCCCTCATTTCAAGGAACTCTTTATAGCATCAACACTAATTGCCGTTGTTGGTACTGGTATAAATAGTTTGCTAGAAAGTTTTGGAATACGATTTTTAGGAATTATCATAACCTATGTCATTGCAATCTTTACTTTTCTAGTAATTCCTTTAATTATTTTCGGAAATCTTAAGGCAATTGAGGCAATCAAAGGAAGTTGTACTATTGTATCCAAACAGTTTTTTATCATATTAGGCTTAGTAATTGTAGCTGTAATAATAGCCTTCCTAGGACTTATCGGCTTTTGTATTGGAATATTCTTTACCCTTCCATTCATCTATTCGATGTATTATTCTATTTATAAAGATAGTATTGGATTTGATGAATAAACCCAAACTCAAATTAATAGCAAAATAATACATTCTATATTAAAAATAATTTCTTAAATTTCTAAACTTAAATTACAATTTAAAGTATATAAAATGGACTAAATTACCTTTATGTCATTTCAAAATTAGATTTAGATGTATCAATTTTAGTTTATTTTTTTTCATAAAACTCTGGTTTTCATGTTTATAAAAAACTTTCAAATGTTCAATCAGTCTATTCTGGATAGTACCACCCTATTCCTTTTTATACTAATAGTGATTGGTTTAGGAATTATTTTAATATACAACATCGTTAAAATCCGCTCCATCATAAACGACAAGTTTGAAGAAAAATCATCTGAAGCTGAATCAACCAATAAAGAGTACCAATTGTATCCTTTATTCATAGGATTACTTTTACCAATTATTGAAATTAGCTTTGAAATTTTCAATGTAAGACAAAAAAGTCTGCTGCTAATAAACTGTAGTATAGGGATATTTTTTATACTGCTCTATTTGGTTAGTAAAAAAATTGAATTTGTATTTCGACGAATGCGAATCATTTTCATCACTTTATTCTTTTTATATTTTTGCTTTGTATCGCGAAATATTATTCATCAGAACTTTAACCTTATAAGTATTATTGGATTCATTATCTTTTATTTCTTTTCCTATGATATTTTAAAATCAATAAAGTTATATTCCATTTTTTCTGGATTTATTTTCTGTTATATTTTTTTCCTATTTACTTATCATAAAACACAGCTAAAACTAAACGTTATTTTATTGAACTTTTCAGTAATTGTTTTGGTTATCAATTACATGAGAGACGTTATGTCTCAGAATACTAGAAATAAATTTCGGTTTTTGAATGAAATTATTAATAAAGGAAATACACTCACCATTGCTACTAACAAAAAAGGAGAAGTTACATTTTGTAGCGAAACCATAATTGATATTTTAGGATACACCCAAGAGGAAGTTAAAGGATTGAACTTTTGGATTCTAACCGAAGACCCCGATTTTATTGGAGAAGATTATCATATTGATTATAAAGATGACCGATTACATGTAAGAAAACTGAAATGTAAAAACGGCGAATACAAATACATCCAATGGAAAGATAAAAAATTTTCAAAGGATTTAATCATAGGAATTGGTCAAGATGTTACCAACGAGCATCGCATTCAAAATCAATACAAAAATCTTATTCAAAGTGCTACCGACATCATTTTTGAAGTAGATGATGATGGCAATTTTATTTTTGTTAATGATTTTACCATCAAAGTTCTAGGCTATTCTGAAAATGAAATTCTACACAAGAACTATTCTGAATTTATCCACAAAGATTATGTGGAAAAAATCATGCAATTCTATCAAAATTTAGATGGCAAAGAAGATAATTTCCCCACGACAGAATTTCCGTTAATGAAAAAAAATGGCGAAGAATTGTGGGTCTCTCAAAGGGTAATTATTCGCAGAAATGATTTAAATGAAATTATTGGATATTCTGGTATTGCTCGTGATATTTCTATTATTAAAAATATCGAGAAAGAACGAATTAAAAGACAGGAAAAGATTCAAAAGTACAATGAAACACTCAAAGATTTTACAGCAAAGAGCTATTCGAGCTACGAAAGTTTTGATACTTTACTAAAAAATATTCTCGAAATTACAACCAAAACATTAGGAGTACATAGAGCCAGCTACTGGGATTATTTTCCTAACGAAATTAGATGTCTCAATTTATACAACGCTAACACTAATGGATTTGAAAAAGGGATTATCCTTACAAAAAAACAATATCCAAACTATTTTTCAATCATAGAAAACGAAGAACAAATTGTCTCTTCAAACGTCTATTCTGACCAAACAACTCAAGAACTTTGTATCGATTATATTCCAGAAAATGAAATTGCGTCATTACTTGACACTCCTGTTTTTATCAATGGAGAATTGAAAGGCATTATCTGTTTTGAAACTATCAAAGAAAGTAAAAATTGGGATAATGAAGATATCAGTTTTGCTAGGTCGGTATCTGATTTGATTGTCATAGCTTTAGAATCACAAATGCGTTTGGAGAGCGAAGAAAAATTCCGATTGCTCGCAAACAATATTCCTGGAACAGCCTATTTATCTAAATTTGATGAAAACGCAACAAAAATTTATCTGAACGATAAAATTGAGATATTGACAGGATATCCGAGAGCAGACTTCGTCGAACATCATCTTTCCTTCCTTTCATTAATTCATCCCGATGATAAAGAGCGGGTTTTAAATGAACAAAAAAGTAGTTTAGAAACACGAACTCCTTTTCATTCGGTATATAGAATCAAAAGAAAAAGTGGCGAATATATTTGGGTAGAAGAATTTGGTGGCTTCATTATGAAAAATAATGTCATTGAATTCACGGTTGGAATTTATTTTGACATTACCAAACAAAAAGAATCTGAAGATGCAATAAAAGCTAAGGAATATGCCGTTGCAGCAAATAAAGCCAAGTCTGAATTCTTGGCCAACATGAGTCATGAAATTCGAACTCCACTCAATGGAATCATTGGTTTTACCGATTTGCTGATGAATACCAAATTAGAAGATTTTCAAAAACAGTATATGAACACCATCAATCAATCGGCTAATTCGCTGATGAGTGTGGTGTGTGATATTCTAGATTTCTCTAAAATTGAATCCGGAAAACTGGAACTCCATATCGAAAAATACAATGTTATTGACTTGTGTAATCAGGTGATAGAACTAATAGAATACGAGGCCAAATCAAAAGACATTGAAGTAATTCTCGACATCAAGGAAGATGTTCCAAAATCCATTTCTGCAGATTACATCCGACTGAAACAAATTTTAATCAACTTGTTGAGCAACGCACTAAAATTTACCGAAAAAGGAAAAATCGAGTTAACCATCTCACTGCTAGCATCCGAAAACAAAAAAAGCAAATTGCGATTTATGGTTAAGGATACCGGTATTGGAATTAAAAAAGCCAATCAGGAAAAAATCTTTCAGGCTTTTTCGCAAGAAGACAATTCCATGACCAAAAAATTTGGTGGAACAGGATTAGGATTGACCATTTCTAATCAATTATTGAATTTAATGGAAAGTCATTTACAACTGGAAAGCGAATTCGGAAAAGGAAGCTGCTTTTTCTTTGATGTCGAATTCCTAAGTTCTAAAAACAGTGTAAAAAGTCAAAACGAAAAAAATACTGCTGAAACTTCAGGAAAAGAATTGAACACTAAAAATCAACTCAAAAATGAACATATCCTAGTACTCATAGTAGAAGACAATAAAATCAATATGCTTTTAGCAAAAACTCTGATTAAACAAATTATACCACACTGCACTATTTTTGAAGCAGCTGATGGCATTGAAGCCATTGAACAATTTAAAAAAACCAATCCAAGCATCATTTTCATGGACATACAAATGCCTGAAATGAATGGCTATGAGGCTACCAAAGAAATTCGAAAATTGCAAGAAAAACACATCCCAATAATTGCCCTAACTGCAGGAACTGTTCTCGGAGAAAAAGAAAAATGCATTAACGCTGGAATGGATGATTATGCGTCTAAACCATTTGTAAAGGACACTCTAGAAAAAATTATTTCTAAATGGATTCAACTGTAAACAAATAATATTAAAAAATTAAATCGTATCTATATGAAATGGATTGGTAGAAGACAAAGCGACAATATGGAAGACCGAAGAGGACTTTCAGGAGGCAAAGTAGCTCTCGGAGGCGGTGCTATTGGAATCATTATTTTGTTAATCAACCTTTTTGGTGGACAAAATGCACAACAACTAACACCGCTGTTAGAACAACTACAACAAGGGCAACAAACCGAACAAACGACACAAGAATTATCTCCAGCCGATAAAGAAATGGGAGAATTCGTTAGTACTGTCCTAGCAGACACTGAAGATGTTTGGAAAAAAATATTTGAAGAAAACGGTCTAACCTATGAAGAACCTAAAATGGTATTGTTCAGAAATAATGTTGAAACTGCTTGTGGGTCTGCAACTTCAGCTTCAGGGCCATTTTACTGCCCAGCCGACAAAAAAGTATATATGGATTTGGCCTTTTTTGAAGAACTCAAAACCCGTTTTGGTGCTCAAGGTGGTGACTTCGCCATTGCTTATGTTATTGCCCACGAAGTAGGTCATCATGTACAAAATTTATTGGGAACTTCTACCAAAATGCGCCAATTGCAAGAAGGAAAATCAGAAGCCGAAGCCAATAAACTTTCTGTTGCCTTGGAGCTTCAAGCCGATTTCTTCGCTGGATTATGGACACACTACAATCAAAATCAGAATCAAATGTTAGAATCTGGCGATATTGAAGAAGCTTTGAGTGCCGCCAATGCCGTAGGTGATGATGCCATTCAAAGTAAAATGCAAGGTCATGTGGTACCCGATAGCTTTACGCATGGTACCTCAGAGCAACGCATGTATTGGTTTACTAAAGGATATAAATCAGGAGATATCAATCAAGGAGATACTTTTGCGGAGTTGATGAATTAAATACATTAACCCGTTGGATGTAATTAGTTTTTGATGAAATTTTTCGTCAGTTCGAGTGATTTTTGATAGAAAATCGTATCGAGAACAAGAAAAATTTCATTAAAAACGGTTCTCGATACTTTTTTTGTTCCGTTTTACTGCACAAAAAACACTCGAACTGACGTTTTTAATAATTACGCCTAACGGGTTACATTAATCATTTTCCTCCTCAACCCTATTCGATTTGGAATACCCTCTCCATTTCTCGATGGCATCTTTCATGTCTTGAGGTAATTCGGTATCAAAACGCATCATTTCTCCAGTAACAGGATGGGTAAATCCCAAGGTTTTAGCATGCAGTGCTTGGCGCGGTAGAATTTTAAAACAATTATCTACAAACTGCTTGTATTTGGTAAACGTAGTTCCTTTCAAAATTAAATCGCCTCCATAACGGGCGTCGTTGAACAAGGGATGTCCTATGTGTTTCATGTGAACACGAATTTGATGTGTTCTTCCCGTTTCCAATACACATGAAACCAAAGTCACATAGCCAAATCGCTCCAACACTTTATAATGTGTTATTGCAGGTTTCCCAATTTCAGGGTCGGCAAAAACGGCCATTTGCATTCTATCCTTTAGATGTCGGGCAATATTGCCTTCTATAGTTCCTTCGTCTTCTTTTACATTTCCCCATACGAGAGCAATGTATTCGCGTTCGGACGTTTTCGCTTCAAATTGTTTGGCCAAATGTGTCATTGCTGCTTCAGTTTTAGCAATCACTAAAAGTCCTGTAGTGTCTTTATCAATCCGGTGTACTAATCCTGGGCGTTCACTGCTGTTCATGGGTAGATTATCAAAATGATACGCCAACGCATTGACTAAAGTTCCCGTGTAATTTCCATGACCGGGATGCACCACTAAGCCTGCTGGCTTATTGATGAGCAACAAGGCGTCATCTTCATAAACAATATCTAGTGGAATATTTTCAGGATCAACCCGATTTTCAAATGGCGGATGCGACAACAAGATGCGCACCACATCAAAAGGTTTTACTTTATAATTGGATTTTACTGGAACATCATTCACATAAATGTCTCCTGCACTGGCTGCATTTTGAATTTTATTTCGGGTAGCATTGGGAATCAAATTCATCAAGAACTTATCAATTCGCAACAACAACTGCCCCTTTGGAACATCAAATCTAAAATGTTCGTACAATTCGTCTTCCAAAATGTCCTGATTATCATTTTTATTGTCCATCCACAGGTAGTTCTTCAGTTGCTGGTGCCAAGCTATCCAATTCAGTTTCTTCAAAGCCTACGTTTCCATCTCCAAGAACCAAGTCAATTTTTGAAGATTTGAAGACTTTATCTCCAGGATTTAGTTTCTTTCCATTATGATACATTTCAAGCACCATATCTTTACCTAAATAGGGTTTGTAGGTAATTTTTCCTTCTTCAAGTCCTAATGATTTAAGTGTGGGAATTGCCTGTCGATAGGTTTTCTCAATCAAGTCCGGAATACGAACGGTCTTAAACCCTGATGAATTAATTTTGATATAAATTTTTCTATCTTCTTTTACTTTAGCACCCGGCATTGGGTCTTGGTCTACAACACTGTGTTTTGGAAAATCTTTGTTGTAATCCACGCTATCTAAAAGAACATACTCCAGATTGAGTTCATCGAGTTTTTCTTCTACTTGTTGCTCGCTAAGTTTACGCAAATCAGGAACCGTAATTTCATGACCGTGTTGTGTGGTGTAAGTAATCCAATGCATAAACAAATAGCCTAAAATGGCAATAATCGCGGTAGCAATCAATAGTTGTATGAAAAAAACTCTACTTGTAAGATAATTTCGTAAACTCATATAAAATTTATTTGAAGCAAAGATATAAAAATTGTAGCGGCAATTCAGCTGTCTTTTTTATTGATTTATCTTTTCAACTTTTAAAAAAAGGATTAAATGAAAAACCGTCTCTTGGTTCCAAAAAAAATAATACTTTTGTTAAAAAATATAGGGAATTAACCCTGTTTCAGGAATTTCATCATTAGTATCACTCACAAAAAAGAAAAAGAAAACTGCATGAAAAACATTGCAATCATCATGGGAGGCTACTCCAGCGAATATAAAATTTCACTCATCAGTGGTAATGTCGTTTATAACTATTTAGACAAAACCAAATACACTGGTTTTCGCATTCATATTTTTAAAGAAAAATGGGTGTATGTTGATGACAATGAGGCTGAATTCCCCATGGATAAAAATGATTTTTCTGTGACTGTAAACGGAACCAAAATTACTTTTGATGCGGTTTTTAATGCGATTCATGGCACACCAGGTGAAGATGGTTTGATGCAAGCCTATTTTGAATTACTTCAAATTCCTCAAACCTCTTGCGATTATTATCAATCTGCATTAACGTTCAATAAAAGAGATTTACTCTCGGTTTTAAAACCTTACGGAATAAAAACGGCTACTTCCTATTACCTCAACAAAGGGGAACACATCGATACAAAAGAAATTGTGGACAAGGTGGGATTGCCTTGTTTTGTAAAACCCAATAAATCAGGCTCTAGTTTTGGAATTTCCAAAGTAAAAACTGAAGCGGAATTACCTATTGCTATAGAAGTAGCCTATAAAGAAGATAATGAAATCATCATCGAAAGCTTCCTTGATGGCACTGAGGTTTCTGTTGGTGTGATTAATTACAAAGGCACAATAACTGTTTTACCTATTACCGAAATCGTTTCTGAGAATGATTTCTTTGACTATGAAGCCAAGTATTTAGGAAAATCACAGGAAATCACTCCAGCGCGAATTTCTCCTGAAATGACTGAGAAAGTAAGTGCTATTGCCAAACGTGCTTATGAAGTTTTGAAAATGAAAGGCTTCTCTAGAAGTGAATTCATCATTGTAGATGGCGAACCTCATATGCTAGAAATGAATACCATTCCGGGATTAACCACAGAAAGTTTGATTCCACAACAAGCCAAAGCTGCTGGAATTTCATTAGAAGATTTGTTTACTAACGCTATTGAATTGGCTTTAGGTTAAATAAAACAATTATTTGGTTAACTTTGTGAAAAACGAAATCGTTATGATTGACTACGAACAATATATCGCAATAAATTCTGAAATCCGTTTTGGGAGACCAACTATAATTGGAACAAGAATAACAGTTTTTGATGTTTTAAATTGGTTGGCAAATGGAATCTCTGTAAAAGAAATTATTGAAGACTTTCCAGAGCTTAATGAAAATCAAATCAAGGCCTGTCTTTCTTATGCTGCTGATAGAGAGCATAAAATTCAAATTGCATCGTGAAATTATTGTTTAAAAATAAATTAAAAAATCCGTTAACATCTGCGTTTGAAAATCCGTTTCATCCGAGTTCCATTTTAATATTATAAAAATGAGAAAAGCGATATTCCCTGGTTCATTTGATCCCATTACTTTAGGGCATTATGACATCATTAAAAGAAGTATTCCTTTATTTGATGAAATCATCGTTGCCATTGGTGTCAATGCCGAAAAAAAGTATATGTTTTCTATTGAAGAAAGAACTCGTTTTATAAAGGAAGCCTTTGCCGACGAACCAAAAGTGAGTGTTGTCACTTATGAAGGTCTAACCATCGATTTGTGTCAAAAACTCAAAGCCAATTTCATCCTCCGTGGACTGCGCAACCCAGCAGATTTCGAATTTGAAAAAGCCATAGCGCACACCAATCGTTTATTATCTAAGATTGAAACCGTATTTCTATTAACAGCATCCAAAACGTCTTTTATCAGTTCGAGTATTGTTCGTGATGTGATTCGAAACGGTGGACAATATGAAATATTGGTTCCCGACTCGGTGAAAGTAAAATAAGAACTATTTTAAATAAATATAAAATAAAAGCCATTATAATGAGTATCGAAAGAGAATTAAACAAACGCAGCGGTTCAAAATGTGAACTTTGTGGCGCAACCGAAAACTTAAAAGTGTATACCGTACTTCCGACTAAAAAAGGAGGAATCGATGAAAGTATTTTAGCCTGTACAACCTGCATTGACCAAATAGAAAATCCAGACAAAGTAGATGTCAATCATTGGAGATGTTTGAATGAAAGCATGTGGAGTGAACACCTTCCTGTTCAAGTGGTAGCGTGGAGAATGTTGAGCCGATTGCGCAATCATGAATTACTAGACCAAATGTATTTAGACGAAGATACTCTAGCTTGGGCACAAGCAACGGGAGAAGGCGAGGATGATGACACTAAAATTGTTCACCGTGATAGCAACGGAGTAATTCTTGAACATGGAGATTCTGTAGTTTTAATCAAAGATTTAAAAGTAAAAGGTTCAAGTATGGTGGCTAAGCAAGGAACTGCTGTGCGCAACATCAGACTAGACCATGAAAACGCCGAATACATTGAAGGAAAGGTAGATGGACAGATGATTGTGATTATTACACAGTATGTGAAGAAGATATAAAACTGACACTACATAAATAATGTGTTTTAGTTATAATATTAAGTAGTAGAAAATTAATCAACTTATACCACCTTTTCCTCTTCAAATAATAACTTTATATTTTCATAGGAATTGGTCAAGGCTTCTTTGATTTGTTCTGGATTGAGCCAGGCTACTTTTTCGATGCCTTCTTCGGCTTGGCCTACAGTAGTGCCCTCAAAATCGGAGGTCATTTCAAACCAATGGGTAATTTTTAGTTTGTACCTACCATTACGCTTGAAGATATGGTAGGTTTTTTGCAGTTTTTTGGTAACTTTTAGTTTATTCACTCCTGTCTCCTCCTCTACTTCGCGTAGGGCAGCATGAGACATTTTCTCGCCTTTGTTCTTTCCACCTTTGGGCAAATCCCATTTTCCGTTTCTGAAAATAAATAAAACTTCCCCTTTTTTATTGTAAACAAACCCTCCACCCGCTCGCTGAACAGGGATTTTTTCCTTCAATTTTTTAAAAATCACCTTTTCGTCTGGGTAATATAAATAACATTTTTTGATTTTATTGTTAAACATCTTAACTATAATCTTCTTAATATCAATACTTTCCAATAAAAAGAGTTGAAAATCGGTTTCTTTTACGATTTCATTAGTTAAAAAAAGCGGTTTATCGTTGACAAAAACTTTATACATTTGTATTATGATTTTTAATAAAGACACAGCCGAAAAAACAGCCGAGTTGCTTTTGCAAATAAATGCAATTAAATTGAATCCGAAAAATCCTTTTACATGGACTTCGGGTTGGAAGTCTCCTATTTATTGTGACAATAGGATGACACTGTCATTTCCTGCTATACGAAATTATATTCGAGAGGAGTTTTCTAAAAATATTGAAAAGCAATTTGGAAAACCTGATGTTATTGCTGGTGTAGCTACCGGAGCAATAGGAATTGGTATGCTGGTGGCGGAATATATGGGACTCCCGTTTGTGTATGTGCGTCCTGAACCAAAAAAACACGGAAGAGAAAACCAAGTGGAAGGTTTTCTGCAAAAAGGACAAAACGTAGTTGTAGTTGAAGATTTAATCAGTACGGGTAATAGTAGTTTACTTGCCGTTGATGCATTGAGAAGGTCTGGTGCTAATGTTAAGGGTATGGTCGCCATTTTTACCTATGGCTTTGATATTGCTGAAGAAAATTTTAAAAAATCTCACCTAGATGTTTTCACTTTGAGTAACTACGACAATTTACTCAATTTAGCAGTGAATAAAAAATACATTACAGAAAAAGAACTTGCTTTACTGAAAGAATGGAATCTTGCTCCAGACAGTTGGGGTGTTGAAGCTTAATTCTTTTACCTAATACATAACATATAATGAATCTAGAAAGTCCTAAGGTTACTATAGAAAAATCAGCTCAGTATCTATTTGATGCGCTGTCTGATGTAAAAAATTTTGAAACGCTAATGCCAGAATCAATTGCAAAGTTTGAAGTTCTTGGTGAGGATGCTTTCATTTTTGGTTTAAAAGGTATGCCTGAAATCAAATTGAAGATGAAGGAAAAAGTAGCTCCCAACAAAATTGTCTTAGGTGCTGCAAGCGATAAATTACCCTTTACGCTCACTGCTAACATTGACAGCGTTTCTGAAAACACATCAGCTGTACAACTTTTTTTTGAAGGCGAATTCAATCCTATGATGGCCATGATGATAAAAGGTCCTATTGGAAAATTTATTGAAACTCTGGCAGGGAATATGAACAAGCTGTAAAACAGTATTTTGTAAATCAATGAACTATAGTCTTTTAGTAAAAACTGAAAGACTTTTTTTGTACCTTAAAATTAAAAAAAATGTCATTTTAACGAGTTTTCAGGTTAGTTATAGAGAAATTTAGTGGGATTAATTAAATATGAGTACTATTGTTCTGTAATAATTAGCAAACAATTAAATAACATTATGTTAATGTTTAATTGGATTAGATAAACCCCCAAATCTATGCCAAAAACCGACCCACAATTGAAAAGTAACGACTGCGGAATTAGTGCAGTTAAGACCATTTTCAACATTTATGAAAAAGATATTTCTCGAAAATATATCGAGGAAAATATCCCCGTTGAAGAAAAAGGTACCCGAATAGCAGATTTAAAAGACTTTCTGAATGCAAATGGCTTTAATGCTCAATTCAAACTGCTAGATGTTAATTACATCAACGGAAACGAAGCTCATTTGAATGACTTATTTCCTTTCATCATTCCAATTCAAAACAAAAGAGGATTACATTATGTAGTCATCAATGAATTAAAAAATAAAAGATTTAAAGTATATGATCCTAGCAAAGGAAGTCAATACTATTTATCACTTCAAGAAATTAAAAAGCTCTCTCATTTTGTAAAAAACAATTGGGATTTAGCTGAAACTGAAGACAAAATTCTCGCTATCTGTTCCCAAGATTTAAAAGAGTACAACATTAATTTTGATGTTGCTCTTGTAAACAATGGTCATGCAACACTTTTTAATAAACTTACTTATTTTAAATACCTTAAAGAAAGTTTTGGATTTAAAAATAGTGAGGCTGAGAGAAACTTCCTTGATGATTTATTAAAAAACCAAGAGATTTCAAGTGTTCCAACTAGCTTTAAGAGCCTTGAACTTGAAAAAGGAAAAATTAAAAACAATTCTCCTCTTATCCTTGTTGTAAAATCAGACCAAGAAAAAGAAGAAACCGTAAACTATCCTCAGGAAGAAAACAGAAGTTTGTACTGGAAACTGTTCAAGCAATTGGGTGAGTACAAAAAATTGTGGTACATCTATATTTTTGCGGCACTTTTCTCTGCAACAACTGCTCAGATTGCCGTATTTACCAATCAGATATTAATTGACAACGTTTTACCTACTTACAATTTAAATACTTTAGTATTATTTGCCATTGGATTAGGTATTTATAAGATATTCGACATTTTTACTACCCTGTATAAAAATTTCGTGAGTATCCACTTGGGTAATGCTCTAGACCGTTATTTCTTATTTTCATTTGATGATAAAATCAATAATTCGTCACTTTCATACATCCATTCCTATAAAAAAGGAGATTTGATGGAGCGTGTGAGCGATTCGATGAAATTGAAAACCTTCTTCATGAAGTTTTTCACAGGAATTTTGGTGGACATCATCGTATCGATTTACTCTTTGTGTATTTTATTTTTCATTGATAAAATGCTAACGCTTATTGTTGTTGCGGTAATGGTGTTGTTCTTTTTGTGGTTCAAATTTATAACCCCTTACTTGAAACAAAACGAAAGATTGCGTTATATTCGAAAAGCCGATTTTATCTCTAAAATGATGGAAAAAGTAGATGGAATTCAAGTAATCAAAAGTTTTAAAATTGAGCGCTTCCATTCTAATAAAATCTACAATAGCATCAATGGCTATTTGAAAATACAACTTCGTAATGGTTATGTAGATTTAATTAACAAGTTGGTTGTTGCTGTTATTGTAATTGTTTTTTCCGTTTTGATTATGGTGTTTCTGACAAAATCTGCTATTGAAACGCAAATCATTACTCTTGGTCAAATAGTTACTTTTATTGCATTATCGTCTAAGATTTTCTCATCGTTAAAAGGGATTCTTGACGACAACATGACGCTGCAGGAAAATGAAGTGATTTTGAAACGCTATTTGGACTTTGATGAACAAGCCAAAAAAGTGAATGGAAAAGGAATTAAAGATTTTAGTATTGATAAAATCGAATTCAAGAATATCAATTTTGGCTACTTGCCGAATGAAATGGTGCTGAAAAATATCAACCTAAAAATTAATAAGGGCGATAAAATCAAGGTTGAAGGTCAAAATGGTTCGGGTAAATCAACATTTAGTAAAATATTGACTACGTTGTATCATCCCCATTCGGGATCTATACTCATTAATGACAACGATAAAAAGTTCTACAATGAAGACCGAATGCGAGATAAAATATTACTAGTTACCAATGAAGATATTTTATTCAATGATACCATTCAAAACAATATTGCGCTAGGTAAGGATATTTCTATCGCCGACATTATTGAAATGGCAAAAAAAATCAACTTCTATGATTTCATCGCCTCAAAAGAAGATGGTTTGGATTTTATTATTAATGAGAACGGGAAAAATTTATCCACAGGACAACGTAAAAAAATACTTTTGTTACGTGCCTTATTTTCTAATGCCGAATTAGTAATACTCGACGAAGTACTCTCTGGAATGGATATCGAATCCAGAAACAAAGTAGAATCGTTAATTGATAATGATGCTACTAAAATCTACATTATCATTTCTCATGAACCTATAAACAACATTAACTTTTCCGATAAATATAAAATTACAAATGGAGAACTCAAACTTTTACAACACGAAGTCAATCAACTTTATTAAAATTCTAAACAAAATTTTAGTAGCGTTTCTGGTTATTTCCATTATTTTAATCTTTACACTCAACATTAACGATACCGTAAGCTTCAAAGAAGGACAGATTTTTTCAGATACCCCTCAGCTCAAAATTAATGCTCCTAATGAAGTACGAGTTATAAAAGTATTGGTAAAAGAAGGTCAAGAAGTACAAAAAGGAGATACCTTATTTGTTTTAGAGAACAAAAAGACCAAATCAGACTATGATGTATTAAACACCGATGTTGCTTCTATGGAACATAAAATAGATATCATTAATAAACTGATTGAGAATACTTTAGATAGAAAAAAATCGTTAATTCAATTGTTAAATATTCAGTCTAGAATCTATTCTACTGACCGTAAAAAAACGGCTATGGAGATTAGTTCATTGAACAACAAAATCAATCTTTCGTCTCAACAAACATCTATTCTAACAGATAAATTCAAAACGGATTCTATTTTGTATGCCAAAGGCGCCATTTCGAGATATGAAATGACCGATACCAAAAATAGAAATCTAGACGACAAAAAAGTGCAGGTTGACATTAAGTCGAATTATAGTGTTAAAAATTATGATTTTGAAAATCTACACAATAATTACAGCCGAACAAAAAATGACTTAAAACGCAATATCATTGATGTAGACAATCAAATTCAGAATTACCGTAGAGATGTTTTAGAACTTCAAACGATGATTAAAGATGGTAAATATAATCTGAATTACATTGGAGACGAATTGAAAAAATTAATCATTATTTCTCCAATACATGGCACTATTTCCAATCTTTTTAATGCGAGACAAAATGTTGAAATTGCCAATAAAAATGACTTATTAACCATAATTGCTCCTAAAAAAGAGAACTTCTATGCTAAGGTGATTCTGGATGAAAAAGACCTTACCTATATCAAAAATGGGCAAGAAATTAATTTGAAATTAGACGCCTATAATTACTATCGATTTGGAGCGATTAAGGGAAACATTACCTATGTATCGCCTTCAGATGTTGACAGAACCTTTTACTGTCTTGCTGATATCAAGAAATATAATCCTAATATTCAACTGAAAGCAGGATATAAGCTCAAAGGAGAGGTTATTATTGAGAAAATGAAACTTTTTCAATACATCATCAAAAAATTATTTAATAAAATTGATAATAGCACTCATTAATACATCTTATGAAAAAAAATGTCCTACTCATTATACTTTTCATTTTTTCAAACACCCTATTTGCACAGGATGCGCTAACATTTGGTGACTGCTTGAATCTAGCCTTAAAAAATAATTTATTACTAAAAAGCGCATTAAATGATGAAAAAATAGCATCATACCAATACAAATCCAGTTATGGAAAACTGTTGCCCAATGTATATGGTGAAGCCGAAAATAGAAATTCTTGGGGTAGAGAAATTGACCAAAACACCAACCAGTTTGTCAATCAAGATTTAAAAATTTATTCTGGAAGAGTTAATGCTGTATTCAATTTATTCTCAGGATTTTCAACCATCAACACGATAAAATCGACTAAAGAAGAGCTGAAAATTCAAAGAATCAATATCAAAAAAGTACAAAACGAAATTAGTATTGACTTGGCTCAAAAATTCATCACCATACTCTACTTACAAGAAATAATAGCTGCCAATAAAGAACAAATACAATCCAGTGAAAAACAATTGGAACTGGCTATTCTAAAATTCAATTCTGGTGTTGTTGCTGAAAGTGAAGTATTTAAAATAAAATCCCAAAAAGCCAGAGAAGAATTAAATTTAATAACGAATGAAAATCATTTGGTAGATAATCTTATCAGTATCAAACAATTGATGAACATTCCGTTAGAAAAAGAAATTACTTTGATTAGCCCTACTACAGATATCAATAAAAACAAACTCTTGGATGAAAATCCTTATTCTTTGACAAAAAAAGCGATTGAGATTAATCCCAATTACAACATGAGTGTTTTGAGAGAAAGTAAGGCTCGAACCAACCTTTCTTTAGCTCGCTCTTCACTCTATCCAACCTTAAGTTTACGATTTCTGGCGGGCTCAAATTATACTGATAATTACTTTGACAAAGGAGTTTTTATATCCAATGATGATCAAATAGATCTCAACTATTCTAGAGGTTTACGATTGAACTTAATTATACCTATTTTCAGTCAGATGACTAATTTCTCTAAAATAAAGACGAGTAAATTGAACTACAAACAATCAAAATTAGATACTCAAATTACTCAAAATAATTTGTCTAAAGAAGTTTTGAAAGCCATAGCAGATACCAAAACGGCAATAAAGAAAAATGAATCTTCATCCTTGGGTTTCGAATTTTCAAGAAAAAGTTACGAAGCAGACGCCTTAAAATTTGAATTGGGAAAAATTAACATCACCGAACTCAATGTAACCAAGGTAGCCTATAACAATGCACAAGCTGAATTGATTCAATCTAAATATGAATTATTGTTTAATAACGCTCTGATTAACTTCTATTTAGGCGACGAATTCAAACTGTAAACTTAATACAAAAGTTGAATTTCTTTGAGGTCAAATTCTGCAATGGTATTATCCTCTAAAAGAATTTGAAGTTTACCAATAGAGGAAACACCTTGAATGATTCCCATGAAGTTTTGACCATTAGCATCTTGGAATGGCATTGGAATTCCTTTTTTAAAGAGCATGTCTGTATAACTTTGCCACATCAAATCGGATTGCTTTTGCCAAGACAAACTATTTTTCTTCATCTTATCTACTATCAATAAAAGAAGCTCTTCTTTGTCAAAAAAACGATTGGTTACAGCTGCTAATGAAGATGCTCTGGGCAAATGTTCAAAATTAGTCTGATTGCAATTCAGCCCCAAACCCACTACTGAAAAAATGGTTCCATCATTCTTGATACTATTTTCAATTAAAATGCCACCAATTTTTTTGGTGTCTGACATAATGTCGTTTGGCCATTTGATGCTTAATTTTGGTATGCTGTATTGCTGCAATACTTGGATTACCGACAGAGAAACAATACAATTTAAATTAAAAATCTGATTGATATCTGTGATAAAATCCGTAATCAAGACACTCATTATTAAGTTTTTACCAGTTTCCGATTCCCAAACAGCACCCATTTGCCCTTTTCCTTTAGTTTGGTTTTCTGCGGTAATAACAGTGTAATTTTCAAGCTGTTGCTCATTCAAAAACCGTTTCAAAAATTCATTTGTAGAATCTATGGCATCGAGTTTGATTACATTCATAATAAATAATTTGTGAAACAGAATTTAATGTTATGTTAAGGTTCAAAAATAATCACAAAAAGTGGTAACTTTGCAAACTTAGACAAAAAAATAGATGACAAAAAAGGCAATAAATAATGATGTTCTTCTGGCCAACATCATCAAAGGAATTGAGGAAGTAAAAGGAAATGATATTGACATTTTAGATTTAAGAGAAATAGATAATTCTTCATGTGATTACTTCATAATTTGCAACGGAAATTCAAATACGCAGGTTAACGCAATTGTTAACTCAGT
The DNA here is from genome assembly GCF_057652095.1 of Flavobacterium sp. R1_16. NCBI lineage: Bacteria > Pseudomonadati > Bacteroidota > Flavobacteriia > Flavobacteriales > Flavobacteriaceae > Flavobacterium > Flavobacterium sp. R1_16. The sequence continues at coordinate 295,469 of NZ_JBYFCG010000002.1, forward strand.
TCAAAAAACAGTATCAAAAGCAATCAAAGACAAACCTTGGCACGTAGAAGGAACCGATAATGCCGAATGGGTATTAATGGACTATGTGAATATTGTTGTACATGTTTTTCAAAAACATATCAGAGAATATTACAACATTGAAGGTCTTTGGGGCGATGCAAAAATCACTACAATTCAAAACAAATATTAAAAGAAATCATTTATAATGGCTAACGAGAGTAAACCCAATCCAAATAAGCTTAAAATTCCTTCATGGTTGATATATGTAGGAATCGTATTGATATTTTTATTAATCAGTGTTTTTTCTGGCGGTTCTAGTTTTCAAGAAGCGGCGAAAACTACTTCATCAAAATTTAATACCTTTTTAGAAAAAGGAGAAGTCCAAAAAGTAATTGTTTACAACAAATCTGAAGCTGAAGTTTATTTAACTCCAAATGCTTTAAAAGAACCCTATCATAAAGCTGTTGCCAAAGATTTATTGAATCGCCCGAATACAAAAGGGCCTCATTATGTTTTTGATATTGGAAACGACGAAATTTTTCAAAACAAACTTGAAAACGCTGTAAAAGAAGGAAAATTAAAAGATTATAATTTTCTACCCAAAAACAATTGGTCGGACATCATTATAAGTTTATTGCCTATACTGATTATCGTAGGTATTTGGATTTTCATCATGAGACGAATGAGCGGTGGTGCTGCAGGCGGTGGTGGACAGATTTTTAATATTGGAAAATCAAAAGCCCGACTTTTTGATGAAAAAACAGATATAAAAACAACCTTCAAAGATGTTGCTGGTCTTGAAGGAGCCAAAGAAGAAATTCAAGAAATTGTAGAGTTTCTTAAAAACCCAGAGAAATATACCAATTTAGGAGGTAAAATACCAAAAGGAGCCTTACTTGTTGGTCCTCCGGGAACTGGAAAAACATTACTTGCCAAAGCCGTTGCTGGTGAAGCTCAGGTTCCGTTTTTCTCCCTATCGGGTTCAGATTTTGTGGAAATGTTCGTAGGTGTTGGAGCTTCTCGTGTTAGAGATTTGTTCAAACAAGCCAAAGAAAAATCACCTGCTATTATTTTCATAGATGAAATTGATGCTGTAGGTCGTGCTAGAGGAAAAAACAACATCTCTGGAGGAAATGACGAACGTGAAAATACGCTAAACCAATTACTGACTGAAATGGATGGTTTTGGAACCAATTCTAATGTGATTGTTCTTGCAGCTACCAACAGAGCAGACGTATTGGATAAAGCCTTAATGCGTGCTGGACGTTTTGACAGACAAATTTTTGTTGATTTACCAGATATTAGAGAGCGTAAAGAAATATTTGAAGTGCATTTGACTCCTTTGAAAAAAGTAGAAGGATTAGACACCGACTTCCTTGCCAAACAAACTCCAGGTTTTTCAGGAGCTGACATCGCTAATGTATGTAATGAAGCTGCACTAATTGCTGCAAGAAATAACAAAACAGCAGTTGACAAACAAGATTTCCTTGATGCTGTTGACCGTATAGTAGGTGGATTAGAAAAGAAAAACAAAATTGTCACTCCCGACGAAAAGAAAGCCATTGCCATTCATGAAGCTGGACATGCTACTGTTAGCTGGATGTTGGAACATGCTGCACCATTAGTAAAAGTAACTATTGTTCCTCGTGGTCAAAGTTTAGGTGCCGCATGGTATTTACCTGAAGAGCGATTGATTGTGAGACCTGACCAAATGCTGGATGAAATGTGTGCTACTATGGGAGGACGAGCAGCTGAAAAAGTCATTTTCAATCGAATTTCAACAGGTGCTTTGAGTGATTTAGAGAAAGTTACGAAACAAGCCAGAGCCATGGTTACCATTTATGGTTTGAACGACAAAATAGGAAACGTAACCTATTACGATTCAACAGGACAAAGCGAGTATAGTTTTTCAAAACCGTATTCCGAGGAAACTGCAATGCTAATTGACAAAGAAATATCGACTCTAATTGAAAGTCAATACCAAAGAGCGATACAAATTCTCGAAGAGAACAAAGACAAATTAAATCAACTTGCCGATATTTTGATAGAAAAAGAAGTCATTTTCAAGGATGATTTAGAGGAAATCTTCGGTAAGCGTAATTTCGATCTCAATTTACAAGAAGAAACTTCTTTGTAATCAAAAATTACAATAATTTTAAAAAATCTTAATTCAAAAATGCTTTTGAATTAAGATTTTTTTATCTTTGGATGTTTTCAAAAACAAATTAATCGTTTCAATAAAAAATATGAGTCTTTTCAGAAAATTTTTTGGTTCTGGCAATGATTCCTCCGAAGAGGAAAAAATCAGTGAATTCAATAGTTTACAAGCCAATCTATCGGCTCCTGTGGACGAAAAATTTACTTTCAACTTCAAAAAGAACGGAGGTAAATTTTTATATTGTGAAAACCTTACTGAACTTAAAGAACAATTTGAAAACATACTAGAAGAAAACGACTGGTTTGAAAAAGAAGCAGTGTGCTACGAGCCTAAGCTTTTCAGCATGCTTGAAGAAAACAAATTATCCTATATCAAACCTAGCAACCCAAAATTTTTGTTAGCCAGCTGTGAAAATTTGATTGCCGACGAAGGTTCAATTCTTTTTTCTTCAAATCAAATCAAGCAAAATAAACCCAACGATTTACCTGTAAACATTGTTGTTATTGCTACCACAAGTCAAATTATCGAAAGTAAAAGTGATGGACTTCGGGTAATTAAAAAGAAATACGACAAAGATTATCCTACTAATATTACTACCATAAAATATTTTGAGAAAGCCAAAGAAGAAGACTTCCTACAATACGGAAGTGCGCCAAAAAATCTTTATTTGTTGCTTTTAGAAGATCTCTAAGATGAACGAAACGCTCAAGAGATCCTTATCAGGTGCTGTTTATGTAATTCTATTGCTGACTTCGATTCGATTTTCTGCCGAAAGTTTTTTTATTTTATTTGGAATCTTTCTACTACTTGCTGTTGTTGAATTCTGTGAATTGGTTCAACTTCAAAAAATACTTCCAATAGGTATCGCTTTGCTACTGTTTGGATTATTTTATAAGGTTCGATTCAACAGAACCTATGATTTGATACTCCTTGGCATTACTCTATTTGTATCTGTAAAATCAATTGCATTTCTTTTTAGTCAAAGAAATTTTCCTGTCGATTTTCTGTCTAAGTATGTCTATCTTTTAGGATACATTATCTTTCCTTTTATTATAATAACCAAACTACCCTTTGGAATTCAAGGCTACAATCCTAAAATTATTATCAGCGTCTTTTTACTTATTTGGACTAATGATACCTTTGCCTATCTTGTTGGAAAATCCATTGGTAAACATAAATTATTTGAACGTATTTCACCAAAAAAAACAATTGAGGGTTTTCTTGGCGGAGTCGTTTTTGCTGTAATAGTCAGCTTTCTCATTTCTAAATTTTACATTGAAGGTGCAACAAATATTTGGATTGGAATCGCTTTTATAGTAGGCATTTTTGGAACCATTGGCGATTTAATTGAATCTAAATTCAAACGAATTGCTGGCGTTAAAGACAGTGGGAAAATTATGCCTGGTCATGGAGGTATTTTAGATCGGTTAGATAGTGTTATATTTGTAGCACCATTTATATATTTATTCTATCAAATTTTATATTATGTTTCATAAAGAAGGCGGAAAAATAATCCTTATTGCGACCACTTTAACTGTGGTATTTTTACTGTTAGCAGATAATTTTATTACCCTATTTTGGTTACAAAAAGCGGTTGAAATTACAGTCTTGTTTCTGCTTATCATGATTCTTCAATTTTTTAGAAATCCGAAAAGAGAGGTTGCCATAAACGACCATCACATCATTGCACCAGTAGACGGAAAAGTGGTCGTAATTGAAGAAGTTTTTGAAGCAGAATATTTCAAAGACAAAAGGCTACAAGTGTCCATTTTCATGTCGCCTATCAACGTTCATGTGACACGCTATCCGGTAAACGGAAAAGTAAAATACAGCAAATACCATCCTGGTAAATACCTCGTGGCTTGGCACCCAAAAGCGAGTACCGAAAACGAAAGAACAACAATTGTGGTGGAAAATAGAATTTTTGGTGACATCTTATACCGTCAGATTGCTGGAGCACTAGCCAAACGTATCGTAAATTATGCCGAGGAAGGTACACAAGTAATTCAGGGAACCGATGCTGGGTTTATAAAATTTGGTTCAAGAGTAGATTTATTTTTACCTTTGGGCACTGAAATTAATGTGAAATTGAACGAAAAAGCGGTGGGAGGAAAAACCATTATCGCTATAAAATCCTAAATGACACCAAAAGATTTAGATACTCGTTTTGAAGAAGCGCTGGCTATAGCTGAGGAAATGACACAGGCTTCCTTGCCTCAAGACGTTCAGTTGCGACTGTATGCTTACTACAAACAAGCTACTTTTGGGAATTTAAGTCTAAAACAATCTTCATCAAATCATATCCGAGATGCTTTCAAGACCAATGCATGGATGCAAATTAGCCATCTCACTGCAGACGAAGCAAAAGAATGTTACATTGAAATGATTCATTCCCTTGTTAAAAAATAAACTTTTTATGAAAATGAAACAGCTCCTACTCCTAGTTGTATTTACACTTGTGTTGCTTTCATGTAATGATAAAAAACTAACCGAAGTGGTTGAAGTACCACTGCCCACTGCCGAGGAAAAAATGACCATTGGTGTACCCGATGATGTAAAAGCGGATGAAGGTGCCTTTGAAATGCTAAAACTACCGTATTCCTATGAAGCCTTGTCACCACATATTGATGCCTTGACCATGGAAATGCATTACTCCAAACATTATCTTACCTACACTAACAATTTGAACAAAGTGATTGCTGGAACTGAAATGGAAAATATGACCATTGAAGACATCCTGAAAAAACTAGACGTTAGCAATGCCGATTTACGAAACAATGCTGGTGGTTATTACAATCACAGTCTTTTTTGGGAATGTATGGCTCCTAAAGCGGGTGGACAGCCTAAAGACACTTTGGCTACAGCTATTACTAGAGATTTTGGTTCTTTTGAGATTTTTAAAACCCAATTTGAAGATGCCGCGACCAAGCAGTTTGGCTCTGGTTGGGCTTGGCTAGTTACCGACAAAGCAGGAAAATTACAAATTACCAGCACGCAAAACCAAGACAATCCTTTAATGCCCAATGCCACGATTAAAGGAACTCCTATCCTAGCGCTCGACGTTTGGGAACACGCCTACTATTTGAACTACCAATACAAACGAAAAAAATATATTGAGGCGTTTTTTAATATTATTAATTGGACCAAAGTCAACGAGAAATATGAAGAAGCCATAAAATAATGTGTTGTTGAACGCTATACCCTAAAAGTCTCCATCTGAGGCTTTTTTTGTTATATTTGGAAATGAAAATGCGAATGTAATTAAGTACAAATGATTATAAATAATTTTACATATTTGAAAAAGGAACATTTGCCAATTTATAAGTTATGTGCCATATTACAACAACGCAGCAAACCAATGAACATTTTTATTAAATATTTAACTAGCATTTCAAAATTAAGTGAATCGGCTATTCATGACATCAATGAATATTTATCAGTTGAAGAAGTGCCTAAAAAGCAAATTTTCGTTCCAGAACTCTCTGCTTCCCAAAAATTATATTTCATAAAAAAAGGTATAGTTAGAGCCTTTTTTTATCATGATGGCAAAGAAATAACCGATTGGTTTGGTATGGAGAATATGATAATTGGTGCGACGGTTAGAAATTTTCCTGTTAAAAATACTCGCCACAGTATAGAAACATTAGAAGATACAGAGTTAGTTAGTGTTTCATTTAATGATTTGGAAAAACTTTATCAAAAACATCACGACATTGAGAGATTAGGTCGTTTAGTTGCAATTAATACAATCTTATTCCTTCAACATAAAATTGACACTCAACAATTATTTTCGGCAAAAGAAAGATATAATGAGTTCGTATATAGATATCCCAATTTGATTAATAGAGTTCCATTAGGATATATAGCCTCATATCTTGGAATGAATCAGGTAACATTAAGCAGAATCCGAAAACAATATTAATTTTTTAGTTTATGCTAAAAAGAAAGTGTAGTATTATTGATTCCTTTGTGACATGAATATAGGAATATTTACATACGGAACTCGTGGCGACTTACAACCATATGTTGCATTAGCTCTTGGACTTATTGACAAAGGACACAAGGTAACAATCTCAGCAACAGAAGACTTTAAAGCATTTGTAGAAGGTTTTGGTGTGCCATTTCAACCTCTTTGGGGAAATGCAGAAACGATGATGAACTCAACAGAAGGACGAAGCATTTTACAAACAGAAAACGCTATAAAGTTGATGAAATATTATTTCAAAGTGCTTCACGACAACAGAGAACCATTGAGAAAAAGTTACTTCGAAGCTATTTCAAAAGTTGATTTCATTATTGCCAACTCGATGACGCTACCAATTGTAAGTGCCATTGCAGAAAAGCAGAATAAGAAAGTGGCATTAACTTATTTTATGCCACCTGTTGTTCCAACAAAAGAATTTCCATTGGGCGACTTTGATTTTTTCAATTTCTCTTGGTACAATAAACTGACCTATAAAATTGCACAAGGTTTCTTTTGGAAATTTATCAAACAAGATACCAATGAATATAGACAAGAACTTGGTTTACCTATTTTAAAAGAAAATTTGGTTACCTATCTTGACAAACAAAAAATATTGGACTTGTATTGCATTAGTCAATCATTAATTCCACAGCCAAAAGACTGGGAAAGCCATCATAAAATCACGGGTTTTATAAACATTCCTAAACATAAAAGAGACGAACATTTTTTGGACATAATACCAACTGAACTTACAGAATGGTTAGAGCAAGGCGACAAGCCAATTTATATAGGTTTTGGAAGTAATGGAGTTGGTAATACTGAAAAGTTTATTAAAATATTGACAGAAATTTTAGAACAGACAAATGAACGCATTTTGTTTTGCACAGGTTGGTCGCAGTTCAACAACTTACCCAGAAATAAAAATCTATTCATTACAAAATATGTAAATCACGAAACTATTTTACCAAAATGTAAGGTTGGAGTTTTTCACGGAGGAGCAGGAACTTTGGCTACGATGTTAAGACACAATTTGCCAGTAATCATTGTTTCGTTTTATACAGACCAACCAACTTGGGGAAAAATAGTTGAACGCAAGAAATTAGGTGTTCATATACCTGTTAAAACTTTATCAGCTGACAAACTAATCTCAGCTATTCAAAAAGTTCAAGCAAAGGAAACAGAAAATAATGTTTCAATAGTTGGACAACAAATCAGGAACGAAAACGGACTTGACAATGCAATAATTGAAATTGAAAAATACTTTAATGACATATAAAAATACGGCACATAAAAGCAGTTTGGCTCAATGGCGGGTGACGTGGTTAATTGAACATTCTACCTCGCATCAGCTTTTGTGGTGTATTGACAGTTTCGTGCTCCGAAATCCGCCACTGTGCCAAGCGCCATAACGTTACTAAATCAAAAAAGGCAAGATTCAAAAATCTTACCTCTTTTAAAACTATATCGAAAAGATATGCTTATTTCTTCCAGAACTTTACCGTTTTGGTTTTGTTGTTATTGAATGTAACATGCAACAAATACAATCCTGTGGATACTCCAGTCAAATCCACTTTTTTATCATTTAGTTTCGGTGAAAAGTTACTTCCGTTCATTCCAATCACTTGAATAGTTCTAATGGATTCTTTGGTGTCAATTGTCATGATGTCATCGACCAACGTTGGGTAGGCAGAGAAAGAAATGCTATCTGCTGGGAATTCGTCAGTTCCAAGGGTAAAACCTGTGTACGAAGTGGGAACTTCAGGCAATGCATAACGTGTGGCAGTATAAATTTTTAATTCCCCTGGTTGCAAGTTCACATTCGTTCCTGCTGCAATCGAAGTACTTCCGTTAGCCATATAATCAAACCAATTGTTCCCCGCTGGTAAACTAATTGAAACAGCACCTGTGTAAGTTGTACCATCCGTAGGAGCATTAAAATTACCTACTACAAAAACACGCTCGTTTCCAGAACCCCAAATCACACTTCTTGCAGCTTTACCTGAGCCTAAATCAGAACTTGTTGGATTACCAGAAAAAACATTGGGTAAAATACGTGTTCGCAATTGAATTAATTGTCCGATTTTTTGGTAGGAATTCATTCGAGTAGCATTGGTATACCAATTCAAACTTTCAGGAATGGGTTTTGGGTCGGTTCTATTCCCTGCTGCACCTGCTGCATTGCTAAAAATACTATAATCATAAGCCAATTCTTGGAACATCCACATCATGTGTGAACCATTTAATAATACATTAAAAGCAGTATTCAATGGTGCTCTATTGCTGAAACCAGCAGCTGTTTTTATTGTAGCTCCATTACCAAAAGTTTTGGCTTTATACATATTTCTTTCTTCATCGTGACTCTCACAATAGGATAAAAATCCGTCTTGATTAGAGCTATTCAAATCGTCTCCATCTCTCAACCAACCCATGGCGGTTTGCTCATAACTCTTGGTATTGTTGATATGACACATCATACCAAAATTTACATAATTTTCGCGTTCGCCACTAGTGTACTCCCAGTGTTCCAGAATAAAGTAGGCATTTGGATTACCAGCTTTTACACCATTGTTAAAGTAATCAAACATGATTTCAGTACGGTTTCCACAGTCAGAGCCACAAAAACCATGAGAAATATCCATACGATAGCCATCTACTTTGTACTCATCAATCCAATACTTCAATGCTCTCTTGAACATGTAACGTGTTTGAGTAAAATTATGATCGTAATCCTGATTCACACTAGAACCGTGAGGAGCTATTTGGTTGAACCAAGGATTGTTAGTAGCAATTGAAGTAGTACCCCAATACATTTTAGCCTGTGGTGCAGCACCTGTAGCATGATTAAAAACCATATCTAAGATTACTGCTATTCCTCGTTTATGGCATTCGTCAATTAACTTTTTCAAATCATTTTCAGTTCCATAGGATTTATCAACAGAAAAATAATGCGTTGGATTGTAACCCCAACTAATATTTCCTTCAAACTCAGTCACTGGCATAATTTGAATGGCATTCACTCCTAGATTTTGAAGATAATTTAATCTGTCAGTAATAGCGTTGAAAGTGCGTAATGCTGAAAAATCATTTACCCATAATTCATAAATTACTAGATTATCTTTGTTGGGCTTCACAAAATTCAATGTTTGAGAACTCCAATTGAATTTAGCTTTATTAGTTTGCAATACTGATACATACCCATCTCCTTGAGTGGGATATGTTTTTAAGTTTGGATAGCGTTGTTTGGGTTCCCATTGGTCATCTGGGTGCAACACTTTCTCTGAATAAGGATCACTTATTTTTACTAATTTACTACCTATTTTAACAGCATACTGAAAAGCATATTCTACACCAGACTGCAAGCCTGTGAGTTCAATCCACCAATATCCCGTATCGCCATCTCTTTTTAACTGATACGCATTTGATATCGCCCAATTATTGAAATCTCCAACCACAAAAACATTATCAGGCAAGACATTACTTTTGTCTTTAGCATACAAACACAAATGAGCTTTGGTATTATCCTCTGCATTATAAGTAATTCCATCTACTAAACCAGAAGGCCTTGGAACATTTTGAGGGCTAGAAATAATAGCCACTGAACGGGTATCAGTTGCTGTTTTAGTTCCAGAAGTCGCCTCAACTGTGTATACGTAATCGCCAGTAGCACTCAAAACTTCACTATGCGAAATCGTTGTAGCATTTGAAGCTGTTTGAACTGTTACTCCATTCTTTTTAATAACTAAATTAGAAGCGCTGGTAGCATCTGCAGAAAAATTTACAGTACTCCCAGAGTTTACAGCTCCTGATGAAGATGAAGGTGAAAACTTAACACTCAACTCTCCTGCTGGAGCAATTGTGATAAAGAAATCCCCACCCGATGCTGTCTTTCCTTCCTTTGTTCCTCCTGGCCCATCATTAAACACCATTGACAACTCTTGATATTTTCCAGGACAACTCGTGAAATAATTGTACATGTTGTCTATAGTCAATACCCATTTGGTTCCGTCTTTCACCAGTTTGTGTTTGGCCAATCCACTTCTCCAAGTTGGAGCACATTGCCATTTTGTTCCTCCAATGGTAACTCCAATATGTGCATAACAGTTGGTTGCCGTAGCCATTGCTCCACCAGCTGGGTCATAGGTTATCGTAATTATTCCTGTGTAGTCATCTGTAATAATGGCCGGTACTGTAGTTACCGTTTGAGCTGATAGTGTAAAACAAAAAGCAAACGACAGAAAAAGAAAAAGTTTTTTCATTAGTTAATAATTTGGTTTATAGATAATTATAGAATACGAACCTAAAATTAAAAAATAAAGATGGAATGGATACTTTTTTTGCAATTGATTAACAAATGATGAATCACGGAAAGTAAAATTATTTTAATCCTGCCAGACTCTGCTCAATAGTTGCAATTTTTGCTAATGCATCAGCTTGCTTTTGTCTTTCAATATTCAAAACCTTTTCAGGAGCACCATTTACAAATTTTTCGTTGGAAAGCTTTGCTTCTACTGACTTTAAAAATCCTTTTGTATATTCTAACTCCTCTGTCAATTTAGCTATTTCATCCTCAATATTTATAGCGCCAGAAATAGGTATAAAATATTCATTTGATTTGATTCGAAATGATAAAGCCCCATCTAATTTTTCTGAAATGTACTCTAAAGAGGATAAATTTCCAAGCTTGATAATTACTCTATCGAAATAGGTTGAAAACTTTTCGTTATTAACTACCTTTAATTCAATCGAATCCTTGAATGGGATGTTCTTATCTTTTCTAATCGTTCTAATTCCAGAAATGACATCGATTACATTTTCAAAATCGGTAATTATCGTTTGATTGAATGACTTTAATTCTGGCCATTGAGAAATAATCAAGGCTTCATTAGGAGTTCTCTCTGTGATAATTTGCCATATTTCCTCCGTTAAAAATGGCATAAAAGGATGCAATAGCTTTAGATTACTTTCAAGCATTTCGATAGCTTTATCAAAAGTAGCTCTATCAATTGGCTGTTGGTACCCTGGTTTTATCATTTCTAAAAACCAAGAACAGAAGTCGTCCCATACCAATTTATAAATGCTCATCAAAGCATCAGAAATTCTGTATTTTTCGAAATTGTCTTCAATTTCAAGAAGCGTTTGTTGCAACTTGGCTTCGTACCATTCTATAGCCACTTTCGAAGATTCGGGCTGCAGAATAGCATCTGAAACTTCCCAGCCTTTTATCAATCGGAAAGCATTCCATATTTTATTGGAAAAAGCTTTCCCTTGCGAACATAGTTCTTCATCAAACATAATGTCATTTCCAGCAGAAGCACTCAAAAGCAATCCCACACGAACACCGTCGGCTCCAAACTTGTCGATTAAATCTAGAGGGTCTGGAGAATTTCCGAGAGACTTTGACATTTTTCTTCTTTGTTTATCACGAACTAATCCCGTTAAATATACATTGGTAAATGGTTTTTTACCTGTGTATTCATAACCCGCAATAATCATTCGAGCCACCCAGAAAAATAGAATATCGGGACCAGTCACCAAATCATTTGTTGGATAGTAGTATTTAAAATCTTCACTTTCGGGATTCATAATTCCACCAAAAACTGCCATTGGCCAGAGCCATGATGAAAACCATGTATCGAGTGCATCCTCATCCTGACGAAGGTCAGAGGTTAGAAGTTGGAAGTTAGAAGTTTTTTTTTTGGCTAAAGCCAATGCCTCTTCGATAGTTTCGGCAACAACAAAATCTTCTTTTCCATCTCCATAATAATAGGCTGGAATTTGCTGTCCCCACCAGAGTTGTCTGGAAATGTTCCAATCGCGAATATTTTCCAACCAATGTCTATAGGTATTATCAAATCGTTTTGGGTGAAGTTTTATATCTCCATCAACTAAAACCGATTGAATAGCTGGTTTTACCAAGTCTTCCATTTTCAAAAACCATTGATCAGACAAACGTGGCTCGATTACAGCTTTTGTTCTTTCTGATCGACCTACTTTATTGTTGTGAATTTCAACCTTGGCTAAAGCGCCAATAGCTTCTAATTCTTTTTCAATTTCATTTCTTACCACAAAACGATCCTTGCCTTGATAATGTAAACCATAGCTATTGAGTGTAGCATCATCATTGAAAACATCAATGATTTCTAGATTGAATTTATCTCCAATTGCCTTGTCATTTGTATCGTGTGCAGGAGTCACTTTTAAACTTCCTGTACCAAATTCCCTATCAATATACTCATCAAAAACAATGGGTATTTCTCTATTACAAATAGGTACAATTGCTTTTTTTCCTTTCAGATGTTGGTATCTTTCATCTTCTGAGTGAAAACAAAGTCCAGTATCTCCAAAGATAGTTTCTGGTCTTGTGGTGGCAACAATCACGTATTCATCAGAATCCACAATTGCATACTTCAAATAAAATAATTTTCCTTGTTGTTCTTCGTAAATTACCTCTTCATCAGACAATGTAGTTTTAGCTTCAGGGTCCCAATTGACCATTCGGTAGCCACGATAGATATATCCTTTATTGTACAAATCGACAAAAGAGCGAATTACCGAAGCAGACATATCTGGATCCATAGTAAACTTAGTACGTTCCCAATCACAAGAGGCTCCCAATTTTTTTAATTGGTCTAAGATTACCCCACCGTATTTATCTGTCCATTCCCAAGCATGCTTTAAAAATTCTTCACGAGTTAAATCGTTTTTATTAATTCCTTCTGCTTTTAATTTGGCAACAACCTTAGCTTCGGTAGCAATAGAGGCGTGATCAGTACCAGGAACCCAACAGGCATTAAAACCTTTCAAACGGGCTCGACGTATTAGAACATCCTGAATGGTATTGTTAAGCATATGCCCCATGTGTAGTACTCCAGTAACATTAGGAGGAGGAATTACAATGGTATATGGTGTTCTATGATCTGGTGTAGAATGAAAATAATTATTTTTCATCCAGTAATCATACCATTTGTCTTCTATGTTTTTGGCGTCAAATTGTGCAGGAATTGTCATTTATCTTTAATTCTGTTATTTAAAATAATTTAATAAAATTGTTGTAGAAAATAAAAATTTCCAAAAATAGGAAAATTGAATATATGCTACAGGAATTATGAATACGGAATACCTAATTTTATGGACTTCAGATTAATGTATCTTAAGCAATGAAAAATTTCAAAAAAATGTTTTGGTATGTTTTTTGTACTCTTTGCAAAAGTAAAGAATTAGTTAATGTATAAAAAATTAAGAATTAATAATTTGTTCTTTGTACAAAAGAAAGTATTTTTACCTAACCTAAATAAAATTTAACCCAAATGAAAAAAATATTCTTGGTTCTACTTGTTAGTGTTTTCAGTAGCTCGGTTTTTGCTCAAGGTCCTAAAATCGAATTCAAAGAAGCTGATAATACGATTGATTATGGTAGAGTGGAAAAAAACAGCGATGATGGTGTTCGAAGTTTTGAGTTTACCAATACAGGTGACGCTCCATTGATTATCACTAATGCACAATCTACTTGTGGCTGTACCGTTCCCTCCTACCCAAAAGAGCCTATCATGCCAGGTAAAACTGGAAAAATTGAAGTAAAATACAATATGGGCGTCGGTCCTATCCGTAAAACAATTACTATAGAATCTAATGCCACTAATTATGAAGGTGGTAGAATTCCTCTAAAGATCAAAGGGGAAGTCTATGTTAAGGAAGCTGTCAACGTCCTAGAGAAGAAAAAAAGCTTACCTTCGATAGAAAACTAAACGATTAGAGCCTTAAATTGAGGCTCTTTTTTTTATAAAATACTTTTTAACTGAAATTTGAATTTTAAAATCTGACTGTTTCGTTCAATTTCAAAATTGAGCCACTTGCCATCTTCTGATTTTAGGATTTCATTAATTTCTTGCAAGGAATATTTATACCCCTGCATTTTGTTGATAGTGATGATAGTGTCACCTTTTCTCAATCCACAACGTTCAGCTGGAGAATCCTTCCTAATACTAGCGATGGTATAAATAGGTTTTAATGAAAATTTATATTTAAAATTTGCATCAATCTTATCCCCATTTTCATCAAAAGTATGCTCCATAATACTAACCGTTTTGAGAGGAACTGTTTCCTGAACCCATTGCATCCCCTCATTCTGAAGCTCGATACCACTCCTATTGTATTGAAAAGGCACATCAAAATGATTGCTTTTGGCGATAAATACTTGATTGTTTCTATAATCCAATAGAATTGTAAATCTTTTAAATATTTCTCCTCCAATAGAACCTACTCTATTTTCTACCATTGAGACACTTTTTATAGAATTTAAATCGGGCATTGCTATTATTGGATTGTTAAATTCAAATGTGCCCAATCGAAATTTAGAAATCCTTGTTCGCTTTCCTAAAACATCACCGCTAAAACCCTTGCCTAAAAAATCGTCAAAACTCTTCTCTGGAACTTTAAAATCTGGACTTACATCTTGAAATAACCATAATGCATCGCTATTACCAATATCCAAAAGCAATTTAGCACGAATTTCTTCATCATTCATAGTTACCCATGCTTCTGTATAGGGCTTGCTGCGTTCGATTGTTATAGGAATCCTTGTGTAACGCCTATTTATCTTTTTTTGCAAATTTTTATCATTCTTATATACAAACAGTTTCTTTTTATCATAATTAATCTCCACCAACTTATTTTTAAAAAAGGAATAACCAATGATGCCATTGACAGGAATACCTATATGTGTAGAAAAATTGAAACTTTGGTCTAAGACGATGTATAAATTATGATGATTATCAACTAATTCTTTTACGGATAGTATATTATCATTAGACCTCAACCCTTCTATTGCCTCTTCTTTTCCTAATCCTCGTAATTTAATTTTTTCTACATTATTAAAATTGAGTTCTTCTTTATCTTCCAAACTCAACAAAATAGTTTCTTCAACACCCGTGTCTAAAAGAAAGTTAAGTTCTACACCATTGACATTGATTGGAATAAAAATTAAATTATTAATCAATTGAAAAGGTATCGTTACTTTCTTTTTATCGGTTTCAAATTGAAAACCTTCTTGAGAAAAAACAGCTATTGAAGGAGTAAAAAAAATCCAAAAAAAGAATAGGAAACGCATAATTTATCTTTTGTTTTCTATAAAATTAAAAAATAATTGTGATAAATCGCAATTCAAACAATATATAGCGTAAAACTGTTGGTGTACTTTAAAAAAAATTGCAAATTTGCGACTCAATAAATATCATTATGCCTGAAATTTCAATTAGAGGTCGAAGAATGCCAGAATCACCCATTCGGAAATTGGCTCCTTATGCAGAAATGGCTAAAAAAAAGGGTCTAAAAGTGTATCATTTAAACATTGGACAACCTGATATAAAAAGCCCTGAAATTGCTATAAAAGCGATAAAAAACATCGACTTGGATATAATTGAATATGGTCCTTCAGCTGGTTATGAAAGTTACCGAAGAAAGCTGGCTCAATTTTATACCAATCAAGATGTTAAAGTTGCTTTTGAAGACATCATGATTACTACAGGAGGTTCTGAAGCACTACTATTTGCCCTCGGAAGTATTATGGATCCGGGAGATGAAGTCATCATTCCTGAACCTTTTTATGCTAATTATAGTGCCTTTTCAGAAGAATCAAGTGCTAAAGTTATTCCTGTAATTTCGAACATCGAAAGTGGATTTACGCTCCCAACCATAGCAGAGTTTGAAAAAGCGATTACGCCAAAAACCAAAGCTATTTTAATTTGTAATCCCAATAATCCAACAGGCTATTTGTACTCTGAATCAGAGATTAATCAATTGGGAGAATTGGTTAAAAAACACGATTTATTTTTAATTGCTGATGAAGTATACCGCGAATTTATTTACGAGGAGCGAGACCAACACTTTTCAGTGATGAACTTAAAAGGGATTGAACAAAACGTCATAATGATTGATTCTGTTTCAAAACGATACAGTATGTGTGGCGCACGTATTGGCTGTATGATAACTAAAAACAGAGAAGTTATTGACGCTGCGATGAAATTTGCACAAGCGCGTTTATGTCCACCAACAATCGAACAAATTGCTTGCGAGGCAGCAATAGAAACTCCTCAAAGTTATTTTGACGAAGTCATTTCAGAATATAAGGAACGTAGAGACACTTTAATATCAGAATTAAAAAAAATAGAAGGAGTTGTAGTGACTACCCCAAAAGCTGCATTCTATTGTATTGCTCAATTACCCGTTGAAAATACTGATAATTTTGCTCAATGGCTACTTGAAAGTTACCAATCAAACAACGAAACTGTAATGGTAGCACCCGCAGCAGGTTTCTATTCAACACCTGGAGTTGGATTGAATCAAGTTCGAATTGCTTACGTTTTGAAAAAAGAAGATTTAATTCGTTCCGTTGAAATCTTAAAGGAAGCACTTAGCGTTTATAATTCTAAATAATTTTTGCCATTCGATTTGGCAAAAGGTTCATCTAAGTTCAAAAACCTTCGAATAATTTTAAAATACAAAAGCCTAAAATGCTCCCAAAATTAAAATGGGCATAGAAATTCTTTAATTTTAATTAATTATCTTTGCTCTTCAAATAAATTACCTCAAAAAAGAACACTTATCAATGATAAATAAAGACGATTTTCAAGACGAAATTGGAGACAATCACATAGCATCATCTGCAACTAATCCCATCCGAAATGATGCCTTTGATTTACCAGATGATAAAAAAATTGAACTCATTAAAAAAGATGTTGAGAGCATTCTAAAAACCCTTGGAATGGACTTAAACGATGATAGTATCAAAGGAACTCCAAATCGCGTTGCTAAAATGTTTGTTAAAGAACTTTTTGGAGGTTTAAATCCAAGTAGAAGACCAAATCCCTCGACCTTTGATAATAATTACAAATACGGCGAAATGCTGGTGGAAAAAAACATTACGCTTTATTCCACCTGCGAACATCACCTTTTACCTATAATTGGTAGAGCCCACGTGGCTTACATTTCAAACGGAAAAGTAATAGGCCTTTCTAAAATAAACCGTATTGTTGATTATTATGCTAAAAGACCCCAAGTACAAGAGCGCTTGACGATGCAGATAGTTCAAGAGTTACAAAAAGCATTAAATACTCCTGACGTAGCCTGTGTTATTGATGCTAAACATTTGTGTGTCAATTCAAGAGGAATTCGTGATATCGAAAGTAGCACCGTCACTTCTGAGTTTGGCGGAAAATTTAAAGAAGAACTAACCCGAAGAGAATTCTTAGAATATATTAAGTTAGAAACTAAATTCTAAAATGTTTATTGTTCTTTGTTTTTAGTTTGTAGTTATGGCAAAAATAGAAAAATTTGAAGATTTAGAAATATGGAATATGGCAAGGGAAATTTGTCAATATGTTGATTATCTAATCCAAAATACAAATCTAAAATCCAATTATTCTTTAAGAGATCAAATAGATAGAAGTTCTGGATCAATAATGGATAATATTGCCGAAGGTTTTGAACGTAATGGAAATAGAGAATTTATTCAATTTTTAAGTATTGCAAAAGGTTCTTCAGGAGAATTAAAATCACAATCGTATAGAAGTTTTGATAAAAAATTAATTTCAGACGAACAACATTTGAAATTGAATCAAATGGTTGAATTAGAAAAAAATAAAATTGCAGCCATGATGAACTATCTAAACAATTGTGAAATAAAAGGTCTAAAGTTTAAATAATCATTATTAACAATAAACAAAAAACCACAAACAATAAACAAAAAATGTCTTTATACAAGAATAATACGCTCAAAATATACAATTCTCTCTCAGGAGAAAAAGAAACATTTGTTCCCATTCACGATGGAAACGTCGGAATGTACGTTTGTGGCCCTACAGTTTACAGCAATGTTCATCTTGGAAATGTGAGAACGTTCATGTCTTTTGATATGATTTTCAGGTATTTATTGCATTTAGGCTACAAAGTGCGCTACGTTCGAAATATTACCGATGTAGGTCATATTGTTGACGACGTAGATGAAGGAGAAGATAAAATAGCTAAAAAAGCACGCTTGGAACAATTAGAACCTATGGAAGTCGTGCAACGCTATACGGTAGATTTTCATGACATTCTGAATGAATTTAATTTTCTTCCGCCAAGTATAGAACCTACTGCCACTGGTCATATCATTGAGCAAATTGAAATTATCAAAAAAATTATTGATAAAGGAATTGGGTATGAAGCGAATGGATCTGTATATTTTGATGTAGTAAAATTTAATGAAACCAATAATTACGGTAAATTAAGTGGTAGAAATATCGAAGACATGATGGCTAATACTCGTGAGCTAGATGGTCAATCTGATAAAAGAAATCCACAAGATTTCGCCCTTTGGAAAAAGGCAGAACCCCAGCACATTATGCGTTGGCCTTCTCCTTGGAGCGATGGTTTTCCAGGCTGGCACCTTGAATGTACCGCTATGAGTACTAAATATTTAGGCAATCATTTTGACATTCACGGCGGTGGAATGGATTTAAAATTCCCTCATCATGAATGCGAAATTGCACAAAACGAAGCTTGCACAGGACAATCCCCTGTAAACTATTGGATGCATGCCAATATGCTTACTTTAAACGGTAAGAAAATGGCAAAATCTACTGGAAATAATATTTTGCCAAGAGAAATTCTAACAGGTGAAAGTCCGTTTTTAAGCAAAGCTTTTTCTCCAAGCGTAGCTCGTTTTTTTATGATGCAAGCCCATTATAGAAGCATTCTAGATTTTTCTGATGATGCTATTATTGCTGCCGAAAAAGGCTATAACCGACTCATGGAAGCTATGCAAAATTTAAAGGAAATCAGCCCAAAATCGACATCCACGCTTGATATCACTTCTTGGAAAGCAGCATGCTATGAAGCTATGAATGACGATTTTAATTCCCCTATTTTGATAGCCAATCTTTTTGAAGGTGTTCGTTATATCAACGTACTAAAAGACAATACAGCTTCAATTACCGCATCCGATTTAGCTACGTTCTCTACAACTATGAATGCTTTTGTATTTGATGTTTTAGGTTTAGAGGATAGTAAAATTTCAAATGATAACAATACTAAGTTAGAAGGTGTTATAGAAATGCTTATTGGTATGCGAAATGATGCTAGAGCCAATAAAGATTTTGCTCTATCCGATCACATTCGAGATCAATTAATTCGATTGGGTATTCAATTGAAAGATGGTAAAGAAGGAACCACATTTACTTTTTAAATTGACCATAAAAAAAATACTCATAGTACCCTTTGTTTTTTTAGTGCGATGCTATCAAGTTGCCATTTCACCATTTACACCCGCTAGCTGCCGCTTTGAACCTACTTGCTCCAATTATACTATTGAAGCGCTAAAAATTCATGGTTTATTCTATGGAGGTTTTCTAGCAACGAAGCGTATTTTGAGCTGTCATCCTTGGGGCAGAAAAGGCTATGATCCAGTTCCAACTACTTCCGATGAGAAAAAAATAAAAATAAACTGTAATCATAAACATTAGCTAATTTTAGGTCAAAATTTGTTTTAAATATTTATTTTTACACTAAATAATACCATAAAAAAATGGCACCATCATTAAGTATCGTTTGGAATCCCTCAGAGGGAATTGATTTAGGTTTTTTTGTAATACGATATTACAGCCTCATGTTCGTGATAGCTTTTGGTTTAGGCTGGTACATCATGAAAAGAATCTTTGAAAACGAAAATGAATCTCTGGAAAAATTAGATTCTTTATTTATTTGGACCGTTTTAGCCACCTTATTGGGTGCTCGTCTAGGTCATGTGTTCTTCTACGATTGGGAATATTACAGAAATCATTTATCAGAAATTTTGTTGCCGTTTCGATTTGAACCCCATTTTGAGTTCACAGGTTTTCAAGGATTAGCTAGTCATGGTGCAGCTATAGCTATAATTGTTGCTATGTATTTTTTTAGCAAAAAAATTATGAATAGACCTTTACTTTGGGTTTTGGACAGAGTGGTAATTCCTGTTGCCAGTGGAGCTATTTTTGTTCGTATTGGAAATTTTTTCAACTCAGAAATTGTTGGTAAAGAAACTACTTCTTCTTTTGGAATTCAATTTATAAGAGACCATTTCACTGCACGAGAAGCCATGGCTAAAACCCAAATGCCAAATCCAAAAGAAGCCTACCATGCCATTGCTACCAATCCTCAGTTTTCTGAGTTATTGCAACAAGTGCCTGCCAAACATCCTGCACAATTGTATGAGTCCTTTTGTTATATCTTTGTCTTTGCTATCTTATTTTTCTTGTACTGGAAAACAAATGTAAAAGAAAGATTAGGTTTTCTTTTTGGTTTGTTCTTAGTCCTATTGTGGTCTGTCCGTTTTGTAGTGGAATATGTCAAAGAAAGCCAAGGCGGATTTGAACAAGAATTAGGACTATTCTCAACGGGACAGTGGTTGAGCATTCCTTTTATATTAGTTGGTTTGTATTTTATTTTTAATGCTGAAAAACCGATTGAGGTTTGATTTTTAAAGTAAGTCCCTAATAATATAACATTAAAACTCCAAAGCAACAAAATGCTGTTGAACCCTATCAGGTGCGACTTCCCAAACGCGGAAACCCAATGGATTTTGGTCAAAATTTTTACTAGTGGTTTCTCCACTTACTAACTGCATCTTTCCAACAGTATGCATCACTGTTTGGTGCGTATGACCAAACAAATAAGCAATCACATTATTTTTACTAAATAAATCTAGCAATTCCTGTCTTTTTGCTAAAGGAAGATTAAAATAGCCTTCCTCCTCGTTTGGTGAAACAGTAAATAATGGATAATGACCAATTACAAACTGAGGGTTTTTCTTTTTAGTCTGTACTACTTTTTTAAACCATTTATCGTGTTTGTCTGATTCTTTTTCTATGTTAGTTTTCCATAACTGTGAATTAGTCACAACAAAAGAATATCCTTTATTATTGAATTCATAGTAATCTTGACCAATAGTTTTTCTATAGTAACGTAAGCTTGCATCACTAGGAATATTCCCTACATCATGATTTCCGGGAGCGCAATAGCATGGCATGGTAAAACCCGCTTTAATCTTTTTAAAATCCGTATAAGAACTATCTGTAGGATTATGTACTAAATCACCACAAATAACTACAAAATCAGGATGCAAGGCATTGATTTGTTGAACAGCCTGTTGGAATGTTTTTACATCATGCTCATAACCACCCATCCCTAATTGAGTATCGCACAATTGAACGAAAGTGAAAGACGATTCTTCCCTTTCTGTAAACGACATACAAAGAAATAGTAATGAAATACATATGTATTTATAGCTTCTTGATGTCATTACTAGTGGTTTTAAAATATATTTCAATCATCTCGCTAAGATACCAAAAATACAACCAAAAAAAATGCCCGATTTTCATCGGGCATTTTCTGTATATAAAAAGCGATTAGGCTTTGTTATGTTCTTCTTCGATTCTTTTGTGTTCTGCATCCGAAATGCTATCACAAAGAACTGGTGTTGCAATAAATAAAGAAGAATACGTTCCTACCACAATACCTACCAACATGGCAAAGATAAATCCTCTGATAGATTCACCACCAAAAATGAACATGATTAACAATACTAAAATCATTGTTAATGAGGTATTGATGGTTCTAGACATCGTAGAATTAATCGACTGGTTAACAATCTGATTGAAATTTCCTTTTGCTTTCCCGCCAATATACTCACGAACTCTATCGAATACAATTACCGTATCGTTCATAGAATAACCAATAACGGTTAGAATTGCAGCTATGAAATGTTGGTCGATTTCCATTCCAAACGGCATGTATTTCCACAATAACGAATAGATTCCTAATACGAAGATTACGTCATGCGCTACTGCTGCAATCGCGCCTAGACTGTATTGCCATTTTCTGAAACTGATTACTAAATATAATCCAACAATTAGCATTGCACCCAAAACCGCCCAATACGAATTGGTTTTAATATCATCAGAAACTGCCGCAGATACTTTTGAACCTTGGAGGATACCCAATTTCTTACCTTCATAAATATTGACAAATTTTTCGTAAGTCATATCAGGACCAAAATGTTTTTTAAGATTGTCATAAAGAATTCTATTTACGGCAGCATCTACTTCTGTTCCAGATTCGTCAACTCTATATTTAGTTGTAATCTTCAATTGGTTATCACTACCAAAAATCTTTGCTTCAGCACTACCATCAAATACCTTTAACAATTCTTCACGAACTTCTTCAGCTGGAACTGGTTTTTCAAAACGCACTTGAAAAGTTCGCCCTCCTTTAAAGTCCACTCCGTAATTCAATCCGTGAGTCGATAGTGAAATAACACTCACAATACAAACTATAAGAGAAAATATGTAGGTATATTTTTTAACTCCAAGGAAATCAAAATGGAAATTAGTAAAGAAATTTTTAGAGAATCCTGTAACGAAAGTTAATTTGTTTCCTTTGTTTACACTCCAATCTAAAAGAATTCTAGTAATAAAAATGGATGTGAATAAAGAGGTAGCTATACCAATTAATAAGGTAGTTGCAAATCCTTGAATTGGACCAGTACCAAAAATTAATAAAACAGCTCCTGTTAATACGTGCGTAACGTTAGCATCAACGATAGAACGCATAGCTCCTTTCCAACCAAAAGATGCTTTAATTGCCTCTTCAATTGTTTTTCCAGCCCGCAGTTCTTCTTTTGCTCTTTCATAGATAATAATATTCGCATCAACAGCCGTACCCATGGTTAATACGATACCCGCAATACCTGGCAACGTTAGAACAGCTCCAAGGCTCGCTAAAATTCCGAATAAAAATAGTAAGTTAACCGCTAGAGCGATATTGGCATACAATCCAGATTTACCATAATATACCATCATCCACAAAGAAACGATTAATAAACCAATGATGGCTGAATTAGTTCCATTGTCAATTGCTTCTTGTCCTAATGATGGTCCAACTACTTCTGATTGAACAATCTCAGCGGAAGCTGGTAATTTACCTGCTCTTAATACGTTCGCTAAATCTTTTGTTTCAGTAACATCAAAAACTCCTGAAATTTCTGAACGACCTCCAGATATTGGTCCGCTTGATACTCCAGGTGCAGAATAAACAATATCATCAAGAACAATAGCTATATTACTTTTTTGAGTATAAGCTCTTCCCGTTAATTCTTCCCAAGCTTTTGCTCCTTGTCCATTCATTTGCATCGTTACCGATGGCTTACCTAATTGATCAAATGAATCTTTAGCGTCTGTAACTACTCCTCCACCCATTGAAGCTTGGTTGTCTCTATTCCCTTTTAAGGCATATAGTTCAACCGTTTCAACTGGTTTCTTCGTTTTTTCGTCAATATTTACAGAAGGTTTACCCCAAACAAACTTAGCATAACGTTTGTCAGCAGGAAGTAAAATTCTAATATCTTGTCTTTTTAAATACCCATTGATAGCTGAAGTATCTTTAGGATCAACTACCGCCAATACTGGTCCTCCACCTTGACTTACAAATTTATCTAATAATGGTCCTAATTCTTTATTTTCAGTAACCGTATCTTTTACTTTATTTGTCAATAAAGTATCAATTCCAGTTTTTGCTGTTTCTTTAACCTTTATTGCTGATTTTTCAGTAGCTTTTAAAGTATTATTAGCTGCCATTAGGAAGTTTCCTAAATCATCTATTTTATAGGTTTCCCAAAACTCTAATTGAGCTGTACTCTGCAATAATTTTTTGATACGATCTACATCTTTTGCACCTGGAAGTTCCACAAGGATTCTTCCTGATTCTCCTAGCTTTTGGATATTAGGTTGTGTAACACCAAATTTATCGATACGTTTTCTTAATACTTCAAAAGCACTTTCGATAGACTCATCTACTTTACGTCTGATTACTTTTTTTACTTGATCATCAGTCATTTTGAAGTTAACCTCATCTCCGATAATTTTATTAGAAAAAATTTCAGGTGAAGCTAATTTTACTGTCCCAGCTGAAGCCTTGTCAAAAGCTTCGAAAAAAGCATCAATATAATCTTGATTTCCTTGTCTGTTAACTGTAGCATCTGCTAAAGCTTTATTGAAAACTGGATTTTTAGTATTATTTGCTAATCCTTTAATAATGTCTTTTACCGAAATTTGAAGCTGAACGTTGATTCCACCCTCAAGGTCAAGACCTTTGTTGATTTTTTTATCTTTTACTTCATTATAAGTAAAATCTGTGAATCCGAGATTGAATACTTTTTCTTTCCCAATGGAATCTAAATATTTTATTTCTTTCTCAGAATTTCCTTTCGCATACACTTTAGCGTCGTTTTCTACATTGTGAGAAACGAATGTGAAAGAAAGTTGGTAAATACTTACCAATGCAAATAAAATTGCGAAAAATTTAACTAGTCCTCTATTCTGCATTATTACTAAAAATTAATTATTTTTTATTAGTTGGTTTACGGTTGATTTAAATGTATTGTAGCCTCATTAAAACAACGTTTAAGTTGGCATCATTTTTCAAAACGTGCAAATATATAATTATGGTAAAGATTAACCAATTTATTTTGGATTAATATTAAAAAAAAACAAGTATTGATTACTGACTAATTGAATAAGTAAAAAAAATATTCTTTAAAAACCGTCTAACAAAAAAATAAAATAATATTGTTTTAATTAATCAACTTGGTAAGTAAATAATCATTAGTTGTTTGACTGCTGGATAATGGAAAATCAATCGATGTTAATTCACTTATTAACGGATTTAAAGAATAGCTAATAGTGGTTTCTGATCGTATCAAGCCGTAATTTTTAGCATAATACTGATAGGAAATTAGAACATCTTGACTATCTGATGATAGAACATTTACCGAAAATTGTCCTACTTGAGCATTCACTTTCGCGTTTAACGTTAGCTTTACTTTTTTAACATCAGTATAATTAACACCATTGGATGTAAATGTAGCCAAACTTCCATCTTCATTTGCTGATAAAACATAATTCACAGTCAACGGATATCCTGGCAAAGCAGTTTCATTTATTATAGTTCCAGAGACTGTTGCCAATTTTTCAAGAGCAGAGGCGTTTTCTTTGAATAAAACAAAATCGGTGACAGAAAAAGAAACCGGTAAATCCGAACCAATATTTACGGAAACATCACCAGATAATTTAACTGATTGACCATCTGCACGTAAACCATTATTCCTGAGTACTCCACAGAAAAAACCTGTTGGCAAACTTTTGGTTTTCATTCGTTTATATGTCACAGAATTAATAATAGAATCATTCCCTACATACAATGAATCTCTTCCTATAATCACTGGATCAACTGAAAGATTTTCTGTTTTGTATGTCCAAAAATTATTCGATTTTAACGGGAAATAACTTGTAACACCTGAATTATCTACTGGATTTTTATCAGTTGACGCACTATCATCACTTGAACAAGAAGAAAATACCACTACTAAAACTGCTACAAACCAATGTATGTATCTCATTTTTTCTATTTTAGTTAGCGAAGATAAACTATTTCCAATTGTTTTAAACAAAAAAACGGCAACCTACTAAAGATTGCCGTTTTGATATCAATTTCTCTTTTATAGTTTTACAAAACAGATGCTAAATCTGCATTCATGTTGCGTACGGCATCAACACTTTTTGCGAATTTTTCTTTTTCGCTATCATTAAGTTTGATATCAAGAATTTCTTCTACTCCATTACGTCCAATGATGCAAGGAACTCCAATACAAATGTCAGATTGTCCATATTCACCCTCTAACAATACTGAGCAAGCAATCATTTTCTTTTGGTTGTTTAAAATACTATCTACCAAATAAGCTACAGATGCTCCAGGTGCATACCAAGCAGAAGTTCCTAAAAGTCCTGTAAGAGTAGCTCCTCCTACCATAGTATCAGCTGCCACTTTATCTAATTCTGCCTGAGAAAGAAACTCAGAAACAGGAATTCCGTTGTAAGCAGCTAAACGTGTTAATGGAATCATTGTAGTATCACCATGACCACCTATTACCATTGCAGAAACATCATTTGATGGTTTGTTTAATGCTTTAGATAAATAATATCTAAAACGTGAACTATCTAATGCTCCACCCATTCCTATAATTCTATTTTTTGGAAGTCCGGTCGCTTTTAATGTCAAATAGGTCATTGTATCCATTGGATTTGATACTACTACAATAATGGTGTTAGGAGAAAATTGTAAAATATTTTCTGCTACCGTTTTTACAATACCTGCATTAATACCTATTAATTCCTCACGAGTCATTCCTGGTTTTCTTGGAATCCCAGAAGTAATCACTACCACATCGCTGTTAGCCGTTTTTGAATAATCGTTAGTAACTCCTGTTATTTGAGTGTTAAAGCCAGTATTGGTTGCACACTGCATTAAATCCATCGCTTTTCCTTCGGCAAAACCTTCTTTAATGTCAAGTAATACTACCTCACTAGCAATTCCTCTATAAGAAATAACATCAGCACATGAAGCACCTACATTTCCTGCTCCTACAATTGTAACTTTCATTTTATTTTTATTTAATATTTATATTCTATTTATGTTATTTAATCTCTTATATCTGAAAATATCACCTTATAAAAAATTTAATTTATCGCATAATGCAACGACAAATTTACGTTCACAAATTTATTAAAATCAATTGACGATTGAAAATATAATTTATGCCATTTGTAAGCTGCTGAAAGCTCAATTATACTATTAATTTTGGTTTTGTAAATCCCTTTCAATTTTTGGTTTAAAAATACTTGAGAGGAACCCTCAGGAAAAGAAATCACCTGATCAATAGTCCCTTTACCACCTGTGAATTTGTATTTGAAATCACTAACATTGACTATAGAACCTAGCATGAATTCAAAATTATTATATTCTTTAGAAATAATGGTCTGGTATTGCCATGAATTAATAGCTCCGTTAATTTTATTGATACCAAGTGTTCCAAAATTGGTTCTAATATCCAAAAAATCAAAACTTATATTTTCTTTTGAATTACTCAACATCATGGCGAGATGAATTTTTTTGGATTCTAAAACAGGTATGTATTGGCTTATGTTGTGTTTAATTCCTATTCCATATACTTGATATTCACCTCTGTTGATTTTTGTTTTTGGAGCAAATTTGGCAAGAATTTCTGTTCCAAAACCCAACGATACTGAACCAGAAAGATGAGGATAAATTATTACATCTTCGTTAATTCCTTCTGGGGTTTCAATTGGATAATTTTGATTAATAGCCCCATAAATATCAACAATTTTTATTTGTTTACCGTTACCGAGGGCTGTTGGGATTGTTTCAGAGGTTGCATCTTGAATGGTAAGAAATTTAAAATCGGAATTGTTAATTACAAATTCTCTGTCTTTGTTAGGAACAAAAAAAATGTTAGAATGCACTCCAAAAGTAGCACTCCAACGTTTCTTTTTCTTGGCTGAAAACATCCAGCCACCAGATGACTGATAAACAGCTGCATCGGTGGCTGGAGTTATAAATTTATTTGAATAATAGATGGCATCAGCAAAAAAATCATCTAAATGGTTTAGAACTATTGGGTCAATAGATTGTGAATACCCTACATTACACATGAATACAATAGCTACTAATACCTTTTTCATGCACATAAAATTTTTAGCATGAAAAACAATTCCTAAATAACTGATTTGTTTTATGCATCTATATTAGCATAAACGGCGTTTTTCTCTATGAATTCTCTACGCGGCGGAACATCATCACCCATTAACATAGAAAACACTCGATCTGCCTCAACTAAACTATCAATGCTCACTTGACGTAGGGTTCTGAAATTAGGATCCATGGTAGTTTCCCACAATTGCTCTGCATTCATCTCTCCAAGACCTTTATATCGCTGAATTGTAGCACTTCCTCCCATTCTTTCATTTGCCAAATCTCTTTGGTCTTCCGTCCATGCATATTCTTTTTTATTTCCTTTTTTCACTAAATACAATGGTGGAGCTGCAATATATACATGACCTTCTTCAATTAATTCTTTCATGAATCTGAAAAAGAAGGTTAATATCAAAGTAGAAATGTGACTACCATCGACATCAGCATCACACATGATGATTACTTTGTGGTAACGCAATTTCTCCAGATTTAATGCTTTGCTATCCTCAGCTGTACCAACAGTCACACCAAGTGCGGTAAAAATATTTCGAATCTCTTCGTTTTCAAATACTTTGTGATGCATGGCTTTCTCTACATTCAAAATTTTTCCTCTTAAAGGTAAAATAGCTTGGAAATTCCTATCACGACCTTGTTTTGCTGTTCCTCCTGCGGAATCTCCCTCGACAAGATATACTTCGCATTTTTCAGGATCTTGTTCGGAACAATCAGATAATTTACCTGGTAAACCTCCTCCTCCTAGAACGGTTTTACGTTGCACCATTTCACGCGCTTTTTTCGCTGCATGTCTTGCTTGAGCTGCCAAAATCACTTTTTGAACAATAATTCGAGCATCATTTGGATTTTCTTCCAAATAATTTTCCACCATTTCACTAACCGCTTGACTAACAGGGGAAACAACTTCTCTATTCCCTAATTTAGTTTTGGTTTGTCCTTCAAATTGCGGTTCCGCTACTTTTACAGAAACTATTGCTGTTAATCCCTCACGGAAATCGTCTCCTGCAATTTCAAACTTCAATTTATCTAACATTCCTGATGCATCCGCATATTTCTTTAAAGAACGGGTTAAACCTGTTCTAAAACCTTGCAAATGCGTTCCTCCCTCATGTGTATTAATATTATTTACATAAGAAAAAATGTTTTCTGTGTAACTCGTATTATAGATTAAAGCTACCTCGACCGGTATTTCTCCTTTTTCAGAATCCATAGAAATCACATGAGAAATAATAGGCTCACGATTTCCATCTAAATAGCGGATGTATTCTTTAAGTCCTTCATCTGAATGAAAAACTTCTGACAGAAAATTTCCGTCTTTATCTACTTCTCTTTTATCTGTAAAAGTTATGGTAATTCCTTTGTTCAGATAAGACAATTCTCGCATACGAGACGATAAGGTATCGTATGAAAATTCTGTTGTCTGAGTAAAAATAAGATCATCAGGATAAAACGTTTGCATCGTACCCCTTTTGGTCGTCTCTCCGACTTGTTTTACAGGATATAAAGATTTTCCTCTTTCATATTCTTGCTCATAGATTTTACCATCTCTAAAAACGGTAGATTTCATGTGCTTTGAAAGTGCGTTTACTACAGAAACTCCTACCCCATGTAATCCTCCAGAAACCTTATAAGAATCTTTATCAAATTTTCCTCCTGCACCAATCTTAGTCATTACTACTTCAAGTGCTGATACGCCTTCTTTTTTATGCAAGTCAACAGGAATACCACGACCATTATCCTCTACAGTTACAGAGCCATCCTTATTGATGGTGACATTAATTGTATCACAATGACCTCCCATTGCTTCATCAATAGAGTTATCTACAACCTCATAAACCAAATGATGCAATCCTCTTACACCCACATCTCCAATATACATGGAAGGTCGCATTCTTACATGCTCCATTCCCTCTAATGCCTGAATACTATCTGCTGAATAATTATGCTTCTTATTTTCTTCGCTCATATAATTTTATTCTAAAAAATGTATTTTTTGTCTAACACGCAAATATATAAAATCAGGAATGATTTTAGGATAAAAAAGCCTCTTTTACCATTGAAGTTATTAACATTTTATACCTCATCTTGTGTATAATTTCGCACCTGTTCCCGAAGCATTTGGATAAACAATTTTTCCGAAATTGAAACTAGCTCCATCGGCAATATCTTTACTCAAAAGCAAGGCTCCATCGGCGTCTAAGTAATCTAAAAGAGGAGCAATTTGAACCAATCCAGAAATTCCAACAGTCGATTCTGTCATACATCCTGCCATTAACAGTAAGTTATTTTTTTTAGCCAATTGAATCATTCGCAATGCTGGAGTAAGTCCTCCACATTTCATTAATTTGATATTGATTCCGTGAAATAATTTACTACACAAAACAACATCTTCCTCACGTTGGCAGCTTTCATCTGCGATTATGGGCAAAACAGAATACTCTTTGACTTTTTTCATCCCTTCAACATCGACTGCTTTGAGTGGTTGCTCAATGAACTCTACATTCAAATCTTTTAAAAGTAGTGCATTTTCAATGGTCTGATTGGCTGTCCAAGCACAGTTAGCATCAATTCTAAAAACAGCATCTGTCTTTTTACGGAGATTTTCTACTATTTCAATATCTTTAGACGTCCCTAATTTAATTTTATAAATAGGCCAAGGTTTTTCGATAATTTTTTGTTGCATTTTTCCGATTGAATCAATGCCAATAGTATATGATGTTAGAGGTGTTTTTGTGTCGTCATTAGACCAATAACTTCTTAGGGTTTTATTATTCTTTTTTGAATAAAAATCCCAATAAGCCACATCAATTGCACATAAAGCAAAATAATCATCCTTAAGGAATGGTTCAATGCTTTTCCAAAATTCTTCTGGATGAAGTTCAAAAGTCGACTCGACAACGGATTGTATTTTGATGAAACTTTCCTTTAACCGCTCTTGAGTGCTATGATAATACGGATTTACAGTTGCTTCTCCATATCCAAAATGAATTCCATCGGTAATACACACTATTGCTGTTTTTTGAACTGTAACAGTATAGCGAGAAATCGTGAATGGATGTTGCAGGAGCAAATCATAGAATTGGAAAGAAAATGTTAGTCCCATAGCTGCATGTAAAAGTATTAATATTTGAAAACATTTACTCAACCAAAATAAAAGTAGTAATAATAATTGATTTTTTAATGTTAAAAGTACAGCAAAGGATAAAAATTCAAAAGGTTTGTGATTATAAACACAAACCTTTTGTTTTTCTTTAGTACTTTAAGATACACTCTATTTTTTTATAATGCGAACATTCATTTCTTCTACTTTTTTATCCGATAAAAGAGATGGTGCTCCAAACAATAAATCTTCACTTGAACCTGTTTTCGGGAAGGCCATTACTTCTCGAATAGATGCTTTTTTCTCCAAAATCATCATCAGACGGTCAATTCCCCAAGCAATTCCTCCGTGTGGCGGTGCGCCGTATTGGAAGGCTTTGTACATGGTTCCCACACTTTTTATCATTTCCTCTTTATTGTAACCCATATTTCTATAAGTCGCTTCCAGAATTTCCGATTTATGAGCACGAACCGAACCTCCACCAATTTCGTAACCGTTTAAGATAATATCGTATTGTTGTGCGATGATGGTTCCAATTTCGTCATCATCTCCTTTCATATGCTTTTCTAAGTCATAAATGGCTGGCATCGAGAATGGGTTGTGCGTAAACGTCCATCTTCCTTCATCGGTTTTTTCGAACATTGGAAAATCAACCACCCAAGCCGGACGCAATTCCTTCGGATTGATTAAATGCAACATTCTTCCCATTTCCTGACGAACCGCATCCAAAGCTTTGTTAGCTGTTGCATAATCTGCCGCCGAGAAGAATACAATATCTCCAACTTGTGCATTCGTCGCTTTTATAATTCCTGCTGCAATTTCTTCGCCCAAGAACTTAATAATTGGCGATTGCAATTCATCTTCGTTTACGATAATATAAGCCAATCCACCTAAGCCGTGCTGTTGGGCAATAGCAGTAAGGGCTTCTATCTGACCTTTGGACATTCTTTTGTTTCCTTGCTCTTGAGCCGAAACCTTGATGCATTTTACAATACCGCCTTCATCAATAGGCTTGCTGAATACTTGGAAAGTGGTGTCTTTTACAATATCCGTGATGTCCTGCATTTTCAAACCGTAACGCAAATCTGGTCGATCGCAACCGTAAAAATCCATTGCGTCTTTATAGGTAATCACTTCAAACGGATGTAAAATCCATTTTTTGCCGTATATTTTGGTCACTACTTCATTAAACATTTTAGTGTTCAAATCGATAATCTGCTGCATACTGGCATACGCCATTTCCATATCTAATTGGGTAAATTCAGGTTGGCGATCTCCACGAGAATCTTCATCCCTGAAACAACGGGCAATTTGGAAATATTTTTCATATCCACTAACCATCAACATTTGTTTGAACTGCTGAGGCGCTTGTGGTAAGGTATAAAAGAAACCGGCTTGTTTGCGTGTTGGCACAATAAATTCACGTGCTCCTTCATCGGTTCCGGCACTTAAAATTGGGGTTTCAATTTCTAAGAATTCTTCTTCATCTAGAATGTCACGCAATAATTTAATTACTTTATGACGGTTTACGATTGCTCGTCGCACCTCTTCGTTTCTGTGATCTAAAAACTTATATTGAAAACGAGTTGCTTCATTTGTTTTTGCCGCTCTTTTAATTTCAAAAGGCAAAGTTTTAGATAAATTTAATATCTCTAAAACC
This sequence comes from Flavobacterium sp. R1_16, assembly GCF_057652095.1. Classification (NCBI taxonomy): domain Bacteria; kingdom Pseudomonadati; phylum Bacteroidota; class Flavobacteriia; order Flavobacteriales; family Flavobacteriaceae; genus Flavobacterium; species Flavobacterium sp. R1_16. Next base: position 327,981 of record NZ_JBYFCG010000002.1, read on the forward strand.
GAAGTTTCCAATTCAATTTTACCAGTGCGCAATCCTGCATTATAATCATCTTCATTACGTCCAACCACGATACCTTTTACAGAAATCACCGACTCGGGTTTCAATTTTACCAACTCATCAATATTAGGGAATGATTCCCTGCTGATTCTGACTTGAAAAATTTCATAACTAGAATCACGCAAATCGATAAACATCAACTCGCCGTGGTCGCGAACACTTGCAACCCAACCAGAAAGCATTACTTCCTGACTGATGTTTTCTTCTGATAACTGTGAAATTTTGTGCGTTCTATAGATGTCTTTTATGATAATTGGAATTTCAGGAAGCGTTTCTTCTTGAATTTCTTTATTCTCTACAACTGCTTCTTTGGAAACTTTCTCGGATGCTTCTGATTTTTCTAAAACAGCAGCAGCTCCTAATTGGTCTAAAATGAGTTGACGAATTACTTTTCCGTTGGCTCCTTTTCCAATAATACCTAAAATCTTTCCGACCAAAATACCTGATTTTCCTTGGTCTCCGGCTTTGATATCATTGGCGACAGCCTCATTTTCTGAAATCACTTTCGCAATAACTTCTTGGATTTTATCTTCTGAAATGGTGTTTTCTTCAAAATAGGTATTGTAGTCAAAAGTGCGATCTTTTAAATAACCCGTAATCGCATTTTGAACTAAAACCGCCGTGATTTTCTCGGCTTTAAACAATTTGAAAATGTCTGTTAAATGGGTAACGCTATGAATTTCTGCATATTCATCTGCCTTTAAATTGTTTGCCAAAGTTTTAGCCACAAACGAAGGATCTTTGATTTCGTTATTAATGGCTATAAATGTTTGCGAACGCAACTTATCTGCAGTAAAAAACTTAGCATCTTGTGGCAAAACACCTCCACCAATCAAAATAGATTCTACTGCAAAAGGCAAGGCTGCTGTATCCACTTTAATAGCTTCAATCTCCTTTTTGATGTTTACAAAAGGTAAATCAGGTTCTGAAATAAAACGATAATCCGCTTCAAATTCTTTTTTACGCATGGTTTTGGTTTGCTTTAAATCGGCATCCCATAACACCGTAGTTTGGTCTGGTCTGAACTCTTTGTGTTCAATAAAGTAATTGAATTGTTTTTCAACCTCTTCTTTCAAAGCCTCAACCATAAACTTAAACGAGTTCAAGTTTTTGATTTCGGTTCTTGGGTTTAAATCGTAACTGTGTTTTTTGCGTAAAGACACCGAAACATCCGACTTGAACTCCCCTTTCTCCAAATTTGCTTCAGAGATTCCTAAATTTTGAACAATACGTTGAATGTATTGCGCATAGGTCGAAGCGTCTTCAATATTCCGGATACAAGGTTCGGTAACAATTTCAATCAACGGCACACCCGCTTTATTAAAATCAACTAACGAAATTTTCTTTTCGTGCATCAATTTCGCAGCATCCTCTTCAATATGAACCTGAGTCAGATTTACAGTAAATTGAGAACCGTCATTTCGGTAACAAGACACGTGTCCGTCAGGAATGATTGGATTGTGGTACTGTGTTATTTGTATGTTTTTTGGATTATCCGGATATTCATAATGCTTTCTATCCCAAGAGATGACTTCATTACTAAAAGAGGAATCCACCGCTTTTCCAAAATAAATGGCTTTGGTAATCGCTTCTTTATTTATCGCTGGCAAAACGCCCATTTGTCCCGTACAAACCGAACATATATTTTGGTTAGGTGTTTCTATTTCTTGGTTGGGACAAGAACAAAACAACTTGGTTTTGGTATTCAATCGAACGTGAGTTTCAAGTCCGATTACCAATTCTAAATCGTGGGCTTTTATTGCCGCTGTTAATTGCTCCAATTCCATTATAGTGTATCTTTTAAGAAGTTTGCAAACTGCAATACTAATTCATCCTTATTTTTTGCTGCTGTAATTTGCAGTCCCGTACTTGTTCCTTGTGGCACGGTTAAAGTTGGCAATTGACCTAAACTAAAACCAACGGTGTAAGCATCGGATAAATACATCGCCAGAGGGTCTTTTAGACTTTCTCCGATTTTAGGCGGAGCAGCTGGTGTAACTGGTGATAAAACAATATCAACTTCTTCGAAATCTTTGCTGAAATTCTCCGAAATCTGATCTCTTAAAGCCAATCCTTTTAAATAAATTTCATCTGAAAAACCTTGAGACAATACCTGATTTCCCCCGACAATTCTACGTTTGGTTTCTTCAGAGAAATTTTCAGAACGGGTAACCGCATAACTGTCAATCAAATTATCTCCTTCAATACGATTCCCATAATTGGTTCCATCCAAACGAGATAAATTTGAAGCCGTCTCTGCCATTGCTAACGTATAATAAGTCGAAACTAAAATATCCGATTTGAAAAAATCCAAGGCTATAACCTCAATTCCTTTGGCTTTTATTTTCTCCATTGATGCTAAAAAGTCCGCTTTTATTTGCGCATCAATAGCGTCGCTTTCGATAAAGTTTTTGAAATAACCTACTTTTTTTACTGGCGAAGTTGCAATTGCTTCCTCACTAATTTCGGTTGAAGTAATTGAGGTTTGATCTTTTGGATCCTTACCGCTCATTACGTTCAACACAATTCGGATATCTTCAATTGATTTTGCCAATGGCCCCACACAATCCGTAGAAGACGCATACGCCATCAATCCATATCTTGAGATTCGTCCATAAGTTGGTTTGAAACCATAAATATGATTGTAACCGGCAGGCTGACGAATCGAACCTCCCGTATCTCCACCAATAGAAAAAACAGTATAGTCTTTGGCAACATTTACAGCAGAACCTCCGCTTGAACCTCCAGCCACTAATTCGGGATTGATTGCATTCTTAACCGCTCCAAAAATGGTGTTTTCACTAGAAGATCCGTGACCAAAACTATCACAGTTTTCTTTTACCAACGGAATCGCACCTGCATCCAGTAATTTCTGAATAGCAGTAGCCGTGTAAGGCGATTTATAATTTTTCAACAAATCAGAACTTGCAGTGGTGTAGGTTCCCTGCACCATATACACATCTTTAATTCCAAAAGGAATACCTTCTAAAAGTCCGATTTCCTCTCCTTTAGTAATTTTGGCATCTACTTTAGAAGCTAAATCTAAAGCCAAAGTATCCAACAAAGAATTGACAGAGTTATAAGTATTTTGTTTGAGCAGTTCTAATTTTTCTTGTACCAAAGCGGTGCAAGTGATTTGTTTGGACTCCAATTGCTGGTGTATTTTTTTTATCTGAGATTCCATTTTATCCTTCTATAACTTTAGCAACTACTAAAAAACCATTTTTCTTGTTCGGAAAATTTTCTAAAATGAGTTGTTTCTCGATAGCAGAACTTTCGATAACAACATCTTCCCTTAAATCACTTAAAGACACACAATTATGATTGACATTATTTGAAGCATTATTATTTGATGGAATTGCATTTTTAATCACCTCAAATAATTGATTCACACTCTCGGAAGGTTGCGCTCCTTTAATACTCGACAAGACGTCGACTGTCATTGTTTTACTCATAATTTCGTTTCGTTTTAAAGTCAAACTTTTAAGGAGGCGAATTTACAAAAAGTTTTATTAGGGAATACTGTTTTTTAAACGATATAGAGCGTCCTTTACGAAAAAGAACATTATTTTAACATTTTGTTACATTTGATTGCATTTGTAGCAAAACATGTAAAGTATAATTCGATTTTAAGGAATGGAACGCAGATAAAACGGATGTAAAAACACGGATTTTTCTACTCCACAGTCTCGATTAAATACTTCGTTCCATGAATCTCAAAAGTAAACCCTGTTTGGTTTCCCATTAAATGAGAACCTAATGGCGATTGTGGCGAAAGCGCAATAACATTGATTCCTTCAACTGCAATTTTAGGGAGAGCTGCGCTTAAATACAAATAAATGCCATTGGCTTTGACCAAACTCCCAACGATAATCGTTTTTGCAATTGTGGTGGAATCTATTTTGTCTAAAATGGCTTTTTGAGCCAAGACTTCTTTCAGTTTATGATTGAGTTTTTCTTGTTCCAAATGCATCATTGACAATGCCGTTTCGTGTTTGTCACCGGCAGAACCTTTGGCATCGTTTTTAGAATCTTCGGTCAATGCCGCAATCATGTCTCTGAAAACGTCTATTTTATCCTGAACTAGTTGTAGATACTGTTGATGAATTTTTTGTTTAAAGGTCATTTTTAGCTTTCAAGAAAATTTAAAAATCAAATTTATAATTTCCGCCTAGCATTATTTGAAAAGATTGTACGGAATAATTGAGCCATTTTTGATAGGCTTGGTTGGCTATGTTATTCAAACGTAAAAAGGCTGTAAAGCGTTCGTTATATTTATACCCAACATTAGCATTCACATCAAAATAACTATCTAGTTTTTGAACATTCATTTCAGGAAGCAAAGTCAAAACATTTGTCTTTTGTACCAAATCTTTTCGTTCACCAACAAAGAAAGCTTCTGCTCCTGCGTACCATTTTGGCGTGATGGCAACATTTAGATTTGTTCCTAGTTTTAAAGCAGGCAAATTCCATGCTTCTTTTTCATCGGTTGTTGAAAATGAACTGAACGTCCCGTTAACTCCAAAAGAAATATTCTTAGAAAAATCGGCTTTCAATTCGCCAAAAAATCGCAATGTTTTTAACTTATCATAAACCACTCCGAACGAATTTCCATATCTAAATTCATCCTGTACTTGAATTGTTTCATCATAAGGGTTACTTCTAAATAATCCTTTGTCTTTTTCACTAACATAAGAACCTTTTAGATTGTAACTAATATAATTTGATAATTTCCCTTTTAAACCTGCGTATAAATCGAATTGTTTGTTAGTAGGTTTAATGAATAAAGTTGGTGATAAAAAGGAATTTTCGTTAGTAAAATCTCTATACGAATTCTGATCTAAACTACCTTCAAGTCCTGTGTAAAATAACATCCAATCACCCACTACTTTCAAAGAGGCATTAACTTGCGGATAAAAAAGCAGCTGATTATCATCGTATTTAGTATCCATACTATAAAAAATAGAGGCTCCAATATTTATAGACCAATCGTCTTTTTTCATGGCAAAACTTGGATAAAGTCCAAAATTGGTATATCCGTAATCTATAGATGCCGTTTCTGTGTAGTCCTTTGCAAAAGAACCTCCTACATAATCTACAATCAGATTTGTTTTTATGGTTTTGTCTTCAATATCAAACTTAAAAGATGGCTTAGCTATGAATCGATTTTCTGCTGAATCATACCCATCCCAGAATCGATTGTATTTTACATTAATTTCGCTGAAAGCACTCTCAATAAAGCTAATTTTTCCACCTACATAAAAGTTATTGTAAGTTTGCCCGCTATCTACCCTGTCATAAATAGCTACTCTTTCCTCTGGAGTTAACGATGAACCATACTCTGAAGGCAAACCATACCAATGGTATTTTTGAAGTTGATAACCTAAGTCGGTACTCCAAGAATAATCACTTTTTTTACTTCCATAGGTTAGATCTAATGAGGTATTAAAATAAGAGTCATTAACAGGAACGTCTTCAATTCCGCCTTGAGAGGATAAATGTTTCAACATTCCAGCAACATAATCGGTATCGCCCACATTCTCAGTGACATATAATTCGCCCAAAATGGTCTTATAATTCCCTAAACCTCCAGTGAAATAATTTTTATAAAGTGTTTCTTCTTTAGACTTATCTACATTGGCCGCTTTTCCCTTAGAAGGTGAAAATGTTGAAGCCACTGGAAAGGAAAAAATAGTATAGGTAATATTCTCTTTTTTACTATTGTCTGAATCTTCCAAAGTTGGAGTTTCTTTCACTTTAAAAGCATCAGAAATAGTTGGCGTATAAGGCTTTACTACGTTAACCACTTCGGTTCCTATGTTTGCGTCTTTCTTTTGTGCAGTAACGGTTTGCAAACTAGTAAGAAAGAAAAGAATAGCGATAGTATGTTGAATTTTGATTTTCATATCGAATGAATTGAGAATTAAATAGTCTCTAATTAGTTTTGAATGGATGAATTGGTTTTTGCTTCTTGTGATTTAATCTCATCTAGTTGTTGTTGTGCTTCCTCTTTTACATCAGAAAAATTACTGAAATTTTTGATAACGCTTTCTAAAATATAAGTAGCCTGAAAACTATCTTTTAATCCATAGAAGTTCTTTGCCATGATTACTAATCCTTTTGCTCCAAAGTATTTGTATCCTGAATAATCTTTGGTCAATTTTTGAACCGTAGTATTTGAAGCTTCAAATTTTCCATCTTTGTTTTTGAAATAGGCATCGTAATATAAAGCTTCTGCTGCTAATTCTCCTTTGGCAATGGTAAGCAATTTGGCGTAAGCTATTCTTGCTTTTGGCTCATCATTACTTTGAATTGCAGAACGTGCTACAATAATTTGTGCATCCGATTTTACCTTATCGTCCATTTTTGGATTTGCCAATACTTTCTCGGCATAAATCACAGCATTAGGATAATCTTTTTGCTCGTAGTAGGTTTTCATTAGATTGGATTGGGCAAAAGTGACGTTTTGAGGAAAATCGGCTTCTGCTTCTAATCGTTTTAAAGTTGCAATTGTCTTGGTAAAATCGTCTTTCTTTAAATAAATCTGAGCTAATCTGGTCAACGATTGTTCTGTAAATTCATTTCTGGATAAAGAAGTTACATATTCATAGTGAGGAATAGCGTTACTTTCTAATCCATCAGCAAAATAAGATTGCGCCAAATAGAAATTAGCTTTTAGAGCGTGAATTCCATTTGGAAATTTAGCCACATAACCACTAAATGACTTAATAGATTGCTTGGTGTTATTTAATAAATATTGTTTTTCAGCTGCCTCGTAGGTATCATTATCCAATTCGGCATCGGAAACTTCAACAAAATCTAACGTTCTTACCCAAGTTGCATATTCATCTACTTTTCCGTTATCTACATAAATTAAACGAGCCGTCGAAACCGCTTCAAGAGCTTCAGGGCTTTTTGGATATTCTGCTGCAATTTTTTTGAATTTAGCTAAAGCCAATGCATCATTCTCCGCATTATAATAAATCAACCCTTGACGCAAAATTGCCTTTGAAGCATAAGAACCATTTTTGAATTCACTGATTAATTGGTCATAGGTTTTAATGGCTAAATCATTTTTCTTCTCGGTCACATAGGTATTTCCTAACTCAAACAAGGCATCGTCTCGATATTGTGATTTTGGGAATGTTGCAATAAATTTATTCAAATCTTCAATCTTCCTGTCATTTTTATTGACAAATCCGTAGCTGATTCCTTTTTGGAAGGCAGCATAATCAGCATCAACGCTTTTTAATTCGATTACTTTATTATAAGCATCCATTGCTGGCCAATATTTTGCAGTAACAAATCGGCAATCCCCTAAACGCAAATAGGCATCATTCAAACGAATTTTGTCGTCTTTAGTTACATCTATTTGACTTTGAAAATAATTTCCCGCTTGGTCGTATTCTTTTTGTTTGAAATAACAATACGCAATATTGTAGTTGATATTCTTGTTTTCTGGAGTTGTTTTAGACTCTGGAATCGCTACAAATTGCTTGAAACTAATCAATGCTTCATTGAAATTATCAAGAACATACTCGGTTTCTCCTTTCCAAAAGGTTGCTCTTGCGGTAAATTTAGCATTTCTAGGTTCAGCAATTGATTTTTTGAACATTGCCAGGGCTTCTTGATAATTCCCGTCGGTATATAATTCTAATCCTCTGTAAAAAGTTACTTTTTGATACGCTTCTTTATTGGCAAAACTTTTGTTTTTTTCCAATAAATCGAGAGCACCTTTATAGTTTTTAGAAGTGATAAAAGAATTGATTAACAAGGTTTCTATTTCTTGCTTGCTTGCTGAATTTGGATATTTTTCTAAATAGGCTGACAACACATCTGGAACGGATTGATAAGAATTTCCAATTTCATAGCTCAGTTTAGCATAATTCAAATTAGCATCTTCTTGGATTTTCAAATCATATTGCATTTCCGAAGCATTTTTAAAAGCATTTAAGGCTTGCTGTTTTCGGTTTGTTTTCATGTAGCATTCCCCAAGATGGTAGTAGGCATTTTGGGCTACCGAATCATTTCCGCCTATGATTTTATTAAATTGAGAAATGGCATTTTCAAAATCATTTTGCTCATAATAAGCATAACCTAATTGATAAAAATCGGTATTATTCCATTTACCTTTTTTTCCTTTGTATTCTTTCAAATAAGGAATTGCTTTGTCGTATTGTTTTAAGTTAAAATAACTTTCTCCGATAATCTTATTTAATTCTGATTTTTCTGAAGCATTCGATTTTGGCATAGCAACTAGTCCTAAATCAATGGCTTTTTGAAAATTTCCAGATTTAAAATTCATATCCGCCTTGAAATAGGACAATTTTTCTTTGTATTTTTCTTCTCCTGAAACTTCTTCAAAATATTTGTTGGCATTTTTATAATCATCATTATCATACGCCATAAAACCTAAATAGTATTTTGCTTGTGAACCATACTCTTTAGAATTTAATACTTTATTAAAATAAGGCTCAGCCTCTTTTTTCTTATTGGCGCTAAAATAGCTGTATCCTTTTTGGAAATTAAATCGATCCAAATCATCGTAACTCAACGAACTTTCATCCACTTTATCAAACCATTCGAGGGCTTGAGGAAATTTTCCTTGATCAAAATAGTAATGAGCCACTTCTATGTAAGCTTGATTTTGTTTTGAACTAGTTGGATAATCTCTAACAAAATTTTCCATCATTTCATCGGCATTATTTTGATTGAGATGAATGGCACAAATGGCACTATAGTAAGCACAATCCGCTTGAACATCAGTATTTGAATTGACTGCTTTTACTTTGTCAAAAATAATCTGTGCCGATTGGTATTGATTGTTATTGAACAACGAAAGTGCTCTGTTATACTCTTCCAAATCATTAGTATAAATAGCCGATTTTTGGGCAGAAACACTACCAAACTTGATTAAAAAAACTAAAAAAATTAAGCTTGAAAATTTTCGCATCATGATTATATTTATTGATTCAAAAGTATTACTCTGTAAAGCATAACGAAGTATGTTGAGGTTTTATTATGAACATTTTTTTTAACAACGTGCATTTATAATGAATAGTTCTGAAATTTATTTTGAATACCAACGTTATCTTATTACTTTTACACAATAAACAAAATCACTATGTCCGAACCCATTCTATTTTTAAGAAACGTAACAATTTATCAAGAAAATAAAGTCATTTTATCTAATATTAACCTAGAAGTACATCATGGTGAATTTTTATATATCATAGGAAAAACAGGTTCAGGTAAGAGTAGTTTTATGAAAACGCTCTATGCCGATTTACCACTTGTTGAAGGGCAAGCAAGCATTGTTGATTATGATTTAGCTACCTTAAAAGAAGACAATATTCCTTATTTGAGACGAAAAATTGGAATCGTTTTCCAAGATTTTAAATTATTACCTGATAGAAGCGTTAAAGAAAACATGCTCTTTGTGCTAAAAGCAACAGGTTGGACAGACAAACAAGAGATGCAAGTGAAGATTGATGAAGTTTTAGAAAAAGTAGACTTAAAATCGGTTGCTAATAAGATGCCACACCAACTTTCTGGTGGAGAGCAGCAACGAGTCGCCATAGCAAGAGCTTTATTGAATGATCCTGAATTGATTTTGGCCGATGAGCCTACTGGAAATTTGGATCCTCAAACCAGTGTTGAAGTCATGGAAGTATTACGAAAAATCAATGCTAATGGAAAAACCGTAATTATGGCAACACACGATTATGCATTATTAATGAAATATCCTTCTAAAACATTGAAATGCGAAGACAGCAAAATTTTTGAAGTTGTTCAGAGAACGGTTTAATGCTATCCATACTCATCCCAACATATAATTATAACGTTTACAATTTAGTTTCAACTGTTCAGAAACAAGTGGAACAAACGGGGATTGAATATGAAATTATATGTTTAGATGATGCCTCAAATTTGATTTCTTTAGAAAACGAGAAAATAAATACGCTACCTAATAGCAGTTATAAAAAATTAGAGAGCAATATTGGCAGAAGCAAGATTAGGAATTTGTTGGCTCAAAAGGCTAAGTTTGATTGGTTACTGTATCTTGATGCCGATGTGTTGCCTAAGAAAGATACATTTATTTCAGAATACATTCCGTACATGAACAATGAAGAAAAGATTGTAAATGGAGGATTATTGTATCGTGAAGAAAAACCCGAAAAGGAAAAATTATTGCGTTGGGTTTATGGCAAAAAAAGAGAAGCCTTATCCGCTGAAGTAAGACAAAAGAATCCCTATTTAAGTTTTCTTACATTGAACTTTTTGATTCATAAATCAGTATTTAAAAAAGTTTCATTTGATGAAAGCATACCCAATTTCAGACATGAAGACACTTTGTTTTCCTATAATCTAATGCAAAAAAACATCAGAATTGTACATGTAGATAATCCTATTTATCATTTGGGATTAGATACTTTCAAAGATGCTATACAAAAAGAAAAAGAATCATTGACAGCGCTAAAATACCTGATTGACAACATATTAATCAGTGTTAATTATCTTAAAATATCAAAGATTTTTTCTGTAATAAAACAATACAAACTACAATCTGTTATCTCTTTTTTTTACAAAATATCACAATCTTTATTTCTTAAGAATTTATCTAGCAACAATCCTTCATTGTTTATTTTTGATTTGTACCGTTTGGGATATTTGTGTAGTATTGAAAACAAGTAAAATATGTATCAAACGATAAAAAATAGTATTTCTAAAATCATTCCTAAAAAAGTACTCTTTGAACAAGAGGAAATTTTAAGAAAACTATTTTCAATATTTTACAGTGGAAATAAATACCAATGTTCTATTTGTGGCAAAAAGCTCAAAAAATTTGTTACTAGATCTAACAACGATAGATTATGTCCTAACTGCGGAAGTTTAGAAAGAAATAGACGACTGTGGCTGTTATTAGAAAATGAATTTTTAGTCCCTAATACTGCCATTTTAGATTTTTCTCCTTCAAGATGTTTGTATCGTAAATTAAAAAAAATAAAATCCATCAATTACTACAGCACTGATTTGTCGGGAGATTTCATAGCCGATTTTCAATATGACATAACTGATTTAAAAATTGAAGACAACAAATTTGATTTAGTAATTTGTTATCATGTACTGGAACATGTTCCAAATGATCTTAAAGCTATGAGAGAATTGTATCGGATTTTGAAACCTGGTTCAAAAGCACTCGTACAAACACCCTTCAAAGAAGGAGCTATTTATGAAAATGATTCTATAACTTCTGAAAAAGAACGGTTGAAACATTTCGGACAAGAAGACCATGTTAGAGTCTATTCGGTTTCAGGATTACAACAAAGACTTGAAAGTTGTGGCTTTTTGGTCGAAGTGAGAAACTATTCTTCGGATGAAACTAATTTTGGTTTGAATCAAGAAGAAACCATCCTTGTCATAACTAAACCTTTACATAAGTAAATGAGCTTTTTTTCAATCATAATTCCACTTTATAACAAAGAAAAATTTATTGAAAGCACATTACATAGTGTTCTCAATCAAACTTTTGTAGATTATGAAATTATTATAGTTAATGATGGTTCAACAGATAAAAGCCTTGAAAAAGTAGCACAGTTTAAAGATTCTAGAATAAGATATTTCAGTAAAGAAAATGGAGGAGTCTCGACTGCTAGAAATTATGGAATTAAAGAGGCAAAATCAGATTACATCACTTTTATTGATGCTGATGATTATTGGTATCCAAACTTTTTACAAGAAATATTTGAAAATATTCATCAATTTCCTGAACAAAAAGTTTTTTCAGTAGCTATTGAAATTGAAACTTCAAAAAACACAATTCCTGCACAATATTCAATCAAAAAATCTAGTGATATTCAATTGGTAAATTACTTCGATGCTAGCAGTAAAGAAAGTGTGATTTGGACCTCTTCTGCTGTTTTCCACAAAAGCATATTTAGTGAAATTGGAGATTTTGATATTAACTTAAAAAGTGGTCAAGATACAGATTTATGGATTAGAATTGGTTTAGTTTATCCTATTGTTTTTTCTTGGAAAATATTAGCACGATATGTTTATGACAGAGATAGTTTGTCAAAAAAGAAAGAATATATTGCTACAAAAATGGATTTTTCAAAATTTTCAGAACAAGAAAAAGAAAATAAAATCCTTAAAAATTTCTTAGACTTGAATCGTTTTTCATTTGCTATTAAGTGCAAACTTCACAATGACAAAGTCAATTTTAATCGATTTTATAAAGGAATCGACAACAACAATTTGTCTGTTAAAAAGAGAATTTTATTGAAATTACCTTCGTTCGTACTAAGACTATTACTTCCAATTAATGTTTTTTTCGTTCGGATAGGATTAAACAATTCGGTATTCAAATAAAGAAACTCTACTCTAGAACCTTAGGTATTGACTTTTACTATTTCCTTGTATTTTCTGATGCCTGAAATTCCTATTTTGAATTTATGTACACATTCATGTCTTGTAATATAATTTTTCCTAAAAAGAAAAAACAGGTATTTTACCAACCATAAATAGGCTAATTTGCCTTTTGTTTTGTAAAACAGCGCTGCTCTTGCAAACAACAGTTTATCTTGACCCTCATGAATTCCGGACGAAAGTTTAGGATGGGAAACTATAACCGAAGGATAATAATACAATTTCAAGTTTTGAAGAAATGAAGACCTTAGAAATAAGAATTCCTCTGCTGTTTCAAAAACAGACCCGAGCCCAAAATGTTCATCAAAAGAAATTCCATTTTTCTTTATAGCTTCTAACTTTACAGCTATTTCAATCGAACTAACAGACCAAAGACTTTTCAAAGTATGTAGATAGGATTTCTTTGACTCTTTTTGAGGTTTATCTGCTCCTACTCTTTGATGATTGAAAGTAATTACTGAAGCCTCTTTTACATCATTAAATGCTTTTATGATATCTTCCTCAAAATCTGGGAAATACACCACGTCGTCATCTGCAATCAAACAAATCTTTTTATTTGCATTTTGTATCGCCAAATTTCTACTTTTGGAAAGCCCCTTTTCTAACGAGTTAATTACCCTAACTGTCGGATAATTAGATAGTAAAAGCGAGTCATTCTGAGTTTGATTGACAATTAGAATGGAAAAATTGGAGAAATGAGAAAAAGGAAACATCGGTAATAAAAAATCCAACGATTTTTTATTCATGGTAGAAATCAAAATTTCTATATCCAGATTAGTATATCTACTCACCGATTTTTATATTTACGCAAATATAAAACTTATTTGATTAATGAAAATACTTTTAATTGGAGAATACAGCAGGCTGCACAATTCACTAAAAGAGGGTTTAGAGTCTTTAAATCATGAAGTTACTATTGTTGGAACTGGAGATAAGTTTAAAAATTTTCCTGTAGATGTATCCATTAGCCCAAAAATCATTTCTTCTAATTCTGTTTTCCTATTTATAAATAAAATCTCAATCCGTTTACTCGGAATCAATCTTGAAAGTATTGAAAAGGGTATTCGATTTTATTTTCTTCTGCCTCAGTTGCAAAACTACGATGTAGTACAATTAATCAATTCAAATGCCATCGAAACCTTTCCCAGATGGAGTATGTACCTACTTGGAAAGGTATTTTCTCGTAATCGCAAAATTTTTCTATTAGTTTGTGGTGAAGAAACCCCAATTATTGATGTTTTATTAAAAAACAACCTAAAATACTCTATACTAACCCCATACTTTAATAATCCTAAACTAAAAAAGCAATACATCTACAGTCTAAAATACGTTTCCAAGAGTTACAAAAAACTATACAAATTTGTAGCTACTCATTCTAATGGAATTATAGTCTCCGATTTGGATTACAAAATCCCAATGTCACAAACCAATACTGACTTTACTTTTATTCCTAATCCCATTAATGTCGATACAATTAGATTTTCACCAAATGCAATTCATGATAAAATAGTTGTTTTTCATGGCGTTAATAAATACAGTTCAATAAAAAAAGGAAATTCCTTTTTTGAAAAGGCTCTACTTAAAATAAAAGAAAAATATCCTACAAAAGTAAAAGTGATTACAGCAAATAGTCTGCCTTATAATGAGTATCAAAAAACATACAATGAAGCCCACATTGTGTTAGACCAAGTATATTCTTTTGATCAAGGTTACAACGCATTAGAAGCTATGGCAAGAGGTAAAGTAGTATTTACAGGTGCCGAAACAGTATTTACAGAACATTATAATTTATCTGAAAAAATAGCTATAAATGCTCTACCAGATGTTGATTACATAGTCAATGAACTTTCTTATCTAATTGAAAATCCCGAAGAAATTATTGCTATTGGTAATCGTGCTAGAATTTTTATTGAACAAGAACATCACTACATCGCCATAGCAAATAAGTACCTAGAGTTTTGGAATAAGTAAGTTCCTTTTTGATAATTTTCAGGACAAATTCTTTGAAATGGTTCCAAATTCTCCTAATCCAACTATTGAAAATCTCAATTTAGTACCCATATGTTAAAGTTTAATGCAGTACATCGGGTATTTTTTTTACTAAAAAATATAATGGCTACTTTTGAAACTTCACCATTTAAAAACAATAGCAAACATAAAATAACATTCAAAAAAGAGAGTCCCCAAAATTATCTTTTTTGAAAAAACCTACTAAAATGGATAGTTTCAGAAAACCTTCGGCAAACAAAAGACGCGGAGATGAAAACGAAATAAAAACCATTCGATTAAAATTCGATGGTATTGTTGGACTGCGTGAAGTAATTCTAAAAGAATTACAATCTTTGTACTATGTAGAAAAAGCATTATTGAAAGCTTTTCCAAAAATGATAAAAAACGCCTGTTCCTTTGAATTAATTGAAGCGATTACTATACATTTTGAGGAAACGAAACAACAAGTTATACGTATAGAAGATTCGTTTTTGGCACTAAATACCAATCCAACACTACAAAGATGCCAAGCTATAGAACAACTCATTCAAGACGTTGAATCTACTATTGAAAATACCAAATTCGGGACTATTCGTGATGCAGGAATATTACTTTCACTTCAAAAAATAGAGCATTATGAAATTGCAGCCTATAGTATCCTGTCAACGTATGCAGAAAGTAGTAATGAAAATGCTATTGCAGAATTACTAGCAATATCATTAAACGAAGAAAAAGTAACCGAATTACGACTTGAAAAAATATCAAATTCAATTCGATTTGATTCGTGATTCTATTCCATTAGAAAATTTTGTACTAAATATTTAGCAATCAAGTATTTTTTGAATTAATTTCGGATATTTGCTATCCGTAAAATTAATTATGTTGTTGTGTTTGAAAAGCAATACAACATTCCTCTAAAATTTATAAGTATGAAAAATCAAAGTTTGCTCTTGTCTATTTTCTTCTTTATCTCCATTTTGAGTTACTCACAACTTAGACCTGTAAAGTATAAAGATGGCGAGCAAAATTTAAATGGATTTCAATCTATCCCAAAAAAAATAAAAAAAGACAAGCCAGGTATTCTCATACTTCCAGCATGGATGGGAATTGATCAACTTTCAAAAAATAATGCACAAAGGCTCTCCGATTTAGGATACTACACCTTTGTTGCCGATATTTATGGAGAAGGCAATTACCCAACTGATATGCAAGGAGCCGCAACGCAATCTTCTTTCTACAAAAAAAACTTCGAACAATATCAAAACAGAATTCAATTGGCCTTAGAACAATTAATAAAATCTGGGGCTAACCCTGACAAAATTGTGGTTATTGGATATTGTTTTGGGGGAACAGGAGCTATTGAAACTGTTAGGGGTAATTTGCCCGTGAAAGGTGTAGTCTCTTTTCACGGAGGTCTAGGAAAAGCTGGTGATAGAATTACAAAAAATAACACTACAAAGGTTTTAGTGTGCCATGGTGCCGATGATCCTTATGAATCAGTTGAAGAAATAAGCGCTTTTCAAAAAGAAATGAGAGAGGCTAAAATCGATTGGCAAATGATTTATTATGCTAACGCAGTTCATTCTTTCACAAATCCTGAAGCTGGAAATGATAATTCAAAAGGAGCAGCCTACAATGAAAAAGCAGATAAACGTTCGTGGGAACATCTATTGATTTTTCTAAAAGAGGTTTTATAACAGCTATCCTAAAAATTACAATTAATCCCTTTCAAGAACTTTAAAAACTGTAACTCGTTTTAAATGAAAAAAATAATTCTTCTGAGTTCAATCTTTATACTAGGTATAAGTTGCGCCAGTAAAAAATCGGATAATACAAATGTAGACATTCAAAAATATATCAATACCATTTCATCAGAGGAACTTAAAACCCATCTTTACATTGTGGCTTCAGACGAAATGGAAGGACGAGAAACAGGTTCGAAAGGACAAAAAAAAGCTGGAGACTATCTAATTAGTCAATACAAGAAAAATAAAATTACTTTTCCGAAGGGAGCAAAAAATTATTACCAAAATATTCCTGCAGCTTTCTTGAATGCAAAACGCAATGAAAATTTACCTGATTCTGAAAATATTTGGGCTTTTATTGAAGGCTCAGAAAAACCAAATGAAATTGTAGTAATCTCAGCCCACTACGATCATGTTGGAATAAAAAATGGAGAAATCTACAATGGTGCTGATGATGATGGTTCTGGAACTGTAGCTTTGTTAGAAATTGCTCAAGCTTTTGCCAAAGCCAAGAAAGAAGGCAATGGACCAAAACGTTCTATCTTGTTTTTGCATGTAACTGGTGAAGAACATGGTCTTCATGGTTCAAGATATTACTCTGAAAACCCTCTATTCCCTCTAGCAAATACCGTAGCTGATGTAAACATTGATATGATTGGTCGTCGTGATGAAGCCCATTCCAACTCTAATAACTATGTTTACATAATAGGTTCTGACTATCTGTCATCCGATTTGTATACTATTTGTGAAGAGACAAACAAAAAATACATTCATTTGGATTTAGACTATACCTATAATGATCGCAAAGACCCAAATCGATTTTACTATCGTTCCGATCATTATAATTTTGCAAAAAATGGCATTCCTTCGGTCTTTATATTTAATGGAACTCATGCCGATTATCATAAACCAACTGATGAAGTAGAAAAAATAGAATTTGATGCCCTAGCCAAGAGAACACAATATGCTTTTACAATAGCTTGGGAAATAGCTAATCGAGAAAATCGACTTGTGATTGATAAAGACGGTAAATAATAATCAAAACAAAAAAAGCTCCGAAGTAATTCAGAGCTTTTTTTGTTTCAATACTATCAAATGCTTGAACATCAAGAATCCAATTGTTTTACTTAGAATTATCATCTTTTTATCACTCTAATGTATCGCACCTTATCACCTTCTGCAACAATCACGTTGTAAACTCCAGTTGGATAATTACTGCCTATTTCTCTGGTAGACAATTCTGTTACAGTAGCTTTACATACTTCAAGTTGTCTTCCAACCATATCATATATTTTAACTTCTACCAGTTCATCACTAGAACTTTCAATAGCTAGGTTAAAGTGAGCTACGAATGGATTAGGAAATGCTTTAACAGTTAATTCTGACACGTTGCTTTCATTGATTTGAGACATTCTAGCAACCAAATTTGTTGGGGTTTTCAAGATACATGCTGGACCATAAGCTTGCCAAACATTATTAAATTTCACTGCAACTCTAATGGAATATGTTGTATTGTAAGAGCCTCCTCCTTGTAATTGACTTAAAAGAAAATAACGTAGTTTGGTCTCGTAAGTTCTAACCAAAACATCATTAGTTACCTCAAAACGGTAATCGGTTGCCAAATATACCTCATTTGCTAAGATTTGTGATGTTAATGACGATAGCTTGCCTCCACATAATGAGTCAATTAACTTCGTAGTTGGAACTGAAGATGGAGTAGAAACCGTGCAGGATGGACCATATTCTTGCCAAATACCATTAAACTTGACAGCTACCCTTATCGTATAAGTTGTATTATAATTAATTCCTGAGAACTGTGATAATAAGAAATATCTATTTGTTGTCTCAAGAGCACTACTGAAAATAGCTGTACTAACCTCAAAGCGATAACTAGTTGCTAAAAATACTTCATTAGCCCATATTGGAGTACTTATAGAAGCGAGAACTGAACCGCATTGCGAGTCAATCAATTTTGTTTGTCCAACCGTTACAGGTGTTTTTACAATACAAGAAGGCCCAAAAGAAGACCACTCTCCGTTTAATTTATAGGAAACAGCTATACTGTAAGCACTGTCATATGTTACAAATCCTGTTAGTTGTGATAAATTAAAATACCTATTTGAAGTTTCATAAAGTCGCACCTCAGATCCTTTTGTTATTTGAAAACGGTAATCAGAAGCAGATACTATTGGTCTAGCCCATATAGAAGTAGAAACTAATGGTAAAGTAATGCCGCATTGTGATGCAATTAAACTTGTTAATGGCACTAAATATACGCTACAAGTTTGTCCAAAATTTCTCCAAATTCCATAGACCTTAATCTGAACTCTTATAGAATAGGTAGTTCCAAATGGTATCTCTCCTGATATTTGACTTAATGAAAAAGAGCGTGTGTATGATTCCACAAATCGGATTGAATTACCATTAATAATTTCAAAACGGTAAGCCGTAGCCAAATCATTCTCATCTGCAAAAATTAATGTTTCTGTCGAAAGAATGGTAACACCACACTGACTATTCTCTATATTAACATTTATACTATCTGGAGTTGCTGAATTACAATCATCATCTATCCCATTATAAATAATCTCTTGTTGAGCTGAATTAATATCGGCATTTGTATCGTCACAATCTGTATTATTCAAAACATACCCAACTGGCTGATTGCATCGTAATAGGGTCTGATTGCTGTTTCCGAAACCATCTCCATCGTTGTCTGCATAATAGGTAGTTGGTGAACAAATTGCATATTCAATATGAAGTAATGGAGCAATATTCTTCCCTCCTTCAAAAGATTCTGCTATTCTTGAGTTCGTTGCTGTAGCACCTCCATACAAAATAAATGACATTGCATTGCCGTTTACCCAATTTGATTGGTCAACTATTTCTTGTACTATGTTAGTCAAATCGGATGTCTTGTATTTAGCACCAAGTACCGTCCAATTTTCAGGAGACCAATTTACTTTGGAATTAGTTTTCGTTCTACTACTTATGTTGTAGGGAGATGCACTAAAGACCGATGAGTTACTAATTGCCTCCCCAGCGATAGTTATGGTTACAGGTCCGCTGTTAATTTCATCAGCTGTAAACTCTAGATAGGCTCTTTCGACAATGGCTCCTTTAGGGATAGTTAATCCTTTGAAACGAAGCCCTACCTGTTGAACATCGGTAGCTTCCTCTGTGTAAAATTCTAAATCACTACTCCCAACATCTACATGACCATTACTGGCTGAAACATTTTCTTCAGCATCATCATTGGCACTAGAGATTCGAATATTTAAAGTTTGTAACGTAGGATCAACAGTGATGGTTATTTGCTTGCTACTACTTGATGAAGTTTCATTATCATAAGCAATAACTTCAATAGTGTAAGTCCCTGTAGGAAGCCAACCGTTGCTTCCTGATGCTGTAACTTCAAATGATTTCTCTGGATTCTCTGTATCGATAAAAGTTTTGCCATTTAATTTAACTTCAACATAGTCAACTTCTTTACTTGTTTTTACTTTAACTTTAATACTTGATGTGCCAGCAGGAAAATTTTGATTGTTTTCTGGAGATTTAATTTCTAAACCTAAATCTGTCAAAGACATATCATAAGCTAGTGTAAACTGGCTATCAGCATCTATTTTATACTCATTTGTAACAGGAGAATACGTTTTTACATCAATCGTATTAGTTTTTGGATGAAAGGTCATCATTCGCAGAAAACCATTACCCCCATTTACATCTTCTTGATAATTACTCATGCGTAAATATACCGGCTTTCCACAAGCATTAATTTCGTCACGCTCTGCTTCACCAGGAGTCGCTCCAGAGTAATAATGTCCGCTTAGTATTAAAAAAACATTACAATGTTTTTGTAGAATATTGTCTAGAACTGCTTGAACATTGCCAGAGGAACTATTCAACGTATTATCATCGCTTAAAAATTTGTGCGTTGAAATAATTGCTCTTCGATTGGGAAATGCATTTAATACAGCATCAACCCATTGCTGAGTTTGATAAGGAAAATTATACTCCAAAGCAATATTGATAAAATCCATACCACCAGCAGAAAAAAGCACATAATTATTTTTCCATAATCTATTTTCATAGTTACCATCATCAGCAGTAACTACATCATTAGTGCCTCCCATATAACCTCCATACCAGTTGTAGGCTTGATAACTTGTAATTCCTAAACCATCAGCAGTAGCAATAGCATTTGTTGCAGGAAAATTTTTATCGTATAAATCAGCTGGACCAATGACATCAATTGCATTGTAATCGTGATTTCCAGGAGCAACTCCAATCGCTATATCATTTTGATTTAATAAGTTTAAAGCTTGTCTCGCCCTATTCCACTGCACTGGCTCGCTGTAATCAACAATATCACCAAGATGGTCTACTAATACAATATTGAGATTAACTTTTTGATTGATAATCCACTGTGTTTGATCAATAAATATTTGAAAATTACTTTCTCTGTATGTATAATGTTGTGTATCTGGAAGTGCTATAACTGTAAAATCTTTTCTGTCTGATACAGTTAGGTCAGTAGTATTGGTTTCTAAATTTTCTAAATCTACTTTTGCCATAGGATTTTGAGATCCTAATTTAGCCGTTCTAAAAGTATATTCATTACTTAACTTATCATCTGTTTTAATAACAAAATAATAATCTGTATCAGGTTGTAAATCAGACAACTCTACAGAATTACTATTTTTGGTTTTATCTATGCGCACAGATTTCGGATAGCATAAATAATTTGAACCTTCATTTACAGTACCATAAAATAGAGTTATGACATTATTAGACTCCTTTTTAAAAAAAGTTATAGGTTTTATGTTTTTAGTTTCAAATAATCTATAATCATTGTTTTTGGAGAATATAGACAAACTGCAAAAAAGGAAAATAAGAAAGGGACAATTCTTCATCTTTTTGTATGTTAAATAATAATGAGCAAATTTTCTAAATTATTTATGCACACCAAAATATTATCGACAAACAGTTGGAATAGTTGTTTAAAGACGATTTTTTATCATAAAAAGACTTTATTTTTTTAAGTATTTACAAAAAATATTTGTCAAATCAGTATAAGCTTAACCGTATACTGAGTTAATAATATATTGAACGAGAAGGATTATGATGCTTTTTAAGTTTCAGTTTTTGAAGATTCCTTTAATTAAAATAGTTTATTTCGAAATATTTATACCAAATAAATGAAGGCAAATACAACAAAAAAAGCTCCGAATTACTTCGAAGCTTTTACTTTTCGGGTGGCTGACCGGGTTCGAACCGGCGACCCGCGGCACCACAAACCGCTACTCTAACCAGCTGAGCTACAACCACCATTTTTAACGAGTGCAAATGTATTGTAAAAGTTTTATTTTACAAAGAAATATTATAAAAATTATAGTAAATCTCCTAAACTATTGACCGCCAAATATCTTTCTGTTGTAAAACCCTCAGCAAAGTCTTTTCCTATTAATCTCCCAAAATCTTGTGGGCGATAATTCAAGCTTTCTAGAAAATTTTTAGAGGCAATTGCAGTCTCTGGTTCTTTAGAATCTGGATTATAAAACTGCGAACTGTAAGCCAAAATAGCGTTGACTCTTATTTCATTAAAACCACTTATATCCACAACAAAATCAGGTTGTGCATTTTTCCATTGCAGATAATGATACACTACCTTAGGTCTCCATGCTGTTTGTTTTTCTCCTTGAAAATGGGTTTCAATTTTTCTCAGCCCTGAGAGAAAACAAGCATCTGAAACTAATTTGCTTCCCTTACCATGATCAATATGACGATCGTCAACAGCATTGCACAATACTATTTCTGGTTGATATTTTCGAATCATTTGAATCACCTTCAACTGATGCTCTTCATCATTCACAAAAAAACCATCTCTCATATTGAGATTCTCACGTATGTGAATCCCTAATATCTTGGCTGCAGCTTCCGACTCCATGTCTCGAATTGCTGCCGTACCTCGAGTTCCTAATTCTCCTCGAGTTAAATCTATGATTCCTACTTTTTTTCCAAGGAATACTTCTTTTGCAATAGTTCCTCCACATCCTAATTCAACGTCGTCAGGATGTGCTCCAAAAGCCAGTATGTCTAATTTCATGTGATTCATGTTATAAATAGAGTTAACAAAGATATAAATCTAAAAAGCCAAATCTAATATCTTTTTTATCGTTTGTGATTTATTAACGGTTTCGTTCCATTCTTTTTCTGGAATACTATCTTTCGTAATGCCACCTCCTACGAATAGGTGTGCATCTATTGTCTCTGATTGAGACACTACATCTAATTTAACACACCGGAGATTAACATATAAATCTGTTGCATTCTTTTGGTTGCTAAAATCTGCATTTAACTCTCCTAAAAAGCCTGAATAATATTCTCTATCATAGCTCTCATGATTCAAAATAAAATCTTTTGCTTTATCCAACGGTAAACCACAAACTGCTGGAGTAGGGTGCAAAATTTCCAAAACTTGCTTCAAATTGCTGTTAGAATTGAGTTTTCCCTCAATATCTGTTTTAATGTGAAGCAGATTACCCGCTTTTAAGGTGTAAGGCTTAGAAATTTTTATTTCAGAAGCACTATTATTTAATTTCTCAATAATAAAATCAGAAACAAATTCTTGCTCTTGCTGTTCTTTAGTTTGCCAAACAACTTCTTTATTTTCCTCAAACAATTGGGTTCCAGCTACTGCTGAAGTGTAAAAAAAAGTGTCCTCCACTTTAAGCAATTGCTCTGAAAAAGCACCTAACCACAATCCAATTTGAGGATGGTAAAAACAATAACTAAAAGCACTTGGATAGGAATGCAACAATCGTTGTAAAACAAGTATAAAATCAAAATTGGATACTTTGAGAATTTCTTTTCTTGATAGCACTACTTTATTTAAATTTCCAGATTGTATAGCATCAATAGCCTTTTGAATGATTGACTCATATCGTATCTTAGCTTCATTATCCTCTTTTTCTGCTAGGATAACGACTGATTTGTAATCATCAATTGCCTTAAATTCTGAAAGAATAATCTCCGAATCTTTTTCTGGAATATAAATTATTTTATTTCCATTGAAAGGAGCAAAAACAAAGCCTCTTTCCTTATAATCTTCCACTAAATGTAAAGTAGCATCTTTTTGAAAAATCCCAATCAATGTATCGGAATAAGGTTTGTTATATACTACAAAAGGAAGTTTTTTGTGCAATTGACTACTCGCTTTTTCTAAAACAGTAGCAATTGATTGATTTAAAAATTGATGCATTATATTTTTTTTCTTGGCAACACCATATTAGTCAATTTGCAAAGAGAAATCAGATTATCCTCTTCGTCAGTTATTTTAATTTCCCAAAGATGTATACTTTTTCCCTTATGAATTATTCGAGCAGTCCCGAATATCACTCCTTCTCTTTTAGATTTTAAGTGATTTGCAGAAATTTCAATTCCTCTAATTTCACTTTCATGTGGATTGATAAACAACATCGAAGCTGCACTGCCTACACTCTCAGCTAAAGCCACAGATGCTCCCCCGTGGAGCAAACCCATAGGTTGATGAACTCTTGAATTTATTGGCATTTTTGCCTTTAAAAAATCTTCTCCAGCATCGATGAATTCAATCTCTAAGGTCTGCATCAAAGTGTTTTCTGAAAATGCATTACATTGATTGATAATTGTATCTTTATCAAAACCCATTCGTTTATTTTTCTGTAAAAATAAGATATAATGATGATAGATTAAAAATTCAGACTAATTATTCTTTTTTTTCTTTAGTATCTAGTATCATCAAATAAACGAATAAAGTATTTTTACTATTTTTACCAAAATTCAATACTAATGCACAAATTAATCTACTTTCTTTTCATTGGACTTATCATCTCATTGAGTTCTTGTCGAAAAGATTTTGATACCGTTCCAAGTTCAGGAAATCTGCAATTTTCAAAAGATACTATTTATTTAGATACCGTTTTTACCAATATTGGTTCAAGTACCTACACTCTAAAGGTGTATAATCGGAGTAATAAAGACATCAAAATTCCGAAAATACAGTTAGAAAAAACCAATTCAAAATACCGAATCATGGTTGATGGAATGACAGGCGAAGATGAGGATAAAAATGGCATTGGTGATGGAAAAATCTTTAATAATGTAGAACTATTAGCCAAAGACAGTTTGTTTATTTTTGTTGAAACAACAGCAAATATTTCCGATGCTAATCCTAGCGATTTTCTCTACACCGATAGAATTCTGTTTGATTCTGGTGCAAATCTTCAAAAAGTAAATTTGGTCACACTAATCCAAGATGCATATTTTCTTTATCCACAAAAATACGAGGACGGAACTAAAGAAACCTTATTATTAGGGCTTGACGAAGACAATAAAGAAGTGCGCGTTAACGGTTTTGAATTGAATGAAAATGACCCAATAAACGGAAACGAATTTCGTTTTACCAACGAAAAGCCTTATGTAATTTACGGATATGCTGGTATTCCTCAAGGAAAAACCTTAACTATAGATGCTGGAGCTAGAGTGCATTTTCACTCTGAATCTGGGATAATTGTTCAACCAGAAGCTAATTTGATAATTAATGGAGAAATATCTCCTGATTCTTCTAAACCATTAGAAAACGAAGTTGTTTTTGAAGGTGATCGCCTTGAACCCGATTTTGAATATGTTGCAGGTCAATGGGGAACTATTTGGATGCGAGAAGGAAGTAATGCTAACATTAAACATTTAACAATAAAAAATGCTACTGTAGGGCTTTTGATGCAAAACAGTACTTTAACTTTAAACGATTCTCAAATTTATGATTGTTCCAACTATGGAATATTGGCTAGAGTCTCAAAAATTATTGGGAAAAACAATGTCTTAAATTCAGCTGGACAAAGTTGTTTAGCTATAAGTATTGGTGGAGATTATCAATTCACACATTGTACATTTAATAATAATTGGAACAGTACAAAGCAAAAAGCGGTCTTGATTACCAATTATGAAAAAAATGAAGACGAAACGATCTCAGCCTCAGACTTAGTTCGAGCCAACTTTTATAACTGTATTATTTATGGTTCTAATAATGTGGAACTTTTTTTAGACGCCATAGAATCGGTAGCCTTCAATACTTCATTTGAAAGCTGTTTAATTCAATTTAACGATTCAGGCACAGGTATTCAAAAAGATGTGAAGTACGATTTTATTCGTAAAGAGGAGACCGGCAACATAAAAAACAAAGACCCTAAGTTTTACAACCTAAACCTCAATCGATTAAACATTGATGAAACATCAGCTGCTTTTCAAAAAGGAAATCCAGATTATCGATTAGCTAAGGATATACTAGGAGTTACACGAACTACAACACCAGATATGGGAGCATACCAAAGCGCCCCTTTTCCAGAATAAATTGTTAAGAATCTTTTTAGTTTGTCTTTGTGTGTTGTGTTTTTTAGACTATTTTTGCAATCACAACAACACACCTGAGGCGTTCTAGATTATACAGGGCGTAACAGAATAAAACAACTACAACTAATGATTCATTTCTTCGGAAACGAAAGTTCTACTGTTTTTGCTATACAGACGCAAACCGAACTTTCAACAGAAACTATCTCGAAATTAAATTGGCTTTTTGGCAACGCACATAAAATAGAAAAATCCGTATTGACGGATTTTTTTGTTGGACCACGTGCCGCTATGATTACGCCTTGGAGTACAAATGCGGTAGAAATTACTCAAAACATGGGAATTTCTGGCATCATTCGTATTGAGGAATTTGAAAAAGTAGCTGCCAATTTTATTGATTTCGATCCAATGCTTTCACAAAAGTATTCGGAATTAAATCAAGACATTTATACGATTAATATCCAACCAGAACCCATTTTGGATATTGAAGATATTGACGCTTACAATAAATCAGAAGGTTTAGCTCTAAGCCCAGAAGAGGTTGAATATTTAAATAACCTTTCTACGAAATTAGGGCGACAATTAACCGATTCAGAAATTTTTGCTTTCTCACAAGCGAATTCTGAGCATTGTCGTCATAAAATTTTCAATGGAACCTTTGTGATTGATGGCGAAGAAAAACCAACTTCTTTATTCAAATTAATTAAGAAAACATCGGAAACCAATCCAAACGATATTGTTTCCGCTTATAAAGATAATGTAGCATTTGTAAAAGGTCCGAAAGTAACACAATTTGCTCCAAAAAGCGCTGACAAACCTGATTTCTATCAAGAAAAAGAATTCGATTCAGTACTTTCTTTAAAAGCAGAAACACACAATTTCCCAACAACCGTAGAACCTTTCAATGGAGCAGCAACAGGTTCAGGAGGAGAAATTCGTGACCGTTTAGCGGGTGGACAAGGTTCGTTACCATTAGCAGGAACTGCGGTTTATATGACTTCATACTCTCGTTTAGCAAAAGAACGTCCTTGGGAAAACGGAATGGCAGAAAGACCTTGGTTGTACCAAACTCCAATGGATATTTTAATTAAAGCCTCAAACGGAGCTTCAGATTTTGGAAATAAATTTGGGCAACCATTAATTACAGGTTCTATCTTAACTTTCGAGCACGAAGAAAACAATCGTAAAATTGGTTACGATAAAGTCATCATGCAAGCAGGTGGAATTGGTTATGGAAAATTAGATCAAGCGATTAAAAAGAAACCACAAGAAGGCGACAAAATCGTTATTCTAGGTGGAGAAAATTATAGAATTGGAATGGGTGGTGCTGCAGTTTCTTCTGCAGATACAGGTGCTTTTGGTTCAGGAATTGAATTAAATGCCATCCAGCGTTCGAATCCAGAAATGCAAAAACGTGCGGCAAATGCTATTCGCGGTTTAGTGGAAAGCGACAACAATCCAATCGTTTCCATTCACGACCATGGTGCAGGTGGACATTTGAATTGTTTGTCTGAATTAGTAGAAGAAACGGGAGGTTTAATCGATTTAGATAAATTACCAGTTGGTGACCCAACACTTTCGGCTAAAGAAATCATCGGAAACGAATCGCAGGAAAGAATGGGATTGATAATTGGTGAAAAAGATATTGAAACTTTACAAAGAATTGCCGATAGAGAACGTTCTCCAATGTATCAAGTAGGTGACGTTACGAATGACCATAGATTTACATTCGAAACCCGAAATGAAAAATATTTTACCACTGAATATAAAAATCGGGTTCTTGACTTCCAAAATTTAAATAACAGTCAGGAAAAATCTAAATCAACTGGTGTAAAACCAATGGATTATGCTTTGAAAGATTTCTTCGGAAGTTCGCCAAAAACCATTATGACGGATAAAACCGTTGCAACCAACTATTCAGATTTAGAATATTCTAAAGAAAATATAGCAAGCTATTTAAGTCAGGTTTTGCAACTAGAAGCCGTAGCTTGTAAAGATTGGTTAACCAACAAAGTGGACCGTTGTGTGGGCGGACGCGTGGCAAAACAACAATGTGTGGGTCCATTACAATTACCTTTAAACAATGTAGGAGTAATGGCATTGGATTTCAAAGGAAAAGAAGGAATTGCGACTTCGATTGGACACTCGCCTATTTCGGCTTTAGTGAATCCTGTTGCGGGTTCAAGAACTGCTATTGCTGAGGCGTTATCAAATATCGTATGGGCGCCGATGAAATATGGTTTACAATCAGTTTCATTATCAGCCAACTGGATGTGGGCTTGTAAAAATGAAGGAGAAGACGCTCGTTTATATGAAGCAGTAAAAGGATGTTCGGATTTTGCTATTGAATTGGGAATCAATATTCCAACCGGAAAAGATTCGCTTTCTATGAAACAAAAATATCCAAATGACGAAGTAATCGCGCCAGGAACGGTTATTATTTCAGCTGCTGGAAATTGTTCAAACATTACTAAAGTAGTAGAACCTATTTTACAACGAAATGGCGGAAACATTTACTACATCAACTTATCGCAAGATTCGTTTAAATTAGGTGGAAGTTCGTTTGCTCAAGTGTTGAATAAAATTGGAAATGATGTTCCAACAATTCAAAACTCGGAATTCTTCAAAAAAGCGTTCAACGTTTTACAAGATTTAATAAAAGACAGAAAAATTAAAGCAGGACACGATATTGGAAGCGGTGGTTTAATCACTACTTTACTAGAAATGTGTTTTAGCCCCCTAACCCCCGAAGGGGGAACTCCACACTTTGAGGAAACTGGGATGAAGTTAAATTTTGATTGTTTTGAAGAAAAAGATTTAGTTAAAATATTGTTTTCAGAGAATGTTGGAATTGTTATACAGCCAGCTAATAATGAAGAATTTGAAAAACAATTAACCCAAAATCAAATTGAATTTTTTAATTTAGGAACAGTTACAACTAACGGAAAATTAGAAATTATTTCTAAAGCTTCAATATTAAATTTAGATGTAGTTTCCTTACGTGATACTTGGTTTAAAACATCTTTCCTATTAGATTCAAAACAATCTAAAAACGGAATGGCAAAGGAGCGTTTTAATAATTATAAAAATCAGAAATTACAATTTACTTTCCCATCGCATTTTGATGGAAAATTACCGGTGATTGATGCTTCAAAACCAAGACCAAAAGCCGCTATTATTCGCGAAAAAGGAAGTAATTCAGAACGCGAAATGGCAAATGCTATGTATTTAGCAGGATTTGATGTAAAAGATGTACACATGACCGATTTAATTTCGGGAAGAGAAACTTTGGAAGACATTCAATTCATCGGAGCGGTTGGAGGATTCTCGAATTCAGATGTATTAGGTTCGGCTAAAGGTTGGGCTGGAGCATTTTTATACAACGAAAAAGCAAATACCGCTTTGAAAAACTTCTTCAAACGCGAAGACACGCTTTCGGTTGGAATTTGTAATGGTTGTCAGTTATTAATGGAATTAGAATTAATCAATCCAGAACACGAAGTTCATGGAAAAATGCACCACAACACTTCGAACAAACACGAAAGTGGCTTTACTTCGGTAACGGTTCAGAAGAATAATTCGGTGATGTTATCGACTTTAGAAGGAACCACTTTAGGAGTATGGATTTCACATGGAGAAGGAAAATTCAAATTACCATATTCAGAAGATAAATATAACATTGTAGCAAAATATGCTTACGAAGGTTATCCAGCCAATCCAAATGGTTCTGATTTCAACACAGCTATGCTATGTGATACGACTGGAAGACATTTAGTTATGATGCCACACATTGAGCGTTCTACTTTCCCGTGGAATTGGGCACATTATCCAGATAGAGGCCAAAAAGACGAAGTTTCGCCATGGTTAGAAGCTTTTGTGAATGCTAGAAAGTGGATTGAGAATGCTAAAAAATAAATTAATGAAATTAAGATTGTTACAATTAGTTTTATTTATATTCTCTTCTTTTTCTGTAACTTCGCCCATACTGGTTAAGAAAAAATGATAAAAAAACGAATTGCAACATTAGATGGATTTAGAGCTTTAGCCATACTATCTGTCCTCTTTTATCATTTTTTTTCAAGATGGATTCCACCTATAAATAAAACATCTTTGTACCCTTATTCTGATAGTTATAATTATTTTCAATATGGGTATTTAGGAGTTAATTTCTTCTTTATTATCAGTGGTTTTGTCATCTTTTTTACACTTGAAAACACAAGTGATTTTTCTACTTTTTGGAAAAAAAGAAGCATTAGATTACTTCCTCCTATTGTAGTAGCTTCTATAATTACCTTTCTTATTTTTAATCTATTTGATAATTCAAACTTATTTCCCTCAAGCCATCAGGCAAAAAATTTTATTCCTAGCATTACATTTATATCACCAGACTTATTGAATACATTATTTCCTAGCCTCCATCTAAATTATATCAACGGAGCTTACTGGAGTCTATGGCCAGAAATACAATTCTATCTTTTTTCAAGTATAATTTATTATTGTAATAAGAATAAATTCATTAGAAATTTTTTGATTATATCAATTTTCTTAATCATTATCCATCATATTATTCAAAACGTTCAAGGAAGTAACAAACTTCATATTGTCTTATCAAAAGATTTTCTGACAGCATATTCTAGATGGATTGAAAATGGTTTCAATTTGATTTCCTATTTACCTTTTTTCAGTATAGGTGTACTGTTCTATTTACTGTTTAAGAATAATTATCTTAATAATAATACTGAATGGCATATAAAATTTTCATTAACATTTTTGCTGTTATTTATATTATACATAGGAATAAATTTTGAAGTCAAATTAATCTTTATGATTATGTTCCTTTTATTTTTGGGTTTTATTTATTTACCTAACAAAATCTTGTTTTTTGAAAATAGGATACTAACTAATATCGGAGAATCTTCTTATTTTTTATACTTAATTCACGAAAATATTGGTGTTTTAATTATCTATTCGATAGGACAGTATTTTTTGCCATTTGGATTTGTCTTACCCATGCTATTAATTATGGTGTTCATGAGGATTAGTTACTTATACTTCTCCAAAATAGAGCGTAAAATAAGTACTTGGTTAAAAATGAAATTGCTTTAAACTCCTAATTTATTTAAAATAGTATCGGTTTTTATTATATTTGTTTGAAGATTACGTAAATAAAATTTCCCTACTACACACAACTTGAATTTATAAATTATTTTTACTTATGAAATTACAAAGTCTCTTATCCATAACACTACTAATGTTTGTTAGTAATTTTTTTGCGCAAAATTCATTTACTTCTATTGATACTAGTGATGGTATACACTACATAACACCCAACATTGATTATCCAATTACAGGAACCTATCTTTTTGAAGGAGGAGAACCCATTGTAGAATTGAACGCCAACGGAACTGGAATTTATCAATTACACGAACAGCCTAAAAAGGAAATGGTTTGGGGAATAGAGTGTGATGAAAACGGAAATCCTAAATACATCAAAGGATTTGAGAGTATAGCTTATACCCTTTGGTATCAATGTACCACAACCTCTGAAAGCGATACATATGAGGGATGGAAGAAGGTACCATTCTCTATTCATCTTAATACTTTAAAAATGTATATCCAAGGGGAAAGAGTAAAAAATTTTTCTGAGACTTCAGAAAAATAAAATAATGAGCTGTAAATTTCTAAAGAATGGTAACTACTATTTACTCATGTATAGAATCTTTTTGCTTCCTTGATTTATAAGCTTTAAGGAATTCTCCTTTGGGTTTTCCATCATCAAAAGAACTCCATTTAATGAGTGTCCTAACTCCTTTTCTAGCATCTTCATTAGACCAACCTTCATATTCAATTCTATATATAGCCGAATACATTTCAGCACGTCCTACACCATGATAACAATGAATTAAAACTGGATAATTATCCTTGTTATCCATAATTTTAAAAAATCGATCTAAATTCTCTTGTTTAGGAACTTGATCTGAACCGTTATTGAAATAATTAACACCTTTTATCTTGGCTACTACTTCTTGTTCGGCAGTTAATTCTTTTGGGACTTCTGGGTTGTTTACCAAATCAGCAGTTCCTGGAAAACGCAAATCTACAATAGATTTTATATGATACTTCTTTACATAATCAGCAATCTCATCTGGAGGAATAACCCCAGATTTATAGACTTTGCCTTCGGTTATCGTCTCAAAATTATGATTGATATTCATGTCGTAGGCATATTTCCCTACAAAAAATAAAATTATTGCTAAGATTGAAAAAACTATGATTTTTTTATTGCTTCTCATAATGATAAATTTAGACAAATTTACAAGTTTCATGACAATCTTTTTTTATTTTAAATAAATATTGTGATTCATTGTTTAATTAATTAATTTGCATAAAAATAATACCAACCAAAATGACCAAGATATCACGATTATTTGATTTTCCTTATTATCAGCTTGAAAAATTCAATTCTATTCCTGATGCGTTGGTAACGAAATACAATGGGAATTGGATAAAAACTTCAACAGAGGATTATATTGAAAAAGCCAATACCATTTCTAGAGCACTTTTGAGAATGGGTGTTCAACCTAACGATAAAATTGCTGTTATTTCAAGTAATAATAGAACGGAATGGAACATTATTGACATTGGTATTTTACAAATAGGCGCTCAAAATATTCCTATTTATCCAACTATTTCTGCCGAAGAATATGAATACATACTCAATCACTCACAAGCCATTTATTGTTTTGTTTCTGACACAGAAGTGATGCGTAAAATCAATTTAATTCGTGAAAAAACACCTCTTTTAAAGGAGATTTATACTTTTAATGAAATTATTGATCATAAAAACTGGAATGAATTATTAGAGTTAGGAAAAGACAAAAGCAACCAAAACATTGTTGAAGAAAGAAAAAATAGTGTAAAACCAGAAGATTTAGCAACAATAATTTATACATCTGGGACTACTGGTAAACCAAAAGGAGTTATGCTATCTCACACAAATATAGTTTCCAATGTATTGGATAGTGCGCCAAGAATTCCATTTGAAGCCGGAAATAGTAGAGCTTTGAGTTTTCTACCTATTTGTCATAT
The DNA here is from genome assembly GCF_057652095.1 of Flavobacterium sp. R1_16. Classification (NCBI taxonomy): domain Bacteria; kingdom Pseudomonadati; phylum Bacteroidota; class Flavobacteriia; order Flavobacteriales; family Flavobacteriaceae; genus Flavobacterium; species Flavobacterium sp. R1_16. The sequence goes on from NZ_JBYFCG010000002.1 coordinate 360,680, forward strand.
TTTTGAAAGAATGATTTTATACTTATACCAATACTATGGTGTTTCCGTATATTTTGGTGAGTCTATAGATAAAATTAGTGACAACATAAAAGAAGTCAAACCAAACGTCATAACTGCCGTACCCAGACTATTAGAAAAAGTTTACGATAAGATTTATGCAAAAGGCAGTGAATTATCAGGTATCAAAAAAGCATTATTTTTCTGGGCCATCAACTTAGGATTAAAATATGAACCTTACGGTGCAAATGGAATTTGGTATGAATTACAACTAAAAGTAGCCAGAAAATTAATTTTCAGTAAATGGAAAGAAGGTTTGGGAGGAAATCTGGACTTAATGGTATCAGGAAGTGCTGCCCTACAACCAAGATTAGCAAGAGTTTTTGCCGCTGCCCAAATCCCAGTAATGGAAGGCTATGGTCTTACCGAAACCTCTCCTGTGATTTCTGTGAATGATATGAGAAACAGAGGATTTAAGATAGGAACTGTTGGCAAACCTATCAAAAATGTTGAGGTGAAAATTGCTGACGATGGAGAAATACTTTGCAAAGGACCTAATGTCATGATGGGGTACTACAAAGATGAAAAATTAACAAATGAGGTTATAACTGATGGTTTTTTTCACACTGGTGACATAGGTCTCATAGATAATGAAGGATTTCTCAAAATTACTGACCGTAAGAAAGAAATGTTTAAAACTTCTGGCGGTAAATACATAGCCCCTCAGTTGATTGAAAATGCCATGAAGCAGTCTCGTTTTATTGAACAAATTATGGTCATTGGAGATGGAGAAAAAATGCCTGCTGCTTTTATACAACCAAATTTTGATTTTATAAAAGAATGGGAAAAGATTCATGGAATTAAGATTGGTGAAACCAATGAAGAAATTATAAATAATCCCAAAGTAATAGAACGCATTCAAGAAGAAATTGATCATCTAAATTCCAAATTCGGTAATTGGGAACAAATAAAACGCTTTGAACTTACTCCAGATATTTGGTCTATAGAAAGTGGTCACCTAACACCTACGCTAAAGTTAAGACGTAAAATTGTTATGGAAAAATACAAACATCTTTACACTAAAATTTATCCATAATTTAACTATTAAATACCACCTCAAAAATATTTCACTTTTCATATATTGTTAATTTAATAGCTAAATGTGTTAAAATTTAAATATTTTAACAAATTATGCGACTAAAAATGATTTTTATAAGGCAATAAGATTTAGTTTTGTTGCCCCTTAATTTTATAAAAAAGTAAAATATTTAGTATCCTCACATGAAAAAAAATTTCACATTATTATTTCTAATTCTAGTTACTACAAGTTATGCTCAACCACCTGCTGGATATTATAATTCAGCTACTGGTACTGGTTATGCACTAAAAACACAATTACATGCTATTATTTCTAATGGCTATGTAGACAAATTCTATGGAGGGTTGTATGATACTTACCAAACTTCTGATATTGATAAAAATTATGAAAATGATGGAACAATTTTAGATATGTACTCAGAAAACCCAACTGGACCTGATCCATATAATTACTATCCAGATTCTTCACAAAGATGTGGAAGTTATACAAAAGAAGGCGATTGTTATAATAGAGAACATATCATTCCACAATCAGTTTTTAATTCTGAAACTCCGATGGTTTCAGATGCTCATTTTATTACTCCAACTGACGGTACAGTTAATGGAATACGTGGAGATTTACCTCATGGTAAAGTAGGAGTTGCCAATAAAACTACACTAAATGGTTGCAAGGTAGGAACTGCTGACAATAGTGGATATTCTGCTGGTTATAGCGGAACTGTTTTTGAACCAATAGATGAATTTAAAGGAGATATTGCACGGATGTATTTTTATTTTGCTACTCGGTATGAAAATTTAATTACAACATGGAATAAACCATATCCCCCTTTCAACGGAACATCCAATCAAGTTTTTACAGATACATTTAAAAATATATTGCTAACTTGGAATGCTCAAGACCCTGTAAGTCCAAGAGAAATAGCAAGAAATAATGCCATTTATGCACGTCAAAAAAACAGAAATCCATTCATTGACGACAATACTTATGTAACAAAAATATGGGGATCACCTCTAGCAACAAACTCTTTTGAATCATTAGGAACAGTAGCGGTATTTCCAAATCCATCAAAGGATTCTAAAATAAATATTCAAACCGAAGTAGTATTAGATGAAATAAGTTTAGTAACCATTAATGGGCAATTAGTTGAACAAATTAAAAAGCCCTACATGGAAAACAATACATTTACTTTAAAAAACTTGAGCCCCGGATTCTACTTTCTTAAATTGACATCAAATAACCAGTCAATTGTAAAAAAAATTATTGTGAATTAGAATAAGTGAATATTAAAAAATCAAATGCCATATCTTAGGATTGCATTTTTTTTATCTATAAATATAAAAATCTATTCGTTATTAAAGTTGATGTTTTCAGAATGTCCCTAAAGTAGTTGATTTTTTCATCAATCAAGTATATAAAATCAGTTAAATCCTAATTCTCACTAGCAGAAAATTATTGAATAAATCCCATTAAAAAAAGCTACATAAATCCCCTGCTAACAAATAAAAATGAGTTGAACTGAAAGAAAATATAAAAGCAAAAAAAAAACAGTAACTATCGCTACTGTTTTTTAATATAAATTGTCAGCTATCGCATCAATTGATTTTATTATCTCTTAATCATTCGAAGCGTTTTCAATTGCTTTCCTTGAGATACTATAACATTGTAAACTCCTGCAGGGTAATCTACTCCTATTTCTTTAGTAGTCAATTCTGTTACAGTGGCTTTACGAACCTCAAGTTGTCTTCCTATCATGTCATATACTTTTACTTCTACAAGTTCATCACTAGAACTTTCAATGGCTAAGTTGAAATGAGAAATAAATGGATTAGGGAAAGCTTTCACAGCAAAAACATTTGCTTGCAATTCATTAGAACTCATTCTAGAAATTGAAATCGCTGGCGTTGTAACGTTACATGCTGCTCCAAATCCTTGCCAAACATCATTAAATTTAACAGCCGCTCTAATTGAATACGTTGTGGTTGGCGCACCACCTCCGCTCAATTGACTTAAGCTAAAATATCTGTTTGTAGTTTCGTATGTTCTAACATTAGAACCATTAGTAACTTCAAAACGATAATCTGTAGCCAAATAAACTTCATTAACCAAAATTGGTGTATTAACAATGGCCAAAGTAGCACCACATTGTGCATCAATAACTTTAGTAGCTGTTACATCACTTGGAGTAGTTACGTTACATGATGGACCAAATGCACTCCACACACCACCAAATTTATATGCTACTTTTACACCATAGGTAGTATTGTATGTAATACCTGATAATTGTGACAATTGAAAAAATCTATTAGTAGTGTCAAATGTAGTTACTGTTGAACCATTTGTAACTTCAAAGCGATAGTTCGTAGCATTAAAAATTTCATTAGCAAAAATTTGAGTGCTTACAGCATCTAAAACAGCTCCGCATTGAGCATCAACAACTTGAGAAAGGCCTGGGGCTACTGGTGTAGTAACGGTACAAGCTGCTCCATAAGGAAGCCATGTATTATTATATCTAGAGGTTACTCTTATAGTATATGTAGCACCATATCTAGCAATTGTTGGTAACAATGACAAACGAAAATATCTATTTGTAGAATCATATGTATTGGCTGCACCAGAACCTCTTTTAACTTCAAATCTATATGCTGTAGCTCCAGAAACTGGTTTGGCCCAAATAGCTGTTGCCACAGAAGATAAAGTAGCACCACATTGTGCATTTATCAAACTAGTCAAAGGTGGTACAGTTACATCACAAGATTGACCATATGCCTGCCAAACTCCTCCAAAGTTTACTTCTACTCTAATAGAATAAGTAGTACCATAATCTACAGTTCCTGATAATTGACTCAATTGGAAAGAACGAGTTGGTGATTCAAAAGTTCTAACTGTAGATCCATTTGTTACTTCAAAACGATATGCTGTTGCTAAATATACTTGGTCTGCAAATATAAATGTATTCAACGTTGGAATTGTCGTTCCACATTGAGAAGCAACAACTTTAGTTGCTGTTGCACTATTTGGTGTCGTTACACTGCATGAAGACCCGTAAGCACCCCAAACACCATCATATTTGGTAGCTACTCTTACACTGTATGTACTATTAAATGCAACTCCAGCAAGTTGGGATAATTGAAAAAATCTGTAAGGATTTTCAACTACACCTACAACATCAACTCCATCACTAACTTCAAAACGATAATCAGTAGCCAAATAAACATCTTCTGCAAAAATGGAAGAAGTTACAAGTGCTAATGTACTTCCACACTGGTCAGCAACAACCTTAGTAGCTGAAGGATTAGCTGGCGTAGTAACATCACAACTTACACCATAATCATCCCAAACTCCTGCAATTTTTACGGCAACTCTTACAGAATACGTAGTATTGTAAGCTGGTATTCCAGCTCCTAATTGAGAAATTAGAAAATACCTGTTTGTCGACTCATATACAGTTACATTACTTCCTTTAGTAATTTCAAATCTGTAATTTGTTGCAGATGCAACTGGATTAGCCCAAACTGGAGTGCTAACTGCAGCCAATACTCCACCGCATTGTGAGTTGATAACTTTTGTACACGAAGTACAAGCATCCGCTAACTCTGTATTTGATGTCGTGCTCGAATTATTTGAACTCGAGTTGGAATCTATTTTTGTATTTCCAAACATTGTGGTTACAAAAAATAGACTGAAAAGTAAAACATTTTTCATAAACTATTTTTTTGGGGTTAATAAATTGAACTGAATCATTAAGTTAAACAAAATATTTAATCTGCATGTAGCAAAAAACATATAAATATATACCTTGATTTCATTTTTATAAAAATATTTCTGCTATACGACCAAAATAATCGATAAAAGACCTTTTTATTGAGTTTGAAGGCAACAATTCATACCTTTTATACAAAAATAACAGCCCTGACTAATTGTATAATTTTAAATTTTACAACTGAAAAACATGGTTTTGGGAAGGTTTTTGCACTATTTGTTCAACCATTAAAAATCAAACCGAGACTAAAGCAACAATATTTTTGTATAAACTGTCCTTATCAATTGGCTTTGATAAATAATGATTCATCCCTATTTCAGAAACTCTGGCTTTTGTGGCTTCCATTACATCGGCAGTAACGGCAATAATTGGAATGTTTTTTTTGGCCTCACCTGCTTCGCCATTTCTAATTGCGATAGTGGCTTCATAACCATCCATGATAGGCATTTGCAAATCCATCAAAATTATATCATAATGATTTTCAGTTAGTTTTTTCACGCCTTCCTCTCCATTATTAGCAAAATCAACAGTAGTGTTCAGCCATTTTTTTGTAATCATTTTAATAACCATTTGGTTCATAGCATTGTCTTCAACAACTAGAATCGATTTTCCTTTTAGGTCATATTCTAACGCAGTTGGCTCAACTGATTCTGTTTTGACTACCTCAATAATTTCATAAGGCAATTCAATTTCGCAAATCGTTCCTAAACCTGTGGTACTGTCAATTTTAATCTTTCCTTTATGTAATTGAATCAAGTGATTCACTATGTAGAGACCAAGACCTAAACCTCCAAATTTTCGTTTGTTATTAATGCGTTCTTGAGAAAAAGAATCGTAAATACTATTTATTTTTTCTTTAGAAATCCCAACACCAGTATCGCTAATAGTAAAAATCATCAACACTTTGTTTCCCTTCTCCCTCTTGGCTTCCAATTTAAATTTCACAAAACCTTCATTCGTGAATTTCAACGCATTACTCAATACATTGTGAAGAATTTGACTTAATCGTATGACATCTCCTTTAACCATATCTGGTAAATCCTCTCCCTTTTGAAAAGTAAAATCCAAATTTTTATCCTTAGCTTCTCTATTAAAATTATTTGCAATATGTTCAACTGTTTTTATCAAATCAAAATCGGTTGATTCTAGTTCTATTTCATTTTTTTCAATTTTGGAGAAATCTAAAATATCATTAATAGAACTCAATAAACTATAGGTAGAATATTTTATAATTTGACTTCCACTTTGAACTTGTTTATCATCGCTTTCGTTTGCCAATGTTTTAGCCGTATTTAATATAGCATTCAATGGAGTTCGCAATTCGTGGCTAATATTAGAGAGAAAATAAGATTTCAATTCGTTCATTTCCTCTGAACGTTGAAGTGCTAAAGTTTGTAATTCTTCTCGCTCATTTTTTAAACTCCGTATCAAATTCGCCATCGAAAGCGAGAGGAAAATAACCTCTAGTCCAGTACCTAACTTGGAGCTGTTTTCTGTCCAAAATGTTAATGGTAGAATACTAAAATTTTTGAGAATAAAAATTACAAATCCGCTAATCAAAAAGAAAATACCAATAGCAAAGAAATAATCTACTTTTTTTGTTTTTATGTAAACAACAACTAAGGAAGAAATTATCAATATCAATAGTATTAACCCTAGTCCATTGGCAATTGGATATGAAACTTCTAATGTACTGGGAACAAACAATAAAGCAATAAACAAGACAAAATCTAAGACATACAGCGCTCTAAATGAGTTATTAATAAAAGAATTGTATTCCTTAATTTTTAAGAATATCTGAGCATATCTCCCCAGTAAAAAATTAGCAATTGTGGCGAAGATTATAACTGAATGTAAGGAAAACCAACCAGAATTTGGGGTTATAAATTGAAAGAAATAACCATCAACTGAAAACTGTAATAAACCTATAAAAACAACATACAAACTGTAATATAAAAACGTTCTTTCTCTCATGGCAAAGAAGAAAAAGAAATACAAAATGGCTGCAATTATTAATATTCCATAGAAAAACCCAAATACAATTTGTTCAAATGAAGTCAGAGCAATTAAATCTTCAGTAGTGTGTAAATTTAAAGGCATAGAAAGTAACTCACCATCACTTTTTACATGCAAATAAAATTCTTGCATTTCTTTTGGTTCCAATTCTATTCTAAAAATAGTTTTTCTGTGATTAAAACTTCTTTCCTTGTAAGGTATAGCATCCCCACTCTTGTACTTTGTAACAACTCCATTAGAAGTAATGCAATAGAGTTCTGCAAAATCCGTAATGGGTCTTGCTGTTTCTAAGAAGTAAACTAAACTCTTATCACCATCGTTCTTGAGTTTGAACTTAATCCAAAAATTATTCTTGGTAAATCCAAAATCGGCATTGGCTTTCTGAACAGGAATAAATCTCAAGGTTTTGTCATTTCTTACTTCATTCAGGGTTAATTCTTCAGAACCAACATCAACAAATGTAGCTTGAGAATGAATAGAAAAAGGACTTATGTCATTTCCTCTAAGAACATATTGGGAATGAAGCGAAGATGAAAAACATAAAAATAGGTACAATAAAATACAATTGATTTTGCCAAAAAGAAAAAGAGTCTTATTTTGTTTCATTCAGTAATTAATTTCAATTTGGTATGAAATGTACGAAAATAAGACAACTTTGGTTTTATTTCTATTTTTTTTGCGATAATTTTACCAAGAATCAATTAATCTTAAAAAATATGCAACTTGTTTTCGCATCGAATAATCCCAACAAAATCAAAGAAATACAACATCTACTTCCAAATACTATAAAAATCCTAAGCCTATCCGATATTGGTTGTGAAGATGAAATTCCGGAAACGTCAAATACTATCGAGGCCAATGCTATTCAAAAAGCAAATTATATAACCCAAAACTATGGGTACGATTGTTTTGCAGATGATACTGGTCTAGAAGTCGAAGCTCTTAATGGAGAACCTGGCGTTTTTTCTGCTAGGTATGCAGGCGAACAACGAAATTCTGAAGACAATATGGATAAACTGCTTGCTAATCTTCAAAATCATTCCAATAGAAAGGCACAATTTAAAACGGTAATAGTTTTAAATCTTGCTGGAAAACAATATCTTTTTACTGGAATTGCTAAGGGCGAAATTACATTGGATAAGAAAGGAATTAAAGGTTTTGGCTATGATCCCATCTTCAAACCCGAGGGATTTTCTGATACTTTTGCACAACTTTCTGTAGAACAAAAGGGTGCTATTAGCCATCGTGGCAAGGCTGTTAGACAACTTATCGATTTCATAAAAAAGTAACCTATTGATTATCAAACAATAATAAAAACACAAATCTGTATTTTGAGTTAGGGTATCTCGTTTATTCACCGTACTTTTGCACCAAATTTTAAAAACTTATATGAATAAATTTGAACAATTAGGATTGAGTGAATCGCTACAGCGTGCGATTATCGATCTAGGATTTGAGAATCCGACCGAAGTACAGGAAAAAGCGATTCCCCTATTATTGGAACAAGAAACAGATTTAGTAGCGTTGGCTCAGACAGGAACAGGGAAAACGGCAGCTTTTGGTTTTCCAGTGATTCAAAAAATTGATGCTGACAACAGAAATACACAGGCGTTAATTTTATCACCTACACGTGAGCTTTGCTTACAAATTACCAACGAAATTAAATTGTACTCTAAGTACGAAAAAGGCATCAATGTAGTAGCTGTTTATGGAGGTGCAAGTATCACCGAACAGGCTAGAGAAATTAAAAGAGGAGCTCAAATTATTGTAGCTACACCTGGTAGGATGCAAGACATGATTAACAGAGGTTTGGTAAACATTACTCAAATCAATTATTGCATCTTAGACGAAGCAGACGAAATGTTGAACATGGGATTCTACGAAGACATCGTAAACATCCTATCAACCACACCTGACGAAAAAAGCACTTGGTTATTCTCGGCAACCATGCCTGCAGAAGTAGCGCGAATTGCAAAACAATTCATGCACAATCCATTAGAAATCACTGTTGGAACTAAAAATTCTGGTTCAGCAACAGTATCTCACGAATTTTACTTGGTAAATGCTCGTGATCGTTACGAAGCCTTGAAACGTCTAGCTGATGCTAACCCAGACATTTTCTCTGTTGTTTTTTGTCGTACCAAAAGAGACACACAACAAGTAGCCGAAAAATTAATTGAAGACGGCTATAATGCTGCTGCACTTCACGGCGATTTATCTCAAGCGCAAAGAGATTCTGTAATGAAATCCTTTAGAGGTAGACAAATTCAAATGCTTGTTGCAACCGATGTGGCTGCTCGTGGAATTGATGTGGACAATGTAACTCACGTAGTAAACTATCAATTACCTGACGAAATTGAAACCTACAATCACCGTTCAGGTCGTACAGGCCGTGCTGGTAAATTGGGAACATCTATAGTTATTGTAACAAAAAGTGAATTACGTAAGATTTCATCTATTGAAAGAATCATCAAACAAAAATTTGAAGAGAAAACCATTCCGTCAGGAATTGAAATCTGTGAAATTCAATTGTTGCACTTGGCCAACAAAATCAAGGATACTGAGGTAGACCACGAAATTGACAACTATCTTCCAGCCATCAATACGGTATTGGAAGGCTTGTCAAAAGAAGAATTGATTAAAAAAATGGTATCTGTTGAATTCAACCGATTTATTAATTACTACAAAAAGACACGTGATTTATCCACTCAATCTTCTGGTTCAGAAAGACGTGATGACAGAGAACCAAGAGAAAGTTCTAATGGCGGAGCGGTGCGTTACTTTGTAAACATAGGTGCTAGAGACAATTTTGATTGGATGTCATTAAAAGACTACCTTAAAGAAACACTAGACCTAGGTCGTGATGATGTATTTAAAGTAGATGTTAAAGAAGGATTCTCATTCTTTAATACAAATCCAGAATTTACGGATAAAGTAATGGAAACCTTAAACAATGTAACTCTTGAGGGAAGACGTATTAATGTAGAGATTTCTAAAAACGATGGTGGAGGAAGACGTGATCATAACGGGCGACATTCTGGTGGTTCTAGAGGTGATAGAAATTCTGGTAGCGGAGGTTTCAGAGGTGACAGAAGTTCAGCTCCAAGAAGCGGAGGCTTTAGAAGCGATAGAAATTCAGCTCCGAGAGAAGGCGGATTTGGAAGAAGTGAATCAAGAGGTTCATCTGCTCCAAGACGCGAAGGCGGATTTTCATCAGATAGATCATCAAGAACAAGTGATTTTTCTAACAGAGCTCCAAGACGTTCTGAGGGTTCGTCTGATAGACCAAGAGAAAGAAGACCAAGAAGAAGCTAAGCCTTTTTGTTAATTTTCTTATAATTATACCAAAGACTACTCTATATTTTAAGGTGTTTTATTACTTTTAAGCTTTTAAAACACCCTATGAAATATTTAGTAGTCTTTTTTCTTTTACTTACGTCAGTTGCCTCTTTCTCACAAGAAACTACTACAATTCAAAAGGTTTCAGGAACCATCCAAAACGACAATACTTTACTGCCAATTTCAAATGTAAATGTTATCAATTTAAACAAAGCCATTGGAACGACCACTAACAACAAAGGTTTTTTTGAAATTGAAGCCGCAGTAAACGATACGCTACACATTTCCTTCATAGGGTTTCAATCCTTGAAAGTTAGGGTAACCAATGACTGGATTAAAAATAAAACGACCAAAATCCAATTAACCGAAAAAGCAATCGCTCTCGAAGAAGTGATTATAATGCCTTATAATTTAACGGGATACTTAGAAATCGACTCTAAATTAATTCCAATGCGTGAAAATTATCGCTACAGCATTTCGGGTTTACAGCAAGGATATGAAGCAGGCGAATATTCTCCAAATGCTTTTGGGAGAGTAATGGGTTCTATCTTTAATCCCGCAGACATGTTGTACAATTTTTTTGGTAAAAAACCTAGAGAACTCAAAAGGCTCAAGGAAATCAAAAAAGACAATTCTGTTCGCGAAATGCTGGAGTCCAAATACGACCGAGAAATGATTGCGGTGCTACTAGGCATCGACAAGAAAGAATTGTCCGAAATTATGGAACGGTGCAACTACTCTGAAGCCTTTGTAAAATCTGCTAACGATTTGCAAATCATGGACGCCATTAGCCAGTGTTATGAAGAATACAAGGTGTTGAAAAAGAAGTAAGTATCTGTAATTATTTGGAAATTAGTAACGAAATTTATACGAATTAACCTATCAAAATACTTTCTATTCTTTACTATAATACCGCTTTTCAATACGTTTGATATCCTTAATTGAATTCTTAGTCCAAGCCAAACGTTTTTCGAGAATTTCATCGGCAGATAATTGCCAATCAAGATTTGAGTTTCGCAATCTATTGGTGAGATTTTGAATAATAATAGCAGCTGATACCGAAATATTTAAACTCTCTGTAAAGCCTACCATAGGTATTTTAAGAAACCCATCGGCTTGCTGTAAAATTTCGTCTGAAAGTCCTTCTTTTTCAGTACCAAAAAACAAAGCGCTTCGTTTTGATATATCAAAATTTTCGAGCAAAGAATCCTTTTCATGTGGTGTAGTTGCAATGATTTGATAGCCTTTATTTCTGAGGGTAGTAATACAACTAGAAACGCTGTCGAAGGTATTAATGTCAACCCATTTTTGAGCACCCATAGCAATTTGCTTGTCAATTCTTTTACCAAAACGTTCCTCGATAACATTCAATTGCTGAATTCCAAAAACTTCACAACTGCGCATCACCGCACTAGTATTGTGCATCTGAAAAACATCTTCTACGGCTACAGTAAAGTGATTGGTTCTATTTTGAAGTATCTCAAGAAATCTTTCTTTGCGGTTGTCTGTCAAAAAATCTTCCAAATAATGAAGGTATGCGGTATCAATCATTTCATCTTTTTTGGCAAAAATAGTAAAAAAGAGTAGTTTTATATCCTTGTAAAACTAGCACGCCAATGAAAAAGAAACTGGTACTTCTCACTGGAGCAGGTATTAGTGCCGAAAGCGGTATTAAAACCTTTAGAGACAGCGATGGCTTATGGGAAGGTCATGATGTTATGGAAGTAGCTACTCCTGAAGGTTGGCATAAAAATCCCTCTTTAGTTCTTGACTTTTACAATAAAAGAAGACAACAATTAAAAGAAGTTCAACCCAATTTAGGGCATCACATTTTAGCTCAACTAGAACAGGAATTTGAAGTACATATTATTACACAAAATGTAGATGATTTACACGAACGTGCCGGTAGTTCTAACGTTTTGCACTTGCATGGTGAATTATTAAAAGTACGAAGTTCAAAAGACGTCAACTACATTCTGGATTGGCATGACGATTTACACCTAGGAGATGTAGACCCCAATAAACATCAATTGAGACCGCATATTGTTTGGTTTGGAGAAGAAGTTCCCGCACTTGAAGAAGCGGTATATCTCACCCAAATGGCGGATATCTTTGTGGTCATTGGAACTTCCCTTCAAGTGTACCCAGCTGCTGGATTGGTTGATTTTACGCAACCTGAAACTACTCTTTTTTATATTGACCCTAAGCCTGCGATAATTCCAAATCGCAGCAACTCCATTGAAGTTATTGATACAATAGCTAGTGAGGGATTGCTAATTCTCAAAGAACGTTTATCGCAATTGTTATGAGAAAACTGAATACTATTCCCTATTTTTGCACCACACATTTTGAATAAACAACACAACAACAATGACTACTTTAAACGAATTGAATGCTATATCCCCAATTGACGGAAGATATAGAAGCAAAACCATTTCCTTAGCTCCTTTTTTCTCTGAAGAAGCCTTGATACGATACCGCGTGTTAATCGAAATCGAATATTTCATTGCTTTGTGCGAAATTCCTTTGCCCCAACTAAAAACCGTAAACCCTACTGTTTTTGAAAGTTTACGAAACATTTACAAGGACTTTTCAACCCAAGATGCACTTTGGATTAAAGAAACTGAAAAAGTAACCAATCACGATGTAAAAGCAGTAGAATATTTTATAAAAGATGCTTTTGAAAAACTGGGTTTAACCCCATATAAAGAGTTTATTCATTTTGGACTAACCTCCCAAGACATTAATAATACTGCAATTCCTCTTTTGACTAAAGAAGCTTTTGAGCAAGTATATCTACCTTTATTAATCTCATTAACTGCTAAACTGAAAGAGTTAAGCATGGAATGGGCTACTATTCCTATGCTGGCCAAAACCCACGGTCAACCTGCTTCTCCTACTCGTTTAGGAAAAGAAATTGGTGTATTTGTAGAGCGATTAGAAGAACAAATGCGTCTGTTATTCAACATACCATTCGCAGCTAAATTTGGTGGAGCCACAGGCAATTACAATGCGCATCATGTTGCGTATCCACAGATTGATTGGAGGCAATTTGGAAATCATTTTGTAGAAGACATTCTCGAATTGCATCACTCCTTCCCGACTACACAAATTGAACATTACGACCATTTTGCAGCTTTTTTCGATGCTTTAAAGAGAATCAATACCATCATCATTGATTTAGACAGAGACATTTGGACTTATGTTTCGATGGAGTATTTCAAGCAAAAAATCAAAGCAGGAGAAATTGGTTCCTCGGCAATGCCTCACAAGGTAAACCCTATTGATTTTGAAAACTCAGAAGGGAATTTAGGAATTGCCAATGCTATTTTTGAACATTTAGCAGCAAAATTACCTGTTTCTAGATTACAAAGAGATTTGACAGACAGTACCGTTTTGAGAAATATTGGTGTTCCCATAGGGCATACTTTAATTGCTTTTGAAGCTACCTTAAAAGGGCTGAATAAATTGCTGTTGAATGAATCTAAATTTGAAGAAGATTTAGAGAAAAACTGGGCAGTTGTTGCCGAAGCAATACAAACCATCTTGCGTCGTGAAGGCTATCCAAATCCATACGAAGCGTTGAAAGGTTTAACTAGAACTAACGAAGCTATAACCAAGAATTCCATTCATGCTTTTATAACAACTCTGGATGTCTCTGATGCTATAAAAACAGAATTAATGCAAATTACACCTAGCAATTTTCTCGGAATTTAATTAAAATACATGCTTACTAAAAGTCATCCTTAGCGATGACTTTTTTTTCTGAAATAAATACTTAACAGTTTTTTAAGTCTCAATTAGTCTTTAAAACACTTTCCTTTTTTGTAAATTAGCCCAAATACTTTACAATAAACAACCAACAAGGCCATTTCAAAGACGACAATGTATGAGTGCAATTGCAACGACTTCACATCATTTAGAACCACTAATTAGTGACCTAGGGTTAATTCTCTTGACAGCGGGAATTGCCGTTTTATTGTTTAAAAAACTAAAGCAACCTCTTGTTTTAGGCTATCTAATTGCAGGCTTTTTAGCAGGTAATCATTTTGACTTTTTTCCATCGGTGACAGACAGTAAAAGTGTAGAAGTTTGGGCTGAGATTGGTGTTATTTTTCTGTTGTTCAGTCTAGGACTAGAATTTAGTTTTAAAAAATTGATGAAGGTCGGCGGAACAGCTTCTATAACCGCTACTACGCAAATTGTATCCATGACATTTATTGGTTTCCTCGTGGGGCAATGGATGGATTGGTCCAAAATGGATAGTATTTTCCTAGGAGTTATTCTTTCTATTTCATCTACAACCATAATTCTGAAAACATTTGATGAACTGGGCGTAAAGGCTCAAAAATTTGCAGGAATTGTCATAGGTTCGCTCATCGTTCAAGATATTCTTGCCATATTAATGATGGTGTTATTATCTACAATCGCTGTTAGTGAACAATTTTCGGGAGGAGCATTGCTGCAATCCATTTTTAAACTACTGTTTTTCTTGACGCTTTGGTTTGTAGGTGGCATCTTTTTTATCCCCACCTTACTCAAAAAAGCAAAACATTTACTTACCGATGAAATGTTACTTATCATTTCAATCGCACTTTGCCTAATGATGGTCGTTTTAGCAGCTAATGTAGGATTTTCACCTGCACTTGGTGCGTTTATCATGGGCTCTATCATTGCCGAGACGACACAGGCTGAGCATATAGAACACTTGGTAAAACCTGTCAAAGATTTATTTGGTGCTGTGTTTTTTGTATCCGTTGGAATGTTAATCAATCCACAGGCATTATACGAACATGCTATCCCTGTTTTAATCTTATCTCTGATTACCATTTTTGGGCAGTCGTTTACCTCAACAATTGGTGCATTGCTTTCTGGTCAACCTCTTAAAGAATCGGTACAAACGGGAATGAGTTTATCGCAAATTGGTGAATTCTCCTTTATTATTGCAACATTGGGTACAACCTTGAATGTAACAAGTTCATTTTTGTATCCAATTGTAGTAGCCGTCTCGGCAGTAACTACTTTCAGCACGCCATTTATGATAAGAATGTCAACTCCATTTTCAGAGTTTTTGGCTAAGAAATTACCCCGGAAATGGATAAAGAGAATCGAAAGATATAGTGCCAACACCCAATCTATTAAATCCGTAAGTAATTGGCAAAAAGTGCTGAACTCTTATCTCACTCTTGTTATAGTAGTATCGGTCATTATAGTGGCAACTATTTTGCTTTCATCTCGATTCATTTTGCCATTGGTCGAAAATTTCAAATTTGGGAATGCATTAGGAGCTTTGATAACTTTAGTCTTTCTATCTCCTTTCTTGTGGGCACTTTCGATGAGACGAGTTGCAGCAGAAGAAGTCTCCATTTTGATGGAAGAACGCAAATATCGAGGACCAATTATCATGATGATTTTGTTTCGATTGTTGCTAACCATATTTTTCATAGGATTTTTGTTGAATATCTTTTTCTCTCCTTCTGTGGCGTTAATTGCATTAATTATAGCCTTATTTATTTACTTTTTATTCCGAAAAAAATTAAATCAACAATACCATAAAATTGAAAATCACTTTTTGACCAATCTAAATGATAGAGAAATTACAAGAGCGAGAAGAAGTAGAAGTGATTTGTCTCCTTGGGACGGACATATGGCTTATTTTGAAATTGCCAAAGAGTCGAATATCATTGGAAAAACACTAAAAGAACTTCAAATCCGGGAGCAAATGGGAATTAATATTGCCTCAATAAAACGAGGTGATATTATGATTAATATTCCTAAAAGAAGCGATCGCCTATTCCCTAGTGACGAAATTTGTGTTATTGGCAACGATATGCAAGTCAACGAATTCAAAAACTACTTGGAGCAACATGAAATTGAAGTTCCTGCGTCCTCAAAAGAACCAGAAATTGTGTTGCGCCAAATTGAATTAAAGAATGATTCCTATATTGGAAAAACCATAAGAGAATCCAAATTAAGAGAAAAAACACACGGTTTAGTTGTAGGGATCGAAAAAAGAGGAAATAGGATTCTCAATCCAGAATCGGATATTGTTTTAGAGAAAGATGATATTCTTTGGATTGTAGGAGATAAAAAACTTTTGGCTGATTTGGTTCACGATTAGCCATAAAAAAGGTGCTGTCTTTTTCTGTCCAGCACCTAATGAATTGTATAACTATTTGATTTTTATCTTGAATAATTAGGAGCTTCTTTTGTAATCGTCACATTGTGTGGGTGACTTTCGTTAATTCCACTAGTGGTAATGCGAACAAAACGACCAGTTTCTTGTAAGGTTGCTATATCTTTTGAGCCACAATACCCCATACCTGCTCGAAGACCGCCAATAAATTGTTGCATACTTTCATTCAACTCTCCTTTGTATGGAACTCGACCAACTATTCCCTCTGGAACTAACTTTTTAACATCGTCTTCCACATCTTGAAAATAGCGGTCTTTAGAACCTTCTTGCATCGCTTCAACAGACCCCATACCACGATACGATTTGAATTTTCTTCCTTCAAAAATAATAGTTTCTCCAGGTGATTCCATAGTTCCTGCAAGCAATGAACCTAACATCACAGCATCGGCTCCTGCAGCAATTGCTTTTGGGATATCCCCAGTGTAACGAATACCACCATCGGCAATGATTGGAACTCCAGAACCTTTTATAGCATTAGCTACTTCAAGCACAGCCGAAAATTGTGGAAAACCGACACCTGCTACAATACGTGTGGTACAGATGGAACCAGGACCTATTCCTACTTTTACACCATCTGCACCATTTTCTACTAAATACTTGGCAGCATCAGATGTAGCTATATTACCTACTACCACATCTATTTGAGGAAATTTAGACTTTACTTCTTTCAAAACATTGACCACACCTTGGGTATGACCGTGAGCTGTATCTATAATTATGGCATCAACACCTGCATTTACTAATGCTTCTGCCCTATTGACTGCATCTCCGGTAACTCCAATTGCAGCTGCAACGCGCAAACGCCCATATATATCTTTATTGGCTATGGGTTTCTGAGTTAGTTTTGTAATATCTCTAAAGGTTATTAATCCTACTAATTCGTATTTTTCATTTACCACAGGAAGTTTCTCTATCTTGTTTCCTTGCAAAACTACTTCGGCTTGTTCTAGTGAAGTGCCTTGGGCAACTGTGACCAAATTATTACTAGTCATCACCTCAATTATAGGTCTGCCATTGTTTCTTTCAAAACGCAAATCGCGATTGGTTACAATTCCTTTTAAGATTTTATTTTCATCTACAATGGGAATTCCTCCAATACCAAATTCTTTCATAGCATTTTTGGCATCGGCTACTGTTGAGGTTAGAGGTAAGGTTACAGGATCGATAATCATACCTGATTCTGCACGCTTTACTTTACGCACTTTTGCAGCTTGTTGCTCAATTGTCATGTTCTTATGTAAAACTCCTATTCCTCCTTCTTGAGCCATAGCAATAGCCATAGCGCTTTCGGTAACCGTATCCATGGCTGCTGATACGATTGGAACATTTAGAGAAATGTTTCTTGAAAATTTGGATTGAATACTAACTTCTCGAGGAAGTACATTTGAATAGTTGGGTACTAATAGAACATCATCATACGTTAAACCTTCTCCGATAATCTTTTTGTTGTGTGCGATCATTGCAATTTGTAGTTGTAGTTAAATTGCATGCAAATTTAGATAATCTTAAGCAATAAAGCACTTTAATTTCATCAAAAATGATTAAATTGCATTATAAATATTTGGTCTTTAATTCTTTTGTAAATCAAATGAAACGCTAACTAAAATTCATTCTTATGAACTCACAACATGAATCTTTTTTAGGCCTTACTGAAAATGAGGTTGTGATGTCAAGAAATACAAATGGTACCAACTCACTCGATCATCAAAATAAAAACAATTTAATTGCTTCGCTGATTGATATGATAATGGAGCCTATGTTTTTACTTCTTTTAATTGCAACAAGTATTTATTTTATAACAGGAGAATATGGTGATGGAATATTCATGACTGCCGCAATTGTATTAGTATCTACTATTTCCTTATACCAGGAATCGCGAAGCAGAAACGCTATTGAATCTTTAAAAAAATTAACACAACCCAAAAGTAAAGTCATTCGTGAGGGCAAAGTACAAGAAGTTCCAAGTGAGGAGATTGTTCTTGGTGATTTAATTCAAACAGAGGAAGGTACGTTTATTCCTGCTGATGGAGTCATTCTTCAATCGAATGATTTTTCCGTAAATGAATCGATTTTAACTGGAGAATCATTATCGGTTTTTAAAAGTGAAAAAACAGAAAATAATCGTGTTTTTCAAGGTACCATTGTTGCTAGTGGTTTGGCAATATGCAAAGTAACCGCCATCGGAAAACAAACTGAACTGGGCAAAATAGGTAATAGTCTGGCCAATATTGCCGAAGAAAAAACACCATTACAAATACAAATTGGGAATTTTGTAAAAAAAATGTCGCTCATTGGTTTATCTGTTTTCTTCATTGTGTGGGGAATTAACTACTATAATTCTAGAATTGTTCTGGACAGTTTACTCAAAGCGTTAACCTTAGCAATGAGTGTTATTCCCGAAGAAATTCCCGTTGCTTTTACCACATTTATGGCTTTGGGTGCTTGGCGCTTGATGAAAATGGGAATTATTGTGAAACAGACTAAAACAGTTGAAACTCTAGGAAGTGCAACTGTAATATGTACCGACAAAACAGGTACAATTACTGAAAACAAAATGGAGTTGGCGCAATGGTATTTGCTTTCAAAGAATACTATTTCTAATGTAAGAGATGAAATAAGTACGGAAGAACTAGAATTAATAAGCCTATCAATGTGGTCAAGCGAACCTATTCCTTTTGATGCTATGGAAATTGCCTTGCACGAAGCTTATGAAAAATTGACCCCAATAGATGAACGCTCCAATTATAAACTCGTTCATGAATATCCATTAAGTGGGCAACCACCCATGATGACGCACATCTTTGAAAACAAAACGGGTACAAAAATTATTGCTACCAAAGGTGCTCCAGAAGCAATCATAGCCTGTTCCAATTTATCTGAAAAGGAAACAAAGCAAATTCTCACTGCCATGCAAACTATGGCTAAAGAAGGTTTTCGTGTTCTTGGAATTGGTCTCGCTGAATTTTCTGGAAAAGACTATCCAAAAACACAACATGAATTTATCTATACATTCAAAGGTTTAGTTGCTTTTTATGACCCTCCAAAAGAAAATATAAAATCTGTATTTGAAACGTTTTACAATGCTAACATTCAGGTGAAAATTGTTACTGGAGATAATTCTGAAACCACATCAACTATTGCTAATAGAATTGGTTTTAAGCATGCTGACAAAATAATGAAGGGTGACGAACTAATGGAAATGAATGATGCAACACTTAATAAAAAAGTAATGGAAACCAGCATTTTTACTCGAATGTTTCCAGAAGCTAAACTCAAAATCATAAAAGCTCTAAAAGACAACAACCAAATCGTGGCGATGACTGGTGATGGTGTTAATGATGGTCCAGCATTAAAATCGGCTCATATTGGAATAGCTATGGGTAAAAAAGGAACCGAAATTGCAAAAGAAGCCGCTAATCTTATTCTCATTGATGATGATTTCTCTAAAATGACCGATGCTATCGCTATGGGCAGAAAAATTTATATCAATCTTAAAAAAGCCATTCAATACATCATTTCGATACATATTCCTATCATTTTAATCGTTTTTATCCCATTAGCATTGGGTTGGATGTATCCAAATATTTTTTCACCCGTTCATATCATATTCTTAGAAATCATTATGGGCCCTACCTGTTCCATCATTTATGAAAATGAACCTATGGAAAATAATTTGATGTTACAAAAACCAAGATCTCTCACTACTACCTTTTTTAATTTGAATGAAATAACCATTAGTATTGTCCAAGGACTAGTAATTACTTTAGGCTTGCTCTTTGTATATCAATATTGCGTTGGTGAAAATTTTTCTGAAAAATACACTAGAACGACCATTTTTTTGACTTTGATAGCCTCAAATATATTCTTGACTTTAGAAAACCGTTCTTTTTATTATTCAATTTTTACAACTATTCGGTATAAAAATAATTTGGTTTTGTTGATTATAGGAATTACGATTGCCATCACCGCACTATTGCTGTCTTTTCCTGTCTTTCTTAATTTCTTTTTGTTTGAAAAAGTAGATGGTATTCAGATTGGTTTTAGCATTTTAATAGGATTTGTATCCGTAATGTGGATTGAAATTTACAAGGCAATTAAACGTTCAGGATTGCTTACTAGTTCCAAATCAATAAATTAATGAAACTCATTAAATAATGTAGTCGCCACACCAAATGCTTTTTCAAATTGTAGCGAATTACTATTCGTAATTTCCTTTTGTGCATCAAAATATGATAATAGCTGCTCTGTAGGCATGTTTCCCGTTAAACTATCTGTTGCCATTGGGCAGCCACCAAAACCTTGAATAGCACCATCAAAACGGCGACAACCTGATTTGTATGCAGCGTCAACTTTTTCAAACCATTTATCTGGCGTAGTATGCAAATGAGCTCCAAATTCTATTGCGGGGTATTTAGGAATTAAATTAGAAAACAGATATGAGATAACTTCTGGCGTTGAACTTCCAACAGTATCCGAAAGTGACAAAATTTTAACGCCCATATTAGCTAGTTTTTCTGTCCACTCGCCTACTATGTCTACGTTCCAAGGATCTCCGTAAGGATTTCCAAAACCCATTGACAGATAAGCTACCAAGACTTTATTACTCTTGTCTGCAATCTCTAAAATCTCTTGTAAAGTAATTAATGATTCCGCAATTGTTTTATGCGTATTTCTCATCTGGAAATTCTCAGAAATAGAAAATGGAAAACCCAAATAATCTATTTGTGCATGTCCTGAAGCGGTTAGTGCTCCCTGAGTATTGGCTATAATTGCCAATAACTTACTCTTTGTTGTGGACAAATCTAGCTGACTTAAAACTTGAGTGGTATCCTGCATTTGAGGAATAGCTTTAGACGATACAAAACTTCCAAAATCTATGGTGTCAAAACCAACATCCAACAAGGATTGGATATAAGCCACCTTCCTTTCTGTAGGAATAAATGACTTTATGCCTTGCATGGCATCACGTGGACATTCTATGATTTTTATCGACTTCATATTCAGTCAAAGATAGGAAAGAATCGAATGAGATGAAATCGCATTCTTACAATCGTTCTAAAATCTTTTTATTTATTGCTTTTACTAATGCAGGTCCTTCATAAATAAACCCTGTATATAACTGAATTAAACTGGCTCCAGCGTCTAGTTTTTCTATTGCATCTTCTGCAGAATGAATGCCTCCAACTCCAATAATGGGGAAGGCTTTATTGCTTTTCTCAGATAAAAAACGAATCACTTCGGTAGAACGTTGAGTTAATGGCTTTCCTGATAATCCTCCTTTTTCAATTCTGTTTTCAGAGCGCAATCCCTCGCGCGAAATAGTTGTATTTGTGGCTATTACTCCTGCAATTTTCGTTTCCTTAACAATAGCTATAATGTCTAATAGTTGTTCATCTGTCAAATCTGGAGCTATTTTCAGTAAAATAGGTTTGGATTTTGGTTTCAACCAATTCTTATTTTGTAAGGTTTGAAGCAATACTGTTAGTGGCTCTTTATCCTGCAAAGCTCGGAGATTTGGCGTGTTTGGAGAACTTACGTTTACCACAAAATAATCAACATAATTATACAACGCGTCAAAACAAATTTCATAATCTGATGCAGCATTTTCATTAGGCGTATTTTTATTTTTTCCAATATTTCCGCCTATTAGAACACCTTTATTCTTTTTTAACCGCTCAACAGCTTGTTGAACGCCTCCGTTGTTAAAACCCATTCTGTTGATTATCGCGCTATCCTCTTTGAGTCTAAACAATCGCTTTTTTGGATTACCTTCTTGTGCTTTTGGGGTTAATGTCCCTATCTCAATAAATCCAAAACCAAAATTAGATAACTCAGAGTATAAGACTGCATCTTTGTCAAATCCAGCGGCGAGACCAACAGGATTTTTGAATTTTAACCCAAAAACTTCAGTCTCTAAACGTTTATCATTCACCTCATAAAAGGCTTTGATAAAAGCTGAAAAGCCGGGTATTTTTGATATTTTTTTAATTAAAGAAAAAGTAAAATAATGAACCTTTTCAGGATCAAACCAAAAAAGAATTGGACGAATGAGTAATTTGTACATGGTAGTTGTGTTGTGTGTTGCAAAAGTAAAACTATCCAACTGATTTGTAAAGTTTAGAGATGTTTTTATTTATTGAGTACTTAGTATTTTATACTCTAAAATCATTTTTTACTTTTTTTCGTGATTGTTAACAAAATAATTGTTCATAATTTTCTTGTTAAGACAAAGTGAAAAAGAAAACAAATACTTAATTTAGAGCACTTTATGATTTTAAACTTATATGATTTTAAAACATTAATCTGAAAATATGGAAAAAAAAATCGCTTTTGCAATCAGCAATTATGACCGTCATCATTGTAGTAGTGGTTGCTGGTCTTTGGGAACTGTATCTAAGAAATAACGGCAGAAAAGTATCTTATGATGATGGTCCACCACTCTGGTCTGACAAAAGAGAAATGGTTTATGAATCCCCGAATGAAGCTGTGGTATTCATAGGTTCTTCACGTATAAAATACGATTTAGACATTCCAACTTGGAATTCAATAACGAACGTGCATGCCATTCAATTGGCAATTGAAGGAAGTTGTCCTCGACCTGTACTTGAGGATCTTGCCAATGACCCTAATTTTAAAGGAAAACTAATTATTGATGTTACAGAAGGCCTATTTTTTTCAAATGCGCCTCACAATGCTGAAAACCCTAATAAAAACATCAACTATTTCCACGAACAAACTCCAGCACAACGCGCTAGTTTTATAATTAACAAACCTCTTGAATCAATGTTTGTGTTTTTGGATAAAGATCATTTGTCTCTCAATGCTCAATTGGATGAATTGGAATTAAAAAGTAGGCCTGGCGTATTCATGATGCCTATATTTCCAATGGATTTTGATCGATGCACCTTCGATAGGCAAATGTACATGACTCCAGCTTTCGTTTCAGATACTATCCAACGTAATAAAGTAAAAGGCATCTGGCAATTCTTTGCAAGCATGAGCAAAAAAGCACCTCCAATGCCCGAAAGTGAATTAGATGCCATTTTTAAATCGGTAAAAAATGCTACTGATAAAATCAAAGCGCGGGGTGGTCAGGTTCTTTTTGTAAGAACACCGTCTAGCGGCGCTTATCTTCAGGGAGAAAATATAGTTTTTCCAAGAGATAAATATTGGAATCGTTTGTTGAATGAAACCAAATGTCCCGGCATCCATTTTATGGATTATCCCTCAATAGCCCATTTTGATTGTCCTGAATTTTCTCATTTACAATTGAAAGATGCTGTAACGTTTACTCAAGAATTCATAAAAATAATAAACACTGTAAACGGCTGGAAAATAACTTCTTCAACTCAAGAAAAAACCAATTAATACTATCTAAATTCTCATATTATGGTATTTAACTCCTACACATTCATTGTCTTTTTTATTCTCATACTGTTTTTACACAACCTTCCATTATCATGGAAATCTAAGAAGATAAATTTATTACTCGCCAGTTATATTTTTTATGCGGCATGGAATCCTCCTTTCATTTTATTGTTATGGATGTCAACCGTAATCGATTTTTATGTTGGAAGATCACTTTATACACAAGAAAATCATTTCAAGAAAAAAATGTTGTTAATTCTGAGTTTGATTGGAAATCTTGGAATGCTAATTTTCTTTAAATATGGTACTTTTTTACTTGAAAATTTTGTTGCATTGTGTAATGCAGTAGGTTTTGATTACCATCCCGCTGAACCCAATATTATACTTCCTGCGGGAATTTCGTTTTATACATTTACCACCTTGTGCTACACAATTGATATGTACCAAAAAAGAAGCGAACCTGTAAAATCATTATTAGATTTTTCTTTGTTTGTTACATTCTTTCCTCACTTGGTTGCTGGGCCTATAGTAAGACCACCACAATTGGTTCCCCAATTTGAATCACCACGCAAAGCTTCATTAAAACAACTTACAGATGGATTATTGCTACTAACTCTTGGATTGTTTATGAAAGTTGTTCTAGCCGATAGCATGTTGTCAGCAACTGCAGATAGTGTTTTCGAATCAAAAGAGGTGCTACTTTCCCTAGATGCTTGGATAGGTGTTTTAGCCTTTTCGGGGCAAATCTTTTTAGATTTTGCTGGATACTCGACTTGTGCCATTGGAGTGGCGTTGTGTCTTGGTTTTGTTTTACCACAAAATTTTAATTATCCCTATGCAGCAATAGGCTTTTCTGATTTCTGGAAACGTTGGCACATAACTTTATCTTCATGGCTTCGTGATTATTTGTATATCCCTTTGGGTGGCAATCGTCATGGAAAAATCAGAACCTATTTTGCCCTGATGGGAACAATGCTTCTTGGAGGTCTTTAGCATGGAGCCAATTGGACTTTTGTAGCTTGGGGTGGATTACATGGAATTTATCTTTGGGTAGAGCGCTATTTGAAAGACAGACGCAATGCCGCACATATTCACAAACAACCATCAGATGCAATTGAAGTACGACGCCATCCTTGGATAAGCTTTTTCTATGCCTTACTCACTTTTATGTTAATCAATATTACTTGGGTATTTTTCCGATCGGACACTTTTGAAAAATCATGGCAGTTATTACAATCCATGTTTGGCATCGCTCATGATGGTAAAGCATTATTGACCACTTTAGCAATACTTAAAGTTGCCATAATCGTTCCTTTGATAGTCCTATTTCATTGGTTTATGAGAAACACAAAAGTCTTAGATGTAGCCTATAAATTATCATGGTTTTGGCTAGGTCTTGTTTGGTCGAGCCTTATTTTAATGCTAATTTGGGCACAAGAAAGTGGTAGTTCATTTATTTATTTCCAATTTTAACTCTTAAAAATTACACCAAAAAAAGCACCTAAAATCATTTCATTTTTTCAAATTCAAGCAGCTTTATTTAGCTGATTTTAAGAACAATAAAGATAACAATTAGTTAATAAAATGTTGTTGAATCCTATTTCAAAATTCACTACTTTTAAGTAAATTTATAGGGCAAATTGAATCTTAATTTAAATTGTTGAAATCATGAAAAACTGGAAAAAACAAACTGGAGTATGGATTGATTCTTCAGAGGCGGTCATAGTAACGTTTTTTGATGGAAAAGAAAACATAACCGAAATTAAATCGGGAATTGAAAACAAAATCTATCACGATGACGAAGGACATAAAGGTACTTTTTCGGGAAATCGACACGGTAATAATGAACAAAAATTTAGAGAACGCAACAAAAATCAACTGAACTCTTTCTTAAACAACGTAGTGTCTCAAGTTAAAGAATCTGATGAGCTGTTTATTTTTGGTCCTGCCGAGACAAAAACAAAATTACAAGATATCATATACCATGAAAAAGTAATCGACATTCATAAATTGAAATCCGTTCAAACGGCAGCTAAAATGTCTCCTAACCAAATTCTAGTCAACGTAAAAGATTTTTATAAAAATTAATCTTATAAGCGATTTTAGACACGTGTGATTACGCATGCTCAATTTCCATTCTTAGTTTGAGTATTTTGTGGGCTACTCAATTCTACACAGAAAACTATATTCATAACTTAGCCTAACTACGTTCATTCTATTTGTATCTTTGCTGAAATAAATTCAATCATGCAACATATCATTGACCGATTCATCAGCTACGTTACTATCGATACCGAATCTGATCCTCATTCAGAAACTATTCCAAGCACAAAAAAACAATTGGTTCTAGCCAATCTATTATTTAAAGAACTTAAAGCCATCGGAATGACCGAAGTCACAAAAGACAGTAATGGCTATATTATGGCGACTTTACCTAGTAATATCGAAAAAGAAGTTCCAACTATCGGATTCATTTCACATTATGATACTTCTCCAGATTTTACTGGTGCAAATGTAAAACCACAAATCATAGAAAAATATGACGGTGGAGATATCATCTTGAATGCTGAAAAAAATATCGTTTTATCGCCAAGTTATTTCAAAGATATATTGCAATACAAAGGACAAACCATAATCACCACCGACGGAACTACCTTGCTTGGTGCCGATGACAAAGCAGGACTTACCGAAATTGTTACAGCAATGGAATTCCTCATCAAAAATCCACAAATCAGACATGGAAAAATAAGAGTAGGATTTACACCCGATGAGGAAATTGGTCGTGGAGCCGATTTATTTGATGTCGAAAAATTTGGATCCGATTGGGCTTATACCATGGACGGAAGTCAAATAGGCGAATTAGAATATGAAAATTTTAATGCTGCTGGTGCCAAAATTACCTTCAAAGGAAAAAGTGTTCATCCTGGATATGCCAAAGGTAAAATGATTAATTCCATGCTCATTGCCAACGATTTCATTAATGAGCTACCCAGAAAAGAAATTCCTCAAGAAACCAGAGGATACGAAGGCTTTTTCCATGTTCATCATTTATCAGGGAGTATTGAAGAAACTGTATTGGAATTGATTATCCGTGATCACAGTGCCAAAAAATTCAAAAAACGCAAAGAATTGATTCACGATATCACCAAGAAATTCAATAAAAAATTTGCTAAACAATTTGGTGAAGACATTGTCGTTACTGAAATAAAAGACCAATACTACAACATGAAGGAAATGGTTAAACCCGTTAAATTCATAGTTGACTTGGCCGAAAAAGCCATGAAAGAGCTACACATTAAACCGATTATAAAACCCATTCGAGGAGGAACTGACGGCTCGAGATTATCCTACATGGGATTACCTTGTCCTAATATTTTTGCGGGCGGACATAATTTTCACGGAAAATACGAATATGTACCTGTTGAAAGCATGCAAAAAGCCATTGATGTTATTGTTAAAATCGCCGAGTTGACAGCAACATCAGATTTTTCAAAACAAGCAACTGAAATCGATAAAAACTCGAAAAGTAAAAAATAAGCCAAAAAAAATGCCTCAATTTCTTGAGGCATTTTTTTTAAATGAACATAGATTATTTTTTGTTCAACGCCAAACTCATTTCCATAGAAATAGCCGAACGTTCCATTTTTAATTTACCCGACATAGTTTCAATAACCACTGTAGTTTCTGCTAGTTCAGACACTTTACCGTGAAGACCGCTTTTGGTAATGATTCTATCGCCTACTTTTAAATCGGCTTCAAATTGTTTCTCTTGTTTTGCTCTTTTTTGTTGTGGTCGAATCATAAAGAAATAGATGACTACAAACATTAAAATAAAAGGTAAAAATTGTTGTAACTGTTGCATAATTTTTTGTTTAAAATTGTTTTATTGTATTTTACATTTCCACTAAAAGCTTACATAAGCCCTCTACCCGTTTTGACAATTTTATTGGCCGCTTGAAATTCCTTTACCAAATTGTCTAAAATTCCGTTGATAAAAATACTGCTTTTAGGCGTAGAATATTCCTTGGCAATTTCTAAATATTCGTTAATAGTTACTTTCACTGGAATAGACGGAAATTTCAAAAATTCGCATATAGCCATTTTCAATATGATGGTATCAATTTCGGCAATACGCTCTGTGTCCCAATTAGGTGTTTTATCAATATATTCTTTAGCCAATTCCACTTCGTTCAAAACTGTTTTTCGAAACAAATTGGAAACAAATTCTTTATCCTCAGTATCTTTGAACAATTTAGGCACTCTAAAACTATCATCCGAAGGCGATTTTAAAGTAGCAATTTGTTTGATAATTTGTGTATTTACAACCGGAATATCATCCACCCAAGTCAATTTATGATCCTCTAAATAGTCATACAATTTATCATTGGCAGCAATAATATCGGAAAAAACAGCAATAATAAATTGTTTATCTTCTTCAAAAGTATTGGTTCTATTGGTCATGTATTTTTTATACAACGAACTTTCTTTAATGGCTGCTTGCAACAACAAAATGTAGTCATCATTCAAGGACCAGTTGTTGATTTTTCTATCTTCTAATGCAATACTAAGCGAATTATTTTCAGAGAGTAGTTTAAAAATAGCATTATTGATAAATTTCTTGTTGGGATTTCGTTCTTCGGGAGTGGCTAGATGTTTCTCGGCTGATTTTTTTAAAAATTCAGCTTCTTTTTTACAAATTTCTATCAAAGAAGACAGCATTACCAAATACAAATCTTGGATATTTTCGATACTGAACAACAAGAATTTTTCTTCTTTTTCTATATTTTCAGAACCATTTTGGTGCATCGCATAAATGGATTGCATCACTTTAACACGAATATGTCTTCTATTTAACACTATCTAAGAACTTTTAAAAAATTAGAATTTTGAAAGGTATCTTCCATTGGGCAAAAGTAATAATTATATTGAAATCAGGAATTATTTATTGCTTTCTTTTTTATTTTGCTCTTGCTTTCAGGGATTTCTTCGTACTCATAAAAATGCCTTAAAGTTGTTTCTCGCATTCGAATTATTGCTCACAATCAAGTATATTTGTCATTCAAAAATCAATACTGTTGCCACTAGCACATGAAAGAATTACAATACCTCAATAAATATTTTGTTAAATACAAATACAGCTTTTTAATTGGTATTGTAACAACAATAGTTGCGCAGATTTTTTCACTTTTTACACCCAAATTAATCAGCAAATCGTTTCAATCTATTGAAGAATTTGCCAAGCAAAGCCACATTGATTCTTCGTTGATACAAAGGGAATTGGTTCACAATATTTTGTTGATTATCGCTACCACCATCATTGCTGGTTTTCTTACGTTCTTGATGCGACAAACCTTGATTGTGATGTCACGACATATTGAGTTCGATTTAAAAAATGAAGTCTTTCGCCAATATGAAAACCTATCGCAAAACTTTTACAAACAAAACCGAACAGGTGATTTAATGAACCGCATTAGTGAAGATGTAGGCAAGGTGAGAATGTATGTAGGACCAGCGGTGATGTACACCATCAACACCTTTATTCGATTTGCTATTGTGATTGTCTACATGTATAATGTATCGCCACGTTTGACTTTATATACTTTGCTTCCGCTACCTATTTTGTCCTATGCCATTTTCAAATTAAGTTCTGAAATCAATAAAAGAAGTACTGTTTTTCAGCAATATCTTTCTAAAGTTTCGAGTTTTACTCAGGAAATTTTCTCTGGAATTCGGGTGATAAAAGCCTATTCGCTAGAAAGTCAACATCAAAAAAACATGGAAGAGCTGTCGCTAGAAAGCAAAGCTAAAAGCATGAATCTAGCCAAAGTACAGGCTTTATTCGGTCCTTTGATGCTGGCTCTAATTGGCGTAAGTAACTTGGTCGTGATTTATTTTGGTGGGTTAATGTACATCAACGGAAGTATAAAAAGTATAGGAACTATTGCTGAGTTTATTCTTTATGTCAATATGCTGACTTGGCCTGTAGCCTCGTTAGGTTGGGTTTCATCTATGGTTCAGGAAGCCGAAGCGTCTCAGAAACGCATCAACGAATTCTTGAAAATCAAACCCGATATTCAGAACAATCATCCAAAACATTCAAGTATAGAAGGCGCAATTGAATTTAGAAATGTGAATTTCACCTACGATGATACTCATATCAAAGCCCTTCAAGACATTAGTTTTACCATTCACAAAGGAGAAACACTAGCTATTTTAGGAAAAACAGGCTCGGGAAAATCGAGTATTCTAGCACTCATTAGCCGATTGTATGATGTGACCGACGGTAAAATCCTAATTGACGGAACCGAAATTAGTCAAGTCAATTTATACGATTTACGCAACAGTATTGGTATTGTACCACAAGATGCTTTTTTGTTTTCTGACACCATAAAAAACAACATTAAATTTGGCAAAGAAACGGCCACTGACGATGAAGTCATTGATGCAGCAAAAAAAGCGGTGGTTCATGACAACATAGTCAATTTCAACTTGCAATACGAAACCATACTAGGCGAAAGAGGCATCACACTTTCGGGAGGACAAAAACAACGCGTTTCCATAGCTCGCGCCATTATCAAAGATGCGCCTATCTTGTTGCTCGACGATTGCCTCTCTGCAGTAGATACAGAAACCGAAGAAACCATCTTGAATAACCTGTTAGAATTTTGCAAAGACAAAACCACTATTATCGTGAGTCACCGCGTTTCGTCAGCAAAAAATGCCGATAAAATTATCATTCTCGACGAGGGAAAAATCATAGAACAAGGCACTCATAATCAATTACTAAACCAAAACGGCTATTATGCCACCCTCTATTTGAAACAACTTTCAGAAAAAGAATTGACCTAATTGTTGTTTTCTACAACTTTTTTTATCATTTTTGAATCGTAATTTAACGTAAACCAATTGATGGATGTATTATGAGAGAAAATGATATGTTAGAGAAAGAAGAAATTTTTTCTAAAGTTTTAAGAGCAGGAAGAAGAACCTACTTTTTTGATGTAAGAGCTACAAAGGCTGATGATTATTACATTACAATCACTGAAAGTAAAAAATTTACTGAAGAAGACGGATCCTTTCACTTCAAGAAACATAAAATTTATTTGTACAAAGAAGATTTTACTGCTTTTACAGAAATTTTAGAAGAAATGACCGCTTATGTCTTGAATCACAAAGGAGAAGAAGTAATTTCTGAAAGACACCAAAAAGATTTCAAGAAAGAATACCAAAATGAAGTTACAGAAAGTGAAACTCCAAAACTAGACAAAAGTTTTACTGATATCGAATTTGACGATATTTAATCTCTGAAAACCAATACTACAAAAAGGTCTAAAAGTCATTTGATTTTTAGACCTTTTTTTGTGTTGTATATAAATCATTACTTGATTACCTTTAAATTATTTGTAAAAAATAGTCTATTTGATAATAATACAATGCTTTATAGTATACATACAAGTTAAACGAAATTTTAGACGGCAAAATAGAAATAAATACATCAAAGAAAATATATGAAAAAGTTACTGATATTAATAATAATTAGAATTACTGCTTAAAGCGATTCTTATAAAAAACTCAAAGCGTTTACTATACAATCGTGATTATTAATATCAATTCTAATTCTTACACCAACCTACAGTTAAACTCAAAACTCCTCCAAAGTATTTTCCATATTAGGTTCAGAAAAATCATGCTCACTTTTTGAGATAACAATCGTTGCAACACTGTTCCCAATGAGATTGGTAATGGCTCTTGCCTCACTCATAAACTTATCCACGCCAAGCAAAAAAGCCAAACCTTCCACCGGTATTTTATGAATCGCCGTTAAAGTCGAAGCCAAAACAATAAATCCACTCCCAGTAACTCCAGCCGCTCCTTTTGAAGTAATCATCAAAATGCCAATGATGCTCAAGATTTCCCAAAAACTCAAATGCACATCATACAACTGCGCCAAGAAAATCACCGCCATCGACAAATATATTGAAGTCCCATCCAGATTAAAAGAATAACCCGTAGGTATTACCAATCCCACCACCGATTTACTGCAACCCATGCGTTCCAACTTCACCATAATCGAAGGCAAAGCCGCTTCTGATGAAGAAGTTCCTAAAACAAGTAAGAGTTCTTCTCGAATATATTTCAACAAATCAAGCATTCGTATTTTATAATACCGAAGAATACTACCAAGAACCACAAAAACAAACAAGAACATCGTCAAATAAACCGAAAGCATCAATTTCCCTAAAGGAATCAAAGTCGCAAGTCCAAATTTTCCTATGGTAAATGCCATTCCTCCAAAAGCTCCAAGCGGAGCGAGATACATGACATACTTCAATCCCAAAAACACGAACTTAGAAAAGCGTTCCAAAATCAAAACCGCATGATCGCGATGTTTATAAAAGTTAAGATACATCCCAACTATAATCGCCACCACTAAAACCTGCAAGGTCAAATTAGATAAAAAGAACTGTAACCATGAAAAATGCTCCGAGGCACTCTGAGTATATGTACTGGCATCTTGTAAATTCAATCCCGATTTGTCGATGCGTCCAGGTTGAAAAAGATACGCGACAACGACACCTATAGCAAGAGCCAAAGTAGAAACCACTTCAAAATAGAATAAGGACTTAAGACCTATTCTGCCTACTTTCTTCAAATCGCCTATTCCGGAAATTCCCAAAACAATCGTCAGAAAAATAATAGGTGCGATAAAAAGCTTGATAATATCCACAAAAGTCTTTCCGATGATTTCCATCTGAATACCTTTTTCAGGAAAAAAATGACCTAACAGAACTCCGGCAACAATGGCAATAAAAACCCAAAAAGTGAGATTCTTAACAATCTTGGAAGTCAAATTTTTCTTAGACTTTGAGGAGGGAGTCATACAATTATATTTTGATACATATAATTAAAAAAAAGCAGACCTGTAAGCCGGATTCTGTACCTCGCCAAGGCGGGTCCTTATCATTTATCTAGGCACGCAATTACTCACGTGCTCCATCTTTCTACCCTTCGACAACGGACGAGTCATCCTTAACTATCGATATACTTGAAATTTCACCGCATAGAGTTTACCTGGTTTCACTACAGCTTGACCTGTACATACTTTCTGTTGCACTTGTCCTTTTCCGATTGCTCGAAACGACGGGTGTTACCCGCTATGCTACTCTGTGGTGTCCGGACTTTCCTCCCCCCGCCTGGGCGGGGGACGATAAGGCGGTCTGCGGTGCAAAAGTAAGGATTTAAGAATTTAGATTAATGATTTTAGATTAACGATTGTTGATTTTTGATTTTTGATGTTGACTTTTGATATTTGACTTTTGATATTTGACTTTTTAAATCTATATTTGCTATCCAATCAAATTCTATGGAACAATTTGTAGTATCGGCTCGCAAGTATCGTCCGCAAACATTTAAAGATGTTGTGGGACAACAGGCCATTACCAATACGTTATTGAATGCCATAGAAACCAATCACTTGGCCTCTGCCCTATTATTTACTGGGCCAAGAGGTGTAGGAAAAACAACTTGTGCTAGAATCCTCGCCAGAAAAATCAACCAACCCGGTTATGATGATCCCAACGAAGATTTCGCCTTCAATGTATTTGAACTCGATGCCGCTTCTAACAATTCTGTTGACGACATAAGAAATCTAATTGATCAGGTTCGTATTCCACCACAAACAGGACAGTACAAAGTATACATTATAGACGAGGTACACATGTTGTCTTCGGCAGCTTTTAATGCGTTCTTAAAAACTTTGGAAGAGCCACCAAAACACGCCATTTTTATATTGGCTACGACCGAAAAACATAAAATCATCCCTACAATATTGTCCCGTTGTCAAATATTTGATTTCAAAAGAATAACCGTTAGAGATGCTAAAGAACATCTTGCCGATGTAGCCCAAAGTCAAGGAGTAACCTTCGAAGACGATGCCTTACACATTATTGCTCAAAAAGCGGATGGTGCCATGCGAGATGCCTTGTCCATTTTTGACCGAGTTGTTTCCTATTGCGGAAATAATTTGACAAGACAAGCCGTTACCGAAAATCTAAATGTTTTAGATTACGAAACCTACATAAACATTACAGATTTAATTTTAGCCAATAAAATTCCTGAACTATTAATGGCTTACAATGACATTCTATCGAAAGGTTTTGATGGACATCATTTTGTTTCAGGATTGGCTTCTCATTTTAGAGACTTATTGGTTTGTAAAACACCTTCGACCTTATCCTTATTAGAAGCTGGAGAACAAGCTCAAAAGTTATACGAGGTACAATCTCAAAAAGCCACACATGATTTCCTACTCAAGGGAATAGAGATTGCCAATGATTGTGATTTGAAATACAAACAATCTCAAAACCAACGTTTATTAGTCGAGCTTTGTTTGATGCAACTGGCCTCTATCACTTTTGATGGAGAAAAAAAAAAGTTGACGGATATATAATTCCTGCCAAGCATTTTTACGGTCGAGTTTTAGAAATGGCTGTTGAATCTCCAGAAATTATGGATATTCCAGTTCTAGCCCCTGTAGAAACCAAAGTTGAAAAAGTAGCAGAACCATTAGCAGAAGTTGCTCCAAAAACACCTCAAATTCCCAATCCAGAAGGAAAAGTATCGGCACTTTCTCTAGCCAGTATTCGCGCTAAAAGAGAATTACAAGAAACCACAAAATCCTTAACGAAAGAAGCGGTTCATTTACCTACAGAGCCTTTTAATGAAACAGATATGCTGTTGCATTGGAACAAATATGCTCAAAAACTGGGAGACAAAGGATATAAAATCATGGAATCCTTATTGTCTATCAATGATCCTGTGTTGAATGGTACCGAAATTACTCTTGAATTACCCAATGAAAGTTCCAAAATTGATTTTGAATCTGAAAAAAATGGCTTATTGGGCTATCTTAAAGGACATTTGCACAATCATGATATTACAATAAAAGTAATTGTGAATGAAAGCGTTGAAAATAAATTTGCATTTACCGCACAAGACAAATACAACCGATTAAAAGAAATAAATCCCAATTTGGAGTTATTACGAAAAACTTTTGACTTGGATATTTAGAGGGATTTATTCTTAATTGACAAACGCTTTTTCAATTCTTTTATCAGGAATCAACCAAATTAGAGCTACTAAAATATAGATTCCAGCAGAAATCCATTCGCAATAAAACGAAGAAGCAATAGCTATTAAGTAAAAAACTAACGAAGATTTTCCCTTCAAATCATTACCGACTGCTTTGGATAGCAAAGAATCTTTTCCATGATTTTTTATGATTGCATTTTGTAAAATCCAGTAGGCTAAGGCTGCCATGAATAAGAAAAAACCGTATAATGTCATGGTGGCTTTAGCGAAATGATTTTCACCCATCCAGCCAGTTGCAAAAGGAATTAATGACAACCAAAACAGTAAATGCAAGTTTGCCCATAGTATTTTGCCATTCACTTTTGTGGCACCATGTAGCATGTGATGGTGGTTATTCCAATAAATTCCGATATAAATGAAACTCAAAACATAACTTATAAAAACAGGAACTAATTTTATCAAATCTGAAAAATCAGCAGTTTCTGGAATTTTAATTTCAAGAATCATAATGGTAATGATAATTGCTAAAACGCCATCACTAAAAGCTTCAAGTCTGTTTTTATTCATGGTAATATAGGCTAAATCTTTATATTTTACCAAAATACATGGCTTTAATAATTCCGTCCGACAATCCTATTTTGGGAACATAAATCTTTTTAGCATTGCTCCATTTCATGGCATTGAGATAAATTTTTGTTGCCAAAACAATTACGTCTGCTCGATCAGGATTCAATCCTAACTCTGAAATTCGTTGCTCATAGGTCAAGGAATTTAAGAAATTATACCGCTTCAAAACATAGGTATAACTCAATGGTTTATCTTGCTGCTTGCCAGACATTTTGAACAGTTTGTTAATGTTACCACCAGAACCTATAAGCGTTACCGTTTCAAATTCACCACAATAGGATTTAATCCATTTTTCAATTTCTTGCCATACTATGTTGTTAACCATATCATTCAATAATCGGACGGTTCCTATTTTAAACGACTTGGAAGCAATCATTTTCCCATCAGAAAACAAAGAAAATTCCGTGCTACCACCACCTACATCTACATAAAGATAGGTTTGTTCTGTTTTTAGAAGGTAATGCAAATCGGTTGATGCAATGATAGCTGCCTCGGTTTTACCATCAATAATATCAATTTTGATATCAGCTTTTTCATTAATAATATCAATAACTTCTTGACCGTTACTGGATTCTCGCATGGCTGATGTGGCAAGCGCAACATATTTTTCGACTTTGTGGACTTTCATCAATAATTTGAAAGCCTTCATAGCATCCACCATACGATCAATATTCTCATCAGAAATGTCTCCAACAGTAAATGCATCTTGACCTAAACGGATTGGTAGTCGAACCAAAGCACTTTTGCTAAAATGAGTTTCTTTCCCTTTTTCTTCAATAATATTAGCTACCAATAATCTCATAGCATTGGAACCTATATCTATTGCAGCATACTTTTTTAATACTATCATTCTGGAGCTATTCTTTTATTATTGAATCGTTTGTTGACTGAGTTTGAGCGGAAATCTGATTTTTATTCTTATAATAATTATAGGTTTCCAACTGAGCTCTGAATACTGTATTTTGACCTCGAACTCTATATTTATTATCCAATTTTTCAGAATGATACCGCGCTTTAACATTTCCTTTCCATCCAATGTTAAAAATATCAATCAATTCTTTTTTAATACTTTCATCATATATAGGACAGGTTACTTCTACCCGACCATCAAGATTTCTAGTCATAAAATCAGCTGAGGATATGTAAACATCAGGTTCACCTTTATTTGCAAAAATGTAAATTCTAGAATGCTCCAAATAATTATCTACAATACTAATGGCTTCGATATTTTCGCTCATGCCTTTCACTCCCGGAATAAGCGAACATATTCCTCTAATTTGCAATTGAATTTTTACGCCAGCTCGACTTGCTTCATATAATTTATCAATCATAGCAAAATCAGAAACACTATTCATTTTTAATTTAATATAAGCCTCGCCACCTGCCTGTGCATTGTGAATTTCTCTATCGATTAGCTTATAAAATCGTGATCTTGTGTAATGTGGAGACACAATTAAGTGTTTGTATCGGTGTACTCTAAAATTTACATCAAAGAAATCAAAGACCTTGTCTATGTCTTTCAAAATCTGCTGATGACAAGTAAAAAGGGTAACATCCGTATATACTTTTGCGGTAGATTCGTTGAAATTTCCTGTTGAAACAAATCCGTATCGCTTTAATTTGCCAAACTCAATTCTTTCAATGACACAAATTTTGCTGTGTACTTTTAAACCTTTAATACCAAAAATAAGATTGATACCTTCAGTTTGCATTTGCTCAGCATAGTAGATGTTACTAGCTTCATCAAATCGTGCTTGAAGTTCAATTTGAACGGTAACTTTCTTTCCGTTTTTGGCAGCATTAATAAGTGAACTAACTATTTGTGAATTTCTTGCTAAACGATATAAGGTAATCTTAATTGTGGTTACTTTTGGATCTAATGCTGCTTCTCTCAGAAACTTAATTAAGTAAGAAAATGACTGATAAGGAGCATGAACCAAATAGTCTTTTACACTAATTCTTTCTAAAATACTTCCATCTAAACTCAAATCACAAACCGGTAATGGTTCATTTAATGAATACAATAAATCAAATCGACCCAAATTAGGAAAATCCATATAATCTCTTCTATTATGATATCGTCCACCAGGAATTACACTATCGGTTGAGTCAATATGCATTTTTGAAAGGAAAAATTTCAAGGTATCTTTTTCGATTTTTTGGTCATAAATAAATCGAACAGGCTCACCAATTCTTCTATCTTTTACACTTGTGGCAATTTTTTCAAGCATACTTTTACTCAAATCGCTATCAATCTCTAACTGAGCATCACGGGTAATTTTTATCATATGAGCCGAAACACTCTCATAATCAAAAATATTGAATATACTACTTAAATTGTGTCTGATAACATCGTCTAAAAGAATAATGTATTTCTTCTCGTCACTAGATGGTAAAACCACAAATCGATTAATGGTTTTTGGTATTTCTATTACTGCATAGCGAACCTCTTTCTTGGTCTTAACAATATTTAAAAGTGACTTGGAAGGCTTGGCGCCTCGCATAACTAACTTAACTGCAAGATATCCAACGGTGTCTTTCAACAATGGGAATTCTGCCAAATCATTTAGGATAATTGTTACTAATGCAGGGCTTACTTTTTGAATAAAAAAATCTTTGAGAAAATGCTCCTGTTCTTCAGAAATTTCATCCTCATTAATCATGAAGATGTTTTCCTCTTGAAGCTTTTTCTCAATAATGCTTAAAATCCTCAAACTTTCTGATTGCTGCTGAATTACTATTTCAGTAATATCTTTTAGTAATTGTTTTGCGCTGATGCCTCCCAAAACTTTTTCTCCCGAAACCCCAGACAAACTTAAACGCCTAATTGCAGCAAAACGAACTCTGAAGAACTCATCTAAATTATTGGAAAAAATTCCTAAAAAACGTAGTCTATCTAATAGCGGAACTGCTTCATCAGCAGCTTCTTGTAATACTCTAGCATTAAAAGCCAACCAGCTTTTTTCTCTATCGGTATATGAATTATTAATCATGTATTTATTTTAAATCTTTTGGGAATAGTGTTTTAATTGTTCTTCCTCTATCGATGAACTGCCAGTTGTCCGAATCAAATTTCAGAGATACAAAGCCAGATGTAGGAACATTTTCTATAAAAATGTTTCCAAATTTATTAACAAAATTTGTAATTGCCTCGTTGTGTCCAAAAAGAATCACATTATCGTACTTATTATTGAGAGATTTAACAATTCTTTCCAAGTTATTTCCGTCAAAAGTATAGAGTTCTTCTTTAAAAACAATGTTCTCAATAGGATATAAAAAATTTTGAGCAAAAATTATTGCTGTTTCTGATGCCCTTCTTGCAGGACTGCTGAATACTAAAAAAGTTTTAGGTAGAAGGCTTATTGCCTTTTTTGCCACAAGATGCGCATCTTTAATACCTCTATTATCTAATGGTCTGTCAATATCTTTGAGAGGCGCATCCCAACTCGATTTAGCGTGTCTAATAACTATTAAATTTTTCATAGCGGAGGAAATTTAATCAACTAATGAAATGTTTTTTTATCAAGCTACAATTTACGTAATTTTTGTTTCACCAGAATCAATTAATTTTTTAATCATAATTTGTTAAATAAAAGGAATCAAAATAATTTATAAACAAATTTTTATTAACACGCTTTTGTAATCTTTATCTGTAAAAATATAGTTAAAAACGTATTTTATCCGTTATTTTTGCATTTTATCGATGTTTTTTTTGGTGGATTCATTTTAATAGAATAGTTTTGAAATGTTAAAACAACTAAAATCTAAATAAAATGAAAGTACTAAAGTCTAAAACTGTAGAAAAAGTTCTAAAAAAATATCAAAATATATCCCTTAAATGTCATTTAATCTGATATTTATGTTTTTTACAGAAAAAATTATTATTAAATAGTTTTTGTAAGTAATTTGGCTCACGAAATTAACCTGGTAAAATACATCCCAAATACGAGTAATAATAATTAATAAAAATTTAATATTATGAAAACAAAAGTCCCAAACATATTTATTAACCAACTGAAAACTCTTTTTCTGTTTAAATTATCCCCAATTTTAATTATGAAACAACTAATCTTACTACTGATAGTTGCATTTTATAGTGCATCTGTTTCTGCTCAGGTTGAAAGACAGGATGGTTCACCCCAAGTCATGGAGGTGAATTCTTTCATTGCATCTTTGAAGCCCGAGGCCAACAATCTTAGTTCAAGAAAATCTGTCAATCCGGCTGCTCAGAATTTGGAAAATTTATTGTACAAGGTTCAACCTTCAATTTATTTTAATTCTGGCAATGTAAAAACCTATGGAGAAAAACCAAAAAGTTTTTTCATTGATTCACGATCTTTGAATAAAATAAGCAATTCAAATTTATTGAAAAATAATATTGAGATTGTCACCATCAAAATTAATAGTGCTACTGAATTAAGTTCAACTATTGATTTGTCTGTATTTTCAAATTTCAAAAATTTAAAATACATCTATATTGTTTCAAGCGTATCGACTACCGATTTGGCTCTCTCAAAAATGATTCGCAATTATGATGAAAAATATAGTATTTTTTATAAAATTGAAAAAGGAGATAGCAATCAATAATTTTTGATAAAAGAAAGCATTATGAAAAATTTATACATTAAAGCAATCGAAAGCAAAATTCAATACTTAGTTGTATTACTTGTTTTTCTCCTTGGAACTACAATTAAAACAAATGCTCAAGTTAGAGTTAATTTTGCTCAAAGAACCTCACAATATACTCCTTCTAAAAAGATTTATAATGTGAAAGGGGATTTTACCATGTTAGGAAATACGTGTTTAACACCTCAAAACTACGGTGATAATACAAACAATAACGGTCAATACATGACTTACGTTGACACTGATGGAGATCCAAATACTTTTAACTCCTCATCAGCTACCTTAGCGTTATCGACTGAAAACGGAGCAATTCCAAGTTGTTCTAACATTGTGTACGCAGGTTTGTACTGGACTGGTAAATCATCAAGTAATAATACGTTTAACGTTACTCGACAAGTTCCTAACGGCACGGAGTCTATTAATAACAACCTTACCGCCACTCATAACCAGAACATAACCAATACCAATTATTCGTTATCTATCACGAGAAACAATCCAAATCCGAGTGGAACCAATACAAGTCCAGTCTTTACGTTTTCAGGAAATGGAAATACCTACGTATTTAGTTATACCAACAATGCAGCACCAGCTAAAGTAACGCTCTCTGTCAATGGAGGAACTGCAGTAAATGTGCCTGTAACCATTGTAACTTCTGGTTCTACTGCCACTGCAACTCTTACCACTCCCTATACCATTGTTGATGGGACGGTAACTATAAAAATCAATAGTTTAGTACGAAGTACAGCCATAAATTTATCAACTACAGACACTAGAAATTCATCGTCTGCCTTGGTAAATGTTTCTGGTACTATCCAGTCGTTTACAACGATAACAAAAAATTATGATAAAAGAGTAATCTCATTAAAAGGCCCTAACTCTTCTTCTTACACAAAATTTACAGCATCTGCAAGTGATATTTATTATCCAACTGGAGGTGCTGATGATAATATATTCTCTGCTTACAAAGAAATTACTGACTACGTACGAACTAACGGTATTGGAGAATATTTTGCAGCTGACATGGCATTATTGGAAGGTAATGTTAGCGGAACTGGATACTCTGGCGGCTGGGGTATTATTGTAGTCTATGAAAATGCGAAAATGAAATATCGCGACGTAACTATTTTTGATGGATATGCCTATGTTCAAGCTAGTAACTCATCAGGTTTTACACTACCTGTTTCAGGATTTAATACTGTTCAAGCTGGAAATGTAGGAGTAAAACTTGGTTTAATGGCTAGTGAAGGTGACGTTGCATTTACTGGTGATTACTTTCAAATCCAAAAAAATAGCGATGCTAGTTATTTAAACTTAAACCATTCCGGAAATTCTTCAACAAATTTCTTTAACTCGTCAATAAATACAGGGGGAGCTTTCAGAAATCCTTCATTACAAAATAATACGGGTATCGACATTAGCATGTTTAATGTTCCTAACCCTAGCAACTCCGTTATTGGAAACAACCAAACATCAACTAATTTTAAATACGGAACTAGTGGTGACACTTATTCTATATTTGCTATTGCAATGGCTGTTGATGCTTATATTCCAGAGGTTGAAGGAGTTATATCTGCTACAAGTATAAATAATGTCCCTGTAACTTCTCAACCTTACACTTCATTACCTGGGCAAGAAATTGCATTAAATATTGATGTAAAAAACTTAGGTACAGAGGCAATTAACAATTATAAATTAATTGTTCCAATACCTTATAATGCTACATATGTAACAGGCAGTGCCGTAGGAACAGTATTATTCTCTCCTCTTCCAACTCCTAACAATGTATATTTTGATGCTTCTTTAGGAGCAACAGGATCTATAGTTTGGGATTTCGGAAAATTACCATTACCTGTCAATCCTAGTACGCTTTTAGGGAAATTAAGTTTTAAAATAAAAGCAACACTTGACTGTCAAATTTTGAGTAATTCAAGTTGTGGTAGTAAAATTGTTATTGATGGTACATCTAGCGGTGTTGGTGCAACTACAGGTATTACATTTAGTGGAACGAAGGTTATTCAAGGTTACACCCAAAATGGAACCTGCGTTGGACAACCTATTTCAGAATCAATAAACGTTGGTATAAATGGTGCTGACTATGTAGCAACAAATTGTCAAAATGCGC
The DNA here is from genome assembly GCF_057652095.1 of Flavobacterium sp. R1_16. Lineage (NCBI taxonomy): Bacteria > Pseudomonadati > Bacteroidota > Flavobacteriia > Flavobacteriales > Flavobacteriaceae > Flavobacterium > Flavobacterium sp. R1_16. The sequence goes on from NZ_JBYFCG010000002.1 coordinate 402,921, forward strand.
CTTTAGTTAGAAACTTTTCATATTGCAACGGAACAAATGTTGTATCTCCAACAGAAATCGCATCTAATTTCCCAATTGGAACATTATTTTATGATTCGTTTCCTGTAACAATGAATTCCGTTCAGTATACTGCAAACAATCCATTCCCACTAATAGATGGTTCAACTACTACCTATTATGCAGTACCTCCGGGTAATTCAGGTTGTAATTTCCCATTTACTATTGCAAAATGTAAAAAAATAATTGCTAACGATGATTCTGGATCTCCTGTAAATGGATTGACAGGTGGTACTTCATTTTCAAATGTATTGGTAAATGATACATTAAATGGTATATTGGTAACTCCTTCTCAAGTAAGCCTTAGCTTCGTAAGTGCTACTAATCCTGGAGTTAAATTAAGTGGAAGCAATGTGATTGTTGACCCAGGTACTCCTGAGGGTTCATATACTTTGACGTATCAAATATGTGAAATTGGTAACCTAACAAATTGCGATACCGCAATAGTTACTGTTACTGTAACTAAATCTATTATTGTTGCTCAAGATGATAACATATCAGGGGGTAACGGTTTAATAGGAAATTCAAATGCTGGAAATGTTCTATCAAATAATGGAAATGGTGCTGACACTTTAAATGGTAACCCAGTAGCTATTAACCAAGTGAATTTAACAGTAACAAGTCCTGCGACACCTATCAACGGAGGTTCTGTTCCTGTTATTGATGTTACAACTGGTCAAATTAGTATTCCTGCTGGTACTCCTGCTGGGAACTACACCATAGTTTATCAAATCTGTGAAAAATTAAACCCAACAAATTGTGATCCTGCAACTGTATTTATTACAGTAACCGCTTCTGCTATTATCGCTCAAGATGATATTATAAACGGAGGTAACGGTTTAAATGGAAACTCAAATGCTGGAAATGTTCTGTCAAATAATGGAAATGGTGCTGATACTTTAAATGGTAATCCAGTAGCTATTAACCAAGTGAATTTAACAGTAACAAGTCCTGCAACTCCTATAAATGGTGGCTCTATTCCTTCTGTTGATATAACAACAGGTCAAATAAGCATTCCCGCTGGAACACCTGCTGGAAACTACACCATAGTTTATCAAATCTGTGAAAAATTAAATCCTACAAATTGTGATTCTGCCACTGTTTACATTACGGTGTCAGCTCCAGCAATAGCAGCTGTTGATAATGAATATTCAATAGAATGTTCTAGTTCATCAACATTAGGTAATGTTCTTCAAAATGATTTATTAAATGGATTAGCTTTTTCATCTGACAAAGTCAATTTATCATTAGTTTCTGGTGGAAATCCAAACATTAATTTAGATACAACCACTGGTAATATTTCAATTATCAATAATGGATTAACTGTTGGTCAATATACTTTGGAATATAAAATCTGTGAAAAATTAAATCCAAATAACTGTTCAACAGCAAATATTACAATTACTGTTAATGATACAACTGCTCCTATTGCTCCTGCTCTTGCTGATGTAACTGGGGAATGTGAAGCCTCTGTAACTGCTCCGTCTGCTCAAGATAATTGTGCG
>NZ_JBYFCG010000003.1:0-347850 GCF_057652095.1 Flavobacterium sp. R1_16
TTGCAACGGTAAACAGAGGAACACCTTATGTAGAAATGAGTAAATTTTGTGCTTAAAAATTTGGATTTGATCTTGGACGTTCCCACGCTTGGCGTCAGTTGCGAACTTCGGAACCGATTATTTTCTGTTAAAGATAATATTTCTTGCGAAACGTAAACGTGAACTTACTACAAAATTCGCAATTGCGCCAAACGTGTGTTGTGTGAAGTGCCATTATTTCAGATAAATTTCATTTTTAACATAAGTATTATTTAGCCAAAAACAATGTTTAGTATATTCATTCTGTTTTGTTACTTTATCTTTTTTTGGTAATTCATAAGTGTCAGTAGCATCTTTAGCGTGAGGACGAACGTGAGAAATAGAACTAAACTTTTTGCTAGGAAAATTCGTGAAACGAATTTCCTTGCCTTTTTTATTAGTTTTTATTTCTTTTACAATTTCTCCTTTAGCAACAATTTGCTTTGTTTTTGTCCAAACTTTTTCAACTTCGATTAAGTCTAAATATGGCATATTCCAAAATTTAACCTTTCTTAAAACAAGCTTTTCGTTTTCAAATTGGAAAAAGACAAAAAGGAATTTATGTTCCAAAATATCTTTAAAATCAGAGTTTTCCCAATCTTCACTTACAATTTCTTCATATTTGAAATTAGGAAACGAAATATCTTCTTTTGGTAAATTATTTTCTTTTAAGCGAACAGTTTTTACTAATATTTCAGCTTTCTCAAACTCTTCAATTTCTTTATCAAGTTCAATTCCAAGAATTGCTTTTGTCAAATTTGCGTAAAAACTTTTTGCTTTTGTGTTAATTTTTATGTTCAAAATTTTCACAATTTCCTCTTCAGTTTTTCCGTAAAAAGGTTTGAATTTAGAAATTACAATATCTTCAATAGTTTGCTTTTTAGCAACTTGAACGTTTGGAATTAATTTTCCATAAGTTTCTGTACTTTCATTTGCAATTGATGCAATGATATGATTTACATAGCTTTGCTTAAAAGAATATGCTCTTTGTTTTGCAGGAATTTCAGAAAAAGGTTGTTTTCTAACAGATAAAGCGTTTGCACCTTTAGTACAAGCACCAAGATAAAAAGTGTCGCCTTCCGAAAGTTCGTGAGCTTTTCCGTTTGCAATTTTCTCATTAATTGTTTGCCAATCCTTTTTAATTATTTCCAAGTCTGTTGATGGAAAACTCCATTCATCGACAAGTTTTATCAAATAATCCAAAATGTCAAAACCTGCATTATGAAGATAGAAAATTAAAAGAATGCTTGCATTCTTTTTAAAGAAATCACTATTTTCAAAATTCTGATTGACAACATTAACGTAGTTAATGATGTTTAAAACCAATCGCTCTTTAGAGCGAAATTCGTCATTTTTTAGTTGCTTTAATGGTGAGGATTTTAATTCCATTCCAATTTGTGCAAAATCTGCTTCAGAATTAGAATTAGGCTCATAACCAAAATAAAACTTTTCCAAAACTTGCCCAAAGTTTCCTTTTCCCGAATATGAATGCTTTAGTTTTTTTGGCGTTCCCTAAAGGTCGGGCTTTCCGTTCCAATCTTTTTTGGCAGAAAAAGCCAAAAAAGGATTTCCTCTTCAATCCCTAACGCAAATAATATTAATCGAGATAAGCATCTTTTTAATGATACATATTGTCGGTTGATCAAAACATACAATATGTATAGTTTTGTTTTATGATAAACGAATTTTTATTAAAAGAATTTGGAGATAGAATTAAGCAATTAAGACTTCAAAAAAACATAAGCCAAGAAAAATTATCTTTTTTAACTGGTTTCCATCGAACTTATATTGGAATGATTGAAAGAGGCGAAAGAAATATCTCAATTTCAAATATGGCAGTTTTTGCCAAAGTTTTTGAATTAAATATTTCAGAATTAATTGATTTGAAAATTGTAAATCCTAATCATAGTTATAAGAATTATGAAATAAAATCTGATAAATAATGTCAAGAAAACACTCGTTTGTTATAACAGTTTCTAATAATGTAACTGAAAAAGAAGGTGTTAATTTTTTGATAGAAAATTACACAGGTTTTTTTAAAATAGATTTAACTACAAAAAAAGAATTATTAGATTTATTAAAAATCGAACATCGATATTTACAAGCATTTGATTTAATTTATGTTCCTGAAATGGTTGGAAAGATTGCTGATGCTAAATTTATTCAAACTTTTTTAGAAGATATAATTCTTGTTGAATTAAAAACTACAAAAAAATATTTGCCTGAAAATCCCAAAGGTTTCTTTTTTGGAGCAACAGAAAATGAATTTAATTTTGGTAAAATTCTTGGTTCAAGATTTAGATTTTGTTTTGTTAGTTTAAATGAAAAAGGTTCTTCTTATGCATTTCTAACTTTAGAAGAATTAGAAGAAAGAATTAAAAACAGAAGAATTCAATATCAAATTAATTTATAAATTCTTCAATTTTATAGTTTGAACCTACAAATTCTGAAAGTAATTCGGATTCAGTGTAGCAATATTCTTTTGTAAACTCAATTTTTTGATTAATATCGAAATAGTAGTATTTGTCTTTTCGTTTATAAATTAACCAAGTTGATTTTAAAACACCATTCTGTTTTTCAATTTGCATACCGATTGAATTACTTTTTTGTAAATTTTCAATTATAAGTTGAATGTTCATATTTATCACGGTTTTGCGTTAGGGATTGAAGAGGAAATCCTTTTGTTTTTTTCTTAAAAAAACAAAAGATTGGAACGGAAAGCCCGACCTTTAGGTAACGCCCAAATTATCTACATTTTCTAAAAATAGATATTTTGGTTTGTTTTCTTTTTCACTTAATATTTTGTGAATTGACCACCACAAAACTCCTTTTTTTCCGATTAATCCTTTTGAGTTTTTCAAAGTTGTTGCTACAGAATAATCTTGGCAAGGAAAACCTCCAACCAATAAATCGTGATCTGGAATTTCAGAAATTTCTACACTTGAAATATCGTTATTTGAATGTTTTGAATTTTTCCAACGGCTTTCATAAACCATTGAAGCGTGTTGAACTTTGGTTGATGGTTCCCATTGATTGCTCCAAACTACTTCGTATGGACTTTCAAAATCTTCTTTGTAATTTGATGATGCGGATTTATTGTTCCAACCTTCTAAACCAAGTCTGAAACCTCCGACACCTGCAAATAATTCTACAACTTTTATTTTATTTTCCATCGTGAATAGTTTTTAAGTAAATTGCTTTTTCTTCTGCTACTTTTAGAACTTCTCCGATATTTTCTTCATAAAGAATTGTATTTGCAATTTGATCGCTTAACCAACTTGTAATCAATTTATTTTTGTCTAAATCGTAAAATTCAGCAAATTTTTCAACTTGTTCTTTTGATGGTTTTCTTTCTCCACGTTCAAATTTACTTACAATAGCTTGATCAATGTCAAGTGCAGAAGCAACTTGTCGTAATATTAAGCCTTTGCTTTCTCTTTTGTTTTTAATAATATCTCCAAATGTTTCCATAAGACAAAATTTGTTTTGACAAAAATAGTCAAATTAATTTTAGAAACAATTTTTTTAAGAAATATTTTCTTAAGTGCAGTTTTTTCAGCGTCTCGCAAGGCATTTCACACAATGGGGCGCGCGCTTGACGAAGTCGCTTGATTTCTTCAAGCGTCGAGTTAGCGGAAGGGCGCGCCCCATTAGCGTAAAGGCGCACAGCACCTTTACGCTAACTAGTTTATATAAGCATAAAATCGACTACTTTTATACCTATTTGGCATGTTATGCGCAAGTTTTGGCTAATTTTCTTGCGACAATATTTAGTCTTGTTTTAGCGTAATGTTCTCAAATATACTATTTTTTCTCAATTCCTCAAAAGCACTTAATTACAACTAGCCATTACCCATCAACCACTAACAAAGAGGTGCTGAATAAAGCCTGAAACTATTGTATATCCAATAAAATCAAGCATTTTCGCGTTTTTTTCAGTAAAAAAAGATTGCTGCCAGGATGCTCCCCCAAGCTTTCGGGGAGCACCCCAGAACTCTCGGGGTCAATCCCCAAGCCTTCGGGCTGTACCCCAGAACTCTCGGGTTCAATCCCCAAACTCTCGGGCTGTACCCCGTAACTCTTGGGTTCAATCCCCAAGTTCTCGGGGAGTATCCCCAAGCTTTTGGGGTGAATACCCAAACTCTTGGTATCAATACCCAAACCCTTGGTATGAATACCCAAACTCATGGTAAGAATACCTAAACCATGGGTAGACAGCACTATCCTATACTTTCTTTTGTATATTTGAATGGTGATTAGGAGCGCAAAATGGTTTACAAACAAATCGTTTGGTCTCGTTAATGGATGTTTTGGCAATGAAAAAACCTTTAGTACAAGACGAATTTTTGTTACAAAAAATGCCAGGCAAAGGCGGTTGGACTTTTGTTTTGTTATCTGGTATTGTCATCGATAGCAAGAAACCCTCACTTTGGACCAATGTTACAGGAACTATTGACCACCATCCATTTGAAGGGCTTAGTTTGGCAAAAACGGCAAACGGAAATTACTTTTTTCCTATTAAGGCAGCCATTCGAAAACAAATCCAAAAACAGGCTGGCGATTATGTGCATCTTGTTCTTTATGAAGACCACTCGCTATTTACCATTCCTGAGGAACTTTTAGATTGTCTCAAAATAGAGCCAGAAGCCCATCAAAAGTTTCTGCAATTGAAGGAAAACCATCAAAAGGAATTTGTACATTGGATTTATGCCGCCAAACGAGAGGAAACCAAAGCGCAACGCATCAATAGCACTATTGATAAGGTGTTGAGAGGAGAAAGAGTACATCTGAAAATAGAAGAATAGGGAAAACAAGACATTATAGTACCAATGACACTCAATCCCCAAATACGATAGCATTTGTAATTAGTATGTCGATTTTTTTAAAACAATGAGGCTATGGATACAAAAGAAGCAACAGTAGAAGAATACATTTCGCGTTTTCCTAAAGAGGTTCAGGATAGGCTGCGGTTAATTCGTAATGTCATTAAAGAAAATGCTCCTGATGCCATGGAAACAATCTCTTATGGAATGCCAGGATACAAGTTGAATAAAAAGCCGTTGGTGTATTTTGCAGGCTATGCTAAGCACATTGGCTTGTATGCTACACCATCTGGGCATGAACACTTAAAACAAGAATTATCGGTGTACAAACAAGGAAAAGGGTCGGTACAGTTTCCTTTAGACCAGCCTTTGCCTGTAGATTTAATTGCTAAAATAGTACGATTTAGAGTGTTAGAAAACACAAAATAATTTCAAATGAAACAAGTTATTAGATTGCTTATCGCCTTGGCGTTTGCCCATGCATCCTTGGGTCAGCATGCGCCAAAAGTGGAACTTGCCCATGAAAAGTTTAGTCATTTTCTGAACCTTAGAGATTTCTGTATTTCAAAAAACAATGATGAAATCTATTTTACAGCTCAAAGTCCGTCGCAGGAAATTTCACAAATTTTATACATGAAAAAAGTAAAAGGCAAGTGGTCTGAACCTGAATTGATGCCCTTTTCAAATGTGTATTCTGATTTGGAACCCTTTCTGTCCTATGATCAAAATACGCTATATTTTGCTTCTAATAGACCAACAACAGCAGCGTCAGAATCAAAAAAAGATTTTGATATTTGGTTTGTTAACCGACAGAATAAAAATGTCGATTGGTCTAAGCCTCAAAATATGGGCGCGCCCGTTAATTCTGAAAACAATGAATTTTATCCCTCACTTTCTAAGAATAACAACCTCTATTTTACTTCAGATGCCACGACGGCTACAACCAAGGACGATATCTATTTTTGCACTTATGAAAATGGTAGGTATCAATCACCCAAGCCATTAGGTGCGACTATCAATAGCACTGGATATGAGTTTAACGCTTTTATTTCTCCAAATGAAGATTTTCTATTATTCACCAAGTACAACAGTGAAGATGGTTTAGGGAGCGGGGATTTGTACATTAGTTACAGCGATAAACAAGGGAATTGGGGTGCGGCTAAAAATCTGGGAATACCTGTTAATACTAAATTTATGGAGTATTGCCCTTTTTATGATGAAACTAACGAGACCTTGTATTTTACAAGTAGGAGAGACAATTTAGTAGCTAAAAAATTCAACAATGTTACCGACTTTAATCACTATATCTCAGGAAGCGAAAACGGATTGAGTAAGATTTATGCGATTAGGTTAAAGTTGCCAACACCGTAAAAAAATAAAAAACCACGAGTGGCGACTACTCGTGGTTTTTGACCAAAATTATATAATTCACTTCATTTTTCCATTCACGACTGCTACAACAGCTCCCACAACAGAAGCAATAACTATTGAAGCAATTACGTCTATTGCCAGTAGTTTTACATCGATGATTTCTTTGTACATATTATAAAAGAAATTATTCGATAAGGCTAAAAATAGTGCTATTCCTGCAGCCATTTTAATGCCAGGCACGCATTTAGAAACGCCATCACCATGCGAAAAAACATAAGCGATTAAAAAACCAAATGTCATGCAACCCAAGAAAATAAAAGTCAGATTTTCAGCACCCGCACCCTCAGGTTTAGGAAAAGTGTCTTTGAGTAGCATACCGTACACAAGCCATCCCATTAAGAAATCGACTAGACCACCTACAATACCAGAAACTAAAAAGTTTTTTACATTCATAGTTTAATAATTTAATTGGTTAATGTGTTAAAATTATTAAATTATTGAGAATGTGTTAATTATTTAAAATTATAGTTATTAACTTTTTAATAAACATGTTTTTTATTGCTATTTTGATAAAAATAGACAACTGGTTTTACTTCTTTCTTGACATTTTCATGTTCAAAACTTCCACCAAAAGAGAAAAGGAAATGGCAAAATACAAATAGCCTTTAGGCACTACATCTACATGATTGCCAAAGAAGGAAGCTTGAGCCAAATGAGCACTTTCAGTGACTAGCATAAAGCCAATTAGGATTAGAAAGGACAATCCTAAAATTTGTATAGAAGGATGTTTGTTGACAAATGTACCTACAGGAACTGCAAATTGCATCATGATTAATACCGAAACAATAACAGCGGTAATCATTATATATAAGGCACCTTCAACGCCATTAGTCATACCAACGGCAGTTAAAATACTATCAAAAGAGAAAACCAAATCGATTAAAATAATCTGAAAAATAACATTGCTAAATGATTTGGTTGCAGCATGTTTTATTTCTTTTTCTTCTTCGCCTTTTTGATCTACTTTTTCATGAATTTCTTTGGTGCTTTTGTAGATTAAAAAAATACCTCCTAGTAATAATATAATACTTTGTCCTGATACCTGCGCTGTGAGCCAATCTAGGTTGATACTAAACCAAGGTTCTTTCATGGCTATTAAAACGCTAATACCTAGAAGAAGTGCTATACGCATAAACATAGCGAGGAACATTCCGATTTTGGTTGCTTTTTTGCGTTTTTCTTCAGGTAGTTTCCCTGTAGCGATTGAAATAAAGATGATGTTGTCTATACCTAAAACAATTTCTAAAAAAGTTAAGGTTAAAAGGGCAATCCAAGCATTCGGGTTTAAAAAAACTTCCATTTGATTCAGGTACTAGGTTTTTAATTTTTAAAAGTGTGTTTTGAAATGAGTTAGAGTTTATAGGCTATCCCTTTTTGTTTTTCAGGACTTCCTACCACTCCAAATTCAAAGGTATAGGAATTTTTTGAGGTAGTCAAAATTTTAATATCAATGGCTTTCTTCTCAGCCATACTTTTGGGATTTACTTTTTGTAGCACGTATTCACAATCGTTAATCCAACGAATAGTAGCCGTATCTGTTTTTCCTTCATAGGTTTCAATTACAATAGAATCGGTCCGTATGGAGATGGTTTGTTTCTTTATTCCATTGATGGTGATTTCAGATTTAAATTTCCCTGTTTTAAAATCGCTGCAATTCTTTTCTGCTTGGTAACAAGAGACGAGTACGAATAGAAAGGGTAGTAGGAGTGCTTTTTTTAAGTTCATTTTTTTAATCGCTTTAGTTCTTCATCAGTAAAATTCCGAATGCCTTTTTCTTGCGCAAATTTTGTGGCATTATAGCTGTTGGATTTATTTTTGGGTATCGATAAACTTTCCCACTCATTGTTTTTTAATTGTTTCGCATAAAAAACAATTTGTCCAATATGATAGGGGTAATGTGCCAACTGTCTATTGATGGCTTCTACAACAGTATGTCCTTCGTTTCGTATGTAAATAATTGTTGAAAGTTGCTCCGGTTGAAGTGCATCAAGAGCATCCAGAAAGCATTTCCAACCTTTATTCCATAAAGCCAATACTTCTTCTTTAGATTGTAAATCATTTTCAAATTCACCATCGCGATTGCGCCATTCTTTTTCACCATCGGTGGTTAAAAAATCTGTCCAGCGCGAAAGCATGTTACCAGATAAATGCTTCACAATTGTAGCAATGCTATTGGTATCCTCATTTACAGCAACAAAAAGTTGTTCTGGTTGTAGTTGTTCCATTGCCTTTTCGCCCAGTGTTTTGTAATATACAAATTGCTTTTTGACGCTTTCTAAATAGTGTTTGTTGATTTCCATAACTATTCAATTTTAATATCGTATTTGTTCAAAAGTCCTAGAATTCCTTGAGTTGAAAATTGTGCTTTTTTCATGGGATTGAATTCAGGGTCAATCGTATAATTGTAAGCCGTTCTAAAATCGGCAGCCGCCAATTGAGTATCATTAAAAATGGCATTCATCAAATTACAATTCTCAAAAACAACATTCGAAAGTTGTGAACCAATAAATGAAACTTCTTTCAAGGAACAAGAATTGAACTTGGTTTTCGGCATTTTTTTATTGGCAAACGATGAATAATCTAAGGTACATTCTTGAAAATCAACATGGAATAAAAAATCGTCACAGCTATGAAATTGAATTCCCAATAATTTGCAATTGGTAAACTCTACTGTTTTTAGACCCGTTTTTATCAATTGAATCATTGACAGATTACAATTTATAAATTCACAATCTGTAAATGTGTTGTTTGAAAAATCACTGCTAGAGAAATCACAGTTTTTAAAAATACAACCGTCAAATTCTCGATGGTTGATTTTTGTATCGATTAGGATAACTTTTTCAAAGGTTTTATGAATGTGAATGAGGTCTTCCATTAGTTATCAAATAAACTACTCATTATAATTTTTAGCCCCATGAACATCAAGTAAACTGCTCCAAAACAAGCTAGGATTCCTATGGCTAAAACCAAATAATGCCAAACGTTTTGTTTGTTAATGAATGCATTATAAATTACAGATGGACCAATAAACAGTAGGGGTAGAGCCCATGCTAAATAACGAACTCCTTTAGAGAGTACTTTGCGGTTTGTTGCCATTTTTAGATAACTTAGATTTGTAATATAAGGCAAAAATAAAATTTGCTAACGTATGAAATAATAGTATAAAGATAAACAAAAATACCTTTTTCAGACCAAGCTGATCGTACTCAAAAAAAGTAATGTTGGAGAAAAGAACAAGGTAGAAGTAGACCAAAAAAACAAGAAGATGAACACCAAAATACCGAAAGTTTCCTTTCCACTTTCGGAGAAGATAAACGCTAATTATCCATAAAATAGGGATGCTAGCGGCTATGCCATACAAAATAAATTCTCTCATGATGCGTTGAAACTATCAACAGCCTTTCTCACACTTCCGAATTTTTTTAATAGAGCCGAACCTTCTTCATAGGTAACAGGAATTTCACTCATAATCATTTTCACGCCTCGGTCAACTAATTTGTTGTTGCTCAGTTGCATATCAACCATTTTATTCCCTTTCACTTTACCCAATTGAATCATTGTGGCTGTCGAAATCATATTCAGTACCAATTTTTGTGCTGTGCCCGCTTTCATTCGAGAACTACCTGTTACAAATTCAGGTCCTACGACTACAACTACAGGAAATTTAGCTGTCAAGGCTAATGGACTACCTTCGTTACAAGTGATGCAACCTGTACTAATGTTTTTTTTATGGCAAGCTTCCAATCCGCCTATTACGTATGGAGTAGTACCAGAGGCCGCGATACCAATCACCACATCATTTTCGTTGATATCATGTTCAGATAAATCTTCCCAAGCTTGAGTGGCATTGTCTTCTGCATTTTCTACCGCCCTGCGAATCGCTTTATCACCACCGGCAATGATTCCGTTTACTAAATCGAATGGAACACCAAAGGTTGGCGGACATTCGGAAGCATCAACAATTCCCAAGCGGCCAGAAGTCCCAGCACCAATGTAGAACAATCGGCCTCCCAATTTCATTTTAGCTACGATTTCAGTAACAAGAGTTTCAATTTGAGGTAAGGCTTTTTCAACAGCTAATGGAACGGTTTTGTCTTCTCTATTGATATTGGATAACAATTCCTGCACCGACATTTTTTCTAAATGTTCGTATTTGGAGGATTGTTCAGTGGTTTTGGTGAAAGTCATTTTGTGAGTTGCATGGATTTAGTGGTTCAAAGTTATAAAGTTTTCTTTGTATGATTGCTTTCAATTACATAAAATACGCCAACCCAATTCCCAAAATAATCATCGAAACCTTGGCAATGTTGAATTTGTGTCCTTCGCTACTTTCAAAAATAATGGTGGACGATATGTGAAACAAAATCCCAATGACTACGGCAGTAATCTCCGTGTAATATACATTCAGAATTTGAAGGTGATTGGCTAACAATGTTCCAAGAGGAGTCATGATTGCAAAAACAAGCATAAAGAAGAAAATCGCTTTTTTATTCAATTGGGCATTGATAAAAAAAGTAGTCAAGATAATTGCAATTGGCAAATGATGTACGGCAATTCCTAAAGCTAATCCTTTGTGATGGCTCACAGGAAGTCCTTCTAAAAGCGCATGAATACAAAGACTAATGAATAGAAGCCAAGGAATGTGAGTTAGGGTATCATGACCGTGAACATGACCGTGTTCGGCTCCTTTAGAGAAAAATTCTAAAACAATTTGGAATAAAATTCCCAGCATAATGAATATCCCAATAGTACTATTGTGGCTTTCATACACTTCAGGTAATAAATGAATCACGGTTAGTGACAACAAGAATGAACCGCTAAAAGCCAATAGCAACTTGAGATTGCTCTTTTTTTTTGGCTTTAGTATCAAGGCAATTCCATATCCAAGAAGTACTGAAAGTAAGGGTAAAATATAATTCATTATTTGAAAAATAGAATTAGGCGTTCACTGTCGGTTTTATGGAATTTTTTCAATTTATAATCCCCAAAAACTTCAAGAAGATAAATTCTAGCTTCGGTCATTAATGCTTCAAAATCGGGAAGGGTTAGGGCACGTACTTTTTCTACAAAGTGATATTTTTCTCCTTGGTCTTCAAAATCAATTTCTTTGAAGATATGATCGTCAATATAATATCGCTTGATGTGAAAATCGATTCCATCGATTGTTTTCGTTTCTTCAGGAACCAAATTAGTAATGACCTGATTTACGTTCATAAAATCGATGACACCAAAACCATGCTCAGTAAGACTTTCTTTCATGGCTTTTAATGTTTTTAAATTATCTTCATCATTTTCAAAATAGCCAAAACTAGTAAACAAATTAAAGATAGCGTCAAATTTCTCTTCAAATGGTTCTCTCATATCATGCACCTTAAAGTGCAAGGTGTCATTGCTGTTTTTGCTGGCAATAGCGATACTATTTTCAGATAAATCAGCTCCAATAACATCAAAACCCAATTGGTTCAAATAAATGGAATGCCTGCCTTTACCACAAGCTAAATCAAGAACTTTTGCTTTTTCGGGCAAATTCAAATAATGGGTTAAATTATCCATGAAAATTTGAGCTTCACGATAATTTCTGTCTTTGTATAAAATATGATAATAAGGGGTATCAAACCAAGAAGCGAACCAGTTTTCAGATTTACAATCTGTTTTTTGGGATTTGAGATTTCTAATTTCTGACATTAATTCTTTGACATTAATTCTGAACGTGCAAATTTAATGTATTTTTGTCGATGTATTTCAATTTCTCAATTGGAAATACTACTTTTTAATGAATTGTAAAAATTGTAAATGTCTGTTGTAATTGACATTTTTATCAAGAATGGAAGATAATTTTAAAATGATTGCCAAAACCTTCTATGGTTTTGAAGAGATATTAGCCAAAGAGTTGCAAACACTTGGAGCACAAAATGTAGAACAAGGGGTGCGAATGGTAAGTTTTAAAGGTGACAAAGGGTTTATGTACAAAGCGAATTTGTCTTTGCGCACCGCTCTCAAAATTCTAAAACCAATTTATTCGTTTAGAGCCAATACTGTTCAGGCATTGTACAAAGGAATTTCAGGAGTAAATTGGTCTAAATATATGAATGCCAACCAAACTTTTGTTATTGATACTACGGTACACTCGGAGTATTTCAATCATTCAGAGTTTGTTTCACAAAAGTGTAAGGATGCTATCGTGGATCAATTTAGAGAACGAACGGGCTCAAGACCTAGTATAGACAAGGCTTTTCCTGATTTACGAATCAATATTCATATTGACAAAGATCAAGTATCTGTGGCTTTAGACACTTCAGGGAATGCTCTAAATCAAAGAGGATATCGCACGGCTACTAATATTGCACCTATCAATGAAGTGTTGGCGGCAGGAATTTTGTTGTTGTCAGGTTGGGAAGGACAAGGGCATTTTTTAGACCCTATGTGTGGTTCTGGAACGTTCCTTGCCGAAGCAGCCATGATTGCCTGTAACATCCCAGCAAATATCAATAGAAGAGAGTTTGCTTTTGAAAAATGGAACGATTGGGACAACGAATTGTTTGACCAAATTATGAATAGCTTATTGAAAAAAGTAACAGAGTTTCGCTATTCTATAAAAGGTTATGATAAAGCTCCAAGTGCTGTGCTGAAGGCGAAAGCCAACATTAAAAATGCCAATTTAGAAGAGTACATTACCATTGAAGAGCAAAACTTTTTTGATACTGAAAAGGAGACTGAAGGGAAGTTGCACATGGTTTTCAATCCGCCCTATGACGAACGTTTGGACATTCATATGGAGGCATTTTATAAAAATATTGGAGATACATTAAAGAAAAATTATCCAGGAACAGACGCTTGGTTCATCACCGCCAATCTTGATGCATTGAAATTTGTTGGATTAAAACCTTCCAGAAAAATTAAACTTTTCAACGGAAGTTTAGAAGCTCGACTAGTAAAATATGAGATGTATGAAGGAAGCAAGAGAACAAAGTTCAATCCAACTAATGGTTAAATTACCGAAACAGTAGCATTATGACTAAATTACAATTACGCGCTTTTATATTCAATCTGCTTTCATTTGTTGTATTGTTTGTAGGTTTCCGCATTCTGGTGGAAAAATATACCAATCTAACAGGAATATGGATTTCCTTGACCGCTTTTGTGATAGGAACTATTTTAGCTCCAAAATTCCAAGCAGTGAAAACCAAAGACGGAGAAAAACTGTTTATGAAATGGTTGTTTATAAAAGGAATTAGAGAAATAGAATAGTTAGTTCTTTTTATTCTCTTTTTTTATTGGAGCAGTTTCAATTTTTTTCTTGTAAAGTGGGAAAAAATAGGAAAGGGTGTAATTAAAACCTGCACCAAAATTTCCATCATAGGTTCTATTAAAACCCGGAATATAGAGGTTGTCAAACGTATTGGGCTTCTTATTCGAGATGAGATGATTGGCTCTAAAACTAAATCCTACATAAAAGTTATTCAACACTTTGGCATTAATACCTACCACAACTTCTGCCCATTGTGCAGACAATCCGCTGAATTTTTCACCTGATGCAATAACAGGAGTATCTGGAAAATAGGGATGCGCATTATAAATTTTATAACTGTTTAAAGTTTGGCTAAAAGTACTTACTCCATATCGCAAACCG
Source organism: Flavobacterium sp. R1_16 (assembly GCF_057652095.1). NCBI lineage: Bacteria > Pseudomonadati > Bacteroidota > Flavobacteriia > Flavobacteriales > Flavobacteriaceae > Flavobacterium > Flavobacterium sp. R1_16. The sequence goes on from NZ_JBYFCG010000003.1 coordinate 13,903, forward strand.
ATATAAATAAGATTCTCCATATCGAGCCAGTTGTCATAAATATTGTAATTAAAACCCGCTTTGAAATAGCTTCCTTTAGTAGTAAAATTCAATTGGTCGTCGTTGACAGTTTTGTTTTCATTTCCTAATTCGCCTGCCAAATAATACTTTTTTGAAAAACGGTAATCACCCACAACTTCCAATCCTTTATAATTATCTTCATAAAAAGAACGGGCAATTTTAGACAAGTCAACCCCAACACGCAATCCATATCGATTAGTTTTCACTGGAATACTATCTGTTTTTTTTGCCTGTGCCTGCATCAAAAATGACGACAACACCAAGCAAATACTAAAAATATATTTTGATGTGTGTCTCATTTTCGTTTTCTATGTTATAATTCTCAATGGTTAGAAATTTAATCCAGTTGCCTGTAGTTGCAGTTGGGTCATTGTTCAAGATATAAGGATTAGACAAACTAATATCATTATTCAAGTCGAAAATAGTTTTATAGCCACATGCTCTAGATACAAAAACCGTTTTTCGGGAATAATTAAACTCTAAAAAATCAGTAAAAATTAGAGCTGGATTGCTGTTTTTTGAATTTAAAGTAAAACTGTATTTGGTGACATCTTTGGTCAGTTGCAGCGGTACCTGAATTTTGCTTTCGGATGGGAATAAAATTCCAGTACTCATTCCGTCACCAATAATGGCTAAATCGGTTACGTTTTTTGTTTTTGTTGGGTCTTGAATATCATAAAAATCAATAATCAATCGTGGAGTTGTTGGCGTATTTGGGTCACAAATATCATCTTTCTCACAACTAGAAAATAATTGGACAGAAACAACGAGAAGTAGTACAAGTATTTTTTTCATAAAATCTAAAAGACTATTTTCTTTTTTCCAAAAGTACAACATTTTCTACATGATGTGTTTGCGGAAACATATCAACAGGTCTTACTCGTGTAACTTTATATTTCTCATCCATCAGTGCTAAATCACGAGCCTGTGTTGCCGAGTTACAACTTACATACACAATCTTTTCGGGAGCAATTTTCAGGATTTGATCCACAACATCTTTGTGCATTCCGTCTCTTGGAGGGTCGGTAATGATAACATCGGGTTGACCGTGTTGTGCTATGAAATTTTCATTGAACACCACTTTCATATCTCCAACAAAGAACTCACAGTTAGTTATCGCATTGCGTTGTGCATTTGCTTTAGCATCTATAATAGCCTCGGGAACACTTTCAACACCAATAACTTTTTTTGCTTTTTTGGATACAAATTGAGCAATAGTTCCCGTTCCAGTATACAAATCATAAACAATTTCATTTCCAGTTAATCCAGCAAATTCTCTTGTTATTTTGTACAATTCATAAGCTTGAGCTGAATTGGTTTGATAAAAAGATTTGGCATTAATGCTAAATTGTAAGCCTTCCATTTCTTCAAGAATGTAATCACGCCCTTTAAACAATTCGATTTTTTGGTCATAAATGGTATCGTTGGGTTTTCCGTTAATGACATATTGAAGTGATGTAATTTCTGGAAAGCGATTCGCTAGAAAGTTCAACAACAATTCTCTTTTGGATTTGTCTTCTTTAAAAAATTGAATCAAGACCATGATTTCACCAGTTGAAACAGTTCGAATCATTAAAGTTCTTAGGAATCCTTCATGTGCTTTCGGATTAAAAAATTCTAAATTATTCTCATTAGCAAAAGTTCTAATTTCATTTCGAATAGCATTAGACGGATCTTCTTGCAAATGACATTTTTTTATGTCCAATATTTTATCCCACATTTTAGGAATATGAAACCCTAGCGCATTTCGATTGCCCAAATCTTCGGTGCTATCAATTTCCTTTTCGGTGAGCCAACGCGCATTAGAAAATCCAAATTCCATTTTGTTTCGGTAAAAGAACTGTTTTTCAGAACCTAAAATAGGTTCAAAGTCAGGAAGTTCAACTTTACCAATGCGTTGCAAATGGTTTTTTACTTCATTTTGTTTGTAGTACAGCTGCTGACTGTATTTCATGTTTTGCCATTTACAGCCTCCACAAACACCAAAATGTTCGCAAATAGGCTCTGTTCGGTGTTCTGAAAATTCATGAAAACGAATGGCTTTACCTTCATAATAGGCTTTACGTTTTTTAAACGTTTGTACATCTACTATGTCGCCAGGAACGACATTAGGAATGAAGATTACTTTTCCGTCGGGTGCTTTTGCTACCGAAACGCCTTTTGCGCCAGCATCAAGGACTTTTATATGATTGAAAACAATTTTGTCTGTATTTTTCTTTGCCATGGCGCAAAAATAAGGGTTTGGATGGTTTTATAAATCCAAAAGAGAAATTATTTGTAAAAATATTTATTTGTTAGTCCAATTACTGTTAAAAATAGTTTTGAAAACATGAAAATTAAATTTGGAACTTACTTACATTTACAAAAACAACTAAATAAAACTTTTATGAATTTATATCGTAAATTGTCCAAAGTCAGTTTTCTTTCATCCAATTATGCCTACAAATTTCTTTTCGTTGCTTTTATTGGAATTCACATTCCTTTGATAGGTTTGCTTTTTATTATTCTGTTTGGAAAACAACCTTCATTTTCATCCATTTCTATAGCCCTGTTTACTTTATTCTTGACTTTACTGGCAACGGGAATTACATTGTATGTTTTAAAAAAATTGATTAAGCCTATCGAACTGGCATCGAGGGCTCTAGACAATTACAGAAGCAGCAGAACCGTAATCGAACTGCCTATTGGTTACAAGGACGAAGCGGGTTTGCTATTGACCAACATTCATAAAACGATTAATGAAAATGAAAAGTATATTGGCGAGAAACAAGATTTAGTTTACCTGCTTTCACATGATTTACGAACTTTTGCAGGCAATTCGCAATCTTTATCGCAACTTATTTTAGATGAAAAACCCTCAGATACGGTTAGAGAATATGCTTCATTAATTTATCAATCTACAAGCCAACAATTTGAGTTTATAGAAACTTTTATAAACCTGATAAAAGATGAGGATGAAATTTCAAAAAAAGAGCAGCAAGTAAAAAATGTTCAGTTGCTAGCTGTTCTTGATACCGTATCCAAACAAGTTTCGCAAAAATTAGTTGTAAAAAATATTGAGCTCAAAACGGATTTACAAATACAAGAAGCTAAGATTCTAATTAGTGAAGAATTATTAATTCGTGTTTTGGTCAATTTGATTGATAATGCGATTAAATTTTCATTTCCTCAAAGCGAAATTAAAGTCAGAACCTATTCTGAAAATAAAAAGTTGATTGTGATTGTTTCAGATTCTGGTTTGGGTTTTAATCCCGAGTATACGAATGAAATTTTTAAGAAATTCACCAACAGAAGTAAACCCGGAACTGCCAATGAACCATCAACAGGAATTGGCTTGTATCTCTGCAAACGCATCGTGGAAAAATACAACGGAACCTTATCAGCATCTAGTGAGGGAGCCAATAAAGGTGCCACGTTTTCTATTGTTTTTGAGTTGGCTGAATAGATTCCCTCTCAATTCGGTCTAATCTTATTTTGATGACTAAGGTTGAATCGGGTGAAACATTATTTGGATAACTTTTTCGTTTCACTAGATAATGGGGAGCGATTAGTTCTCGAACTTCTCCAATTTGCATTCCTCTTAATCCTTTGTCTACTGCTTCCGTAGCTTGATTTCCACCAATTAAAACCTTTACCGCTGTGGTGGAATTATAGTTTGAATACAAAACAGTGCCATTCCTATAACTTGTAGTTTCGTATATAAAAACTTGATCTCCTGCCTTTGCTTTTATTCCAGTTCCCTTTTCCAATATGCGATAGTGTAATCCAGATTTTGTAGAAACAATTTTATTAGAACAGCTTGTAACTATTATGATGAAAAAGATTATAGCTATTGATTTCATGGTAATTTATTGATTTAGTTTTTTCCGAGCATTTTCATCTAATAAATAGGCTGCATTCTATCAAATACAAACGAATTTTCAAAACTTGTGGCAAAATTTTCAAACTAAAAAAAATGCCACAATTGTTGTGGCAAAAAAATCATTTTGAAAATTTTGCCACAGGTAGTTCCTTAGCAACGGTCTTTGCTGCTAGCTGGTCGTTTGTATACTATTTTACTATCTCGTTCTACATAGTCGCCTGATAGTATTGGATAGGCATACTTGGGCGCTTGCGATATGCTGTGGCTTTTTATACTTATTTTGTCGTTCACTTTCAGGTTACGCAATTGCTGAAATTCATTCGGTTTTTCTGGTCCAAAACTAAGAATATAATCTGCACCATTAATACGTACCATTAAACCGAAACCTAATCTTGAGCCTGGTGGAAGCGAAAGAGAAGTGACCACTCCCTCCATAGTGGTATATTCCCGAATGGATTTACTTATTTTAACGGCACTAGCATGCACTTTTTGACCTGCGGGTGAGGCTTCCCATTTTTTGTATGCTATTCCATCAGGGCTAGCTTCCCATTTTTTCAATGCTACTTTACTTTCAGCCTCCGTGAGAGGTCCTTGGATTGACTTTTTAGAAGTTGTATTTTTAAGTTCATGAGTGGCACCCGAGCCAGAGGCTAGAGGAGCGAAGCTACCCGATGGCTTTAGCCCGAACTGACCGAAGGTAAATACTAGTCCGCTTACCACAACCAGAGGTAAGATGAACACATAGATGATTTTTTTCATATTTTTTATTTTTGAAGATATGGGACAAAGCTATTTACTCTGCATCCAAACCTGACGAAAAAGGTGTAAAAGAAATGTAAAAAAAGTATAAATTTTTAGTAAATCGCTGCTTGATGTGCGATAAAAAAATACTTTTGAAGAATGAAACAAAAATACCTATTCTCTATACTCGCTCTATTATTGGCTTTGTTTGTTGCTTTATTGTATGCAGATATTCAGCAGCAGTCGGCTCATGAGTATCCTAAAAACGAGATACTATTGCGAAAAATAGGAGATGAGGTACTCAAGAATTCCCATGATTCGACTTCAAAAGTCCTGCCGATACAAAAAATAACCGCTAGCGAATTTCATATTGCGTTTGAAAAGCAATTGGCCATTATACCCGATACACTTGTTGCCATTGTGCAACGCAATCTCAACCAAAGCAGTTTTTCAAAGGATTATGCAGTGCAAGTTTTATCCTGTTCAACCCAAAAAGTAGTCTATGGGTTTGTACATTCCGCACAAACCAAAGAAACGGTAATTCCTTGTTTGGGTCGCAAATTGCCTGTGGGTTGCTACACTATAGCCTTGCAATTTATCCCGCAAGAAACTATTTTATCAAGGTACAAAACAATGCTCATTAGCAGTATCGTGTTGGTGCTTTTGGTTTTGCTTTTCCGAATAGGATACATCAAGAAAACGAAAACTGTACCCGAGAGCACAACTGGAGAAACCCTTCAAATCGGGAAATACATTTTTCACTACGAACAACATTATGTAGATTATGAGGGTATTAAAATTCCGTTAACGGTGAAAGAATCGAAGTTACTGTACATTTTTTTTAGTTCACCTAATGTCATCATCGACCGCAACGAACTGCAAAAAGAAGTCTGGGAAAATGAGGGTGTCATCGTCACCCGAAGCCTAGACATGTTTATCTCCAAACTGCGCAAGAAATTGGATAAAGATTCCTCTGTGCGTATTGTGAATAGTCATGGTGTGGGGTATAAGTTGGAGGTGGTTTAGGCTGGGGGATTGTTTAGCTTACAAAATAGTTTGGGTTTTAATGATGATGGTAGCAAGTAACTGAATATAATAGTCTAATGAAGTCGTGAAATAAACGAAAAATCTACGAAAACTAGTTATGAGATTTAGCATTTTGTTAGCAAACTGTTTTTATCCCTTTTTAATCACAAACTCATAGATTAAAATTAAGCCTCCAACTATTCCGACAATCCATGATAATTTTTCTAATATCGATGTCTTTTGTTTATTTACACTTTTATCATTTTGAATTATGGGTCTATGAATTTTACTTTTTGAAGTTTGAATACCATGATTGTTTCCACCGATATAATTTTCTGCAATAATTGTAGTTTTAGTTCTTTCTAATTCTCTTTTTTCAATAAAATCTAAATACTTGAAATGACCTCCTTTTGATTTCACTAAAATTCCTTTTTCAGTCAATTCAAACCATTCTGTCTCTTTTGATATATATTTAAAATATCCAAGTTTAACACCTAAGTTTACAATCCCATCTGTGATGCTAAAATATTCTTCACGTTCTTCTTCAGTTATTGGATTAAGATATTTTTCATGTAAAATGTTCATAGAGCTATTTGGTTCTGAAATTTCAGATTCTGCCAATATAATTTCTAAATATTTGTATAATACATCTTCTTTGATTTTCATGGCTAATTTTTTTAAGGCTATCTAGTAAACTGTTTGCTGACCTTTTCAGTTATATCTCCCTTATTTTCGTATATAAGACTGATAAATGGCAATGTCTATCTTTCCCAAATGTATAAATAAACTTCCAAAACCTGTGACAAAAAATTCATTTTTAAAAAAATGTCACAATAGTAAACTCAACATAGGAAGAATTCTGTGGAGGAAAGTAGTACTCATTTTTCGTACACATTCGTTTAATTTTTGTAACTTTAAACAAAGAAATGTCATGAAAGAGCCTATTCGTAGTACACGTGAAACCATTCTAGCGCTTTACAAACCCATTGCCAAGTGTACCCACAAAGGCATTCAGGGTCACGCCTTGCTTATAGGGGGAAGTTATGGCAAGATGGGTTCGGTATGTTTGTCTAGCAAAGCCGCTATCAAAACAGGTTGTGGCTTAGTGACGGCTTTTATTCCTCAATGCGGTTATGCCATTTTGCAAACTGCTATTCCAGAAGTTATGGTACTCACTGACGACAATGAGACACACATTACTAACATATACTATAATTTTACCCCAAACGCCATAGGGATAGGAGTAGGGATAGGGCAAGATTTGTCCACCCAAAAAGCCTTGCATGATTTTTTATTAGCTAATAAAAGCCCATTGGTTATCGATGCAGATGGTTTGAATATTCTAGCCTTGCACAGTGATTGGTTAAGTCTATTATCACCTAAAACAATACTCACACCCCATCCTAAAGAATTGGAACGACTCATTGGTAGTTGGCATTCCGAGGAAGAAAAGAGACAGAAAACCATCGCTTTTTCTAAAAAGTACAATTTGATTGTAGTTATGAAAGGCGCTCCCACCTATGTTATTCATCACGATAGCATCTATGAAAATACTACAGGAAATCCAGCTCTAGCCACGGCAGGAAGCGGCGATGTGTTAACGGGAATGATTACGAGTCTATTGGCTCAAGGATACCAACCTATTGAAGCTGCACTTTTGGGTGTTTACCTTCATGGACTAACAGCAGATATCGCCTTACCCGAGACAGGCTATCAATCGTTTATCGCTTCGGATATCATCGGGTATATAGGGAGAGCTTTTTTGAGTTTGGAGAAATAATTCTGGCACTAAATTTTAATTTAACACTATTTCAGTAGGGTAAAGAATTCCAATGTTGTTTAATTGTCATAAACCTATAAAAACGTAATTTATGAATCAGTTAAAAAAAGTTCTTGGAATTAGTGCGCTATTGGCTCTATTGACATCATGCTCTAATGATACTAGTAGTGTGAATTCAGACAATGTGATGAAGATTAGTGCTAAGGCAACGTATACTTCCGCAGCCAACAGGCTATCGAGTCCTTCTGCTGCATCTAGCGGTGTGGTACTAACAAGTTTTAAAATTAATATTAAAGAGATTGAATTTAAGCTAGCTGATACTGGAACGGGTGAAGGCGAGGGAGGAGAAGGTATGGACGACCACCAAGATCATCACGGTAAAGGAGATGACAACCATGACGGTATGTACAATGGAGATGATGAAGCACGATTGAATGGTCCTTGGGAACTTGATTTACTGAATCAAACCGCTCCAGTAACCACGGTTACTATTGCCAATGGAACGTATGAAGAGGTAGAATTCAAATTAAATAAAAGTCTAGTGGCCGATTCACCACTTTTCAATAAAACAGTAGAAATTAAAGGAACTATCAATGGTGTACCCTTTGTGTTTTGGCATAATTTTGAACAACAATTTGAAATCGATTACCATGATGCCGCCCAAAACTTAGTAGTGAGTAACAGTTCATTTGATTTAGTATTCAATATTGATTTGAACAAAGTGTTGAGTGCTGTTGATTTAAGTACCGCAGTAGATGGAAATTCAAATGGGCTTATCGAAATAGGTCCAGATGATACCGATGGGAATAATGCATTGGCCTTGCAATTGAATACTCACATGGCACATTCAACAGAAATGGAAGATCACAATCACCATCATTAATTGACAAAAAAGGTTAAACAAGAAAGCCATCCGATTAAGGATGGCTTTTTATTTGGTATTCCATGATTTTAATTTAGAAACGCTTTCAGTTCGTCATAAGTGGCAATTTTGAAGCTCTTTTTTTCTTTGCCCAATACACTTTCTATTTGCGTCGGAATAGGTAATGTAACATTCAAAACAGGTTCGACGATATCCAAAAATTTGATAGGATGTGCCGTTTCAAGGAAAACACCAATTGTGTTGGGATGGTTCTCTAATTCCTTTTTTAGTCCTAAATACCCAACCGCACCGTGAGGTTCGGCTATGTAGCCATTATGGTTGTAGATACTTTTCATAGCTTCTTTGGTCGCCTCATCAGAATAGGTATAGGAGGAAAAATCCTTGCTGAATTCTTTCAAGTCGTTGTTGTACATTTCTTGTATACGCACAAAATTACTCGGGTTCCCCACATCCATTGCATTGGAAATAGTTGTTATGGAAGGTTTGGCCTCGTAAATTCCTTTTTGTAAAAATTGCGGTACCGTATCGTTAGCATTGGTAGCAGCCACGAAATGACTAATAGGCAATCCTAATTTTTTAGCAATAATTCCAGCGCAAATATTACCAAAATTACCGCTTGGGCAAGATACCACTAATGGCTTGTTGTATTTTTTCAATTCTTTATAAGCAAAGAAGAAATAAAACATTTGTGGCAACCAACGCGCAATATTGATAGAGTTGGCAGAAGTTAGATTTTTGTGTTCTAAATCGGAATCGAGGAAGGCCTTTTTAACCATGTCTTGGCAATCGTCAAAAACACCGTCTACTTCAAGAGCAGTAATGTTTTGTCCTAGCGTAGTGAGCTGACGTTCTTGTATGTCGCTTACTTTACCTGAAGGATAAAGGATAACAACTTCAACGCCTTTCACGCCTAAAAATCCACTAGCAACTGCACCTCCAGTATCGCCTGAAGTAGCTACTAGAACTGTATTTTTTTGATCTTTGTCTTTATTGAAATAGGCTAAACAACGGGACATGAATCGTGCGCCAACATCTTTAAATGCCATCGTAGGTCCATGAAACAATTCAAGAGAATAGATATTATCTTCTACTTTTACCAATGGAAAGTCAAAACAGAGCGTTTCTTTGAGAATATGTTTTAATTCCGCTTCTGGGATTTCATCACCTACAAATTGTCGAACGGCTTCAAAAGCGATTGCTTCATTGCTTAGGTTTTCAATAGTTTCAAAAAAAGAAGCAGGAAGCGGTGTTAAAGTTTGAGGAAAGTACAATCCTCTGTCGGGAGCTAGTCCCTGTATAACGGCTTCTTGAAAAGATACTTGGTGTGTTTTGTTGTTTAAGCTGTAATAGTTCATTTTAGATTTTAGATTTTAGATTTAGGATTGTACGTCCTAATTCGTAATTCTTATATTATTTTCATTCCTTGGTCATTCACTTTCGAAACATGAATTTCATAAGGTAATTTCATTTCATCATAGACTTTGCTCATTGCTGTAGCAATTTTTTGGGCAGTGGCTTCTCCTTTGCTCAAAGCAAAAATAGAAGGACCTGAACCTGAAATACCAGAACCTAGTGCTCCGTTTTCGTAGGCTGTTTTTTTAATCAAATCAAAACCCGGAATAAGCACACTTCGCAAGGGTTCTACAATTTCGTCATGCAAAGAGCGTCCTATCAATTCATAATCTTGGGTGTACAATCCAGCTATTAGTCCTCCAACATTTCCCCATTGGGTAATGGCACTTTTCAGCGAAACGGTTTGTTTTAATACAGAACGCGCATCGGAAGTTTTCAATTCAATTTGTGGGTGTACTACTGTAGCATACAATTCAGAAGGGCTTTCTATTTTGATAATATCCAAAGGATTGGAACATCTAACCAATGTAAAACCACCTAAAAGGGCAGGAGCTACATTGTCGGCATGGGCATTTCCACTGGCTAGTTTTTCACCTTGCATGGCAAATTTAACCAGTTCTTTTCTTGTAAAAGGTTGACCCAGTAATTCGTTTATACCAAAAACAGCACCAGCCGAACTTGCAGCACTACTACCAATTCCACTTCCTGCTTTGATGTGTTTATAGATTTCGATTTCAAATCCAAATTCGGTTTCCACTTCTTCTAACAGTGCTAAAGCAGCAACACCAGCCACATTGTTTTCGGTTTCTAAAGGTAAATCGGCACCTATAATTTTAGTAATGTGAACTCCTTTTGTAGCTGATTTTCGAATAATCATTTCATCACCAGCAGTATCCAAACAAAGCCCGAGAACGTCAAATCCGCAGGAAAGGTTGGCTATAGTTGCTGGACAGAATATTTTTATTTCATTCATATTCATTTTGTTTCAGGTTTTGGGTTTAAAGTTTCAAGTTCTGATTAACCTGAAATCTTAAACTTGAAACTGTTTTCTATTATATATTTCCAATTCGGATAACATCAGCAAATATTCCAGAAGCGGTCACTGCAGCTCCTGCACCAGCACCTTTAATTAATAACGGTTGGTCTACGTATCTATCAGTATAGAACAATACGATATTGTCTTTTCCTTCAAGGTTGTAAAAAGGATGGTCTTTTGGGATGAATTGTAAACCTACACTTGCTTTACCATTTTCAAATTGCGCCACAAATTTCAATCGGCTGTCTTTTTGTTTTGCCTCAGCTAAAAGAGCTTCAAAATGGTTGGCATGTGTGAGCAACGATTTGAAAAAGTCCTCATTGTTTTTGGTTTCCATGCAGGTTGCTGGAAGGAAAGATTGGTTGGCAATATCTTCAATTTCCATTTGGTACCCACTTTCACGAATCAAGATTAATATCTTTCGAGCCACATCAACACCACTTAAATCAATTTTTGGGTCAGGTTCTGTAAATCCTTGTACACCAGCTTCTTTTACAACATCGTGAAAAGAATTATTTTCGTCAAAATTATTGAAGATAAAATTCAAACTTCCCGATAAAACCGCTTGAATTTTGTTGACTTTGTCTCCAGATGCAATTAGATTTTTTACCGTATCTATAATTGGTAATCCTGCTCCAACATTGGTTTCAAATAGGAAAGGCGCTTTGAATTGACGTGATAAGTTTTTAAGATTTTTATAGTTGTTGTAAGCTGAGGAACAAGCGATTTTATTACAAGTCACCACAGCGACGTTTTGTTTTAAATACTGCTCATAGGTTTTAGAAACTTCTTCATTGGCAGTGATATCTACAAAAATACTGTTACGTAAATTGAGTGCAGCTACTTTTGAAATAAACCCTTCTTTGCTTGCGGTTTCTCCGTTTTCAATCAATGTTTGCCAATCTTTTAAGCTAATTCCTTCTTCGTCAAAATGCATTTTTCTAGAATTAGAAAGCGCTATAACTCTCAGATTGATTTTAAGGTTTTCTTTCAGGTATTTTCTTTGTTGGTGAATTTGCTCAATGAATTTTTCTCCTACATTTCCAACTCCCATTACAAACAAATTCAACTGTTTGGTGTTTTCCTCAAAGAAGGTTTCGTGTAAGGTATTTAGGGCTTTCTTAACGTCTCTTTCGTTGATTACTGCTGAGATATTTCTTTCAGAAGCGCCTTGAGCAATTGCTCTAATGTTGACATTATTTTTTCCTAAGGTGCTGAACATTCTCCCGCTTAGACCTTGATGATTTTTCATATTTTCACCCACCAATGCAATGATGCATAGATTTTGTTCTACGATGCAAGGTTCGATTTTGTTTTGTAAAATTTCGATTTCAAATGCTTTGTTGATAGCTTGTTCTGCAAGAGCAGCATCAGAATTTAGGATTCCTATACAAATGGAATGTTCAGATGAAGCTTGCGTAATAAAAATGACGTTGATATGTACTAGTGAAAGCACTTCAAATAGTCTTTTTGACGAACCTGCAACGCCAATCATTCCTGGGCCTTCTAAAGTAATTAAAGTGATGTTGTCAATATGACTGATTCCTTTTACAGGATTGCTCTGTGAAGTAATTTCGTTTGAAATATAAGTACCTTCAGTTTCTGGTTCAAAAGTATTTTTGATAAGAATCGGAATGTTTTTTCTCAAAACAGGCTGAATCGTTGGTGGGTATAATACTTTGGCACCAAAATGAGACAATTCCATTGCTTCCTGATACGAAATAGTAGCGATAGGTTGCGCCTGTTTTACTATTTTTGGATTGGCAGTAAACATACCGTTTACATCCGTCCATATTTCTAAATCTTTTGCATCGAGAGCTCCTGCTATAATTGCCGCAGTATAATCGGAACCGCCACGACCCAAAGTAGTGTTAATTCCGTCTAAGGTAGAAGCTATAAATCCGGGCATAACCACCACTTGAGCTTGGTTGTTAGCAAAATAATCTCGGATTAATTGATTGGTAATTTCAAAATTTACAGCAGCCTTACCAAAGTTATCATTCGTCTTTATAAGCTCACGACTGTCTTTGTATCCGCTATTTTTTTGGTTTTGCTTCATTGCCTCGGCAATAATGTAGGAAGACAATAATTCGCCAAAACTTAAAATCGTATCTGTAGTTCTTGGAGATAATTCTCCTAAAAGAAAACAACCATCTAAAAGAGTTTCCAAATGATTGATGATTCTTTTGATATGGCTTAAAAGGCTACTTTGTTCACTTACAGGAATAAGTTCTTTGAGTGCGTCAAGATGTTTTTTTTCTATTTCGGCAACAATTTCTTTATAGCTTTCGTCATTGGCAGCCGCTTTGATAGAAGCAAGTTGAAGCAAATCGGTGACTTTACTGAAAGCGGAAACTACAACTACCAATTGGTCTTGCTTGGCTTTATCCTGAACGATGTTTAATACGAGTTTTATGTTTTGAGCGTTGGCAACCGATGTTCCTCCGAATTTTAAAATTTTCATTATGGCTGATTTAAAATATTTTTTTAGTTATCATAAATTCAAGATTATCCTTTCTTCTAAAAGAAAAAACAAATATAGGATTATATGATTAATTTATACCCCGAATGGGGTTGTAGTTTTTGTAGTCATAACAGTAAATTCAACCAAAGCCTTGGTCGTAGTTGTTATGTGAAATGTATTGCTGTTAAAAAGCATTTTAAAAAATTTGATTTCCAAAAGTAATCTATTTCATTGATTTTCAAAAACAGACTATAATTTTTACGAATATTTTAGATATGAATCTGATGTTTGTATTATTGCTATTTTTAACCACTTTTGGAGATTGATTTCTGATAAAAATGTAATTTAAAATCATAATATTATCAACAAACCTTGTTTATTAATAATTGTTTATTGAATTTTGAAGCCTCAATCAAGCCAAAAAAATGGACAATTTTCATTATGTAAGTTCTGAAGTTTTAAGTTTAGAAACTATACACACCATTATCTCGTATCACAAATCGATAGCCTTATCAGAAGAAGCTAAAGTGAATATTCAAAAATGCCGTGAGTATCTTGACGCGAAAATGATTTCTGAAGAAACTCCAATATACGGAATAAACACAGGTTTTGGTTCGCTGTGTAATGTGAAAATTTCCAATGAAAATTTATCGAAACTCCAAGAAAATTTAGTGAAGTCTCATGCTTGTGGAACTGGGGAAGAAGTACCTTTAACAATAGTTAAGCTGATGTTGCTACTCAAGATACAATCCTTAAGTTATGGTTATTCTGGTGTTCAGTTGGAGACTGTAGAACGTTTAATCGCTTTTTATAATAATGATATTCTCCCAGTGGTGTACAATCAAGGTTCTCTAGGGGCATCGGGAGATTTGGCACCCTTAGCACATTTGGCTTTGCCATTGTTGGGCGAAGGTGAAGTATATTATGAAGGAAAAAAGCAGAACGCTTCAATTGTATTGAAAGAATTGGGTTGGGAACCAATTGTGTTGCAATCTAAAGAAGGATTAGCATTGTTGAACGGAACACAATTCATGAGCGCTTATGGCGCGCATATATTGATGAGATCGGTTAAATATTCCTATTTAGCAGATTTAATTGCTTCAATTTCGCTCGAAGGTTTTGATGGAAGAATAGAGCCTTTTAATGAATTAATACATTACATACGACCACATAAAGGTCAGATAATCACAGCTAATAGAGTTATTGAATTTTTGTCAGGAAGTGAAATAATAGGGCAAAAAAAATCTCATGTTCAAGATCCGTATTCGTTTCGATGCATTCCCCAAGTTCACGGTGCTTCTAAAGATGCGATAGATTATACAAGAAAAATTTTTAAGACCGAAATAAACTCTGTAACAGATAATCCTAATATTTTTATAGAAAGTGACCAGATTCTGTCAGGAGGTAATTTTCACGGACAACCTTTGGCTTTAGCTTTAGATTTTTTAGCTATTGCTTTATCAGAATTAGGTAGTATTTCTGAAAGAAGAACCTTTCAATTGGTGTCAGGTTTGAGAAATCTTCCCGCTTTTTTAGTGGATAATCCTGGTCTCAATTCAGGTTTAATGATTCCGCAGTATACCGCTGCAAGTATTGTAAGTCAGAACAAACAGTTGGCAACTCCTGCAAGTGTGGATAGTATTGTTTCTAGTAACGGTCAAGAAGATCATGTGAGCATGGGGGCAAATGCAGCGACGAAAGCTTTGCGTGTTATGGATAATTTAGAGCGAATTTTAGCCATTGAATTGATAAATGCTTCGCAAGCAGTTGAATTCAGACGTCCGTTAAAGTCTAGTGATTTTATCGAAATGTTTTTAAAATCGTACCGTGAGGAAGTTCCACTAATCAAAAATGATAGAATTTTTCATTATGATATCGAAAAATCGGTTGCTTTTTTGAATAGTTTTATGATAGAGGGATTGGAATATTAATTCCCTCCACTCAAACTTTTATGTTTGCGTTTTCTTTTATAATGAGTTTGTTTCAAGGAAGTATCACCAGAAATGATGCTTATATTGCCGTCAATTTCGAGCATCGCTAATTTTACATCCTTAAAAAATTCTACACCATGTTCTCGCATGGCTTCTTTCAGTTCATCTGAAGTAATGTTCAACTTGCTCAAGTTTTTAAAGTCTAAAGTGCCGTTGTGAATTAAAATTTCGGGTTTTTCCTGCATGAATTCACTGAATCCTTTGTAGCGGTACATTAATTTTTTAAACACAAAATTTATAACAAATAAGACGCTTGCTGCCGCTAGTCCGCCCCAAAGAGTAGTGTTATTTCCTACCATTGCATTTTGTACAGAGTTACTTATCAATAAAATTAAGATTACATCGGCTGTATTGAGTTGTGATAATTCTTTTTTGCCAAAAACGCGAAGAGCGATGACCATAAATAAATAAACTGCTGCGCTTCTCAGGATAATGTCAACGTATGGATTCATAATTTCGATTAAAGTATAAATATAAAAAAAACCTACTAATTAGTAGGTTTTTCAGCTCTTTTTACACTCACAAATAACTCTTGTGATGTATCGTTTAAGTCCATAAAAATTTCATCTCCAGAACTTATTTTAGAAGTTATTATTTCTTCAGCCAAAGCATCTTCAACATATTTTTGAATGGCTCTTTTTAGTGGTCTAGCTCCAAATTGTCTATCAAAACCTTTTTCAGCAATAAATGATTTTGCTTTGTCAGACAGTTTAAGAACATATCCTAATTCTGCGATACGATTGTATAATTTTTTTAACTCAATTTCAATGATTAAGTCAATATGTTCTTTCTCCAAAGCATTGAAAACAATTACGTCATCGATACGATTTAGAAATTCAGGAGCAAAAGTTTTCTTTAGAGCATTTTCAATAATGCTTTTTGAATTTTCATCAGCTTGAGCAGCTTTTGCAGCAGTACCAAAACCAACTCCTTGACCAAAATCTTTCAACTGTCTTGCGCCAACATTTGAAGTCATAATGATAATGGTGTTTTTAAAGTCTATTTTACGACCTAAACTATCCGTTAAATATCCATCATCTAAAACTTGTAATAACATATTGAAAACGTCAGGGTGGGCTTTTTCGATTTCATCTAATAAAACGACGCAATACGGTTTTCTTCTTACTTTTTCGGTTAGTTGACCGCCTTCTTCATAACCTACATATCCTGGAGGAGCACCAACTAATCTAGAGATAGCGAATTTCTCCATGTATTCACTCATGTCAATTCGGATTAGTGCATCTTCAGAATCAAACAATTCTTTTGCCAATACTTTTGCCAATTGAGTTTTGCCAACTCCAGTTTGACCCAGAAAAATGAATGAACCAATAGGTCGGTTAGGGTCTTTTAATCCAGCGCGATTTCTTTGAATAGAACGAGCGATTTTCAACACCGCTTCTTTTTGTCCAATAACTTTATTTTCAATTAGTTCTGGTAAGTGAGCTAATTTATTGCTTTCAGTTTGAGCAATTCGATTTACTGGAATTCCAGTCATCATAGAAACCACGTCTGCGACATTGTCTTCGGTTACTACGATTCGATTGTTTTTAGAATCTTCATCCCATTGTTCTTGAGCTATGGCTAAATCTTTTTCAATACGTTTTTCATCGTCACGAAGTTTGGCAGCTTCTTCGTATTTCTGTTTTTTAACTACAGAATTTTTCAATTCTCGTACTTCTTCCAATTGGCGTTCTAAATCCAAAATTTGTTTCGGTACTTCGATGTTAGTAATGTGAACACGGGAACCAGCCTCATCCATGGCATCAATTGCTTTGTCTGGTAAAAATCGTTCTGACATGTATCTGTTGGTCAATTTTACACAAGCTTCAATAGCTTCTGGAGTATAGGTAACATTGTGATGGTCTTCGTATTTGTTTTTGACGTTATTTAGTATGGTTATCGTTTCTTCAACTGAGGTTGGCTCAACAATAATTTTTTGAAAACGTCTTTCTAAAGCGCCATCTTTCTCTATGTATTGTCGGTATTCATCTAAGGTTGTTGCTCCTATACATTGTATTTCGCCTCTGGCTAAAGCAGGTTTGAACATGTTAGAAGCATCAAGAGAGCCTGTTGCTCCACCAGCACCAACAATAGTGTGAATTTCGTCTATGAAAAGGATGATGTCGTCATTCTTTTCTAATTCATTCATGACCGCTTTCATACGTTCTTCGAACTGACCTCTGTATTTTGTTCCAGCTACAAGACTAGCTAGATCTAGTGTAACCACTCTTTTGTTGAACAAGTTTCGAGATACTTTTTTCTGAATAATACGCAAAGCCAAACCTTCTGCTATAGCAGATTTACCAACTCCAGGTTCGCCTATAAGTAGAGGGTTATTTTTCTTACGGCGGCTCAATATTTGAGAAACACGTTCAATTTCTTTTTCACGTCCAACTACAGGGTCTAGTTTTCCTTCTTCAGCCATTTCTGTTAAATCTCTACCAAAGTTATCCAATACAGGAGTTTTAGATTTTTTGTTGGATTTATTCGCTGGATTGTTAAAGCTTCCTTCTCTAAGGGTGTCATCTTGTCCGGAATCGTCATTGAAAGACTCGTTTCGGGGCAGATTTTCTAAAAAATTTTCTTCGTTTGGTGTCATGTTTAAATATTGTTCTTTAGCTAAATCATAATCAATTTTAAGTTTATTCAATAGCTTCGTTGTGGGATCGTTTTCGTTTCTTAAGATACACAATAACAAATGTGCAGTACTGATTGAGGTGCTTTGAAAAACTTTTGCCTCAAGAAAGGTAGTTTTTAATGCTCTCTCAGCCTGACGTGTTAGATGCAGGTTCTTTTTTTCGTTACTAACTATAACATTAGGATTTGCGGGGCTTAAGACTTCTACTTTTCTTCGTAAATGATCTAAATCAACAGAAAGATTGTTCAAAATAGTAATTGCTTTACCATTTCCGTCTCTTAAAATACCCAACATTAAATGCTCAGTTCCAATAAAGTCATGCCCTAATCGCAAGGCTTCTTCTTTGCTGTAAGTAATAACGTCTTTTACTCTTGGTGAAAAATTATCATCCATAAAATTATATAATTTGTAATGTAAATTTAGTGAATATCTAATGCAATTGCAAAAATCATTCCTTTCCCAAATACACTGTCAGCTAATAGACAAAAAATAATTAAATTTTTTTGTTAAAAGTTGATTAACTTATTAACTTAAAAAGGGCTTAAAATTGTTAATAAATCGAATAAATTTATGTGTATATGATTCAATAAAATTATCTGAAAAGCTTATATTAGCAAGATTTTTTAAACAAGATAATTTTTAAATAAAACTGTAATATGTCTGACGGAGAAAAGTTAATTCCTATTAACATAGAGGACGAAATGAAATCAGCTTACATCGATTATTCGATGTCGGTAATAGTATCAAGAGCACTTCCTGATGTAAGAGATGGCCTAAAGCCAGTACACCGAAGAGTGCTTTATGGAATGTATGATTTAGGTGTAACTTCAAGATCTGCCCACAAAAAATCTGCGAGAATTGTAGGTGAGGTGTTAGGAAAGTATCATCCACACGGGGATATTTCTGTATATGATGCTATGGTGCGTATGGCTCAAGAATGGAGCATGCGATACCTACTGGTTGATGGTCAAGGGAACTTTGGTTCTGTAGATGGAGATAGTCCAGCAGCAATGCGTTATACTGAGGCCAGAATGAAAAGGATTTCGGAGGAAATTATGGCTGATATTGAAAAAGAAACCGTTGACTTCCAATTGAACTTTGACGATACTTTGTATGAGCCAAAAGTAATGCCAACAAGAGTTCCTACCTTATTAGTTAATGGAGCTACAGGTATTGCTGTAGGTATGGCAACTAATATGCCTCCTCACAATTTGACTGAAGTAATTAACGGAACATTAGCTTATTTGGATAATAACGACATCGAAGTTGATGAATTGATGAACCATATTAAAGCTCCAGATTTTCCAACAGGAGGTATTATTTATGGATATGAAGGTGTTCGTGAAGCATTCAAAACAGGAAGAGGAAGAATTGTTATTCGAGCTAAAGTTAACTTTGAAGAGGTTGATGGAAGAGAATCTATTGTGGTAACTGAGATTCCGTATCAGGTGAATAAGGCAGATATGATTAAGCGTACTGCTGATTTAGTAAATGAGAAAAAAATAGATGGTATTGCCAATATTCGTGATGAATCGGATAGAAATGGTATGCGTATCGTTTACATTTTAAAGAGAGATGCAACACCAAACGTGGTCTTAAATACGTTGTATAAATTCACACAATTACAATCTTCGTTCAGTGTCAATAATATTGCATTAGTAAAAGGTCGTCCGCAAATGTTGAATCTAAAAGATATGATTCACTATTTTATCGAACACCGTCACGATGTAGTAGTTCGCAGAACTCAGTTTGAATTGAGAAAAGCGGAAGAAAGAGCCCATATTTTAGAAGGTTTAATCATCGCTTCTGATAATATCGATGAGGTTATAGCTATCATTCGTGGTTCGAAAAACACTGAAGAGGCAAGAGAGAAATTAATGGAACGGTTCAGTTTGTCTGACATTCAATCTCGTGCCATTGTAGAAATGCGTTTGCGTCAGTTAACGGGTCTTGAACAAGACAAATTGCGTGCTGAATACGAAGAATTGATGAAATTAATTGAGCATTTAAAAGCGTTACTTGCAGATGTCAATTTAAGAACCAATTTAATCAAGGAAGAACTTGTAGAAATCAGAGATAAGTATGGTGATGAGCGTCGTTCTACTATTGAATATTCTGGTGGAGATGTAAGTATTGAAGATTTGATTGCCGATGAAAATGTGGTGGTAACCATCTCTCATGCGGGTTATATTAAACGTACGAATCTTTCCGAATACAAAACCCAGAATAGAGGAGGAGTAGGTCAAAAAAGTGCAGGAACGAGAGATCAAGATTTCTTAGAGCACATGTTTGTAGCTACAAACCATCAGTATATGATGTTCTTCACTCAAAAAGGAAAATGTTTCTGGATGCGTGTGTATGAAATACCAGAGGGAAGTAAAACAGCAAAAGGTAGAGCCTTACAAAACTTAATCAACATCGAAAGTGATGATAAGGTAAAAGCGTTTATCTGCACACAAGATTTAAAAGACCAAGAGTACATCAAAAGTCACAACTTGGTTATGGTTACTAAAAAAGGTCAGGTTAAGAAAACTTCATTAGAGAAATACTCAAAACCTAGGGTAAATGGAGTAGCGGCAATAACGATTAGAGAGGAAGACGAGTTATTAGCAGCAAGTTTAACCAATGGTGAAAACCAAATTATTTTAGCTGTAAAATCGGGTAAATTAGTTCGTTTTGAAGAAACGAAAACCCGTCCGATGGGAAGAACAGCATCTGGAGTTCGTGGAATTACATTAAAAGATGATACAGATGAAGTTATTGGTTTAGTAACCGTAAACGACATGAACAGTGAAATTCTTGTTGTTGCTGAAAATGGTTATGGAAAACGTTCCAGTCTTGACGAATACAGAATTACGAATCGTGGTGGAAAAGGAGTGAAAACTTTGAATATCACTGAGAAAACAGGTAAATTAATATCCATAAATGCTGTAACTGATGCCGATGATTTGATGATTATCAACAAATCGGGATTGACTATCAGAATGGCAGTTGAAGACTTGAGAGTTATGGGACGTGCTACACAAGGTGTAAAATTAATCAATATCAAAGGAAACGATTCTATAGCCGCGGTAACTAAGGTCATGAAAGATGATGCTGCTGAAGCTGAAGTTGATGAAGATGGAAATGTAATTGAAACAGAAGCTATAGAAAGAGTAAAACCAGTTCTTGAAATCCTTGAAGATGATGGAGCAGAAGACGACGATGATGACGATGACACTGAAGTAGAGGATGAGATTGACGATGATGATTCCGAAGATGAAGAAACAGATGAATAACTAAAATAGTATAAAATGAAAAATAAATATGTACTACTCGCGTCAGCTTTATTGATTTCAATAAGCACTTTTGCTCAAAAAGATCAAATAAAAGCAGCTGAAAAAGCGCTTAAAAGCGGAAATTCAGCGGAAGCAAAATCTATCTTGCAACAAGCGGAATCAGTAATTGGTGGAGCAACTGATGCTGAAAAAGCACAGTATTATTTTGTAAAAGGAAATACATTAGTAGACCTAGCTACTAAGAATATTGAGGTTTCAAAAAATCAATTGGATGCTGCAAAGGCCTATCAAGAATTAATAGCTGTAGAAAAGATTTCAGGTAAGGCAAAATACACAAGCCAAGCAGAAGCAGCTATTGCTGACATCAAAGGAAAAATATTGAATAGTGCTGTTGAAGATGGTACCAATAAAAAGTATGATGAAGCGGCAAAGAAGTTACGCATCGTATATGATTTAGACAAAACAGATCTTGAAAAATTGTATTATGCGGCTAGTTATGCTGTTAATGCTCAAGATTACGATACTGCACTAGCTTATTACGAAGAATTAAAATCTAAAAATTATTCAGGTGAAGGGATGGCCTATTATGCTAAAAACTTGCTTTCTGAACAGGAAGATTTTTTTGGAACTACTGCTGAAGCTAAAACAGAGCGTGATAATAAGGTTAAATTGAAAGTGTATTCTAATCCAAGAGATGAAAAAATCCCATCTAAAAGAGGAGAAATATATAAAAACATAGCTTTAATTTTGCTACAGAAAGATAAAACGGAGCAAGCAAAAGCGGCACTTAGTGATGCAAGAAAAGCCAATCCAGAAGATCTATCATTAATAATTTCTGAGGCAGACTTGTATCTTAAACTTCAAGATTTTGCAACATACAAAAAGTTAGTTTCAGAAGTTTTAGAGAAAGATCCTAATAATCCAGATTTGTTATTCAACCTTGGAGTTGTATCATCAAAAAATGATGCTGCAGCTGCAGAGTCCTATTATAAAAAAGCTATTGAAATCAAACCAGATTATGTAAATGCGTATCTTAATTTGTCTATCTTGAAATTAGAAGGTGAAACTAAGATTGTGGATGAAATCAATAAATTAGGTACTTCAGAGAAAGACAACAAGCGATATGAAGTATTAAAAAAGCAAAGAGAAGATATTTTTAAAAGCGCACTTCCTTATTTAGAGAAAGCCAATGAACTTGACCCTAAAAATGAAGATGTTGCAGCAACACTATTAAACGTTTACGGAGCTCTAGAAATGACTGATAAAAAGAAAGCTTTAAAAGCTAAAATGGGTAAATAGTTATTATAAACTCTGTTTAAAAAAGGCGTTTCAACTAGTTGAAACGCCTTTTTTATATCACTTTTTTTATCACCCTCAATTTATGAGTATGTTTATTGACTTCAGCATTATAAATTCCAAGATGATCTAATCGATCAATTCTAACTTTGCCGCTAGCATGTATAATGTAATTGTCTTTCATTATTATGCCAACATGAATTATTCTACCTTCTTCATTGTCGAAGAAAGCCAAATCTCCTGGCTCACTTTCTTCAATAAAACTGAGAGCTTCTCCTTGTAATGCTTGTTGTGAAGCATCTCGTAATAAATGATACCCATTTAATTTATAGACCATTTGAGTAAAACCAGAGCAATCAATTCCGAATGGTGTTTTTCCACCCCACAGATAAGGTGAGTTTAAATACATAAAAGAGGTGTCAATTATGTTAGTCTTAGCTTTAACACCGCTAATTTTCATCCCTTCAAAATCATAATTATTAATATTTATTTCACTATAATTCAAGAATGAAAGAGAGGATCCTAATGGAATAGGCATTAGGAAATTGTTCGGACCAGTTACATATTCTATTAAATCTGAATTTAATACAATCACCTCTTCGCAAAGTTGTTTGTAACTAGACTCTGAAAGAATTTGGTATTGTTTTGTGTCTACCCAACCTTCATAATCATCAAAATGTAATTTTATTTTTGACCATTGTTTATAAACTTCTAAAACTTGAAAATGTTCCCCAAATAAAACTTGTGAAACAATTTCACTCTTGTCACTAGGTTCAATTCGTAAAGGAATAATAGATAAATTACAAATGCCAAACATCAAGGTTGATTTAGAATATAAAAAATGAAATCAAGGATTATTTACAATAGTATAAAAAATCATCTGTAATTCAAAATTCATTATTTAGAAAAAAGATTATGCTCTTTCAATTACAATTGCCGAGGCACCGCCACCTCCGTTACAAATTGCTGCTGCTCCAATTTTCGCATTATTTTGTTCAAGAACATTAATTAGAGTGACAATAATTCTTGCTCCTGAGCAACCCAGTGGATGACCTAGCGAAACTGCTCCACCATTTACGTTAACTTTTTCAGGATTAATGTTTAGAATTTTTGTATTTGCAATTCCAACTACAGCAAAAGCCTCATTAAACTCAAAATAATCAACATCATTAATGGTGAGACCACTTTTTTCTAGGGCTTTTGGTAATGCTTTTGAAGGAGCTGTTGTAAACCATTTGGGTTCATGAGCTGCATCAGCATAACCTTTTATGTAAGCAAGTGGTTTTAAGTTCAATGATATAGCTGTTTCTTCACTCATAATTATCATTGCAGCTGCTCCGTCATTTATAGTAGATGCATTAGCTGCAGTGACTGAACCTTCTTTAGTAAAAGCAGGGTTTAATGAAGCTATTTTGTCTAACTTTACATTCGTATATTCTTCATCTTTAGAAACGATGATTGGTTCACCTCTTCTTTGAGGAACGCTAACAGGAATAACTTCAGTGTCAAATTTACCACTTTCCCAAGCTGCTGCTGAACGCTCATAGGATTGAATAGCAAATGCATCTTGTTCTTGTTTAGAGATTTTATATTCTGAGGCACATAAATCGGCAGAAACCCCCATAGCATTATTATCATAAGCATCAGTCAATCCGTCTTTTTGCATACCATCAATCATGGAGACTGAACCAAATTTTTGTCCATTTCTCATTTGAACATAATGAGGAATTAAACTCATGTTTTCCATACCACCTGCAATAACAATTTTGGCATCTCCACTTTTTATAGATTGAACACCTTGCATTACCGCTTTCATTCCCGAAGCACATACTTTATTAACTGTTGTAGCAATTACTGTATTTGGAAGTCCAGCTAACAAGGCAGCTTGTCTTGTGGGAGCTTGTCCAACTCCAGCTTGAATAACATTGCCCATCAGTACTTCGTCTACCAAATTAACATCTAAATTTATCTTTTCTAATGCACCTTTTATTGCGATGGCACCTAATTGAGGTGCAGTAACAGTTGATAAAGTACCCATAAAACTTCCTATAGGTGTTCTTGCAGCAGCAACAATAACTACTTTTTTATCCATAATTTATTTAGTGTTAATTTACAATGCTAAAGTAATGATTTTAGATAAATCTGAATTACATAATCCCAACATTATGTTATCTAAATTCGATTTTATTTGAATTTTGAAGTTGTTTTTAAATTACATTTTTAAATTAGTATAAAAGCATAAGTGTTTTTTTGGAGCTATACATTTGATTGTTAATGATTTTAAATTACTATCAAAAAAAACAATGTATTTATTTGTAAAATATAGAATAGAAACCTACATTTGCAACCGCTTAAATAAAGATTAGTTCATTGAGCTTGGAGAGTTGCCTGAGCGGCCGAAAGGACATGTTTGCTAAACATGCGTATGGGAAACTGTACCAAGGGTTCGAATCCCTTACTCTCCGCTTTTTTAAGTTCTCGGGGTGTAGCGTAGCCCGGTTATCGCGCCTGCTTTGGGAGCAGGAGGCCGCAGGTTCGAATCCTGCCACCCCGACAAAATGGACGCATAGCTCAGCTGGATAGAGCACCTGCCTTCTAAGCAGGCGGTCGAAGGTTCGAATCCTTCTGCGTTCACACAAAAGCCTACTGATTGAAGTAGGTTTTTTTGTTTTAAAAAATAAATAAAAAGGCTGAAATTATTAATTTCAGCCTTTTTGTAATTATAGGATTTAATTTGCTAGTTAACAGTAAATTTTTTCACTATTGAATTTTCATCTACTTTTAAATCAAGAATGTACATTCCTTTTGATAGTCCTGACACATCAATTTTTGAGTCTATTTTCTCTAAATTTTTCAAAACTCTACCATTCATATCAATTATCTTTCCGTTAATTTTGTTGAAGCTGTAAGGGATATCGATATTTAGAACATTTGAAGTTGGATTTGGATATAATAACAGTTTAGATGTTTTAAAATCAACTGTACTCAATGGAGCTGTAGGCAAAGGAATTAAATCACCACCAGTTGCTAGAGCTGCATATAATCCAAACGCAGGTCCGTCACTATTTTGAGCTGGGTCTAGAAATCCACTTGCAATAACGCTTAACGCTTGTCCTTGTAGTCCTAATGTTTGTAAAGGAGCAGAGTAGGAAGCAACCACTACAGAACCAGTAGCATCAGTTACATTCAATACATAATCGGCAGTAGGCAATTCTAAATAATTGGTAGTAAACGATGGATAAGAAATATCATTTATAACTGTTCCAGCTGGTACACTTGTTTCAACCACATCCACAGTTGGAGCATCAGGAGAACCATGGTTTACCAATATATCAGTATTTCCAGCATTGGAAGCAACTTCTCTACCTTGAGCAAAAACATTTAACCCAAAAGCAGGAGCAGGGCTGTAACCAGATGGACTAACAATACCATTGGCAACAATTATATAAGTTTCCCCTTCTGCTAGTGTTGGAGAAACGGTGTATATACTCTCTGCGCTAGAAGTACTGCTGGCAGGAGCAATGTCAATTTTTAAAGCAACACCTGCAGGAACAGTTGTAAACGGTGTTGCAGTTCTAAATTTGAAATTATCTAATAATATTTCGTCATTCACATAGACGTCAACTTCAGCAGCAGCTGCATCTGGAGAGTTGTGAATGATTTGGACTCTTGCTAACGGAAGAGGTTCTTCAGCTAAAGGCAGCGGAATCAAATCACCACCAGTTGCTAGAGCTGCATATAATCCAAACGCAGGTCCGTCACTATTTTGAGCTGGGTCTAGAAATCCACTTGCAATAACACTTAACGCTTGTCCTTGTAGTCCTAATGTTTGTAAAGGAGCAGAGTAGGAAGCAACCACTACAGAACCAGTAGCATCAGTTACATTCAATATATAATCGGCAGTAGGTAATTCTAAATAATTTGTAGTAAACGATGGGTAAGAAATATCATTTATAACTGTTCCAGCTGGTACACTTGTTTCAACCACATCCACAGTTGGAGCATCAGGAGAACCATGGTTTACCAATATATCAGTATTTCCAGCATTGGAAGCAACTTCTCTACCTTGAGCAAAAACATTCAACCCAAAAGCAGGAGCAGGGCTGTACCCAGATGGACTAACAATACCATTGGCAACAATTACATAAGTTTCGCCTTCTGCTAGTGTTGGAGAAACGGTGTATATGCTCTCTGCACTAGAAGTACTGCTGGCAGGAGCAATGTCAATTTTTAAAGCAACACCAGCAGGAACAGTTGTAAATGGTGTTGCAGTTCTAAACTTAAAATTATCTAATAATATTTCATCATTCACATAGACGTCAACTTCAGCAGCTGCAGCATCTGGAGAGTTGTGAATAATTTGGACTCTTGCTGTTTGAGCAAATCCATAACTTGTCATTAAAATAAAAAACAAGTACTTGAGTTTTTTTGTAAATTTTTTCATGATATTTAGTTTAATGTTTATTTTCAAATTTAGTTTAACTTTTTAATAAAAATATTAAACAAAATATTTTTAACATATTTTTTAACGTTCGTTAAAGTTTATAACTATTTGGTTTTCATGTTTTAACTAATTTATTCTTTGTTTTGTTCTTTGAATTGGATTATATGGTAGTTAATATTTGTTTTATTGTTTTTAAATTATGTTAAACAATTTTTTATGATGAAATTTAGATAGATAATTTTTTTAAATAACTATGCAAATAATACCCTGAATACAGATTTATTGGATAATATTTTCTATTTTAGTTGAAATGATTTGTTTGTTATGATATCTAAAAAAATCTTTTTAGTACTTCTATTAGCATTTAGTATACATTCTTGCTCTTCAAAAAAGAATGTATTAAATACTGCTGAAGTTACTACAGCTGTAAAAAAAAGTGAAAATAAAGAGAGCGAAATCCCAGCTGATTCTAAGAATGGGGTTGTTCTTCAAGATAACATGCGAAAGGTAATAAGCGATACTACTTTTGTCAATCTCAAGGATTTTAGCAATGATTTTTTATACGATATGAAATATGCTACAGCTGATAATTTTTTGAAGACTAAGGTTTATGATTGTGAAGCTTGTTATTTGAGATACAAAACTGCTAGAGCTTTGATTAAGGCGAATGAGCGATTTAAGAGGAAAGGATATCGCATTAAGTTATTCGATTGTTATAGGCCTTTGGATATTCAAAAGAAAATGTGGTCTATAGTTTCAAATCCAGATTATGTAGCCGATCCCAAAAAAGGGTCAATACACAATAAAGGCGGGGCTGTCGATATTACTTTAGTCGACGGTTTAGGAAATGAACTTGATATGGGAACTGATTTTGATTATTTCGGAATTGAAGCTAGTCATAATTATCGTCTATTATCTGATGAGATTCAAAAAAACAGAAAACTATTACGCAATGTGATGCTACAAAGTGATTTTAGAATTTTTGAAAGTGAGTGGTGGCATTACAATTTAAAAAATTCAAAAAAAGATAATTTATCCAATTTTAAATGGGAATGCAACTAATTATTCAATACAGTGTAGATAATTTTTGAAATAGTTTTCAGGTTCATAGGTGTTTCCATTTAATTCAGACTTGAGTTCTTTTTTTAAGATATAATCTTCATTTTCAGTACTAAATTTAATTCTCATTAGGCTAATTGATGAACTTTTTAAATCTTCGTAACTATCTTTTTTAAATAAGAAATAGCCAGTTAAAATTCTATTATTAAAGCCATTATCATCCCGAACCATATTTGGACAATTGTCTTTATCAATGTGTATGAGGGTAACAATTTTTCCATTAATTAATTGGAGGTATATTTTAGAATTTTTATCAAAACATTTAACTTTAATGAACTCCATACTTTTTTCAATAAATTGAAGATTTAATGCTGGTGTTCCGTCTGCAAGAACTAAAGAGGCAAAAATATAACTTGATTTACCATTAAAAATTTTCTCATATAACAAGTAGTCTTTTGTGGCTTTATAATTACCTAGGGAATCAGTTAAGTTGACACTGATTTCACATGGTTTTTGTGCACGAATAGTTGTATTTAAGAGGAGAATGATTACTAGTAATAAGTACTTCTTCATAGTTATTTTATTTTGGTGCAAATTAAAACTATTTTATGATTGTTTGTATCAGTTGTAAAAAAACAATACTTATCTCCACCCTCTTTTATTTTCCATTTTTTTCGAATAGTTTCTACACTCTCGGGAAAATTTCGGACAGTTATGTTCATTTTTTGATGTTCTAGGTGCTGTTTCATATTGGCTTTATTGTAGATAAAGCAATTTTCAATTCTAAAAATTCTACCAGGAAAGTCAATGATGGTATTTGAAGTATATAGATGCGAATGATTATGTAATTTTTTTAGATTAAAAACCAAACTAATTTCATCAAAACCTCCTGATTTCATTATCGCGCTATTGGGTTCAAAAAGGAATTTTTCTGGTAAGCTAAATGTGGGTATTCCTTTGTTTTCACCGAGGATAAATTCAAATTTCGACATTTCTTTTTTGGCAATATTTACTGTTTTTATTAAAATTTCACCAGAATAATCCTTTGATACAAGCCATAGTAATTCTTTTACTTCATTTTCTATTGCAACTATGTGAATAGCTTTGACATTTTTTAACTCGGTTATACCCGCGGTAATGTCTAGAATTGGAGCGGTTTTGATTAAAATATTTTCAGAGTAGTCAAGATAAAAGTCTAATAATTCGATGACATTTGGTGTACAATCTTTGAACATGAAAACTTTTCCTTTAGCTTCATTTCTTCTTGAAGGATCTATGTAAATCCAACTGAATTTTTTATCTAGATTTTGTAGAATTGTATAGCTATCACCATTGATACAACTAATATTTTTTATATCAAGTTTCTCAAAATTATGCTCTGCTATTTCTGATAATTCAGAGTCAATTTCGCAGTGAACAACAGAATGTATTCTCCTCGAAAAGAAATAAGTATCAATTCCAAAACCTCCAGTGAGATCAATTAGATTATCTCCTGTAACAAGCGAAGATTTGTAACTTGCCGCTTCTTCTGATGATGTTTGTTCGATAGAGATTTTAGTTGGATAAAATATATCTTTGGTTTTAAACCAAGTAGGTAATTTATTTCTCGCCTTTGATTTTACTAAGATTTGATGTACTATTTCAATCCAATTTACTTCAGGAAAAGGGTTTTTTTGTAGTGCAAGTTGGGATATTTCTTTATCAACATTTATAGTAATAAAGTTTTGTATTTCACTATTTAATAATTTATGATTCAATTATAAATTGTATTTAAAGCGATGCGTTTAAAATTAACGTTTCAAAGAAAAGTGACTTTTAAATTCTTTAGCCAGACCGTTTTCTTCATACAATACATTGAACCAATAATCTGATGAAGGAAGTTGGCGACCATTATAAGTTCCATCCCATCCAACACCTGAAGGTTTAATCTGTTTTAATAATTTTCCATATCTATCATAGATATAGACTATAGAATTGGCTTGTCGTTCTAAACCAACAATATTCCAAGTATCATTATAACCATCAGAATTAGGCGTGAAATATTTAGGATAGTTAATTAATGTGATTGATTTAGTAGCTGAACCGCATCCATTTTTATCTCTTACAGTAAAAATATGTTCTCCAGCAGGAATATTTGTAAAATTTGGACTGTCTTGGAAAGGACCAAAATCTAATTGATATTCATAATCACCTCCATTTCCAGTTGCTATGACAGTAACCATTTGGTTGTCATCAAAAGCCTCGCTAGATTTAAAGTCTATGTTTATTGGTGCACTAGAGCCAATTACATCAACAGCGATTATTTTTGATGAACAATTGGTAATGTTGTCAATAGCTCTTATTCCATAAGTGTCAGGTATAGTTACAGAAATAGAATTACCAGTTTCAAAAGGCATTAATGTTGACGCATTGTTATTGTACCATTCAAAGGTATAATTAGTAGAAGATAAACCGCTATTAATACCAAATGGGATATTCTTATCAACACATATAAAACCACCTTTGGGATTTGGTTCTGGAATTTTGCTAACAACAACATCAACGTTCCCAATATCGCTAAAACAAGTAGGGGTAGCTTTATTATATATTCTAAAAAATATTTTTTGTGATTTTAGTCTAAAAATTGGATTTGTGCCAAGATTAGCGTCCGTTGAATTGTCAAAATAATCAACATTATAATCGGTTGGGGGCAATGGTAATCCAGACAATATATCCTCAGTTAATGTGGTAGTGACTATATCTGTTTCTCCATCGTTAATTCCATCTTCATCACATAATATTCTTGGTTGTGGTGGTGCGAATAAAATAGGTTTGGCTACGGTTACAAAAAAACTACTCTCATCAATACATGGACCATTCCTGTTATTAAAGATATTATAAATATATATTTTTTGACTTGTTAAAATAACATCTCCTGCATTTAATATCTGACCAGTTGCTCCAGATCCTGTATAATAGTTTCCACTGCTTAGAGTGGGCAATATATATTGCTCGCAAACAACACCAGGATTCAAAACGTCAACCCTTGGTGTAAAATTGATAGTAAAATAATTCTCAACTGGACAAGGTGGATCGGAATTAGTTGTAGCGTATATCCATATAGTTTTAGTTGTTTTAATTACATCACCAGCTTTTAACAATTCTACAGTTCCTCCTGGGCCTCCATAGTAATTTCCTACCGAACCAGGTGACATTGGAGTTAAAGCATATTCGACTCCTCCGCAAAATTCTAAGTCAGCTCTATTGTCAACTACGGGTAGTTTATTAATTTTTATAGTAAAAGGAATTTCATTTTTGCACGCACCAATACTCACATAAATGTATATAGTTTGTGTTGATTTTATTTCATAACCTGCATTCAATAGAGTACCTCTTCCTCCAAAACTTGTGTAATAATTACCATTTGTTAGAGGTAGTAATTTATAGCTTCCGCAGTATGAAATTTTATCATTATTTGGATTTGAAAGTGTAGGCAATATAATAGTCACCTCATAAGGAAAATCAATTTTAGGACAATTAGTTGTAGGATCAGCAGGGACATATATGTATAGCGTTGTACTTTCAAATATTTCTGTTCCCGCAAGAACTATTCCACCAGTTCCATTTGGTCCCCTATAGTAATTACCTACTTCTAAAGGAGGAAGTATTTTTTTTATGCACTCAAATTTGTTATCAGGTTTTGGAAATTCCCCAATAAAAACCTTAAATGATTTTGAATCAAAACAATTAGGTATCGTTCCAGTCTCTTCATATACATAAATAGTTTGTGTAGACGTAATGACTGTTCCAGGAGCCAAAACATTACCCGTTCCATTTGGTTGGTCATAATATTTCCCTACACTTAAAGCTGGTAAAGTGTAAGAAGCACAATCATAAACATTTTCAAATGATGGTAATATTGGTGCATCGATTATGCTTACATCAAAACTTGAAAATGTAATACACGTCGGGTCGTCTTTAGATTTGAAATAGGTGTAGATAGTTTGAGGTGTTTTTACAGATGTTCCAAAAGGAATTTCAACTCCTGTCCCGTTTGGACCATCAGGAGCAGTATAATATTTTCCATAAGCTAAACCAGGTAAAGTAAAGCCAATATTACTGCAGTAAGTACCACTTTTTGGGGTTATTTTTGTTAAATCGACAAAAGTAATTGTAAACGTATTTTGTGGCGTTGGTTTACAAAGAATATTTGGATCATAAATATATAATGTTTTTACGTTATTAAGAGGGTCAATGGAAGTTTCATCTATTTGATTTCCAGAAAAATACTGTTTTCCTTTACCCAAAGGAGCATCATAATAATTTCCATGTGTTAATGCCTTTAAAGTAAATGGTTTACAAACAAACTTTGGGTTTACTGTATCTAAACGTTGTATAATATCAACAAATACTTGAAAGTTAGTTGTATTGAAACATGAAGCATCATCTTTATTTTGAATTCTTGTATATATAGTTTGACCAGAAGATAAAAAAGCATTTGAATTAACAAAACCTACTCCAACATCTGCCTCATTTTGAGATTTGTAATACGTTATAATATTTATTGTTCCTGATTGCCCATTTAATATTTCAGTTCTTGTTGAATTTAAATTAAAACTAGTTGTTGGTGATTCTGAGCACTGTGTTATATCTTTTGGTTTGGTGGCAGTGGGCTTAGGTGTTGTTAATAATTTAAATGTTTTTATAACATAACATTTAGTAATTTGATTTTCAACTCTTGAATATATTGTTGTGTTTTCGGGACCGTTATACACTAGTGGAAGAGGATTAATATTGTCTTCAGCGTCTGATAAGGATATGTGATATGATACTTCAAAAGGAATTGTTGGGCTGCCAGAACCAGTTAATAGAACATTTGTATTTGTGTCTAAATTATATGAGTAGGTTGCCGACCCTGAATCACATCTGTAAATATTGTTTGGATTACCAGTATTGAATGAGGGGTAATTTTCTATTATGATTTCATCGGTGATTGGTTGACAAATATTAATAAAATTAGTATATGTAACCGAATAGGTTCCTGCTGTAACTCCACTTAAAGTAGGACCAGTTTGTCCGACAATAACATTGGGGCCTTTTTTCCATTCAAATGTATATACTGCAGGGTCAAGATTAGTATTTAAATCAGGTGCTGAACTACCAGTACAGATTGCCGTTTTATTAGCAACAGTTAAGTCAGGTCCTAAAACATTTTGACTTAAATTAAAACTTTGGGAAGATAGGAAAATGGCAGAATCTAAACCAGAATTGAGTCTATCTGCTATTACTAATTTAATATGATACATTACATTAGGAGTAAGTACAGCGGAAGCAGTCATTTTAACGGTATTGCCATTAAAGTTTGTTGCCGCTTGTGAAGCTAATGCACCTCCATAATAATTATCAAAAAAATCACTATTACTAGAAGAACACGTTCCAAGATAGGCAGAATCTCTAACTGTAAACACAGAAATTGGTGTATTTGTTGATGGTACAACTGCTAAATTAGTAGTTACACCTGTAGAAGTGTTAGTCAGTAAATAAGCAAATGCATCTGAAAAATTACATTGTGAATTACCATATTCTTCTGAAGCAAACAAGAAATCAAAACTAAAATTTGAAGATATAGGTATGAAATCAAATTCAAGAACAGTAGCATTTGTTGAAATCATAGGTATACCAGCAGCTGCCATTGTGTTTTCCAAATCAGCATCTCCTGGCCAAGCAGCGCTTCCTCCATTTTGAACAGTTGTGTTTGGTCCTGCTGCATCACTTACATTTCCTGTGCTTAAAATGACTCCTTTTTGAATAGGAAAATTAGGGTTTGTAGATTCAAAATAGCCAATACCATTACTAGACCCATAATTTGTTCCAGTACTCCAACTAATATTTGTAGTTTGGAGACAAGGTGAGTTTATCAATATTTCAGAAACGAGTTGAGGAACGGTGTAAGTATTTGTGTCTACAGTAATAGCTTGTGAGAAACTATCTATACCGTAGAACAACATTAATATATGAAATATTTTTTTTATCATTTTCAATGGGTTATTTCCCATAAATTAAATCTGCCTAATGGAAAATTTACTCTCAATATTAATTTAGATATTTAACCTAAAAAAATAACAACAAAAATACAACTAATTAACCATAACTGCAATCACCAATTACAGTGATTTTATACGATTATGCCAATTAACAGTTGTATAGACTATAAATATTTTAAAATAATTTTAATATCAATTTACTCATACCAACGACACAGAAATATGTCATATTTTGGGTACAAAATTAGGTAAAAATTTTAACTCAATTTGTGAAAAAATTGATAAAAGCGATTAAAATCTATATTTTAACGTTTAAATGAAAGAGAATCTTCAAATTTGAATAGAATTCAAAAAAGAATATTTGAAATTAAATGTTTCTTGTAAACAATTGGATGATTTTATTTTCAGGTAAAAACTCTTTTCCAATCACTTTTAAAATGGTCAATAAGGGTATCGCAACAATCATTCCTAGTATACCAAAAAGAAAGCCACTAATAAGAACTATAAGAAATATTTCAAGTGGGTGAGAACTAACACTTTTAGAAAAAATTAATGGTTGACTGATATTATTATCAATAATTTGAACCACACAAAATCCCACGAGAATGTAGATGGATTTAGGTAAAATTTCCGTTTGAAAATCTCCTCCAATTGAATCTATCATTGTTAGAATTGTTGCTAAAAATGTTCCTATGATGGGACCGACATAGGGAATAATATTCAATACGGCGCATATAAAAGCAATGATGAAAGCATAATGAATTCCAAAAACGAGTAAGACTGTAAAATACAAAACGAAAACAATAAATAGCTGTATTAGTAATCCTATAAAATATCGAGATAGAAAATAATTTATTTTTTGAATGGAATTCAAAATTTTATCTTTTTGATTGTATGCAATAAGCTTTTTGGCATTTTCTAAAAAAACATTTTGATCTTTGAGAAAAAAAAATGTTATAAATAAAACCGAAGCTAATCCAATTCCAAAATTACTAAGAGTCTCAAGAAGAATGTTTAGAAAATTTGGAATAAATCCGAAATCAATACGAGAAGAAAGGTCAATTTCTTTTAATAAATTTCTGGAATTTATATTATGATTCTCAAGAAAAAGAGCAATTTGATTGATTAGTTCAATACTATTTTTTTCAATTTCATCTGTTTCAAGTAATGATAGACTCTGACTTTGTGAGGATATCAAAGGAATAAACATCATTATGAATCCCGTTATAATAAAAATAAAAAGAAGTAAAGTAAAAATAGAGGCTAACGTATTATTAAATTTTAACCGTCTCTTAAGAAAAGATAAGATGGGATTTCCTATTAATGTGAGAATAAAAGCAGTTATTAAATAAATTAGAACAGTACTAATTTGATATATGACATAAACCGATAGTACAATGGCGGATAATATGCCAACAGCTTTTAAGATACCTAACGCAATAATCTTTGAAGTAATCATTGTTTTTTTATACAAAAATATAAAAAAAGACTCGCTATACTTAGCGAGTCTTTATAATAATTAAAGAATATGTTTTACAATCCAAAACCGGCTCTTGCTCCTCCTGAAACAAAGATAGCAGCCATTCTATTTTTTTGACCTAAAGTAAACATATACATACCTCTATCATCAGTATAATCCATGTAATTCATTGTCATTTCGTTGTGTGCTGGCAAACAGGTACTAGGATAAGGATATGTAGGCACACCATAGTTAGCAGTTTTGTGAACTGGCGTATCCGAAACTTGATCGTTTCCACAGGAAGCATCTCCCCAAATATGGCGTAAATTCATCCAGTGGCCTACCTCATGTGTGGCGGTTCTTCCTAAATTATAGGGATAACTAGCAGCACTAGACAAACCAAAATATTTTGTGTCTATAACAACTCCATCAGTAGTCGATGATCCTCCAGGAAATTGTGCATATCCTAAAATTCCTCCTCCAATTGTACAAGCCCAAAGATTAAGAGTGTTGCTGGGGGATGTGGGATTAATTCCTCCTTGTTTTGATTTTTTCATAGCATCTTTGGTTCCCCAAGATGTTTTTGTTGTTGATTTTCTGACGATATTAACTAATTCAAATGAAATTCCAACATTTGCCTTTACTCCATTAAATTCTGCTGGTATACCTGAAGCAAATTCAGAGTTTGCACCATTAAAATCTTTATTCAAAACGTCTATCTGTGATTGTATTTGAGCATCGGATAGTTTTGTCTCAGACGTACGTTGTAGAACATTTACAACAACAGGGATTACTATTTTTCCATTTACTAATCTTTTTTGTCTAATAGCAGTTTCTGTGAAAGACTCAATTTTATTCATGCGAATAGCAAGACTAGGGTCTTCTCTTAGTTGTCTGTCTAAAACATCTTGCGACGCACAGCTTCTTCTTGCCAATGGCGTTGAAGACGTGCTTGTAACTTCTGTCTCTTCTCTTTGGCATGAAAAAACAAACAACAATCCAATAGCTGATAATACTAATTTTTTCATTTTACATTTTTTTGTTTAGGTTAATGATGCAATTTTATAAAAAAAATTAAACATAATAAAGTAAAAACACCATTTTTTATAAAAATAGTTCATAAAAAACACAAAATGTTTAGATAAATAATAATTAGTGAATAGGTAAACAAATTTTCACCAATCGTTTTCTGAGTTTTAAACTAATTGGTGAAAGCATAATTTAATATGTTGGCGCCCATTTTTAATGCTTTTGTTCTTATTTCGATAGGGTCATTATGGACTTCTGAATCTTCCCAACCATCTCCTAAATCTGTCTCAAAAGTGTATAGTAGTGAGAGTCTTCCATTGATGAATATACCAAAAGCTTGAGGCTGTTTTCCATTGTGCTCGTGGATTTTTGGGATACCAGATGAAAAAAGAAAAGGTTTTTGAAAAATACTATGAGTAGAAGGGATTTCAATGAGTTCAGAAGTTGGAAAAATTTTTTTTATTTCTCTTCTCACGTACTCATCCATTCCAAAGTTATCGTCGATATGAAGAAATCCTCCTGAGTTAAGATAATTTCTCAAATTTATAACATCTGAATCGCTGAAAACTACATTTCCGTGACCTGTCATGTGAATAAAAGGGTAGGAAAATAAGTCTGGACTACTGGGTTCTACTACGCTAGGCTTGGGGTGTATTCTAGTTTTGTTGTTTTGATTACTGTATTTTATTAAATTAGGTAAAGCGGTAGGGTTTGCATACCAATCACCGCCACCGCTATATTTTAGTAATGCAATTTGCTGACCATTTGCTAAAAATGAAATTAAAAAAAACAGGTAAAAAACTTTTTTCATAAAATTAAAATTCATTCACAAAAGCAACTTGACTACAAGCAATGATGGCTGCAGTTTCCGTTCGTAATCTTGTATTTCCTAATGATATAGGAATGTATTCATTTTCAAGTGCTATTTGTATTTCTTTTTTCGAAAAATCACCTTCAGGTCCTATAAGTATGGTTGTATTTGTGCTAGGTTCTAGACTTTGCTTTAATGATTTTTTGTTAGTTTCCTCACAATGAGCAATAAATTTTGCAGTACTATTATTAGTTTTAATGAAATCTTTAAATGCAATAGGGTCATTTAATTTTGGAAGATACAATTGATTAGATTGTTTCATGGCTGATTGAATGATTTTAGCGAACCTTTCGGTTTTAATACTTTTTCTTTCAGAATGTTCGCAAATAATCGGGGTTATTTCAGAAATTCCTATTTCGGTCGCTTTTTCTAAAAACCATTCGTAGCGTTCATTCATTTTTGTAGGAGCTACAGCTAAATGCAAATAGTATTGAGATGGCTTTACTTGTTCAATTGAAACAATTTTAACTGTACATTTTGATTCGGAAGCAAGAGTGATTTCTGTTTTATATATATAACCTAAACCATTCGTTACAAATAATATATCTGAATCTTTCTTGCGTAATACTTTAATAATATGCCTGCTTTCTTCTTTGTCAAAAGAAAAGAATTCTGAGTTTTCGTTTAGGTTTGGATTGTAAAATAATTGCATTGTTTAAAATTGTATTCTAGCCTTAGAAACAACATCAGAAGTTTCAAAATTACCAGTTAAAAACTTTTGATAGCCAACAATTCCAATCATTGCGGCATTATCAGTTGTGTACTCAAATTTAGGGATATATGTTTTCCATCCGTATTTTTGTTCTGCTTCTTTCAATGTATTTCTAATACCTGAATTTGCTGAAACTCCTCCGCCAATTGCTATTTGCCTTATTCCAGTTTCAGCTACTGCTAATTTTAATTTATCCATTAAAATTTCAATTATTGTATGTTGAATAGAAGCACAAATATCATTTACATTTTCTGAAATAAAATTAGGATTATTGAGAGTTTCTTTTTGCAGAAAATATAATATGGCAGTTTTTAAACCTGAAAAACTAAAATCTAATCCTGGAACTTTGGGTTTTGTAAATGTGAATGCTTTTGGATTTCCTAATTGTGCATGTTTATCAATTAATGGACCTCCAGGATAGGGAAGACCAAGTATTTTGGCACTTTTATCAAAAGCTTCTCCTACAGCATCGTCAGTTGTTTCACCAATGATTTCCATGTCAAAAAAACTATTGACTTTTACAATTTGAGTATGACCTCCAGATATAGTTAAAGCTAAAAAAGGAAAACTTGGTTTCTCAAATCCTACTTCATCAATAAAATGAGCCAAGATGTGTGCCTGCATATGGTTTACGGCTATTAAAGGAATGTTTAAAGCCAGCGATAATGATTTTGCAAATGAACTCCCAACGAGTAGTGACCCCATTAAACCTGGACCTTGTGTGAATGCAATAGCCGAAAGCTGTTCTTTTTTTACGTTGGCTTTTCGAAGAGCAGCGTCAATTACAGGAACAATATTTTGTTGATGTGCACGCGAGGCTAGCTCTGGAACAACACCTCCATATTCATTGTGAATGAGTTGATTTGCGACAACGTTTGATAAAACGGTATCGTTTTGTAATACAGCTGCTGCGGTATCATCACAAGAACTTTCAATAGCAAGTATAAAAACTGCTTGGTGTTGCATAAAAGAGCACGATTTTTGATTTATATTTGATAAACCGGTTTAAAAATTTTATTTTTACAGCGATGCCAAAATTAAAGAAATTTTATTTAAAGTGCTGCTCTTTCTTGACCTTAAATCAAATTTCAGTTAAAATTTAAATAGTAAACGTATCAAAAAAATTAAAAAAATAGTACTTCGTTCTATTCTTGGACTAATCCTCTTTTTATTAGTACTTGCTGTTGTGCTTGCAATGCCTTTTGTTCAAACAAGAATTGCCCAATATGTCACTGCCGAAATAAACAAAAGTTATGGAACAGATATCACTATTGAACAAGTCAGCATTACTGTTTTTGGCGGAGTGAAATTGAAAAAAGTACTGATTAATGATTATAAAAAAGACACATTAATTTACGCTAATAGAATAACTACCACAATTTTAGATTTCAAAAAATTAACTTCAGGAGACTTGATTTTTGGAGATATACGATTGGATCAGTTGTTGCTGAATATGAAAACGTACAAGGGTGAAAAAGACACCAATCTGGATAAATTTATCGCCGCTTTTGATTCCGGAAAGCCTTCTACGAAAAAATTTTTGCTAACGGCTAACAAGGTTTATTTAACCAATAGTCATTTTATACTTACTGATGAAAACCGTGAAATCCCTAAAGATGTTGATTTTACTAAATTAAATGCAGTAGTTGGTGATTTTAAAATTTACGGTCCTGATGTTACGACAAATATAGAAAGAATGTCTTTTTATGATCATAGAGGACTGTTTGTTAAAGATGTATCATCTCAATTTACATATACCAAAAAGAACATTTTATTAAAGCAATTGAATGTGCTGACTAATCACTCATTCTTGAAAGGAGATGTAGGTTTGTATTATGCAAGAAAGGATTTTGCCGATTTTAATAACAAGGTTCATTTTGACATTCAATTGGACGAAGCAAAATTGGCAACAAATGATATTTGGTTTTTTTATAAAGAGCTAGGAAAGAATCAACTTTTTGATCTCAAAGGTCATATTTCGGGCACTTTGAATAATCTTTTTGTTAAAAAGTTAGCATTAACCGATGGGGAAAAATCACAGATTTTTGGTGATGTGAATTTTAGAAATCTTTTCGGAAAAGACAATCAACATTTTTACATGAAAGGGAATTTTAGTAAGGTAGAATCTAATTACAAGAATCTTATCAAACTACTTCCCAATATTTTAGGAAAAAAACTTCCGTCTTCACTCGAAAAAATTGGACAATTCAATTTAAGAGGAAAATCAGAAATAACTACGACCTACATTATTGCCGATTTCTACATGAGTACCGCATTGGGAAATGTACAGTCTGATTTGACAATGACAAATATCAACGATATTGATAATGCATCATACAAGGGAAATATTATATTAGAACAATTCAATATTGGTTCATTTTTGAATAAAAAAGACTTAGGAAAAGTATCTCTAAATATAGATGTTGACGGCAAAGGATTTAAACAGAAAAATCTGAATACAGCCTTTTCAGGGGATATTTATAAGCTATTTTACAAAGGCTATAATTACACTAAAATTATAGTAGACGGTAGCTTTAAAGATCCAATTTTTAAAGGAAAGTTTTTTGTAAATGACCCTAATTTGTTCATGGATTTCGAAGGTTTAGTCAATCTAGGAAAAAAAGAAATTGCTTACGATTTTCATACAGAAATAGATTATGCAAATTTGAAAAAACTGAACTTTGTAAAGAGTGACACCATCGCTGTTTTTAAAGGAGATATAAAAATGAACGTTTCCGGAAATAATTTAGATAATCTAAAAGGGAACATATACATTAATCAAACTTCATATCAAAACAATAAAGACACCTATTATTTTGATGATTTTACTATCAATTCCAGTTTTGATGACAACAAATTAAGAACCATAACAATAAATTCTCCAGATATTATTGAAGGAAAAATCGTTGGGAAGTACAGGGTGAATCAATTGCAAAAAATGCTCGAAAATTCACTAGGAAGCCTTTATGCTAACTATAACCCAAATACTATTAGTAAAGGACAATTCTTGAAATTTGATTTTAAAATTTACAACAAAATCATAGAGGTTTTTTTTCCAGGAATAGCCATCGGGAAGAATACTTCATTTAAAGGAAACATCAATTCAGATAATGATGAATTTAAATTTAATTTCAATTCTCCTGAGATTGATGCTTATGCCAATTCTTTCCACAATATCGATTTGAATATTGACAATAAAAATCCACTGTACAATACCTATATTCAAATAGATAGTATTAATACTAAACATTATAAGATTAAAGATTTTAGTTTGATAAACGTAACCACAAAAGATACCTTGTTTTTGCGTTCGGAATTTAAAGGCGGAAATCAAAAGCAAGATTATTACAATTTGAACCTATACCATACCATAAATAGTGAAGGCAAAAATGTGATAGGCATTAAAAAATCGGAGTTAAAATTTAAGGACTATTTATGGTTTTTAAATGAATCTGAAAATGTCAATAACAAAATTGTATTTGATAAATCTTTAAAAAATTTCTCTATTGAGAGCATAATAATGTCTCATGAGAATCAAAAAATGGAGTTGGTTGGACAATTGAAAGATTTAAAAAACAAAGACATAAAATTAGATTTTCAAAATGTCGAGTTGGGTAAGGTTTTACCCACTACCGATAAGTTTATCATAAACGGTAGGTTGAATGGTGGAATTAATCTAAAGCAAACCAATGCAATATATCAACCCGTGTCATCAGTTAGAATTGATAGTTTGAATATAAATGATATTGATTTAGGAAAATTGAATCTTGACATTAATGGAGATAATAGTTTCAAAAAATTTAATTTGAATTGTGTTTTAGAGAACGAAAATGTTGAATCTTTTTCTACAAAAGGAACCATTGAAATTGTTGACGAGAAAACGAATTTAGACTTAGACTTAAATCTAGAAAAATTCAATTTAGGAATTTTGAATCCTCTTGGAGGTGATGTTTTATCCAATATAAGAGGTTTTGCATCAGGAAGAACGAGTATTGGCGGTAACATTAACGAGCTAGAAATTAATGGACGACTCTTTGTGAGTGATGCGGGGCTAGGCATTCCCTATCTCAATACAAATTATACTATAGCAAATAATACCGTTGTCGATGTCACGGAGAAAAAGTTTTTAATTAGAAATGCATTAATTAAAGATATAAAATACGAAACTGAAGGAAGATTGAATGGTAGTATTGAACATAAGAATTTTGGTGACTGGAGACTGGATTTAAATATTAATTCAAACAGATTATTAGCTTTAGATACTAAGGACAGTGAAGATGCTGCTTATTTTGGAACCGCTTTCATTGATGGATATGCAACTGTAAAAGGGCCTACAAATGGATTATTTATTAAGGTAGTAGCAAAATCAGAAAAGGGAACATTTATGAAGATTCCCATAAATGATTCTGAATCAACAAGTTCAAATGGAGCCATTCACTTTGTTACTTCTTCAGAAAAATACAACTTAAAAAATGGTATTAAATCGCAAACTAGAAATTACAACGGATTAGAATTAGAATTCGATTTTGACATCAATCCTAATGCAGAGGTAGAAGTTATACTTGATAGAAATTCAGGTCATGGAATGAAAGGAAAAGGATTTGGGTCGTTATTATTTAAAATAAACACCTTAGGAAAGTTCAATATGTGGGGCGATTTTCAAGCCTATGAAGGAACTTATAATTTTAAATACGGCGGTTTAATCAACAAGAAATTTGATATTAAAAAAGGAGGTACAGTGGTATGGGAAGGGGATCCAATGAGAGCCATACTAAATATTGATGCTATTTATCAAACTACTGCTAATCCAGCCGTTTTACTAGACAATGCATCATCTTCATTAAATAAGAAAGTTCCAGTCGAAGTAGTTATTGGTTTGAAAGGAAATTTAAGTAATCCAGAACCAGATTTTAATATTGATTTTCCCACTGTAAATTCGGTTTTGAAGTCTGAAATTCAAACCAAATTAGATGACAAAGATGTAAGACAAAAACAGGCTTTGATTCTTCTTGCGACAGGTAGTTTTCTTAGTGTAGATGGATTAACTCAGTCTAGCGTAACTAATAATTTGTATGAAAAATTTGGAGATGTTTTTGGTAACATATTTAATGACGATGAGGCTAAGATTTCTGTAGGCGTAAATATTGTTTCTGCAGATAAAAGACCAGGAATGGAAACCGAGGGTAGAGTGGGGGTTACCGTATCAACAAAAATAAATGAAAGAATTTCTATAAATGGAAAGCTAGGCGTACCCGTAGGTGGTATTAATGAATCAGCGATTGTGGGAGATGTCGAAATTCAATATAGAGTTAATGAAGACGGTAGTCTTTATTTGCGTGGGTTCAATAGAGAGAATGATATAAGTTACATAGGTCAAGGAATAGGTTACACTCAAGGTCTTGGAGTTTCGTATGAAGTTGATTTTGATACTTTTAAACAGTTGGTTGAGAAAATTTTTAAAAACCAAAAGATTGAAAAAGCTCCTAAGTCTTCTGGAGATGTCGAAGATTCAAATATGCTTCCAGAATACATTAATATTAAAGGTAAAGAGAAGAAAAAACCAGCGCCTTTAAAAATTAATAAAGAAGCAACACCTCCAAATGAAGATTAAATCATTAAGGATGCAAAATTTACATATTTGATATTTATAAGCTATTTAAATTTATTTTTAGATAAAATATCACCTAAAAATAAATCAACATAACAAAAACTTATCAACAAAAACGTTTGAAATTAGTATTAGTAAACAAAATATCAAAGACTCTATCTTTATTATTAGAGATGTTTGTTAAATTTACATTTTAATTGAAAAAAAATGTCAAAAGTTATAAAAAAAATAGGAGTACTTACATCAGGAGGAGATTCACCTGGTATGAATGCCGCTATTCGTTCAGTAGTTAGAACCTGTGCTTACCACAAAATTGAGTGTGTAGGAGTTTACAGAGGATATCAAGGAATGATTGAAGGCGATTTTAAAGAGATGGGTCCTCGTAGTGTTCATAACATAGTTAACAAAGGAGGAACAATTCTAAAGTCGGCTCGATCAAAAGAATTTATGACCGTGGAAGGTCGTAAAAAAGCATTCGATAATTTGTCTCAAATAGGAGTTGATGGTTTGGTAGTTATCGGAGGAGATGGTAGTTTTACTGGTGCTGAAG
Organism: Flavobacterium sp. R1_16; assembly: GCF_057652095.1. Classification (NCBI taxonomy): domain Bacteria; kingdom Pseudomonadati; phylum Bacteroidota; class Flavobacteriia; order Flavobacteriales; family Flavobacteriaceae; genus Flavobacterium; species Flavobacterium sp. R1_16. The sequence goes on from NZ_JBYFCG010000003.1 coordinate 58,066, forward strand.
TCTTCAATAAAGAATACAACTTTCCTGTCATGGGAATACCTGGAACTATTGATAATGATATTTTTGGAACGAGTCATACATTGGGTTATGATACCGCTCTGAATACGGTTGTTGATGCTATTGATAAAATTAGAGATACGGCAAGTTCACACAATAGACTTTTTCTTGTTGAAGTGATGGGACGTGATGCAGGTCATATCGCCTTAAACGCTGGAATTGGAGCTGGAGCTGAAGAAATTTTAATTCCTGAAGAAGATTTAGGTTTAGAGAGACTTTTGGAATCACTTAAGAAAAGTAAAGCTGCTGGAAAATCTTCAAGTATTGTTGTTATTGCTGAAGGAGATAAAATAGGTAAAAGCGTATTTGAATTAAAAGATTATGTTGAGGCCAATTTACCTGAATATGAAGTAAGAGTTTCTGTTTTAGGTCACATGCAGCGCGGTGGAGCTCCATCATGTTTTGATAGAGTTTTGGCGAGTCGTTTAGGTGTAAAAGCGGTAGAATCACTTTTAGAAGGAAAATCAAATTTCATGGTCGGTCTCTTAAACGATAAGGTTACGTTAACCCCGTTAGAGCAAGCAATAAAAGGTCACTACGAAATAGATCGCGAATTACTTCGTGTTTCAGACATCATGTCAATCTAATATAGAAATAGAAAACAACCATAAACAAAAATTTAAAATTTAAAAGAAATGTCAAAAGTAAAATTAGGAATTAACGGATTTGGACGTATAGGAAGAATCGTTTTTAGAGAATCTTTCAACAGAGATAACGTAGAAGTTGTAGCTATTAATGATTTATTAGATGTAGATCACTTGGCTTACTTATTGAAATATGATTCAGTTCACGGTCGTTTTAACGGAACTGTAGAAGTTAAAGAAGGGAAATTATATGTAAATGGAAGAAACATCCGTATCACTGCTGAAAGAAACCCAGCTGATTTGAAATGGAATGAAGTTGATGTTGACGTAGTAGCAGAATGTACAGGTATTTTTACAACTGTAGAAACTGCAAATGAACATATCAAAGGAGGCGCTAAAAAAGTGATTATTTCTGCTCCATCTGCAGATGCTCCAATGTTTGTAATGGGTGTAAATCACGAAACAGCTAAAGCTTCTGATTTAGTAGTTTCTAATGCTTCATGTACTACAAACTGTTTAGCTCCTTTGGCTAAAGTAATTCACGATAATTTTGGAATTGTTGAAGGTTTAATGACAACAGTTCACGCAACAACTTCAACTCAAATGACAGCTGACGGACCTTCAAGAAAAGACTGGAGAGGTGGACGTGCTGCTGCAATTAATATCATTCCTTCATCAACAGGTGCTGCTAAAGCCGTAGGAAAAGTAATTCCTTCTTTGAATGGAAAACTAACAGGTATGTCTTTCCGTGTTCCTACTGCTGACGTCTCTGTGGTAGACTTAACTGTAAAAGTTGCTAAAGAAACTTCATACGAAGAAATCATGGCAGTTTTAAAAAATGCATCTGAGACTTCAATGAAAGGTATTTTAGGATTTACTGAAGATGCTGTTGTTTCACAAGATTTTATTTCTGATAAAAGAACTTCAATCATTGATGCAACCGCTGGAATTGGTTTAAATTCTACTTTCTTTAAACTAGTATCTTGGTATGACAATGAGTATGGATATTCAAGCAAATTGATTGATTTATCTGTGCACATTGCTGGTTTGAAATAATTTTAAATACTGAAAATCCCGTAGAATATGCGGGATTTTTACTATTTTGTAGTTGAGTTTTATTCTTTGTTATAAAACTGAACTTTAACGAAAGTTAATTAAAACACACAACAACAAAAATATTCGGTTTAAGAAAGTTACTTAATCCAAACATAATAATCCTAGACATAAAATGAAATTATTAGTAGATAGTGGTTCCACAAAGGCAGATTGGATTTCAATTGATAAAGACGGAAAAGTCTTATTCACAGCTCAAACTTTGGGTCTAAATCCAGAAGTTTTAGATAAAGAAGAAATTGTCAATCGTCTTAATGATAAATTTGATATTTCTCATAATAAAAATAAAGTATCACATTTATTTTTCTATGGTGCAGGTTGTGGAACTGAGAGGATGAGAAACTTTTTATCTGAAGTTTATAAAGAATATTTTCCAAAAGCACTTATTTCTGTTCATGAGGATACCTATGCAGCAGTTTATGCAACAACTCCTAAAGATGAGAAAGCTATTGTTTGTATCCTAGGAACTGGGTCTAATTGTAGCTATTTTGACGGTTCAGTATTGCATCAAAAAGTGCAATCTTTAGGCTACATTGCCATGGATGATTGTAGCGGGAATCAATTTGGACGTCAATTGATTAGAGGTTATTATTTTAACAAAATGCCAAAAGACTTGGTACTGAAGTTTGAAAGTACTTATAATCTTGATGCTGATTTTATCAAACACAATTTATATAAAGAACCTAATCCTAATGCTTATTTAGCCACTTTTGCTAAGTTTTTAATCGAAAATAAGGAAACAGAATTTTGTAAGAAGATTATTTTCGCAGGAATGGAAGACTTTGTTGAAAATTACATTAAACAATACGATAATTGCAAACAAGTTCCAATACATTTTATAGGCTCAATCGCTTTTTATCTTAAAGATGAATTAGAAATTGTCTTATCACGACATCAATTAAAATTAGGTAACGTTCTCCGTAGACCAATTGACGGATTGATTCAATATCATATTTTAAACAAATAGAGAAAGATGATATGTATACTTAATTAAAGTATAGCAATTATTGAAATCTCGATGTTTACATTTTTTGGCAAGCAAGCCACTTGAACCGTTTCACGTGCTGGAGCGGTTTCTTCATTAAAATAAGTCCCGTAAATCGAATTAATTTTTGCGAAATCATTCATATCTGCTATAAAAATAGTAGTTTTCACTACGTGCTCAAAAGTCATATTAGCTGCTTCTAGAATGGCTTTTAAATTTTCCATTACCTGCTTAGTTTCTACTTCAATAGAGTCTAATACTAGCTCCATAGTATCTGGATTCAGCGCAATTTGCCCTGAGGTATATAATGTGTTTCCTACTATTACAGCTTGATTGTATGGACCAATTGGTGCAGGAGCATTTTTTGTATAGAGTATTTTTTTTGTCATAATCAATTGTTTTTAAAATCTATTATTGCGTTTATCCCATTTAATGTCACTTAATACACCTGATTTTATTCCGATAAAGAAACTCCAATAGGCATTTGTTCCAAATGGAGTCCAATTGAAATCCATTCTCCAACTTAGCAAATCTCTTTCAAATCGGAATTGTGTAAAAGTGACACCTTTCTGAACAAAATCATATCCAGTTGACACGCCAACTTTCCATTTAGGCGTCAAATCTGTATTCATAGAAACCATCAAGGAATTGCCTGTAATTTTACTTTCTCTGCTTGCATTAGTATACGTCAATTGATAACCCAAAGTTAAATCCCAGGGAATTTCAGCATTGTAAAATCCTTTAAAACCATCATCTTCCTCATCATCGGTTCCAAATTGACTTTCTCTTCGGTCACTAAAATCAGTATTAGAACCAAACAAATCATCATCACGACCGCCATTGCGCTGTCCTTGTTTATTCACTTTTTTCTTGTCATCTCCATCTGTACTTGAAAGCGAATAATTCAAAGTCATGTTGGCACTAGTCATTCTAAAAAGACTACCTCCATTGTCTATATTGAAAGTATTAATAACCTTACCTGCATTATTGAGCGCGTATGGATTTAAGGTCATGCCAAAATTGACATTCATTTTATTTTTAAATAATTGAGTTCCACCACTAATTCTTAAAGGAGACCATTTCAAGGAATCTGCTGCGATATCATAGCTTGTAGAAAAATTTAAATTGTTTAATAGCATGATTTTCTTAGGTTCCGTTTTAGTAGAATCCTTATCTGTTACTTTGGCTTCAAAAGTATTGCTTAAACTAAATCCAACATTATTGGAGTTACTTTTACCGGGTGAACCAAAAATTCCGCCTTCAAATCGAGTATATTCTTTAACCATTCTTCCAGAACCATCAGCTGCATAAGTATCATAATATTTTGAAAAACTTGGAGTTTGACTATACGAAACAGAAGGACGCATAACGTGTCGGATGGCTTGTATTTTATTTTTTTCTCCTAAATTAAATGTTCCATAAATTGTTGTACCTAAGCTAGATGAGAATGAATAGGTTCGGAATGCATCAAATCCTTTTACGATAGTATTAACTTCTTTATTAAGTATTGGGTCAAACGCTTTGTTAATAGTTTGTAGGTACCAAACCTCTTCATAATTGAGAGAAGTAGTAGCACTAAAGTATTTAAAAACCTTGAAATTAGTACTCAAAGGAATGCTGTGCTGTAAGGCTACCTTGGCATCGTCAAACATTTGAGGTTTGAAGAATAAAGAATCTGTTGTGGCAATTCTGTTTTCTCCTCGCAAATTATACTGCAAATTGATATTTTTGAAAAAACCTTTTTTGATTCCGTCTTTTGGAGCAAAAGGAAAAACTCGATCAACACTCATTTGTAAGGTTGGCAAAGTCATATCAATTTTTTCAGTTTGCGTATTTTGAGAGTGGGTTGCTGTTAAAGATAAATTGACTTGTGGAACCGAATTAAAAGTCTTAGAATAGGAAATCGAAGAACTCAATGTATTGTTCAAACTAGAACCTGCATTTATCTGACTAACAGAACGTTTAAAGTATTTACTACTTCCCATATTTACAGATGCTGAAAATCGAGAATTGGGATTGGATTTCGAATCTTGTGAATGTGACCATTGAATGTTGTAAATGTTAGTTTTAGAATAATCAGGGAAACCTCTTTCACTTTCTATTAGATTTTCAAAACGTACGTTGACATTACCTCTAAATTTATATCTTTTGGCGTAGTTACTTTCAAAACGCAAAGCGTAACTTCCGTTAGTGTAATAATCTCCAAGTGTAGCTAAATCAAAATATTTGCTCAAAGCAAAATAATAACCGCCATTTTGTAATGAATAGCCTCTTGTTCTGGTATCATTAAAAGTAGGTATGATAATACCCGATTGACTTTCTTCTGTCATTGGAAAAAAAGCGAAAGGTAGCGCTAGCGGTGTTGGCACATCTGCGATAACCATATTGGTAAGTCCAGTCACTACTTTTTTTCCAGGGACATATTTTACTTTACTTGTTTTGAAATAATATTCAGGATTATCAACGTCTTTTGAAGTGGTAAATCGAGCGCCTTTCAAGAAATAAACAGAATCATTAACTCGTTTTGAAATTTCAGCCTTTATTTTGATTTCTCCTTGATCGGTTCTGGAATTCCAAATTAGAGCTTTTTTGGTTTTGTAATTAAAGCGAATGGAATCAGGTTCGACGATATTTGAACCTTGCTTGAAATTTGGAAATTGAGTATAAACACCTGCGGAATCTTTTATTCGGCCTGCATAAACTTCATTTTTTTCATAGTCGAAAACAATAATCCCTGATTTCAATTCAATGTCTTTATAGTACAATTCTGCCTTGTCATAAAGAGTAATCAGCTTTTTCTTTTGATCAATTTTGGCATATTTTTCAGCTTTGTACTTGATCTTGCCTTCTAGAATTTGTTTTTTTGGTTTTATGCTATCTGTTTTTATGGTATCGGCGATTACAGCCTTGTTTTCATCTATAGGCTTGTTATCTGTCTCTTTTTTAATGGGTATAGAAGTAGTTTTGGTTCCTAATTCTTGCGAATAAATTTTTACACTTCCAATTGTTAGGAAAAATGCTAATAAAACGATATTAAATAAGTTTGTCCGCAAAGGTTTAAATGCTATTTTTGTAAAAATATGGCTTAATTTTTGACGAGCCAAACTTACATATTTATTTTTCGTCAAAAGTAACTATTTAAAAAAATTTAAAATATACCATTTTTAATAAAATTAACTTTTAAAGTAGGATGAATACAGCGCTAAAAATTAAATTATCCACAACATTATTTTTCTTTTCAATTGCATTTTATTCATACGCACAATCAAATTCAAAATTTAAAGTAGCATTAGACGCTGGTCATGGAGCTCATGATTTTGGCGCAGTATATAATGGTCATATTGAGAAGAATATTGCTCTTGCCATTGTTTTGAAGGTAGGGAAAATTCTTGAGGCCAACCCTAATATTGATGTAATCTACACCAGAAAGACAGATGTTTTTATTGAATTGGTAGAGCGTTCTAACATTGCTAACAGAGCTGATGCTAATATATTTGTTTCCATTCATTGTAATGCCAATAAAAATGCTGCTGCCGATGGAACGGAAACCTATGTTATGGGTTTGAATAAAAATGCTTCAAATCTTGCTGTAGCAAAGAGTGAAAATGCCGTTATTACATTGGAGAAAGATTATAAGCAAAAGTATGAAGGTTTTGATCCCAACAATCCAAGTTCAATGATAGGTATGACTTTAATGCAAGAAGAATATTTGGAGAATAGTATTTCTTTAGCAAGTAAGATACAAGATCAGTTTACATCAGGATTGAATAGAAAAAGTAGAGGAGTAAAGCAAGCGCCATTTATGGTCTTACACAAAGCCTACATGCCAAGAGTGTTAATAGAAACAGGTTTTATATCAAATCCTAAGGACGGAGCTTTATTGGATTCTGAAGAAGGGCAGATGCAAGTTGCTGAGGCTATAGCAAATGCAATAATTAGTTACAAAAAGGAATATTTTGGTGCAGGAAACAATGAGATTATTGAAAGACCATCTAAGCGAGTAATAGAAAAACCAATTAAAGATTCTTCAATAATTGCAAAACAAGAAAAAATAGTTGAAAAGCCAGTTGTTAAAACTCCAGAAATTAAAAAAGAAAGTACGGGAGTAATTTTTAAAGTTCAAATTGCAGCTGTTGGAAAAAAGATTGAGTTAATCCCATCTAACTTCAAAGGTTTAAAAAACGTTGATGTAAATACAGAAAATGGCACTTTTTATAAATATACTTATGGAGAGACTTCTGATTATGCAACTGCAAAACGAAATCTTGAGGAAGCTAAATCAAAAGGATTTGATTCTGCCTACCTAATTGCTTTCAAAGATGGAAAGAAAATAAGTATCCAAGAAGCTATTAAATAAGACCTAGTTCAAATAATTTATCCTAATTTTGTTTTAAAACATACAATTTTGAAAGTAACAAGAGAAATCAAAACCGCAATATTAGTTATCGCTTCTATTTTATTATTTATTTGGGGATATAGTTTCCTAAAAGGAAGGGATTTATTTACCAGTTACAAGACTTTCTATGTTGAGTATAACAATGTTGAAGGTTTAGCTTCTTCTGCTCCAGTAACTATTAATGGCTTGGTTGTAGGGAAAGTTAGTAGTATTCAATTGCAAAATACTACTGGGAAATTAGTCGTAGAACTCCAAATTAAGAGTGATTTCCCAATTTCGAAATCGAGTATTGTAAAAATTTACGAACCTGGACTAATAGGAGGAAAACAGATACAAATTATCCCTAATTTAGACGATAAATCAATTGCCGAATCGGGTACTTTTCTTCAAGGTGGTGTTAAGGCAGGTTTGACAGACCTAGTTGCTGAAAAATTAACTCCTCTCCAAGAAAAAGTCGAAAAGATGACTGTCAGTATGGATTCGCTTTTGACCAATTTGAATAAAGTTCTGGATGCTAAAACAAGAGAAAATTTGAAAAGTAGCATTGCCAACTTAAACGAAACTTTATCAGGATTTTCTGTTACTACAAAAAATGTAAATTCAATTTTAGACGACAACAAACAAAAAATAGGAGGAATAGTTACTAATTTTAATAAAATTTCGGGTGATTTTTCTAAAATATCCGATTCGTTGTCTAAAGCCAATATCGCAAAAACGGTTCAAACTTTAGAAAGTACATTAGCAAAAGTAAACGGAATTATGTCTGATATTCAGTCAGGAAAAGGAACATTCGGCAAATTGATGAAGGATGATAAGTTGTACACTAACTTTAGTAACACTTCAAAAGAATTAGAATTGCTTCTTGAAGATGTGAGGTTGAACCCCACGCGATATGTTAATGTTTCACTTTTTGGTAAAAAAAATAAGCCCTATGTAGCCCCGGTGAAAGACACTATAACGAAGGTAAAAAAGAATTAAAATGAATTATTTAGACAATATTTTATTTGCAATTATTCTCGGTCTAGGTATTGGTTTTTTTACGATTAATATCAAAAAAATTATTCGAAACATTAAGCTGGGTCAGGATGTAAACCGATCGGATAATTCTTCACAGCGTTGGAAAAATATGGCTATGATTGCTCTTGGGCAGTCTAAAATGATTAAAAGACCAGTCGCGGGAATATTACATATTTTAGTATATCTAGGTTTTGTAATTATAAATATTGAAGTTTTAGAAATTATCATTGATGGACTCTTTGGTACGCATCGTATATTTTCTTTTTTAGGTAGCTTGTATGATTTGTTAATTGGTTCTTTTGAAATTTTAGCTGTTTTAGTTCTGATTGCTGTAATTCTGTTTTTAATCAGAAGAAATGTAATAAAACTCAAACGATTCATCAGTTCAGATTTGAAAGGATGGCCAAAGAGCGACGCTAATTATATCTTGTATTTCGAGGTTGTTTTGATGTCCTTATTTCTTCTAATGAATGCAGCTGATTACCACCTACAGTTGTTAGAATTTGGACATTACGAACGCGCCGGAGCCTTTCCCGTTTCACAATTTATTGAACCCCTCTTTAATGGTATTGGAGAATCAACTGTGATGATGATAGAACGATTATTCTGGTGGTTGCATATTATTGGGATTTTAATCTTCTTGAATTATTTGTATTTTTCAAAACACTTACACATCTTACTAGCGTTTCCGAATACTTATTTTGCTGATTTGAATGCTAAAGGTCGATTCGATAATCTAGCTTCGGTTACTAAAGAAGTAAAGTTAATGTTAGATCCTAATGCTGACCCCTTTGCATCACCACCAGCAGATGCTAATGCTGTGCCTACAAAGTTTGGAGCAAGCGATGTTCAGGATTTGAATTGGGTTCAATTACTCAATGCCTACACCTGCACAGAATGCGGAAGATGTACCTCATCTTGTCCTGCGAATCTTACAGGTAAAAAGTTGTCTCCACGAAAAATTATGATGGACACCAGAGATCGTCTAGAAGAAGTGGGAAAAAATATAGATGCCAATAAAGGTGTTTTTGTACCAGATAACAAATCGTTGTTAAATGATTACATTACTCCCGAAGAACTTTGGGCGTGTACCTCTTGTAATGCTTGTGTTGAGGAATGTCCAGTAAATATAAGTCCATTATCCATTATTATGGATATGAGACGGTATTTGGTAATGGAGCAAAGTGCTGCACCAACATCATTAAACGCAATGATGACCAATATTGAAAATAACGGAGCACCTTGGCCATACAATCAACAAGATAGATTGAATTGGAAGAATGAGTAAAATTTAAATGTTAGTTTTTAAATTTTAAACTTGAAACAAAAAAAATATGTCAGAAATAGTGAATGTGCCTACAATGGCAGAAATGATGGCAGAAGGAAAACAACCCGAAGTTTTATTTTGGGTAGGTTGTGCAGGAAGTTTTGATGATAGAGCTAAGAAAATCACTAAGGCTTTTGTTCGAATTTTAAATCGGGCAAATGTTTCTTTTGCTGTACTAGGCACTGAAGAAAGTTGTACAGGCGATCCAGCTAAAAGGGCAGGGAATGAATTCTTATTTCAAATGCAAGCCATGATGAACATCGAGGTTTTGAATGCTTATGAAGCCAAGAAAATCGTTACTGCTTGCCCGCATTGTTTCAATACTTTAAAAAATGAGTATCCTGAATTGGGTGGCAAATATGAAGTAGTTCATCATACAGAATTTCTAAAATCATTGTTAGATGATGGACGATTAACTATTGAAGGTGGGCAATTTAAAGGAAAGAGAATCACATTTCACGATCCCTGTTATTTAGGAAGAGCTAATGCTATATATGAAGCACCGAGGGATTTAATTCAAAAATTGGATGCCGAGTTAGTAGAAATGAAACGTTCACGCGCAAATGGTTTGTGTTGTGGAGCAGGTGGCGCTCAAATGTTTAAAGATGCCGAGTCTGGAAATAAAGAAATTAATATTGAAAGAACTGAAGATGCACTTGAAACAAAATCTGATATTATTGCAGCGGGTTGTCCTTTTTGTAATACTATGATGACTGACGGAGTTAAAAATAAAGAAAAAGAAGGCGAAGTTAAAGTAATGGATATCGCCGAATTAATTGCTAATGCCCAAGATTTGTAAAATTCCAAATCTAAAATACTAAATCTAAAATCCCATGTTTGTTCCTTTTGAAAGTTTGCCACAAGAATCTAAAATTTGGATTTATCAATCTAACAGAAAATTCTCAGACGATGAATGCACTGAGATTGAAGCTGATTTACAGTTATTTTTACAGAATTGGTCAGCACACGGTACTGGTCTTGAAGCGTCTTACCAACTCAAATACAATAGATTCATAATTATTGCTGTTAATCAGGAAGTTCAAAATGCAACAGGCTGTTCTATTGATGCTTCGGTTCAGTTTATTCAAAATTTAGAGAAAAAATACAATGTTGATTTGTTGGATAAAATGAATGTTACCTTTAAATTAGGAGAACATATTGCTCACAAATCATTACTTGATTTTAAAAAAATGGCTAAAGATAAGGCTGTTACCGAAAAAACAATCGTATTTAATAATTTAGTAAATACCATCGAAGACTGGAATACTAACTGGGAAGTACCTGCAGGGGAAAGTTGGCACAGTCGTTTCTTTTAATCAAAAATACCTGAATGAAAAATACCCTATCAAGAATATTTTTATTGATTTGCCTATTTATTTTTGCTGTTGGCTGTGTCAGTAAGAAAATTGTTGTTCCACCTCCACCTCCAGAAGTAGTAGTTGTACCTGTTAAACCACTAGATGACATCTATGGTTACGATTCTGAAACTCAAAAAAAATGGGTAGATAGTGTCTATAATAAACTCACTTTTGAAGAGAGAATAGGTCAATTATTTATGATTTCGGCCTATTCTAACAAAGATTCTGCTCACACCAATATGATTGACAAATTGATACAAGAGCATAAAATAGGAGGGTTGATTTTTTTTCAAGGAGGTCCCGTTCGTCAGGCTAAACTCACGAATCATTTTCAACAAAATTCCAAAGTACCACTTTTGATTGGAATAGATGCAGAGTGGGGATTGAGTATGCGATTGGATTCAACTTACAGGTATCCTTGGAACATGACATTGGGCGCGATTCGGGATAAAAAACTTTTGGAAAAAGTGGGAGTTCAAATGGGGGAACAAAGTAAGCGAATAGGCGTTCATTTTAATTTTGCTCCGGTTTTAGATATTAATACCAATCCCAAAAATCCAATAATTGGATTTCGTTCTTTTGGTGAAAATAAAGAGAATGTCGCCGAGAGTGCTTTAGCTTTGATGAAGGGTTATCAGAGTTTGAATTTATTGGCAACAGGTAAACATTTCCCTGGTCATGGTGATACAGAAATTGATTCACATGCGGCGTTACCAACAATCAATTTTTCAAAAGAGCGCTTAAATGACGTAGAATTGTATCCTTATAAAAAATTATTTGAAGAGGGCTTAGCGTCAGTCATGGTAGCTCACTTAAATGTTCCAAGTTTGGAACCAAGAGAAAATATTCCATCATCTGTTTCTCATACTATTATTACTGATGTACTGAAAATGCAACTTCAATTTAAGGGTTTAATATTTACAGATGCTTTGAATATGAAAGCTGCGAAAAATTTCCATGACCCTGGTCAAATTGATTTGGAAGCCTTTTTAGCAGGAAATGATATTTTGCTTTGTGCCGAAAATGTTCCTATTGCCAAAGAAAAGATATGTATGGCATATCAAGACAGTTTAATCAGTGAGGAACGATTGGCTTACTCCGTAAAAAAAATATTGAAATACAAATTCAAAGTAGGGTTGAATGATTATAAACCAATTGCTATTTCAAACATTTACAAGGATTTAAACGGTCCGTCAAATGATGCTTTACAATATGAATTGTATGAGAATGCCATTACAGTTTTAAAAAATAAAGACGAGATACTCCCAATCAAAGACCTTGAAAACAACAAGATAGCCTATGTGAAATTAGGGGATGATGTAAACAGTTCATTTGTTTCTACGCTTAAAAAATATACGGAAATTACAGAGGTTTTTGACGATAATATAGACAGTTTAAATGTAAAACTAAAAGAGTTTACTACCGTAATTGTTGGTTTTCATAAATCAGATAAAGCTTGGAAAAAACACGATTTTACTGAAACAGAGTTGCAATGGCTACAAGAGATAGCAAAGAAAAACGTAGTTATTTTAGATGTTTTTACCAAACCCTATTCTCTTTTAACTATTACTACTTTTGACGATATTGAAGGGGTAGTAGTATCCTATCAAAATAGCGATATTGCTCAAATTGTTTCCGCAGAGTTATTATTTGGCGCTATTGAAGCAGAAGGGAAACTGCCTGTTTCTATAAATAATCATTTTGTTGTAAATGATGGTTTAACTACTCAAAAATTAGATCGTTTAGGATTTGCTACGCCTGAAAATGTTGGTATGAAGTCTGAAATCTTGTCTAAAATAGACAATTTTGCAAATTATGCTATTACCAATAAAATGACTCCTGGAATTCAAGTGTTGGTTTCAAGAAAAGGCAAAGTAATCTATCAAAAGTCATACGGATATCACACCTATGAAAATAAGGTTAAAGTGGTGAATTCGGATATTTATGATATCGCTTCATTAACAAAAATTGTATCCACTCTCCCCAATGTAATGCAGCAATACGATCATCAAAAGATTACTATGGAGACCACCTTGGGTTCTATGCTGCCCATTTTTGATGCTTCTGATAAAAAAGATATTAATTTCAAAGAATTATTGTCTCATTATGCTCGTTTTCAGGCGTGGATGCCTTTTTATCAAGAAACTTTAGATGCTTTTAAAAAACCTTCTCCAAAGTATTACAGTAAAATATATAATGAACAATTTTCTAAGAAAGTAGCTGATAGTCTTTTCATGAGAAATGATTATCACGATACAATTATGAAAAAAATTATTGAAAGTAAATTATTACCCAAAAAAGAATACAAATACAGTGATTTTACATTTATCATCCTTAGAGATTATTTAGAGAGAATTACTGGTAAAAGACTGGATATTTTAGCTCAAGAGAATTTTTACAGTTCTATGGGAATGAATAATACTACTTATAACCCATTGGAAAAGTTTAATAAATATATTATCCCACCAACAGAAATGGATACGTATTTTCGATATCAAATTTTACAGGGCTATGTTCATGATATGGAAGCTGCCATGGAAGGTGGTATTGCGGGTCATGCTGGTATTTTTTCAAATACAATGGACGTTGCTAAAATGATGCAAATGTATCTTCAAAAAGGAAGTTATGGAGGGAAACGCTATTTTTCTGAAAAAACGTTTTCCGATTTTAATACCTGTTATTTCTGTGCCGAGGGCAATAGAAGAGGCTTAGGATTTGACAAACCACAACAACCAGGAACATCTGGACCTACTTGTGGTTGTGCTTCTTTGACTAGTTTTGGTCATACCGGTTTTACAGGAACGATGGCTTGGGCAGATCCAGAAACAGAAATTGTATATGTTTTCTTATCGAATAGAACATTTCCAGAGGCAACAGTAAACAAATTGTCAAAAGAAAATATTAGGGAAGATATTCAAAAGGTAATTTATGAGGCGATAGTTAGATGATTTTGCTACAATTGTTTTTTAAGTAATTAGCATATAGGTTTTTGTTTGTAAGTATTTATTAACCATATTTGTATATTAACTCATTAAATTCATTCTTTACAAATGAAAAAAATTGCTACACTAATCCCAGTTTTATTTTTTATAATTTCAAGTTGTTCATCAGATGATAATAGTTCTAGTTCGTCAAATGAGTCTTCATTTATCTCTAAAATTTTAGTAGATGGTAAAAGTTTTGTCCCTTTAGCAAATACCGATGAAGATAGCAATATAGTAACAAGTTTTGAATCGGGAGTAAATAGTGGTCAAGCTAACCTTCGAACATTTCATTTATTTAAATTAACATCTAATTTATCGACTTCAGAATCGTTACAACTCTCAATAATTTATCCTATTTCTCAGAGTAGTATAAATGGTACATATTCTTTAAAAATTAGTGATATTGAAGTTAATACTGCTGCACAAGGTAGCTATACTGTTGGTTTCAATTCGTACTCATTTGATGATGGAAGTTTGTCAATTGTTGATTTAGGTAATAATAAGTTTAAATTAACATTTAATAATGTAAATGGAACCAATCTATTTGATGATTCTTTACAAAAAACTATAACAGGCTATTGTGAAGGTGTTTTCGTTGAAGAAGAATGATGCTTTAATAATTTAAACAGAATATGAATATTTTAGCAATCAAGTTCATATTTAATTTATAAATAGGCTTTTCTCTCAATATCAAAACATTTAAAGATACAAATAGTTGGATAAGAGGAAAACTATAATTTATTCAATAAATCAAATAACCTTCAATTTTTTAACTTAATTTTTCCTTAAGAGCAATTCTATTTTCCTTACTTTCGTTTTTACTAAAAATTCTACATGAAAATTGCAATTGTTTGTTATCCTACATTTGGAGGTAGTGGTGTTGTTGCTACAGAGCTAGGTCTTGAATTGGCAAGACGAGGTCATGAAATTCATTTTATTACCTACAGCCAACCAGTTCGCTTGGCATTATTGAATGCAAATGTACACTATCACGAGGTAAATGTTCCTGAATATCCGTTATTCCATTACCAGCCCTATGAATTAGCTTTATCAAGTAAGCTGGTGGATATGGTTAAATTGTACAAAATTGAATTACTTCATGTGCACTATGCAATTCCTCATGCCTATGCAGGTTATATGGCTAAACAAATATTGAAAGATGAAGGAATAAAAATACCAATGGTAACGACTTTGCACGGAACAGATATTACTTTGGTAGGAAATCATCCTTTTTACAAACCCGCTGTAACTTTTAGCATCAACAAATCGGATGTCGTAACTTCAGTATCACAAAGTCTCAAGGAAGATACATTAAAACTATTTGACATCAAGAAAGAAGTAGTTGTAATTCCAAATTTTATTGAATTAGATAATCATAAAACAGATGCTGATATTCCTTGTTATCGGTCTGTTTTGGCTAATGAGAATGAACGTATTATCACCCATATCAGTAATTTCAGGAAAGTAAAACGAATTCCAGATGTGATTAAAATTTTTTATAAAATTCAGCAAGAAATATCAGCAAAATTATTAATGGTAGGTGATGGACCAGAAAAAGAAAGAGCCGAGAATCTTTGTTATGAATTAGGAATAACAGATAGAGTAATTTTCTTAGGAAACAGTAATGAGATTGACAGAATACTAAGTTATTCCGACTTATTTTTATTACCATCTGAAACAGAAAGTTTTGGTCTGGCAGCACTTGAGGCTATGGCCTGGGGAGTTCCAGTGATTTCAAGTAATTCAGGAGGATTGCCAGAAGTAAATTCTAATGCTGTTTCAGGTTATTTAAGCAATGTGGGAAATATTGATGAAATGGCATCAAATGCTCTAAAGATTTTAAAAGAAAATAAGGTTTTGAAGCAGTTTAAAGAAAATGCTTTTGAAACTGCAAAACAATTTGATATTAAAAAAATTCTGCCATTGTATGAAGAATTGTACCACAAGGCTATTGCCAATTCAAAAATGAATTCTAAAACAAATGAATTGTAAAAAAATAAAAAAAGGACTTTATTTTTTGACTGCATTACTGATTCTATCTTGTGCTTCAAAATCTAAGACAGGAAACAATAAACCACTCTATGAAATTTTAACGCAACAAGATGACGGTGGAGCAACTATTCGTTTTTTCGAAATTTTAAATGAGTCCAAAGAAATAAAGATGCTTTTGAATGATAGTAACTTGAGAAAAAAAATCAGCCAAGAAGATATCCAAAGTTGTAATTTTATAATTTTAAATGCTGGAGAAAAAAAGTCTTATGGATACGGTATAATTATTAAAAATATCAAAGAAACAACCGATAAAATAATTATACAAACAGAAGAGGTTATTGCTAAGGAAAGCACTGTTTTACCTGACGAAGAATATGTTTATCCTTATACGATAGTAAAAATTAACTCCAAGAAAGAAATAGAGATCAATTAGAACGTAAATTTGATACTTAATCCAGCGTTTGCTCTGAAATTGTCTTTATTATTTTCTTTAAAATCACTAAAATTCATTTCTGGTCTAAAATCCAAAGCTAGAGTGATGGGAGTGTCGCAAAATGAATATTCAATTCCTATATCACCAGTTGCAAAAATAAATTCGCCATTATAAATTTCATCTCTAGAATCATTTGTCCAAAAACCCAATCCACCGCCTGCACCTAAATACCAATAGAAACGTTTGTCTATATACCAAACCCATTGGTATAATGAAGTAAATTTAACAGAATTAATATCATCAGTACGCTTCTTATAACCCAAATCAAATTCCAATCTATCAATATCAGATAAACCTCTTTGATAGGCTATTTCTCCAATAAAACTATCATAACTACCAATACGAATTCCTATCGCATTTCTTGCAATTTCTTGAGCCTTACTGCTATTGAACGAACAAACAAAAAAAAGTAGCGTTATAATTGATTTTTTCATAGGAGATAAATATTTACAATTACAAATATACATTCTAAAAATAAAAAATCCTGTTTCTAAGAAAAAAAACAGGAATCTTTAGTATTTTTAGAGTAAACTACTAATCAAAACGGTATCTAATTCCTAGAGCAATATCAGAACCATAATTATCTGTTCTGTATCCGTCTGATAAATAGAATTCAGGTCTTAAATCTAAGGATAGTTGTAAAGGAATATCAAATAAATATTCAATTCCTATATCTCCACCTACATATACAAATGTTCCACTATCTTTAACATCTTTATATTTATAACTCCAATTTCCAATTCCAGCGCCTGGACCCGCATACCAATTGAAACCGCCATCAATATTCCAAACCCATTGATAAATACCAGATAATTTGAAAGCATCAACATTATTACTATTTCTCCAGCCCAAATCTAATTCCAATCGATTATCGCTAGATAGTTCTCTTTGATAGGATATTTCTCCACCAAAACCATCACTATCACCTAAACGCAGTCCTAATGCATTTTTTGAAATGTCTTGTGCTTGTGTGCTTAATGCCAAACCTAGTAGCATAACAGCAGATAAAATAAGTTTTTTCATATAAATAAATATTTGTTTTGACAAAGATAACGTATAAAAGTCAATAAAATTATCAAATAGTAATCTAATGATAGTGGAGATTTTCTGTATCATTAAAAAATTACACTACTAAATATTGTTTTAAAAGTTTAAAAATTATGCTTTTAAACCTTAAACTAAAATGGTACTTTTGTTCAAAATTTTATCACAATGGCAGGAAATAGTTACGGAACACTTTTTAAAATTACCACTTTTGGAGAATCACATGGAGAAGCTCTAGGAGGAATTATTGATGGTTGTCCAGCAGGTATAACATTAGATTTAGAAAATATTCAATATGAGATGTCTCGAAGAAAACCCGGACAATCAGCTATCGTAACACAGCGAAAAGAAAACGATGAAGTGCAATTTTTATCTGGAATTTTTGAAGGCAAAACTACAGGAACTCCAATAGGTTTTGTGATTCCAAATACTAATCAAAAATCAGATGATTACTCTCATATAAAAGATACCTATCGTCCAAGCCACGCTGATTATGTTTATGAAAAAAAATATGGACTTCGCGATTATCGCGGAGGTGGAAGAAGTTCTGCTCGAGAAACAGCGAGTAGGGTTGTCGCGGGTGCAATTGCCAAACAAGTAGTAAAAGATATTAAAATAAATGCTTTCGTATCTTCAGTCGGAGAAATTTTTGTAGACAAACCGTATCAAGAATTGGATTTTTCTAAAATTGAAAGCAATCCTGTTCGTTGTCCAGACGAAGCAACAGCTACAAAAATGGAAGAACACATTCGTGAAATCAGAAAACAAGGAGATACCGTTGGAGGTACTGTA
The DNA here is from genome assembly GCF_057652095.1 of Flavobacterium sp. R1_16. Taxonomy (NCBI): domain Bacteria; kingdom Pseudomonadati; phylum Bacteroidota; class Flavobacteriia; order Flavobacteriales; family Flavobacteriaceae; genus Flavobacterium; species Flavobacterium sp. R1_16. Next base: position 76,208 of record NZ_JBYFCG010000003.1, read on the forward strand.
ACCTGTGTGATACAAAATGTGCCAATCGGACTTGGAGAACCTGTTTTTGATAAATTACACGCTGAGTTAGGAAAGGCTATGCTGTCTATAAATGCAGTAAAAGGTTTTGAATATGGCAGTGGATTTTGTGGGGCTAAAATGAAAGGTAGCGAGCATAATGATTTATACAATGCAGATGGAACTACTAAAACAAATCTCTCCGGTGGTATTCAAGGTGGAATTTCTAACGGAATGGATATTTATTTTAGAGTAGCATTTAAGCCAGTAGCTACTTTAATCCAAAAGCAAGATGTTTTAGATAATCAAGGTAATATTGTTGAACAAACAGGTAAAGGACGTCATGACCCATGCGTAGTTCCTCGTGCTGTTCCCATAGTTGAAGCCATGGCAGCAATTGTTTTAGCTGATTTTTATTTGATAAATAAAACCTATGTTAAATAGTATTTAGTATTCAGTTTGTAGTTTTTAGTTCGAGCTACAAATGAAGTACTGCTTGCTAAACACTAAAAGGAATGACTTCAACCGTAACCAAAAAAGCGTCTTTTTTATCCAATCTTACCGTTCAAATACTAATCGCCATGTTACTTGGTGCGGCTTTAGGTATATTCATTCATAACAACTACGATATTGAATTTGCTAAGGCGTTTAGCGACAAAATAAAAATCCTAGCGACCATTTTTATTCGATTGGTACAAATGATTATTGCACCATTGGTATTCACAACGTTGGTTGTTGGTATAGCAAAATTAGGAGATATAAAAGCTGTTGGACGAATAGGAGGTAAGGCTTTGGGTTGGTTTTTCTCAGCTTCATTTATCTCGTTGCTTATAGGAATGTTTTGGGTCAATGTTTTGAAACCTGGTCTTGGTCTTCAATTAAATACCGTTGATATTGAAACAGCTTCTGAAGTGGTCGAAAAAACGCAAGGATTCTCGGCTCAAAACTTTGTGGAACATATCATTCCCAAAAGTATTGTTGAAGCTATGGCTACAAATGAAATATTACAAATCGTAATTTTCTCTATATTTTTTGGTTTGGCGGCAGCTTCTATTGGAGATTTTGCTAAACCAGTAATAAATGCTTTAGACAAAACGTCGCATATCATTTTGAAAATGGTAAATTATGTAATGAAGTTTGCGCCTATAGGTGTTTTTGGTGCTATTGCGGGTGTTTTCGCTATTCGAGATTTAAATGAATTGCTAATTACATATGCAAAATTTTTCGGCTCGTTTTTAGTTGGAATCACTACATTATGGGTTTTTCTTATTTTCATAGGATTTGTATTTCTCAAAAAAAGAATTTTAACTCTATTACAGCATATTGTTAGTCCTTTAATCATTGCTTTTGGAACAACAAGCTCAGAGGCCGTTTTTCCTAAACTTACCGAGCAACTAGAGCGTTTTGGTGTTAAGGATAAAATCGTTTCTTTTATGTTGCCATTGGGTTATTCTTTTAATTTAGATGGAAGTATGATGTATATGACTTTTGCAAGTATTTTTATTGCTCAAGCTTATGGAATAACTTTAGATTTTCCCACTCAACTTACGATGCTGTTTGTGTTGATGTTAACTAGTAAAGGAATTGCGGGTGTTCCAAGAGCAAGTCTAGTAGTTGTTGCCGCTACATGTGGAATGTTTAAAATACCAGTTGAAGGAATTGCTTTAATTCTTCCTATTGATCATTTTTGCGATATGTTCAGGAGTGCTACAAATGTATTAGGAAATGCGCTAGCCACATCTGTGGTTGGGAAATGGGAAAAAGAGGAGTAACGTAAAAGTGAATTAAACTATTTTTTCTTTCCTGAATTCATCATAAGTAAGACAGCACCAACGATACCAACAATAACCAATCCGAAAACTACAATCATTATAAACGATCCATTTTCCCAAGAATAAAGAGAAATATTTTTCATGAAGATGTTTTTTTAAAGTATAGACAAAGCTAGTTTGACTTTACTACATAATCTATGACATTTATCATGAGTGATATATGAAGTACTCTTAAAATGGTTTTCTGGATTTTTAGAGTTTTCAATAGTTTGATTTTTTTAACTTTTTGAAATTCATAAAAATGAAGTAAAAAAGAAAATTATATATATATTTGCTACTTATTCAAATTAAATTCAAAATAAAATTATGAAAAAACTATTACTTTCATGTATTCTGTTAGTTTCTGGTGTAAGTGTTTTTGCACAAACAACCTGTGCTAATGCAACTAACATAACTTCAAATGGGACTAAAACATGTCCAGCAATAACAGGTACTTATACTAATCCTTGCCTTGGTGGCACTACAAATGATGCTGGAGCTGCTATGAAGGCAATTTGGTTCAAATATACTCCTACAGCAAATGGAGAAATTACTATTTCATCAGACTTACCAGTTAATGATGGTACAACCAATAGCGATGATACTAGATTATCTGTATTTAGTGGAGCTTGTGCGACTTTAACTTGTATCGATTACAATGATGATGTTGATGATGCCAACTATCTTTCTGCATTAACTGTACCAGTAGCAGCTGGAACTACATATTATATTCAATGGGATAATTATTGGTCTGCATTAAAATTCAGTTTTACGTTTGAATTTGTGGCGCAAGACTGCGTTAGACCAGGTGTAGCTGATTTCTACAGCCCTGACAGCTATACTACAACTTCTGCAAATTTATATTGGGATCCATCAATTGGTGCTCCTGCAAATTATGATGTAGATTGGAGTACAGATTTTAATGCTGCTCCAGGAACTGGAACTATAGTATCTGTTCCAGCGGGTTCATTAGCTTATGTTCCAGCTACCATTTCAGGTTTGCCAGCATCATCCAATTTTAGATATTATGTTCGTGCTAATTGCGGAAGTTCTCAAAGTGAATACCAAGGTCCTTTTGCAGGATATTTAGCAAAAATTCTTCCATATACAACTGATTTTGAAGATAACGGAAGAGATGGTTTTAGAGGATTTTCGGCTTTTACTTCTGATGCAACATCAACTCCTGCGAGTTATGCTGATGGAGGTGATGGAACCTCTCTTTATACTTTCAACAGTACTACAGAAGCTTCTGATGAATGGGCCTATTCTAGAGCAATTAGTTTAAAAGCTGGTGAGCAAGTAACAATTAAATTTAAAACAAGATTGTATTCTGATACTGCTCCTTCAGAAATGAAATTAGAATTAAAAGTTGGTGATGATCAATCGAGTTCGGCTCAAACAACATTAATTGATACTTTTACTTTAACTGAAGATCTTTTTTATTCTGATAATTCAGCTACATGGACAGCTCCTGCAGATGGTACTTATCATTTCGGTTTCCACAATATTTCAGCTATCGGAGAAACTGATACTGCAATATTTTTAGATACAATTGAACTTACCTCTGTACTTTCTACTAACGAATTTGTAGCTAATAAATTTACAGTTTCACCAAATCCTACTAAAGACTTCATTTCTATTGCTTCTGCAAATAATGTAATAAGCGCAATTGCAATTAAAGATTTAAATGGTAGAGTAGTAATGCAAAAAGGATTCAATAAAGTAGCACAAGCACAAATAAATGTTGCAGAATTAGCAACAGGTGTTTACATGATGAGTGTTACTTCTGACGCTGGTAGTTTTACTAAAAAAATAATGAAACAATAATTAATTGCTTTTCAAAACTAAAAAACTCCTTAAGAAATTAAGGAGTTTTTTTATTCTAAAAATTTGGCTTTCAATTCTGGTGTAGGTATTATGCAACTTTCCTTTTTACCATACCATGCATAACGATTTTTGGCAAAGTAATCATAAAGTACATTTCGGACTGCCGTTGGAATAATTTTGAAAATAGTTCCAAAATGGAAAAAACCACCAAGGTTTTTTGCTATTTCTAGTGCGGCGTTCGATTTGTAATAATAGGCAACTCCCGGAACATATAAGATAACACTATCTATGTTTTTACTCTGGATACCGATATGTTGGATGATTTTTTGACCTAAATCCGATTGCAATGCTACAAATCTAAAAATGTCTTTTTTATCATGTTTGATGACAAATTGAACGGAGGCATCACAAAAATTACATACTCCATCGAAGAGAATAATCTGTTTATTTTCAGGTAGATTCATAAAATTATTTCTTAGATTCTACAAATTCTAAAGCTTCTAAACTCACCGTTGAGGTAAAAACCCCATAGTTTACAATGGCTTTGTTTTTTTCTATTTTATCAATACTGCCTATTGCTTTTCCGTCATACATGCGAACACGATCACCTATTTTTAATATTGGTTTTGGCTTTTCTACTATTAGATTGGCTTTTAGTTTCTTTTCTTTTTTAGCGACTCTAATTTCTTCGACCTGAACCGTTACTTCTTCAATCACTTTTTTCTTTTTTTGAATGATTGCTTTTTCTTCTTTTGAAGAGGTCTTGATTCTTTTTGAATTCTCAATTTCAATTAGTTTTAAAAATTCGCCTATAAGTTCTTTCTTGTTTTTAGTGTTGAAATATTTACTTGCCAAATCATCAATTTTTTGACCTAGATAAATCGCTTTTTGATTGCTATCATACAATTCCTGATAACTCTCTAGTTTTTGTTTGATTTTTGCATTTATGGATTCCATTTTTTTGCTTTCCTCTCGTGCTTTGCTTTCCTCTTCTTTCAAGGTTTGAGATGTTTTTTCCATCTTAGAGCGTTCTTTTTGAAGCGTAGCAATGGTTTTATCAAAGCGTACTTTTCCGACCTCGATTTTCTTTTTAGCTCGATTAATCAATCCAAAAGGGATCCCGTTTTTTTGAGCTACTTCAAAAGTAAAGGAACTTCCTGCTTGTCCTAATACCAGTTTGTACATAGGCTCTAATGTTTTTTCGTCAAAAAGCATGTTGGCATTGGTGGCAAATGGCAATTCGTTAGCCAGTATTTTCAAATTAGCATAATGGGTTGTAATGATGCCAAAAGCTTCTCGATGATAGAATTCTTCTAGAAAGATTTCAGCCAAAGCGCCACCTAATTCAGGGTCAGAACCCGTTCCGAATTCATCAATCAAAAACAATGTTTTGTTGTTGCATTTCTTCAAGAAATAGTTCATGTTTTTTAACCGGTAACTATACGTACTTAAATGATTTTCAATGGATTGATTGTCTCCAATATCCGTTAAAATTCGGTCAAACAGAAAGGTTTCACTGCGCTCGTGAACTGGAATTAGCATACCTGATTGCAACATCAATTGCAACAATCCCACTGTTTTTAAGGAAATCGTTTTTCCACCTGCATTCGGTCCAGAAATCACTATGATTCTGCTATCTTGGTGTAATTCTATGGTTTGTGGATGCGTAACTTCATTTTTCTGTTTGTTGGTCAGATACAGAATAGGATGGAAGGCATCTTTAAAGTACAAACGGCGTGTATCTGTTATCGTTGGTAAATTACCATTGATTCTACTGGCATATTTTGCTTTTGCAGCAATCACATCAATATCACTAAGAAAATCTTGATATTGGATAATCAGTGGTAAAAAGTATCGGATGGAATTGGTCAATTGTTTGAGAATTCGGGTAATTTCTTCCTTTTCTTCATATTCTAAATTACTTAATTCACGCGAATACTTCAAAGTAGTTTCAGGTTCAATATAGGCAATGCTTCCCGTTTTTGAACTGCCAAGTATAGACCCTTTTACTTTTTTACGATACATGGCTAAGACAGCCAAGACACGACGGTTTTGCACAAAACTTTCTTTAATATCATCAAGATAGCCTAGGCTGTTGTATTGTGTCAAAGCCATTCCAAAACTTTGATTGATCTTGCCACGAACTACATTCATATCCCGTCGAATATTCAATAAATCTGGAGAAGCATTGTCCTTGATTTCTCCATATTTATCGACAACTTCGTCAATGAGTTTGATGATTTCCTTAGTCAATTCTACTTGTGAAGCTTTGGTATTTAGGTGCGGATAATATTCTTCAAATTTTCTAAAGAACTGTAATAAAGTATTTGTAGTTTCGGAAATGCTTGCAATTTTTCTAAAACTCCCAACTTCTAAAAAACTGTCTTCAATACCTAGAAATTTGATTTCGTAACTAATGGTATCAAAACCGTGATTGGGAATAGCATTGTTATTCTGAAAGGAAGATAGGTATTCTGACGTTTGCATTAGAGCCGTCATCAAGCTTTCCTTGTCTTTAAACGGAACGATTTCTAGTGCTTTTTGTTTGCCAATATCTGTATTGCAAATAGCAGAAAGTGTTTCTAATACAGTTGGAAATTGTAAGTCTTGTAAGGTTTTTTCGGTAATGGAAATCATTTATTTTTGAAAAGATTTTTACAAAGTTACAAACTTGCCATGGTGTAATAATCCAAAACAATTATTTTTTTATCTTTGTTTCATGAAAAAAGAGGATATAATCAATACTTTGCAAGATGATAAACAATATCTGAAAGATAATTTCGGAGTTGTATCAATTGCTTTGTTTGGGTCTTATTCAAAAGGAAATGAAAATTCAGATAGTGATGTTGATTTTTTTGTTGAATTTAAAGAGCCATCCTATAGTTTTTTGATAGGTTTATATTCATATTTAGAAAAAAAATTGAATACTAAAATTGATATTGTTAGAAAAGGGCCACATGTATCGGAACGTTTTTTGAGTAGCATAAAATCGGATTTAATTTATGTATGATGCTATTTATAAATATTCGTTAGAAACCGTTTTACAACACATCCAAATTTGTCAAAAAAGATTTTCTGAAATAGAAACTTCAAATGATTTTGTCGCTACAGATTATGGGGAAATGGTATTAGATGCTATTGTTACTAGACTTCAAGCTATTGGGGAAACCATAAAAAATACCTCTAGAAAACATACTATTTTGCAAGATACTTATCCTGATATTGAGTGGAATAAAATCATTCGGTTTAGAGATTTTATTTCTCATCATTATGAAATGTTGGATTATGAAATTGTTTTTGAAATATGTGAAAAATATCTTCCAAAATTAGAACTTATCATAAAAACAGAATTAGGAAAATTTGAATAGATGAATCCTTTCAATCAAAACACTTCTTGGCTTTCTGTTTTATCCAATGAATTTCAAAAACCCTATTTTCAAGAATTGATGAATGAGGTCGATGCCGAATATCAAAATTTCGAATGCTACCCGTCTAAAGAACTCCTTTTTGCTGCCTTTGATTCTTGTTCATTCGAAGATTTGAAAGTCGTAATCATAGGTCAAGACCCGTATCACGGAAAAGGTGAAGCCAATGGACTTTGTTTTTCGGTTAATGATACTGTTCGGATTCCGCCCTCACTACGCAATATTTTTAGAGAAATTAATGACGATTTAGGAACGGTTTTCTTGCCCACCTCAGGAAACTTGAAACGCTGGGCGCAACAAGGTGTTTTACTTTTAAACGCTACTTTATCTGTTAGAAAAGATAGCCCCAATAGCCACAAACATTTGAAATGGAATGTTTTTACCGATGCTGTTATCGAGCGAATTTCGACTGAAAAAGAACACATCGTTTTTCTACTTTGGGGAAGTTTTGCACATAAAAAAGGATTAAAAATCGACAGAACCAAACATCTGGTTTTAGAATGTGGGCATCCATCGCCTATGAGTGCCAATCAAGGAAAATGGTTTGGCAACAAACATTTCAGTACCACTAATGCCTATCTAAAATCAAAAGGAAAAACTGAAATTGATTGGTAAGAAACTCGTATGTAATAATTTTTTAATATGACTATCCGTTACTTATACCAATCAAAAAATAGTCCACAGATTAAACGGATTTTAGCTGATTAACACGGACTAAAAATTAATAAAATCAGTTTTTAATTCGTTCAATCCGTGTTATCCGTGTGCCTTTTTTTAGTTTAGTCCGCTTAGCGGACAGTTATAAATTTTGAAATTAAAGTTAGTTGTCGAAGGAAGCTATTCTAAAGTCAAAGCTCCTAAAATTTCTTCGGACATAAATGGACCACCAGGATATTGGGCTGTGTAATCTAAATTCAGCCAAACAATACCTCGTTCGTCTATATGATAGTGTAATTTTTTCCCTTCGCTTTCTTTTACAAAAAGTACTTTTTTGATTAAGTAGTTAATGGTTTCCATATCAGCTGCATCACCAATGGCGATTTCGGGATAAATATGTCCTCCAGTGTGTATTAAACGTGGCGTACCTCCAATCGATTTTATACAAGCAGCCATCAGTACCGAATGGTCATCGCAATCACCAGAAAAATAGCTTAGCGATTCAGTCGCATCAGCAATATATTCCTTTCCTTTAGGATCACTTACATAATTCCAGCGGCTATTAATTTCTTTAAAAACAGCGAAACATTGGATTATGGTTCTGTATTTAGAATAGCCTTTAACCTCTCTAAAATTTTTGGTTGTTGCCCACAATGAAAAATCCCTGATGCGTTTGTTTTCAAACTCAATCGCATTGATAATTTTAGATTTATTAGGGAACGGAAGTAATTTAGAGATGATAATATCCTGCGGATTGGGACTATCAGACATAGAATAAACCATATAACGGTAATCTTCAAATACGCTTGAAAATCCATACCTTCCAGAAAAACTACCAAATAGTAAAGCAATCAAATACAAGGCGATACAAACAATGATAATGGTTCTTAAAACCCTTAAAATCAATTGTATTAGTACTAAAATGAGTAGGAATAACAGAATTCTATCTAAGTTAAAATACCAATTAGGATTAACAGTATTCTGATGAATGATGATAAAAACGGGAATAGCAATTAGAATATTTAAAGCAAAAATAATCACATCGTCCCAAGGCTTTTTGACCTGAAGTTGTTGTTTAATTTTTTGAATTGAAATAGTTCGTGCGTTTATCATAGATACCCTAAAGCCAATAACTAGATTGACTTTACCATTGTTGCAAAAGTACTTTTTTTATCACTAATTATGGGGTTTATAGATTGATTTTGAATTTTGTTTAACGTTCTAAGTAGGGAAACGTTTTTGAAGTAAATATGTTTTGTAATACTTAATATATTTTTTTGAAAGGGAGGTGTTTTTTTAACACTACTTGAATTGATTTTACTATTTTTGAGAAATAGAGTTTGATTCTTGTCAGACTTATCTACCAAAAATAAGGTTGATACGTCTGAAAATGTAAGTAGTATAAACAAATTAGCAGAAAGACAGAAAGAGACACATAAAATCAAATAAATACAGATATGAACAAAATTATTTTACTAGCATTAATCACATCCAGTAATTTTATAGTTGCGCAAACAAATTGGTTCACAAGATACACAGACTCAATTGCTCTTGTAAAAGATGGCAACATTATATCAGAAAAATTTATAAAAGATGTAAAGAAAATAAAGTCAGATATCAATTTTGATGTTAAAACGATTCTTCATACAACGCCTTATTTAATTTACTACGATGGAAGAGAAAAGACTGCTAACTTACCCCTTTGGAGCCAGGTTATTCAAGAACAACAAAAGTTTTTTTATGAGGTTGCTGGTAGCGAACTTGAAGGAAAGAAAGCATTCGGTTATTTCTTCAATGGATTTTATTTACCACATGAATTAGGTCATGCACTTCAGGAGATAATGGAAGGAAACTTAAATGGTTCATATGAGAATGAATATTTTGCTAACACTATTGCGTTTTTATGGTGGAAGAAAAATGGCAGAGAGAAAGAATTGAATCTATGCTATGAAAGTGCGAAAAAAATGTGGGAAAAATTACCTAACCCAATTCCTGAGGGAATGACTATACAAGAATATTTTTCAAAGAATTATGAAAAAGCAACGGAGAACCCCTATGTTTATGGCTACATGCAATTCAAACAATTTATTTTAATCTATGAAGATAAAAACCTGCCAAATTTTGACAACTTTATCCAAAGCTATTTAAGTAAAAAATAGCCACTATAGTGCGGTTCTGTTAACCGTGCCCATAAAGTTGAGCAAACAAATTGGAATTTTTCCTGTATTTGTATGAACAGATTATATGTATGCTAGCGTAGTATCGTAACGGCTTACAATAGTAAACTAAATTACTATAAGTTCTTCAAAGGTTTAATTCTCTACATGAGAAAACTTAGTTGCTATGATATTTTGCATTCCCCAAGTTGCAAGTTCTTGCATTACAGGCGAGAGGCTTTTCCCCAAGTCAGAGAGCGAATATTCAACCCGTGGTGGGATTTCCTTGAATTGCTCTCTAATGATTAGTCCGTCTGCTTCTAACTCTTTCAGTTGCTCGGTCAATACTTTTCTAGAGATTTCGGGAATGCGTACTGCAATCTCGCCAAATCTTCTGGTTCCTGAGGAGAGACTGTATAAAATGATGGTTTTCCATCGTCCGCCTATTAATTGTAATGCTGCCGTTACAGGGCATTGTGTTTTTTCTTTCAACTTAGCCATAGGGTTACCTTAAGGTTACTACTATTTTCATGGTTACTAAAAAGTAACTTGTTTCAGATGTAAACTATTATTAGTTACTTTGCGTAACAAATGTAATTTAAAATATATAGTAATCCAAAATTTTAAAAAAAATGAAAATAGGAATAACAGGAGCGACAGGTCAATTGGGTAGACTAGTGGTAGAAAATTTAAAAAAGAAAGTAGCTGCAGATTCCATCATCGCCTTGGTGCGTAATCCAGAAAAAGCAACTGATTTAGGCATAGAAGCACGAGCTTTTGACTATACAAAAGCAGACGGTCTTGTAGCTTCATTGCAAGGGATTGATAAATTGTTGCTTATTTCAGGCAATGAACTAGGACAGCGTTTAACTCAACATAAAGCGGTTATTGAGGCAGCCAAACAAGCAGGTATCTCACAAATCATTTATACCAGTATCTTACATGCTGACTCCTCACCATTATCATTGGCAGTCGAGCATTTAGCTACTGAAAATGCGATAAAAGACACAGGGTTAACATATACTATTCTTCGTAACGGTTGGTACACCGAAAATTATACGGGTTCTGTAAAAGGTGCTATTGCCGCTGGAGCATTTATTGGCAATGCTGGTGAAGGTAGGATTGCATCGGCTGCCCGAGTGGATTATGCCGAAGCAGCTGCGGTGGTATTGGCAGAAAGTGGTCATGAAAACAAAACCTACGAACTAGCAGGGGATGAGGCCTATACACTTGCGGAATTGGCAGCAGAAATTTCAGCACAAACAGGAAAAACTATTCCTTACAACAACCTTACGGAATCGCAATATGCCGACATTCTGAAAAGTTTTGGACTGCCAGCGGCTCTTGCAGAAATGTTAGCTGACTCCGATACAGGTGCTTCTAAAGGAGGATTGTTTGATGATTCCCACACACTTTCTTCACTAATTGGTAGACCAACTACACCATTAGCAAAAGTAGTAGCTGAAGCTATTGGGTAAAGAGTTACTAGAATTTTAGTTTTTATTATAAAGATAGTCTTAAAAAAACTCGTTTAGAGATTTCTAAACGAGTTGTATATCTATTTAGCTGAAGCAATTACGGATGCTCCATCAGCCACCAATTCCATAGTGAATTGTCTTTGTCTAAATAATTTTCAACCAAGTGCATGCCTATTTTTTGAAGAATATGATTTGAAGCTTGGTTCTCTGAATGGGTATAGGCGTTCATCTTGTCTATTTTCATTTCATTAAATCCGTAATCTAGCCATGCGATAGAAGCTTCTGTCGCGTAGCCTTTGTTCCAAAATTTTTCATCTAATCGATAACCGTAATCATAAAAATTGATATTTCCGTTTTCAGGCTGCTCGGTTACATATTTGATTCCCGTCCAGCCAATGAACTCGTTAGTGTCTTTTAAAATGGTAGCAAATCGGCCAATGGTATTGGTTGTATATTGACTTCGAACATATTCAATAACTTGAATGCTCTCTTCGATACTTTTTGAGGGGTTTTGCCAAAGATATTTATGAACTGCTGGATTTTTATCCATAGCAAACATAGCTTCGGCATCTGATAACTCTAATGGTCGAAGTAAAAGTCTTTTGGTTTCTATTACTAAATTCATTTGATTATTATATATTTTATTCTTTGCTAAAAAACAAAAAAGAGCATTATTATTTTTAATAAATGCCCCTTTTTTATAGCAATAAAGACTTGTTTTTAAAGCGTCTTGTTATTTTTATTCTGCCAATTTATCTAAAGTATAGGCTATTAATTTGTCTACTGCTTTATATGGATCTTCACTGAAAGTTCCGTTGGCACGATTTGCAATGATAGCATTTAAGGATAAACAGTTGTGACCTAATAGTTTACCCAATCCATAAATTGCTGAAGTTTCCATTTCAAGATTAGACATTCTAACGGTATTGAACTTAAAATTATCCATTTTGTTGTTTAAGCTTGGATCTTGAATACCAAGACGTAAAACTCTTCCCTGAGGACCATAAAACCCTCCAGCGGTTCCAGTAATTCCTTTGTGCATTTGTTCGCTATCAAATCTTTTTTCTAAGATTTTTGAGCAAGCAATGATATAGGGTTTTCCTTTTCGCAAATCCCAATTGGTGTGCTTGATAAAAGCATCTTCCATATCGTTTTCGGTAATGTCATCGATGAGGTAGGAGCGAAGCATATTATCCAAGCCAAGACCATAGAGTCCCATTACAAAACTATCAACCGGAATATCATCTTGCAATGAACCCGAAGTTCCTATGCGGACAATGTTTAAAGAGGTTAATTTTTCTTTTGGCTGACGCGTTTGCAAATCGATATTTACTAATGCATCCAATTCGTTCATTGTAATATCAATGTTATCAGGACCTATACCTGTTGACATTACGGTGATTCTTTTCCCTTTATAATATCCCGTTTGTGTTTTAAACTCACGTTTTTGTGTGGAAAATTCGATACTGTCAAAAAATTGTGTTATTTTTTCAACTCTATTTTGATCACCTACAAATATGATATCGTTAGCAATATGTTCTGGTTTTAGGTTTAAATGATACACACTTCCATCTGGGTTGAGTATCAATTCTGATGATTTTATCATTGTATTTATATGTTTGTTAATTATATATTAGTTGATCAATTTTATCCGCCTACTCGTTTTACAGAATATCCTTCAGATTTTAAAATCTCCATGATTTTATCTCTAAAATTTCCTTGAATAATGATTTCATTATCTTTTACGGAGCCGCCAACCCCGCATTTGGTTTTTAACATTTTTCCTAAAGTTTTTAAATCTTCTTCATTACCCTGAAAGCCTTTAATGATAGTAGCTACTTTTCCACCTCTGTTTTTTTTATCTAAATGGGCTTCCAATCGTTGTTGATTATTTGCAACCGTTTCTTCTATGTCTGATTCATTTTCAAACTCAAAATCCTTGTTGGTAGAAAAAACAAAGCCACCTAAATCGTGAAAATTATTTACTTTTTTTGACATTGTGAGATGTGGTATTCTTTATGGAGTGGAGTTATTTATTTTACGATATAATCATTATTTTTTGACAAATTTAATCAAATTCTTGGTATTATCATGTCAAATATAGGATTGCTTTATTAGAATTAAAATAAGATTTTCAAATTTAACGTATCTTTTAATGATTAGAATAAATAGTAGTAATAAAAAAACAGTTGCAAGAAACCCTGCAACTGTTGGATTACAATTTATTGAAAATTTTTATTGTTTGATAAAGCGTTTCGTTACAGGTTTTCCATTCGAAGAAATTTCTAATAGGTATACGCCTTTGTTTATGCTCGATACTGAAATTATACCATTTTCAATTTTTCCTTTAGCAATTTCTTGACCTAAGGTATTGATGATTCTATAATTGGAATTATCTGCCGAGGTAATGTTCAATATGTCTCCTTTAACAGGATTTGGATACATTTTAATATCATTGACAGTAATTGTATTTCCTTTTGCATTATTGGCATTTCGACTTCCTAAATCACCACAGCTATCTATTGGATAGGAATCCCATTCGGAAGCAAGGTTAAAAGTGGCGTTAGGATATGTTACTGTAGATTTTCTTCTGATAGTTACATCTATGGCAAAGTTAGCCGTTCCACCATTAAAGGTTCCAATAATGTCAATAAGTACACCATTTTTGAACAATCCAACGGCATCATTACCATTGAAAGTCATTTCATTAGCAGCCGTTGATATATTAGCTGATGCTGTGTTGTAACATGCTAAAGCAATTGAACTATGAACAATTACAAATTTGGCACCATTGCTTAAACTACCACTTAATGCGAGACCTGTACTCCAAGAACCTGCACCATTAGTTTGTTTTTTTACAGTGTAAATAGATAAATCAACAGCACTTCCTGTATTGTTGGCAATTTCCAATGCTTTATTAAAAGAAGAACCTTCAATATATTCTGAGAATAATAAATCTGATGCACCACCGCCTGATGCAGCATTAGTAGTCACACTAACCACATTACTTTCTAAAGAACTATTTCCAGCAGCATCTTTGGCTTTTACCGAAAAAGTGTAAGCTGTAGATGCTGTTAATCCACTTACTGCAAATGAAGTAGCGGTTGTAGTTGAACCTATTATACTTGCGCCTTGATACACATCATAACCCGTTACACCAACATTATCTGTTGAAGCTGTCCAAGATAGATTAGTTGAAGTTTCTGTAGTTCCAGAAGCTGCTAGATTGGTTGGTGCAGATGGTGCAGTTGTATCTGCTGGAGTTAAAGTAGTTACGTTTACAGTATTGCTGGCAGCAGAACTATTTCCAGCGGCATCTTTAGCTTTTACCGAAAAAGTATAAGCAGTAGATGCTGTTAATCCACTTACTGTAAATGAAGTAGTGGTTGTAGTTGAACCTATTATACTTGCACCTTGATACACATCATAACCCGTTACAGCAACATTATCAGTCGAAGTTGTCCAGGACAGATTGGTTGAAGTTTCTGTAGTTCCAGAAGCTGTCAAACTTGTTGGAGCAGACGGTGCAGTTGTATCTGCTGGAGTTAAAGTAGTTACATTTACAGTATTGCTTGCTGCAGAAACATTTCCAGCGGCATCTTTAGCTTTTACCGAAAAAGTATAAGCAGTAGATGCTGCTAATCCACTTACTGCAAATGAAGTAGCGGTTGTAGTTGAACCTATTATACTTGCACCTTGATACACATCATAACCAGTTACACCAACATTATCAGTTGAAGCTGTCCAAGACAGATTGGTTGAAGTTTGCGTAGTTCCTGAAGCAGTTAAACTAGTTGGAGCTGTTGGAGCTGTAGTATCTGCAGGAGCTAATGTAGTTACATTAACAGTATTACTCGCAGCAGAAACATTTCCAGCGGCATCTTTAGCTTTTACTGAAAAAGTGTAAGCTGTAGATGCTGTTAATCCACTTACCGCAAAAGAAGTAGCTGTTGTAGAACCTTTTAAGGTAGCACCTTGATACACATCATAACCCGTTACTGCCACGTTATCAGTTGAAGCCGTCCAAGATAGATTAGTTGAAGTTTGTGTAGTTCCTGTGGCAGTTAAACTAGTTGGAGCTGTTGGAGCCGTGGTGTCTGTGGCAGCTGCCGTAATAGTAAAGTTAGCATTCGAAACGTCAAAGAAAATATGATTGGTTCCTTTTACCATTATTCTATTTTGTGTACCTGGTGTATTAGGTATAGTAACAGCCTGAGTTCCATCATTAGGAGTTGCTGCTAATAAAGTTGTCCAAGTACTTCCAGCATTGGTTGATAACAGAATATCTACATTAGCACAATTTACTCCATTAGCCGTTGTTCCAGCCACATTCCAAGTTACAGTTTGTGTTGAATTTCCAACATAAGAAACTGCTGTGTTGGGTGAGCTAACTGTAAAAGGTCCAGCTGTTCCATTTACTGTTATGATGGTATCATCGCTATTGTTTGCAGGACCACCAGCTCGGTTGTCTCTAACAGTTAATCTAAAATTCAAAGTACGTGCTACTGAAGATAATGCTTCCACTGTAATTTCAGAACCAGCAGTTGTTGTCGCTCCTGTTAATATTGATGACATTTTTGGGAAATATCTAGTAGGTGAGGTAGTAGGATTATAAGATCTATAATTTACACCTGTAGTTTTAGTAGCACTAGGTGCGGCTGCAGTACTCTGAGAATTCGTTTGTTCCCAGTTGTAGGTGAGTAAGTCTCCATTGGCATCTGTCCCGACACCCGTTAACATAAATGGTGTGCTTTTAGGAATAGTGTAATCCAACCCAGCATCAGCAGTTGGAATAGCATTTCCAGTTACAGTTGTAGTTTGGCAGGTGGTTGTTTTTATATAATTAGTTACTTGTTGAATACTAATAGCATGAAAATAAGGATCTGAGTGAGGTTGTACATCTAAAGTTGTAATACCTGCATAACCCATTATGGTTGATCCACTTCCAGGCTCCATTTGAACGCCAGTACCTTCATTACTATGTGTAAAAGTATGATTGCCACCAAATTGATGACCCATTTCGTGTGCTACATAGTCTATGTCAAAATTATCTCCAGAAGGAATTCCATCAGCTGGGGAAGTAAATCCACTTCCTTTACCTAGGGGAACCGAAGTGGTTGGGTTTTTGCATACACAACCAATGCAACCTGCATTTCCACCTCCACCAGATGCTCCAAATAAATGTCCAATATCATAATTGGCACTTCCAATTACGTTGGTAAGAGTAGTTTGTAGCTCTTGATTCCAAGCTCCATTCGCACCTGTGCTTGCGGCAGAATAAGGGTCAGTTGAAGCACTTGTATAAATAACCAAATCATTATTGCTAATTAGGTTCATGTGTACACCAAAATCTTTTTCAAAGACACCATTAACACGAGTCATAGAGTTATTTATTGCGGCTAATGCTAAAGCTTTGGTGCCTCCAAAATAGGAAGTGTATTCTCCTGTCACGGATAATGCTAATCTAAAATTTCTTAACTTACCATCATCGGCATTAGGCCTTGCTGCCAAACTTTTGTCCATATCCTTATGTGCAGTTGCTATAACTTTACATTCAAATTTACTTAATGAAGCAATTTTATCAGATGAGGTGTAAACGGTATAACTTCCTAAATCTTTAGTATAAGGCTCAATAAAAACAGCAGTTTGGTCAGGTCTTATTATCATACTGTAAAGACCTAGAGGCGATAGACTAAAATATACTGTAGAATTAGGGTTTTCAATTCCTTGTCCAACATAGGATTTAATCTCAGGATATTTTGCAGCCAATTCAGGATCCATATTGGAGGACTCTTGAATTCTGAAATTTTCAAACTGTCCATTAGTTACTGGAAATAAAATTGTTACATTCGATTTGGTTCCGCTAGAAAATCGTTTTGGAGAACTAGAAAGAGATTGCTTTAATGAGACAACATCCAATTCAAATAGCTGTGGATTTTTGATGTTTTTCTTATTTTCATAAGTAACCGCATCCATTTTTTTTACTGTAGATTTCCACAAAGTTTTACCAC
The DNA here is from genome assembly GCF_057652095.1 of Flavobacterium sp. R1_16. Taxonomy (NCBI): domain Bacteria; kingdom Pseudomonadati; phylum Bacteroidota; class Flavobacteriia; order Flavobacteriales; family Flavobacteriaceae; genus Flavobacterium; species Flavobacterium sp. R1_16. The sequence continues at coordinate 93,570 of NZ_JBYFCG010000003.1, forward strand.
TTTGAGCAAAAGTAAAGCTTGTAATAGTAAGTAATGCAATAGAAAGTAATTTGTTTTTCATAATAATATTGCTGGTTTTAGTTAAAAACAGCGTCAAATATATAAGGATTAATTAATTAATAATTTAATGAATGAATATATTTATTAACAATTTGTTATTGGTGGATGTTTAATCTTGAATATTTTATAACAAAAAAACAAAAACATTAGGATTAATTCAATTTGTTTTTTGTTTGAAAAATTAAAAAAGGGTTTTGATGGTAAAAAAAGCTCCTTATCTCATACTTTTGTCTAAAGTTTAATACTTTTATCTTTTGAAATCTTTTTGGAATAATTTATGAAAGCAGCTTTTTTATTAGGTTTACTACCTTGGATTTTGTTTGGATGCAATGCGACAAAGACATCTTCTGTCAACAAAGAGTCTATAGACCTATTGTCTAATAAGCGACAAATACAAAGTCAAGAGGAAGTTATTTATTTTAGAGCTGCAGGTAATGAGCCATTTTGGAGTTTAAAAATCAGTGATTCTGGTTTTCAATTTTCTTATTTCACTTCAAAAGTTCAAACATTTACTGCTCCCACAGTAGCTCCAATTTTAGGTCAGGATGCAAATGTAAAGCGGTATCATATCGTTACTGAATCGGGTCAGATGAACATTCAAATTACGCAAAGTGATTGTAAAGACAGTATGACTGGAGTATTATCACCATACACTGTTGAAGTAGAATTAAAATTAGGAAGTGCACCTATTTATACCACTTATAAAGGGTGTGGGGAATACATCACTGATGCTCGATTGCACAACACATGGGTTTTAGAAACTATGAATGCTAAATCAATAACTAATAATGATTTTAGCATGGGATTTCCAAGGTTAGAGATTAATACCAAAAGCAATCATTTTTATGGATTTGCTGGTTGTAATGGTATGAGTGGAAGTTTGTTTTTTGAAAAAGAACTACTTCGATTTGCCAAGATAGCTACTACTAGAAAGATGTGTCAAACACAAAATAAAGAAACAGATTTTATTACACTTCTTCAAAGTACTACTTCCTACCAAATTTCTAATAATCGATTAACGCTAAAAAATATCTCAGGAGACGAGTTGGTCTTTAAAAAAGAGGATTGATTAGGTAATATTTACTTTAGTACTTAGAACTTTTATAAATATTTAAATTGATGAAGTTGGTGTTATTAACGCTTTATGAAGCTTGTCAATTTCTAGAGGTTTCAGAAGAAAACCATTAAAGAAATTACTGTATCCATTATTATCTTTAGCAGAAATGTCAGCAGTTAGTGCATAAATTGGGAGATTTTTATTAGATGAATTTCCATTTCTTATAATAGCTGTAGCTTCAAATCCATCCATTTCGGGCATGTGTATGTCCATTAGGATAAAATCATACGATTCTTTTTCAGCTTTTTCAACGGCTTCTTTGCCATTCTTAGCATGGTCGGTTACAATACCCCATTTGCTTAACAATCGGATAGCAATTTGAGCATTAATAGCATTATCTTCTGCTAATAATACTCTTTTATTTTCTAAACTTTCTGTTACAACTTCTTGTTTGTTTTCTATTTGATTCACTCCTTTTTTAAGTCTTAATTCAAACCAAAAAGTAGTTCCTTTCCCAATCTCGCTCTCGACTTTTATTTCGCTTTTATGCAATTTTACAAGGTTTTTTACAATAGCTAATCCCAGTCCTGTTCCGCCTTGTTTTCGAGTTATCGTATTTTTTATTTGAGAAAAACTTTCAAATATTTTCACCAAGTCTTTACTTTCAATTCCTTCACCCGTATCGGTTACTTTAAAGTTTAATACATCGTATTGTTTTCCTTTTTTAGTTACTTCTACCACAAGGTCCACTGTTCCTTTTTTTGTAAATTTTATAGCATTGCTAACCAAGTTACCTAAAATTTGAGTAAGTCTAGTTTGGTCTACTAAGTACATGGCTTCACTTGAAATATCACTATGAAACTTGAATTGCAATCCTTTTTCTTGCGCCTGATAGTCATAGGATTTCCAAATATTTTCCATCAATTCTCTAAGAGAAACAGGGTGAAATTCTAACATCATTTTGCCCAAATCAAGTTTTGTGAAATCGAGAATATCATTAATAATCCACATTAGCAAGTTCGATGAAAACTTCAATGAATTGATGAGTTTTGTATCTTCATCATTAGAACGTTCGCTCAACATGGAAACAATGGTAGTGATGGCATTTAGAGGTGTCCTGATTTCATGGCTCATGGTTGAGAGAAACTCTTGACGTACTCTTGCTGCTTCTTCGGCTCTGTTATTTTTTTCAATCATTTCGGCCTTTTCTTTCTGCAACTGAGCTTCTTTTTGCATCGTTTTCATTTGTACCAGCATATCATAGCTATCAATTACTTTTAGTGTTTGTGTATTGATAACGTGCTCTTTTTCGTTGAGATAATGCTCTAAATAATCTAAGGCTACTGTTTCATTTTTTTCTTGTTTGTAGATGCGGTATAATAGATAATAACATTTGAACTTAATGATTGAAATATTGTATTGCTCGGTTAAGGCCAATGCTTCACTTAATCTCTTTTTTGCATCCTCTAAGCGGTTCATAGCCAGGTAGAGTTTGGCCATTTTGTGATAACACATAGCTAAACCTAGACGTTCTCCCATTTGAGTATGGATTGCTATTGATGCTTCGAATTCAATTTCAGATTCTTGATATTTTTGAAGTGCTAATAAAACTTTTGCTCTACCGTATTTAGCAAATGCCAATCCTCTTACATCTCCGGTTTCTTGTTTTATAGACAAAGATTTTTCGATAATGGTACTAGCCAATTCAATTTTCTGTTGTTTGATGTAAACTCCTGATAAATTATTATAGGCATTGGATTCCAGATTTAAATCGTTGATTTTTTTTGCTGCAGCTATGGCATTTTCATAGGCTAGGATGGCACTTTTTTGGTCATCAGAATATTCATAAACTGTACCTAATGATTTTTCGCAACGGGAGATATTGTAGTAATCGTTGAACTTTTTGTATATGTTTAATGCATCAATTAAAAATACAAGTCCAATATGGTAATTGTCTGTTTTATAGTACACTCCAGCAATACTGTATTTGGCATCAGCAATCCCTTTTTCATCATTTAGTGCTTCAAATAATTCCATGCTTTTTTGAGCATGTTCCAGAGCTGTATCATTATCGCCAATAATCATGTGGTATAATGAAAGTTGAGATAAGGCTTTGGCTCTTATGTCTTTTAAATCAGGGTTGTTACAAGCAGACAAAACCTCTTTAGCCAATTCAATACTATGATCAAGATTGTAAATACGGGCTTTGTTTGCCTCGTCTAAAAGAGAAATTAGCTTGTCTTTTACTGCCATTTGGGTACTACTTTATAAAAAATGAAGCTTTATTATTTTCTATAAAACTAATAAATTTATGATAATGTGTGAGATTTTTTTTAAGAATAATCATTAAGATTGGTTTGAGTGTTCGATTTAAGCACCAATTTTCAAACAGTCTATAAATTTATGTTTATGTCTATCTGAAGAAATTATTGTATATTGGTTTAAATATTAGGGTCTTACTTCTTTTTAACTTCTACTAATACAACAACTTTGATGAAACAAAATATAATAGCAATTCCTAATCTCACGTCACTAAGAGGTTTTGCGGCAATGGCTGTAGTGTTATTTCATTTTAATGAGATTTTGGTCTTATTTGTCACACAAGAGCAGACGATGTTGCTTAGAAAATGCTACTTGATGGTCGATTTGTTTTTTATCATGAGTGGATTTATAATGTTGCATGTGTATGGTTCTAGTTTTAACAAAATTATTCAACAGCACATTTTCTGGGCTTTTATCAAGGCCCGATTTGCTCGTTTGTATCCTTTGCATATAGTTACGCTAGTAGCTTCTGTTGTTTTATTTTATACGCTATCAAATGCAACGGATCCTATATCAGTTCGTATTTTTAACCCCAATGCTATTGTGACTCATCTTTTAATGCTTCATGCTTGTGGTGTTCATGATATCTTCACTTGGAATGTTCCCGCTTGGAGCATTAGTGCAGAATGGTGGGCTTACATGGTGTTTCCTTTTTTTGCACTTCTTTTGGCCAAAAATAAACGACTTGGTCTGTTTGTTTTAGGATTAGGTTCTGTTATTCTCTATTGTTTAATAGTGTTTTTTTTACCAAGAGTCAATCCATTTGCGCCTACCATTCCAAATTTGAATCATGATTTAGATGTTACCTACGATTATGGCTATTTAAGAGGCTTGGCTGGATTTATGATGGGAATGCTGACCTATGTTGCTTATAAAAACGAAAAGTTATACCGACTATTTACCAAAGATAGCGTTGCTTTAGTGTCAATTTGTATTCTTTTGGTGGGTATGCATTTTGGCTGGAATGATTTGGTGTACATTCCTTTATTTGTGCTGTTAGTGCTCTGTTTCAGTGCAAACGAAGGTAAATTGACTCAACTATGTTCACTAATACCTTTGCAGTATTTGGGTGATATTTCTTATTCTATTTATATGACGCACGGATTGATGCTCTTTTTTGCTGGTGATTTCTACCTGAAACTAGTTGGAATAACTTTTAAAGAAGGGGAGATGCACCAAATCCCATTTATTACGGGCTTGTGGAGTAGTTTGTTGTTTTTAGTACTTGTGATTATTATTTCTTCGATTACCTATTATGGAATTGAAAAACCGTGTAGAAAATGGTTGAATAAAAAATAAATTAAAAAGGTATTATTTTTAGATTTTACTTTCCGATATAGAAATTTTCAGCATTACAAGTGAAGTAAATTTAAATATTAGGCAAAAGCTTTGAAAACAGGCGAAAATATTGGTTAAAAATGAACTATTTAAACTGATATTCTGTTAATCTTAATGCTCCAAATTTAGTTAAAAGGTTTTGTTCAACTGCCCATTTTAAATCTCGACTTGCTGTTGGTGCAGATATGTTTTTAAAATGCTGCATATAGTCTTTTCTACTAAACGTATTCTTGCCTATTTTGGCTGCAAATAAGCGTATTCTATCTTCTGTATGAAGTGTAATTGATTGAGATTGTAAAAGTCCATTTAATGACTCTAAAATGATTTCTAACATAAATTCGATAAAAGGTGTTGAATTACCTTTTTTATCGGATTCGGATAATTTGTTGTAATAATCGCTTTGTTTTTGCTTTATTAATGATTCAACAGGTAAATATTCAAAAACTGGATATTGTTGCATTAGAATTAAGGTTTGCCACAACCTGCCCATTCTTCCGTTTCCGTCTAAAAATGGATGGATAAATTCAAATTCATAATGAAACACACAACTTTTAATGAGGATTAAATCGTTGTCTTTTTTCAGATAAGTAAAAAGGTCTTTCATCAATCCGTTTACCATGGTTCCGCTTGGTGCCATGTGTTCTACTTTTGAACCTTTTACAATTCCAACATTGGTAGTCCTTAATTTTCCAGCATTATCAATCAAACCACTCATTAAAACAGCGTGAGCTTTTTCTAAATCTTTCAATTGGAAAGGATTAAATGTATTGAGTTGGTAATATACTCTTATCGCATTTTGAACTTCTAAAATATCTTTTTGTGGTGCAATCACTCTTTTATTTTCCAATAAAGCCGTGATTTGTTCTTCGGTCAATGTATTACCCTCAATTTCTAAAGACGATTGAATGGTTTTGATTCGGTTTTTCTTTCGTAATTCGGTGGCAGGTTTATATAAATGAGAAGCGTTAATTTCTCCTATCTTTTCTGAAATAGAAGCAACTAACGCTACAATTTTATCGGTAATAGTATAAGGTGGTCGCATTTATGATAGTATCATTTGATAGTATCACAAAGGTATTAATTATAATCTTACATCAAAAAATCTTTATTTAAAATAAATTAGTCGGTATCAATTTGCACTAATCGGTTTTGGAAAAGGGAATTATATTTTCTTCATATTTCATCCAACCCCAATTCCTTCAAAAAAGCATTATGCTCTTTAGTTTTTAACGCAATAAGCTCATTAATTTCGGTTAGTTTTTTATTTACATCTTCTAAACTTATTTGTTCTTCATCTAAAGAAGTGCTTACATATCTTGAAATATTCAAATTATAACCATTGCTTTCAATTTCTTCCATAGATACTCTACGGCTATAACGTTCTTGTTTTTCTGGTCGATATTTATAGGTATCAATGATTTTTTGAATATGATCGTCACTTAATTTATTTTGACGTTTTTCTTTGTCAAAATACTCACTTGCATTTATAAAAAGTACATCATCTTCTTTTTTACATTTCTTTAATACTAAAATACAAACTGGAATGCCTGTTGAATAAAATAAATTAGAAGGTAATCCAATAACTGTATCAATATTATTGTCTTTTAATAATTTGGTACGAATGCGTTCTTCTGCTCCGCCGCGAAACAATACACCATGAGGCAAAATAATTGCCATAGTTCCTTCTTGACTTAAAAAATGAAATCCATGCAGTAAGAATGCAAAATCAGCAGCCGATTTTGGAGCTAATCCATAACTTTTAAAACGAAAATCTTCCGACATAGCTTCGTTTGGTTCCCAACGTAAACTAAACGGTGGATTAGCTACAATGGCATCAAAAACAATTTTTTTGCTTGGGTTCATTTCATTTAAATCATCCCATTGGTTGAGTAAGGTGTCTCCGTGAAATATTTCAAACTCCGTATCTTTTACACCATGCAAAATCATGTTCATTCGTGCAAGGTTATAAGTAGTAATGTTTTTTTCTTGTCCAAATATTTTACCGATACTACCATTATTATCTTTAATACGTTTTCTTACATTAAGCAAAAGCGAACCCGAACCACAAGCAAAATCCAATACACGTTCTAATTTGTTTTTTAATCCTGTTGTTGGATCTTGACTGTCTAACGTAACAATTTCGGATAGCACAGTCGATAGTTCTTGTGGTGTATAAAACTCTCCTGCTTTTTTTCCTGAACCTGCTGCAAATTGTCCGATTAAATATTCATAAGCATCGCCAAGTCTGTCGCTATCGGTAGAGAAATCTTTGATACCATCATTTATTTTTGAAACAATTTTGCACAAAACATCGTTGCGTTCTTTTGGGGTTTTTCCTAGCTTTTCAGAGTTTAGATTGATTTCTGAAAACAATCCTTGAAACGTACTTTCAAACGACTCGTTTTCTATAAAACGAAAACCATCTTCTAGTGTTGCCAATAATTCACCATCTTGAATTAGTGCCATTTCAGCTATGCTACTCCACAAATGTTGCGGTTTGATCACATAGTGAATTTTACGACGCATTTGTTTTTCAAATTCGGCATGATCTTCTGGATTAGTATCGTACCAAACTTTGAGTGGAATGCGTGTATCTTTGTCTTCTAAAACAGGATAATCGGTTCCTAATAGTTTTTTGACCGACTCTTCGTAGTTGGAAGACAAGTATTTTAAAAACAGGAACGACAGCATATAATCTCTAAAATCATCGGCATTCATTGCGCCACGCAATTCGTTCGCGATATCCCAAAGTGCTGCTCCTAATTGTTTTTGTTCTTTTTGTGTCATATTGACTAAAATCTAAAATTATATTTTATTAATAGTTTTTCAAAAATTTCATTGAATGTTTTGACTTCTTCCTCGTTCATTTCGTTGAATTGAGGAACAAATACTCTTTTGTGCGACAGAGAGTTTAACATATTGATGCTTTGAGTTGAATTGTCTAGTTTTATCTCTTCTAAAACAAACTTGATTTGACTTTTACCCAAAAAAGAAACAATGTTTTCAAGCAATTGTCTTAGTAAAACAAAATGATAGGTAAATAATTGTGTTCTTCTAGCTTCTTCCAATACCTGAAATAAATGAAGATGATAAAGGAAAACTTCGTTTTTAAATTCTTTTAATTCTAATTCTTCGCCTGTTCGTTTCAGCATAAACGATTTTGCATTTTTCTTGTAACGCTCGCTTTTTTCTCCGTGATTTAATCGGTCAAATAAAACAGCAAATAATCCGATATGATGTGTAGTGAGGATAATTTTTCGGTTAGTATCAAAATTATCTTCAATGATTTGCATGATGGTATCTGATGTTAAAAATATATTATGCTCGTCAAGACTTGAAACAGGATCATCTATAAACAAATGAGTATCTTGTTTGTCTGCCAAACCTTCAATTTTGAACAATGCCAAATAAAAACACCAAATAAAAATACGTTCTTCACCTCGCGATATTTTTATGAATTCATCTTCTTTTCTTTCTTTAAAAAAAACAACCGATTGAATTGCAATGGCTTGATTGTCATCAGTAATAAAACGAAATTTATAAGTAGGATGATAGTTGGCTAAAAATACATTTACTTTATCTTCTGAGAGTAAGCTGTAGAATTGGTTTAAGTTACTGAATTTTATATCCAACTTTAGATTTTTAGTATCATTGGGGTTTTCTTCATCATTATCCCAAGAAAATAAATCTTCGCTGTACGCATTGTAATACACTCCGGAGTGATTACCGTTGTTTTCTTCTTTGGTAATGTCTTTGTAGGCAACAGACAAGCGTGTTTTACCAGTAGCATTAAAGGCATAAATGCAAACGATGTACTCGTCAACATTTTTTATTTGTTGCGCTATTTCTTTAACACTCGCCATAACTACTCATTTATTTTAGGAAACAACCCTTGCAACAAGCCTTTTTTATGGTTTTGCAGTTGCGTTATTTTCTGGTTTTGGGCTTGAATTAAACTGTCTAAAGATGAAAGTGTATCGGCTATTTTTTGTTGTTCTTTAATTTTGGGCAGAGGTACTTTTAATTCTAATAGGTCACTATTATTTACATTCAAAGCACCATTTGCTCTTGCTCCAATTGCAATAAATTTTCGTAACCATTTTCCATGAATATTGTTATCAAATAAAAATTTTAAATAGTAAGGAAATATTTTTTCTTCATTTACTCTAAAACAAGTAAATATACTATTTGGAACTGCACCAACTTCATATTTGTCTAATATTGATATCTGTCCTTCTGGAAAAACCTTTGTTGAACTTTTGTTAAATGCGAAATCATTTTTCTTAATTACTATATAATTACCATAAGAATTTCCAGCAATTTCTCTTCCAAATTTTTCTAACTGTGATATTAATCCTTTACCAGAGTCAATACTAATCAAGGTAAAGTTTCGATTACCAACCCTCTCGTTTATGATGGTTGCTATTTCACCCAATTTAGTCTCTTCCCACTCACCCTCATTTTCAAACTCCTTAAATCGAAATTTGGGTACTTTTTCGTCTTCTTGTGGAAAAAGGTGTTGCAACAATCCTTTTTTGTGCTTTTGTAAGGCACTTAGTTTTTCTTGGTGGGCTTCCAATAACGCATCCAATGAACTGAGACAATCAGCTATTTTTTGTTGTTCGAGTGGGTTTTTGGGAACTTCAATTGGGAAATTTTGAAGAATTGGCAATCTCAATGAAAGGACAGTTGATTGAACGGCTTTTTTTGATAAAAGATTACTCTTACTGAAAACTGAAAAATATACAAACTGACCATTACTATTGAAATCTTTCAAAACATATGCTCTTTGATGTAGATTAAATTTTCCTTTGTAATATTTAGGCACAAATCTCACACCTTCTCCAGGTACAATTACTGCCTCAGAATCAAAAATATACTCATTTGAAGCCTTAATAACTTCTGACCTATCAAATAATGGGTATTTACCATTTTCTATATGATCTTGAGCATTTGCTTTACCATTTGTAATAAAACTTACATCATTTAATATTTTCTCCTCCCATTCTCCATCATTTTTAAACTCAGGAAAACGTAAATCGGGTAGTAGTGGGTTGTTATTTTTCATAAGCACTTAATCCAGATATTTCACTACCGTTGGCTAGTTTTTTGAGTTGTGGTATAAGGTCGGTCATGAGTGCTTCTTCTTTGGCACTGCGTTCTTTCCAGTTGAGTTGTAAAGGTTCTAATAAATCGGTTAATTGTTCGCCATCAAATATCAATCGGTTCATGATGGTGTTTACAAAAGCTTTGAGTTGTTGCATGTCTATACTATGTATTTCGGCTATGCGTTTGAGTTCTTTGTTGTATTTTTCTTCTTTAAAGTCTTTATAGCCTTGTTTGAGTTTTTCTACATCTTGCGCCACATTCCAATCCAAACTGTTAATGTATTCGGTAATGTCTTCGCGTTCTTCCATTAGGTTAGAAGTAGAAGACAGCAATCCAATAATTTCTTGTTTGGTCATCTTTTGTTTTGATGGTTTGAGTTGCAAGTTGTTGGCTACCAAATTCATAATATAGTCGTAGTCAATTACGGCTGAGGCAAAAAGCACAAATTCAAAATCGAGTTGCTGAATGGCTTCGGGTGCATCATTGCCTTCTTTTTCTTGTATTTCTCTGAACTGTTTTGCAGTTTCGATATACGAACTACGAAACGCCTGAAGCGTATCAGTGGGTAAAATAGTTTCAATTTGTTGTTTTTGCGTATCGTTTAAATCGGTATACTGATCGAGTTGTGTTTTGAGTCGTTGTACCTCTTTAAAATTTTTAACAAAAGCAATTTTGGCACTATCACCTTTAAGATTATACACCTCGCTAGGTTCGTTAACTAAGTTTTGCGAGGTCATATAAATACCTAATTCTTCAACCGCTTTTTGGTATTTTTCAATGACTTCTTCGGCAGGTTCTACCATCCAAATTTTAACAGCTTTATCAATAGTTTTACCAGAAAATAGTGCAATAGCTTGATTAACTGCTTCTTCTTGTGAACGAAAATCGAGTATGTTTCCATACGGTTTACTGTCGTTCAAAACGCGGTTGGTTCGTGAAAACGCTTGTATTAAACCGTGATACCGCAGTTTTTTATCTACATACAGCGTATTGAGAAACTTAGAGTCAAAACCAGTGAGCAGCATATCGACTACAATAGTAATGTCAATTTTTTTCTGATGTGGATAATCTTTGTTACTGTATTTTTGGTCTTTGATGCGTTGTTGTACATCTTGATAGTACAAATCAAACTCAGTTATGGTATGATTAGTTTCATATTTCTTATTAAAATCGGCAATAATTTCTTCTAACGCTTGTTTCTTTTCTTCAGGATTTTGCTGGTTGTCATATTGTTCCTGATGTAAATCTTCTTGCAGTTGACGAATATCATCCACATTTTTTTGATTACCCTCTTTACCCAACAATTGTGCTGGTGGAGAAAAAACACAAGTAACGTTTAAAGGCACATAGCTATCGTCTGCTTCAGCTTTTTGCTTTTGAATAGTTTTAAACAAACGGTAATATTCAATAGCGTTGTTAATACTTGCTGTGGCTAAAATGGCATTAAACTTACGTTGGTTAGTTGCTGCATTGTGTTTTTCAATAATGGCTTCTACCACAGCTTGTTGGGCTATGGCTTCACCTGGTTTTGGTTTTACTTCTCCTTTGCCTTCAAAATAATCGATATGAAAACGCAAAACGTTTTTATCTTCTATAGCTTCAGTTATAGTATATGTTGGAAACTCGTTTTGAAAGATGGATTTGGTAGTTTTGTAGGTAGCAATCTTATCTTCGCGTTCAATATAAGTTGAATTTTCTGGGAAAATGGGTGTACCTGTAAAGCCAAAAAGTTGTGCTTTTGGAAAGAAGTCTTTAATTGCTTGGTGGTTATCACCAAATTGCGAACGATGGCATTCGTCAAAAATAAAAACCATGCGTTTGTCTTGTAACGATTCAAGACGTTCTTTATAATTTTTTTTGCTGTTGCTATCTAAGGCAATTCCCAGTTTTTGAATGGTGGTAACAATTACTTTGTCTTCATAACTAGAAGAAAGCAAACGGCGTACAAGCGTTTCGGTATTGGTGTTTTCTTCTACACTACCTTCTTGAAATTTATTAAATTCTTCCCGCGTTTGACGGTCAAGATCTTTTCGGTCAACGACAAAAAGACATTTGTCAATTTCAGGATTTTCTTTAAGTAGCGTTGAGGCTTTAAACGAGGTCAATGTTTTTCCACTACCTGTAGTGTGCCATATATAGCCGTTTCCTCTGTTTTGTTGAATACTATCTACTATTGCTTTTACTGCATAAATTTGGTAAGGTCGCATAACTAGTAATTTTTGCTCACTAGCAACCAAAACCATGTATTTGCTAATCATTTCGCCCAAAGTACATTTAGGTAGAAATTTAGAAGAAAAAGCATCTAGACGAGAGATTTTTACATTATTTTCATCGGATAGTTTGTAAACAGGTAAAAACTGTTCGTCTGCATCAAACTGAAAATGTTGATTTTTATTGTTTGCAAAGTAATAAGTATCAAATTCATTACTCACTATAAACAACTGCATAAAACAAAGCAATGAATTTGTATAACCATTTCCTGCATCGTTTTTGTAATCAACAATTTGTTGCATGGCTTTTCTTGGAGAGATGGCAATGTCTTTTAGCTCGATTTGAACCAATGGCAAACCATTAATTAATAAAATCACATCATATCGATGATGACTATTCTCGGTATTTATTCGTAATTGATTGATGACTTCAAAATCATTTTTACACCAATCTTTTAAATTTACGAGTGAATATTGTAGTGGAGTGCCGTCTTCTCTTTGAAAATATTGTCTTTCTCTTAAGAATTTTGAAGCAGCAAAAACATCAGGATTGATGATTTCATCACGCAAACGTGCAAATTCAGAAGCACTTAAATTAACTCGATTCAGTAGCTCAAATTTTTGTTTGAAGTTTTTTTCAAGAGAGATTCTGTCCTTAATATCAGGACGATATGTGTATTTTAAATCAACAAGTTTTTGAATGAAACGCTCTTCTATTTCTCGTTCTTTGCTCATATAAATTAAATGTGATGAAAGATACTACTTTTAGATTATTTTACAATTTAATTCTATTTTAAAAAAAGAAAATTTAATTCTTAAAAAAATCACTTTCCGATACAGAAATAATGAGTTATTGATTTTAAAGGGCTTTAATGAAATGAGGTACAAATAAGGTACAACAAATAAAAAATAACCTAAATAATTCCCTCTTTAATAAAGATGCAACTGGATTGCAATTATTGATATTATTCATTGCAATTGCATTGCAATTCCTTTAATAAAGAACATATTCAAAACACATAAACCTTTACAAAAATTTGTAAAGGTATTGCAATTATTTTTATCGCATATTGTTTTAGATGTGTTACTTCTTATTTGAAGAAATTTATGCTTTAGCAATATAATATTTTTTCCTAAACCAAAAAGCAAGATTTACCAATGCAATTAATGCAGGCACTTCCACTAATGGTCCAATAACACCTGCAAAAGCTTCACCACTATTGATACCAAAAACTCCAATAGCTACCGCAATCGCTAATTCAAAATTGTTTCCAGTTGCTGTAAAGGCAATTGCTGTCGATTTTGAATAATCTGCGCCAAAATATTTGCCTATGAAAAAACTGATGGTAAACATTATTGCAAAATAGATTACTAACGGAATTGCAATCCGAACTACATCCATTGGAATCTGTATAATTAATTCTCCTTTTAAACTGAACATTAAAATTATAGTGAATAACAATGAAATTAATGTTATTGGAGAAATAAAAGGAACATATTTATTTTCAAACCATTCTGAACCTTTGAGAGCAATAAGGGTGTAACGGCTTATTATTCCGAGTGCAAAAGGAATTCCTAAATATACACCTACGCTTTCTGCAATTTGTCCGATGCTAATATTCACTTCAAAGCCTTTATATCCAAAATAAGGAGGTAAAATCGTGATGAAAACATAAGCATAAACACTGTACAACAATACTTGAAAAATACTGTTTAAAGCTATTAATCCTGCTCCGTATTCACGATTTCCTTCGGCTAAATCATTCCAAACCACTACCATTGCAATACATCGGGCTAAACCGATAAGAATTACCCCAATCATGTATTCGGGATAGCCATTTAGAAATAATAATGCTAAAAAGAACATCAAAATCGGACCAATAATCCAATTTAAAATTAATGATGCGCCGAGTACTTTTGTGTTTTTAAATACTTCTCCCATTTTGGAATAATTCACTTTGGCTAATGGTGGGTACATCATCAGAATTAATCCTATTGCTAAAGGGATATTGGTTGTCCCACTTGAAAAGGAATTAATAAAACCACTACTTGAGGGAATGAAATAGCCAACAGATACACCTACAGCCATTGCTAAGAATATCCAAAGGGTTAAAAATCTATCAAGAAAGCCTAACTTTTTTCGTTCTACTACAGGAGCACAATTATTTGCTGACATAATTATTGTTTGATTAGTGAGAAAACATAAAACATTTCGGTTGCAATCTGTAAACTGCGTTCCTCATATTTTTCTGCTTGTTGTGGAGTGTTGTCAAATGCTTTTGGGTCTTCAAATGTGATTGGAATACGTTTCTCTGCACCTGCAATAAAAGGGCAACCTCCATCGGCTTGTGAACAAGTCATTATAGCGGCAAACTGATTTTCGGGGTTAAAGTCATCATCATAGGTTTTAGAAAAGCCAATAATTGGATGCTCATTTTCTGCGTATTTGATACTGTAAATTGGATTGTTTCCCTCTGCAATTTTTTTGATTTTGAAGCCTTGATTTTCTAAAGTTTTTGCAACCATAGGAAACATTGCTGTTGCTTCTGTTCCGCCCGAATAACAAAATACATTATTGATATTATAATTAGCTGCCGCTGTTTGTGCCCAAACTTGGGAAAGATGGCTTCTTCTTGAATTGTGAGTACAAATTAAATTCAATCTTATTTCCTGCCGATTTGTAGTTTTGGACTGAATGTAGTCGACAAGCGGTTGCAAAGTTTCTTTACGCTCTGCCGAAATGTTATTGAAATTAAAAGTGCTTATTAATTTTTCAATTTCCGAAAAAATAATTGTTTTAGTTGTAGTCATTTTTTTGATTTCTAGGAGTTACTTTATTAACAACAGTTTCCATCAGGAGCGCAACAAGGTTCATCTGTTCTATCTGATAATCTTACTTTTTGCTTTTCGGCAGGAATGCCACATTGGTCTTGTGCCAAACAAGCGGTTTGTTTGTTTAGTAAGACAAAATCGTTTCCGTCAAAATCTAAATCGTATTTACCAATGGTTGTGTCTTGGTATTCAACTTCAATTTCAAAATCTTCAATCCCTAATACTTTTTCAGATAGTTCAATAATGTTTATTAATTTTTGAGGTTTTAAACGATGTTCAAAATCATTGGCATCCCACAACTGGAAATTAACAACAGTTTCTTTTCGTACTGTTCCGCCACAATCGATGAAGTTTTTGGTTATTAAACCTACTTCGGTTACATGGAAATGTTCAGGTACTGAAGTGCCGTTCGGTAAAGTGAAGTTAACAGCTTCAACTGTTTTTAGAATAGATTTAATTTGTGATAATTTCATAATAATTCATTATTTAAGTTTAACAACATTTATTTCTTTTTTTATCAAGATGTTCCGTAATGTGCTGAAAAAAGCCTTTGATTTTTTCTACACCAGATTCATTAATACAATAGCATATTGAGTTTCCTTCAATACTTCCTTTTATCAAGCCTGCATTTTTTAGTTCTTTTAGATGTTGTGATACCGTTGGTTGCGCCAATGGCAATTCGTTTACAATGTCTCCACAGATACAAGTATCAACTTTTAGTAAGTATTCCATAATTGCTATTCGGGCAGGATGCCCTAATGCTTTGGCTAAAATGGCTAAATCATTTTGTTGTTCGGTAAAGTGGTCAGTTTTAGTTGCTCCCATAGTAATATATTTATATTGCAATATTACGATTAATATTTATTTTCGCAAAATAATTTTACACTATATTCATAAATTAGGTAAGGTGGCTGTATTGAAAAAATATCTATATTTGCTACTGTATGAAATCAATAACTTTTATAATTGCATTGTACATAACAGTTTTGACAGCTCTACCTTTTGTAAGTTATGTCAATACTACAATTTTACACTCTAACGAAAGTTGTGATAAAAATTGCTGCAATAATAAAAATGAAAGTAAATCCGGAAAAAGTCAACAAACCGGAATATGCAATCCTTTTCAATCTTGTGCTTATTGTTTTGCATTTATACCCTCAGCAAGCACTTTTGAACCACTCTTCATTCAGGAAATTAAGGTTAGTTACCCATTACAGAATGTAAATTTCATTTCTAACTTTAGTTCAAGCTATTTTCATCCCCCTGATAGCGTTTAAATTTTTTCGTCAACAAATTGAAAATAATTTAAACATAATATTTATACTATCATGAAAAAAAAATTAGGAATTGGCATTCTCGCTTTAATAATGATTAGCGGTGCCTTGGCTTTTGCAAACAACAGTTTTGTAACTAAATCTAAAGATGTTTGCCCAGACAGACCGGGTTGTATTTGTTCGGATAATACTAAACAATCTTGTTCTGTTAAAACTACAACTTGTGATAAAGCAAGTTGTCCTGATACACCAGGTTGTAACTAGCCTTAAATAGATTAGACAAAAATAAACCCGTTATGAAAGTAACGGGTTTTCTTTTAAATAAATTTCATCCTTTGAATTCTTACTGCATTTAGAATCGCCAACAATGCTACACCAACATCTGCAAAAACAGCTTCCCACATAGTTGCTAAACCACCTGCACCGAGAATCAAAACAATTGCTTTTACTGTAAATGCTAAACCGATATTTTGCCAAACAATTTGTTTTGTTTTTTTGCCAATATTGATCGCGGTAAATATTTTATATGGCTGGTCGTTTTGAATTACGATGTCTGCGGTTTCTATTGTTGCATCGCTTCCCAAACCACCCATTGCAATTCCTGCATCGGCGAGGGCAACTACAGGCGCATCATTTACACCATCACCAACAAAAGCAATTTTTAGGTTTTGTGATTTCAGTTCTTGTACTTTTTCTACTTTGTTTTCAGGCAATAAATCGCCGTGTGCTAAATCTATACTTAATTCTTTTGCAACAGCCTTTACAACGGCTTGTTTATCGCCCGAAAGCATTACGGTTTTGATATTTACCTTGTGTAAGCTTTCAATTGCCTGTTTTGCATCTTCTTTTATTTCATCGGCAATTAGAAAATAGCCGGAATACTTTTGATTGATGGCAATAACAATAATTGTAAAAGGAGTATTCTCGATTTCGGCATCGTAACTGATATTGTATTTTTTCATCAGTTTTACATTTCCTGCCAAAATTTCGTTTCCGTCAACTTTACCTTTTAGTCCGTGTCCTGCAATTTCTTCAACATCAGTAACACTTGCATCTTTTTCTATTCCTTTTGCGTGTTCAATTATAGCAGTTCCTACTGGATGCGTTGATTTGGTTTCAAGTGCTGCTACCCATTTTACTAAATCTGATTCTGAAACATCAACGGCTACTACTTTTTGAACTTTAAAAACGCCTTTGGTTAGTGTTCCTGTTTTATCCATAACAACTACTTGAATAGATGCCATTATATCGAGAAAACTAGAACCTTTAAAAAGAATACCGTTTTTACTCGCTGCTCCAATTCCGCCAAAATAACCCAAAGGAATACTGATAACTAAAGCACAAGGACAGGAAATAACCAAGAAGACTAATGCTCTGTATAGCCAATCTCTAAACACATAATTATCAACAAAAAGCATTGGTAACACACAAATTGCAATTGCTAAAAACACTACAATTGGTGTATAGATTTTGGCAAATTTTCTAATGAATAATTCTGTTGGTGCTTTTTTGGCTGTGGCTTCCTGCACCATTTCGAGAATTTTTGAAAGTTTACTATCGGTATAAGCAGTAGTAACTTCAACTTGAGCAACGGTGTTTAGGTTTATCATTCCTGCCAAAACGGTTTCTCCTTTCAGCTTACTATCGGGTTTGCTTTCTCCTGTCAATGCGGCGGTATTAAATGTTGCATTGTCTGACAATAATTTTCCATCTAATGCTAATTTTTCTCCAGGTTTTAATTGGATGATTTCGCCAATAGTTATTTCAGAAGCTTTTTTGGAAATAGCAATATTTTCCTTTAAAACGGTAGCTTCATCAGGTCGCTGGTCTAATAATAATTTGATATTAGATTTTGCTCTTTGAACTGCTAATGTTTGAAATATTTCTCCAATAGCATAAAACAGCATTACAGCAACTCCTTCGGGAAACTGACCTATCGAAAATGCTCCAATTGTAGCGATGCACATTAATAGAAATTCCGAAAATATTTCGCCTTTACGGATGCTTTCAACAGCTTCTTTTAAAACAGGAAAACCAACAGGAATATAAGCCATAATATACCAACCAATTCGCACCCAACCTGTAAACCAAGTTTGAGGAAAATAATTGTCGAAAGCGATTGCAATGAGTAACAAAGCGAAACTAATAATTGCAGGAGTAAACATTTGCAATGTAGTTTGGTTTCCGCTAGAATGGTCGTGGTCGTGTCCGTCATCATCAGAATATTTGTGTTCATCGTGAGTACTACAACATCCTGATTGCTTATCTGTTTTATGATTTATTTTCTCTTCGAGTGTGCAACAAAGCTGTTTGCCATTTGCATCGTATTTGTGTTGGTGTTGCATCTTTTACTTTAATGTTAATATTAAAATTCCGCTAATAATCAATAAACCACCAATAGCAATTTTCCAAGTAAATTGTTCGTTTAAAAAGAAAAATGATAAGGCAAGTACAATGATTATACTGCCTTTATCAATTAGTGCAATTTCTGAAACATTACCAACTTTCATTGCCCGATAATAAAATATCCATGAAATTGTAGTTGTTAATCCCGATATTCCGAGAAGCAAAAAGTCTTTTTTGGTAAGGTTTGCAAAATCTTTCGTATTGTTGAATACCAAAATATTGAGCCAAATAAGGAAAAAAACAAACGATGTTCTGATTGCCAAACCTGTATCAGAAGCAACGTTTTTTAATCCAGCTTTGGCTATTACAGAAGTAAATCCTGCAAATACCATAGATATAATTGCGAAAATTTGATATTGTTTCATGGTAAGTTTTTTTAAATTGCTTTACAGCATCCATCTAAAGAAGCCAATCCTTCTTCAGTAGCTTTTATCTCATCAGCATCATAGCCTAATTTGGCAATTCCTTTTTTGATTTCCAATAAGGTTGTTTTTTTTGAATTGTAATAGATAGTAAAAGTTTGAGCCTTATCATCAAGCTCATACATTTTTACGCCTTTGATTTTTAGCATTTCTGTTTTAAATTTTAATCCACACGTTTCACATTCTTTACAATGGTCGCAGTTTAAAGTGGTTTTAATAATTGCTTTTTGATTTGTCTTTTGTGCTATTGTTGTATTTGAAATAAATAATACAGCTATTATCAATAGCGTTGATTTTAGTACATTCTTCATTTTTATTATTTTTAAATTATTATTGTGTTTTATTTACTCTTCTTCTCCGCTTCCTTTTGTCAATTCTGACAATAAATAGTAAGCTCCTTTAATTACTACTTTGGCATCGGATGCTACTTTGTCAATTGCTTTTACTTCGGTATATCCCATATCAGTTGCTCCAGTAGTAATTTTAATTTGTTGAAACGTATTCTTGGCTGTTTCAATAAATATAAAATGGTCTTCTCCATTGTTTACAATAGCTTCCGTTGGTAATGCAATTGCATTCGCATTATTGATTTTTACTCTTGCCTCTACATACATACCCGGCAAAACCGTTTCGGTCATTTCGTTAATTTTGGCGTGAACCAATACCGCTTGTTCATTAGGTTCAAACGCTTTATTGACTGCATAAATAGTGGCAGGGTGCGTGTGTGCAATATCATTGGCATCGCTGAAAGTTATTTGCTGTCCAATCTTTATTTTGTGAATGTCTTTTTCAAAAACTTTCAAATCCAAATGTAAAAAACGATTGTCAATGATTTCAAAAAGTAAGGCGTTAGGTTCAGCATATTTTCCCATACTCAAATTGACGTGTTGGATGTAACCACTGATAGGAGCAGTAATGGCAATGCTTGAAGCAATGTTTTTAGAAGATAAATTAGCAACATTAATACCCAATTGCATCAATTTAGATTTAAAGGTTTCTCTTTTGGCTTGTGCAATCTGCAATTCCCTTTGTGCCTGTTGATAGGTCTTACCTGCGTTGATGTTATCATCCCTTAATTCCTTTTGGCGTTGGTATTCCTTTTCCAAATAAGAAAGATTAGCGTTGTTCTCTAAATAATCTTGTTGCAATTGCAAAACTTCGGTATTGACAATAGTAGCTAATGTTTTCCCTGCTTTTACAAATTCGCCCTCTTGAACGTAGATGTTTTTTACAATTCCACCACTCAAAATACTCACTTGCGCTTGGTATTGTGGAGGCAAAGAAAGCTTACCATTTATTTTTAAGGAAGAAGTTAGGTTTTTGTTTTCAAAACTACCCAACTCTAATCCGATAGCCTTGATTTGAGCATCTGTAAAATGAACGATAGTTTGGCTTTTCGATTCAGTTTTAGCTTCTTCTTTTTTAGGTTCTTCGGAATTGTTCTTGCACGAGCTAAAGGTCAGTATAGCAATAAGTGCGATGATTATATTGTGTTTCATAAGAATGAATTTTATTTGTTAATTAAGTATTGAATATTGATAACCGTTTGATTGTAATTATTCAACACCGTTAGATAATCTGTTTTTATTTTATTGGCATCTTTTAGGTTTTGGGCATACTCAATATAGCCGATGTCTCCCGATTTGTATAACCGTTGAGCGGAGGTTATAATACTTTCAGCCATTGGTAAACCCTCTGCTTTGTAATAATTGAGTTGTTCCAAATATTGTTTTTGTTGTTCAAATTGTTGCAAATAGATTGTTGTTAATTCCTGCTGTGATTTTTCCAATTCCTTTTTTGCAATCTGCGTTTCAATTTCAGCCGCTTGGCTTCTTGCTTTGATGCCATTTCTGAACAAAGGAATATTAATTCCAACACTTCCGTAATAGAATGGCTTTTCCTTGTCTAAACTTTGTCCGTTGAAGCCCAAATTAAAAGATGGTATTGCCTTTGCCTTTTCTGCTTTTACTGTTAATTCTTTGGTAATAATCTGTTGTTGCAAATACTTTAAAATGGGATGGTCTTTCACTAATGTACTATCGGTTAAACTGATTTCGGGCAACGCTTCGTACTTTGATGGAGCTGTGTAGTTTTCATTGCTTTTTGTCCATTTTTGAAGTTCCGTCAAATAATAAACCACTTGTGTATTGGCTTGTGCCAGTTGGCTTTTCAATTCTTTACGTTGTAATGATGCACTGATTTTCTCTAATCTGTTGCTCTCGCCAACTTGAAATTTTTTATCAGCATACTTTTCATAGTCAGCAAAAACCTTATCGGTTTCAACCAGTAAATTGTATTGTTGCCAACTGTAAAGCCAATTGTAATATGCATTGGAAACATTTTTAATCAATTCACTTTTGGTAACTTCTTCAAAGGATTTGGCTAGGGTTACATTCTGATTTAACAGTTTCCTATTAGCACTATTAGTTACTCTGAAACCTTGTGCTACTCCAACATTGTAATCAAAAAGCTTACTGTTCATTTGTCCTAAATTGCTATTGATGCTAAAAGGATCTAAAACAGTAGCCGTTTTTGTCAAAGTTTGCTGTTGCTTGGTTTGCAACGATGCCTGTTGTATAGTTGGGTAATTTTTTATTGCTAATTGCAAAGCATCGTTTAACTGTAACGGATTGGTTTGTGCTTTTGCAGTATATGAAAAACTGCTCATTATCAACAATGCAATAACAGTAATTACAGGATTTCCCTTTTTAGGTTTTTTGGGTGTCATAACTAAATAATATAAAACAGGTAAAACAAATAAAGTCAATAATGTAGAGGTTAATAAACCACCTATTACAACGGTTGCTAAAGGTTTTTGTACTTCTGCACCTGCACTGGTTGACAATGCCATTGGCAAAAAACCTAATGATGCTACAGTTGCAGTTGCCAAAATAGGTCTTAACCTAGCAGCACTTCCTTTGTAAATTCGTTTCAATAAATCATCTTCTCCCTCGTCTTTCAGACTGTTATAATAACTGATTAATACAATACCGTTGAGTACTGCCACGCCAAATAATGCAATAAATCCAACTCCTGCTGAAATGCTAAAATTCATTCCACGAACCCATAAAGCCAATATACCGCCAATAGCCGCTAATGGAATAGCCGAAAAGATAATAGTAGCTTCTTTAATGGATTTGAATGTAATAAACAGTAAAAAGAAAATCAGCAATAACGCAACAGGAACAGCCAATTGCAAACGCCCTTTAGCTTCCTGCAAGTTTTGAAACTGCCCTCCATAAGTGATAAAATAGCCTTCGGGAAGTTTTAATTTAGCATCTAACTTTTTTTGAATGTCTAAAACGACACTTTCTACATCACGACCTCTAACATTGGCTTCTATCACAATTCTGCGTTGTGCATCTTCACGGCTTATTTGCGATGGAGATGTTTTAAAAGTTACTTCTGCTACTTCGTTTAAAGGTATTTGATTACCGTTTGGAGTAGGAATCAATAAACTTTTAAGGGCATCAATATCTGTATTTTCATTTTTTGGAATACGAACTACTAAATCAAATTTTCTTTCTCCCTCATAAACAACTCCAGTTGTTCCTCCTGCATAAGCTGTATTTATAATTCGGTTCACATTGGCAATGTTCAAACCATATTGTGCAATTTTGTTACGATTATAACTGACTACCAAATTAGGCATCCCTGTCACTTGTTCAACTTTAATATCAGCTAAACCGTCAATTGATTTTAAGAGAGGAACTGCTTTGTTTGCTTCCGAAAAAAGACGGTCTAAATTGTCTCCAAATATTTTTATCGCAATATCCGATTTAACCCCTGCAATCAGCTCATTAAAACGCATTTGAATAGGTTGCTCAAAAGACAAATTACATCCCGGAATGGCACTCAACTTTTCATTCATTTTTTCTGCCAATTCTTCCTTGTCACTTGCAGTAGTCCATTCTTTTTTGTCTTTTAAAACCATAATTACATCGGCACTTTCAATTGGCATTGGGTCTGTTGGTATTTCACTACTGCCAATTTTACTTACTGCTTCATTAACTTCCGGAAATTGTTTTACAATATTTTCTAATTGTGTAGCTACTTCAATACTTTGTGGTAAACTACTTCCTTGACGAATAGTATAATTCATAGCAAAATCTCCCTCGTCTAATTCGGGGATAAACTCACCACCTAAAGAATTAAATATAAATAGTGATGCGATGAATAGAAAAATAGCACTCCCAACAACTATAAATTTTCGCTCCAAAGCTTTTACTAAATAGGGTTGATACCAGTTGTTCAACTTATTCATAAACCTATCGGTAAAATTAGGTTTGTCGTGGATTTGTTTACTTAAAAATAAACTACTAGCCCACGGCACATAAGTAAGGGAAAGTATTAATGCTCCCAAAATAGCAAAGCTTACAGTTTGCGCCATTGGCATAAACATTTTGCCCTCAACACCACTCAATACAAATAATGGAATGTAAACTATTAAGATTATGATTTGCCCAAAAATGGCACTACTCATAATTTTAGAAGAGTTACTGATTACTTCCTTGTCCATTTGTTTTTGGGACAGCATATTGTTTTTATAATGCTTGGAGAAAATGTGCAATGTGGCTTCAACAATGATAACAGCTCCATCCACTATAAGACCAAAATCCAATGCTCCCATACTCATTAGATTGGCACTTAATCCGAACATATTCATAATAATTATAGCAAAAAGCATCGCTAAAGGAATTACTGAAGCTACTATTAACCCAGCTCGCAAACTTCCTAAAAACAACACCAAAACAAGGATTACAATTAATGCACCCTCAAGCAAATTTGTACTTACCGTGTGAACTGTTCTGTCAATTAGTTTGGTTCTATCAATGAACACATCAATTTTTACTCCTTGAGGTAATGATTTTTCGATTGATTTTATTCTGTCTTTTACTCTTCCAATAACCCTCACAGCGTTTTCGCCTTTTTGCATCAAGACAACACCTCCGACAGTTTCTCCGCCTCCGTTTCTTGTCATTGCACCATAACGAGGTGCTGAACCAAATTTTACTTCGGCAATATCTTTTATTAGAATAGGAACACCAGTATTGTTTTTTACCACAATGTTATTGATGTCTTCCAAGTTTTGAATTAATCCTTCTCCTCGTATAAAGTAGATATTCGGACCTTTATCAATGTAACTTCCACCTGTGTTTTCGTTGTTGTTTTGCAGCGCATCAAAAACATCTATTAGGTTCAAATTATTGGCTGCTAATCGCTCTGGTTTTACCGAAACTTCATATTGCTTGAGTTTACCACCAAAACTACTTACATCTACCACGCCAACAGTTCCTAATAGCTGACGGCGAACAATCCAATCTTGAATAGTTCTTAATTCGGATAGGTCGTATTTTTTTTCATAGCCTTTTTGTGGCACTAACACATATTGGAAAATTTCTCCAAGCCCAGTAGTTGGGGGCAATAATTCGGGAGAACCGTATTGTTTGGGTATGTTTTCTGTGGCTGTTTTAATTTTTTCATCAACACGTTGACGAGCGATATTTACAGGCACGTTGTCCTTAAAAACAATTGTTATTACTGATAATCCCGAACGGCTTGTACTTCGCAATTCTACCATTTCCTGCAATGATTTGAATTCCGTTTCTAATGGATAGGTAATAAATTGTTCTACTTCTTGAGTAGCTAAATTTGGGGAATTTGTAATTACTTGAACTTGATTGTTGGTTACATCGGGTAGCGCATCTACACTCAACTGTGTAAATGAGTAGATTCCAAACGAAACAAAAATAGCAAGTAAAACCCCTGTAATCAGTTTGTTGTTTACTGAAAAGTTTATGATTTTATTTATCATTGTTATAGTATAATGAATGAGTAATTAGGCACGAATGCCCATTAAATACTGTGGAAAGTCCACAACTCTATAACCCAAAATTATTCGGGTTTCATTATGCTATTTGAGGAGGTTGCCATATACTTCCGAAGAAATTGGAAGCAAAAACCGATTTGTATTCGGGTATTTTTTTATCAATAATAGTCTTAATGGAAATCAGACTATATGAGGAAGCATTATTTAGTGAAAACCCTTGACAACCACAACAGCTACAAACACACATTGGAGAACAAACATCGTTATCGTGGTGTGGTGTAGATTGGTTACTTATCGCTACTTTTTTGGAAGTTGAGAAAGCCTCTCCATCTGCACAGGGAATACAGGAAAGTCCAATCAAATAGAATGATAATATGAGAGTTAGTATTTTCACAGGTGTAAAAATAGGATATTTATTTTTATGATTATCAATGTCATTAAAAATCCTTACAGTATTCTTACATAATTCGCAAAATATTAACTAATTTGGTAATCTAAATAAAGTGTTACTAAATGGCGTTATTCCAAGCATCTGTACTCAAAAAATATTTGAGCCAACAAGATACAGACCACATACAAAAAGCATATAAAAAGTATAGCAAGTATTTTCACAATACTGCTATTCAAGAAAACATTCGCAACAGTAAAGAAGAACAATTCCAAGAAGGTTTTTTGAGAGAGTTATTTGTTGACATCTTGGGTTATACACTCAATCCCGCACCAAAATTTAATCTAACCACCGAATTCAAAAACCTAAAAGGAGCTAAAAAAGCGGATGGAGCTATACTAAAAGACGGCAAAGCCATAGGAGTTATTGAACTTAAAGGAACTGATACCAAAGACCTCGAAAGTATTCGGCAACAAGCATTTGATTATAAGGCTAATCACATAGGATGCAATTATGTAATTACTTCCAATTTCGAAAAATTACGGTTCTACATTAATGATGCTGTTGAATATGAAGAGTTCAATTTATTTACACTTACTGTAAAGCAATTTGAATTGTTATATCTATGCTTGGCAAAGGAAAATATACTATCAAATAAACCACTCACAATAAAAGAAACCTCTATACTGGAGGAAAAAGAGATTACAAATAGATTTTATGGCGATTACTCTTTATTTAAGCGTGAGTTGTTTCGTGATTTGGTTAAGCAAAATCAAAATAATGGACTGTTTCGTGATTTAACTGAAAAGAATTTCAAATTGACACTTTTCAAAAAGTCACAAAAGCTTTTAGACCGTTTTCTTTTTATTTTGTTTGCTGAAGACAGAGGTTTATTAGCACCTAATACTATTACAACAATCAACAATGAATGGAAAGCATTGAAAGAGTTGGATGTGGAAATGCCATTATATGACCGTTATAAACAATATTTCAGTTTTCTCGATACTGGACGTAAAGGGACTGACAAGAAAGAAGAAGTCTTTGCTTATAATGGTGGATTGTTCCAACCCGATGCTATTTTAGATGCAATCATTATTGACGATGAACTACTATATCGTCATACAAAGCACTTGACGACTTATCATTTCGAAAGTCAAGTTGATGTGAATATACTTGGTCACATCTTCGAACATTCGTTAAATGAAATTGAAAGCATCAACGCTGAAATTGAAGGAACTGATTTTGACAAACAAAAAACCAAACGAAAAAAAGATGGTGTTTTTTATACGCCAAAATATATTACTAAGTACATAGTCGATAATACGATTGGAAAACTATGTACGGAGAAAAAACAAGAAATCGGTATCGTTGATGAAGAATATGCAAAAGGGCGTAAAAATCGCCACGAAGCCACAATTAAAAAACTAGACCAACAACTTAAAGATTATCGAGAATGGCTACTAGAGCTAACCATTTGTGACCCTGCTTGTGGTTCAGGTGCATTTCTTAACCAAGCATTAGATTTCTTGATAAAAGAACACAATTATTTAGACGAACTCAACAAGCAACTCTTTGGTGGCTTTTTTGTATTTCCCGATATTGAAAACCAAATTTTAGAGCACAATATTTATGGTGTTGACCTCAATGACGAAAGTGTAGAAATTGCAAAACTTTCCTTGT
Organism: Flavobacterium sp. R1_16; assembly: GCF_057652095.1. Classification (NCBI taxonomy): domain Bacteria; kingdom Pseudomonadati; phylum Bacteroidota; class Flavobacteriia; order Flavobacteriales; family Flavobacteriaceae; genus Flavobacterium; species Flavobacterium sp. R1_16. The sequence goes on from NZ_JBYFCG010000003.1 coordinate 120,498, forward strand.
GGTTAAGGACTGCACAACCAAAACGAAAACTAACTAGTTTAAACAATAATATCAAATGTGGTAACTCACTTATAGAAAGTAAAACTATTGCCGGTGACAAAGCTTTCAATTGGAAAGAACAATTCCCAGAGGTATTTGCCAAAGGTGGTTTTGATGTCATTATTGGAAATCCGCCTTATGTTTTTGCAAGAGATAATTTTCGTCAAGAAGAAAAGGATTATTTTGTTTCGAAATATGTATCAGCTAAATATCAAATCAACACTTATTTGTTGTTCATAGAAAAATCAGTTCTTATCCTAAAAGATAGTGGGATATACGGTTTGATTATACCAAATTCTTGGTTAATGATGTATTCGGGAGAAGGATTAAGAAAGTTTTTGTTAGAAACCAATAAGCTAAATCAGATAATAAATTTGGCTGGATTTTCTTTTGAAACGGCAAATGTTGAAACAGTAATTTTATTAGCCGAAAAAGAAATCGTTAAAAAGGAAAACACTGTTGAAATATTATTAAACAATGGAAATGAATTCTATTTTTCGCATTCAAAAAAACAAACTGAATTTTCTAAAAACAAAGGGTATGAATTCAAAGTTTTCTTGGATGATGATAGCGATGAATTGAATGTGAAAATCAATAAAAATTCTGAAATATTAGACAATCTAGTTTTAATAAAAGCTGGTCTAAAAGCTTATGAGAAAGGCAAAGGAGAGCCAAAGCAAACTGCTTCTGATGTAGTAAATAGAATTTATGATTATAATTATAAATTTGATAATGATACTTATAAATATTTAGAAGGGAAAGATGTTGGAAGATATTTTACTAGTTGGGCTGGCTCCTATTTAAAGTATGGGAAACACCTCGCTGCTCCTCGAACTTTTAACTTGTTTAATGGTAAAAAGATTATCATTAGAGAGATTACAGGAAATTATCCAAAGTGCCTAATTGCTACCTATGATGAAGATATTTATTTATTCAATATGAGTAACATAGCTATTGTAGAAAAAGCAAACTCTGACATTTCTTTAAAGTATATTCTAGCAGTTTTAAACAGCAAATTATTATCCTATTACTTTGTAAAGAACACCGCAAAATCAGTTAGAAAATTATTTCCAAAAATCATTTTAAATGATTTAAGAAAGTTTCCAATCAAAAAAATAAATCCAGTTGAACAAGAACCATTTATTGAAAATGCTGATAAAATATTAGCCTTAAATAAAGAATTGCAACGAGTAAATACAAAATTCAACAATTACTTTTCAGGACAATACAAACTAGAAAAACTAACTAAAAAGTTAGAAAACTGGAGCGAATTAGCGTTTACAGAATTCATTGCAGAACTTAACAAAGCCATAAAGGCAACAGGAAAAACACCATTAACCAAAAAGGACGAGTTCGATTGGATAGAGTTGTTTGAGGAAAACAAAGCGAATGCACAAAACTTAATAACCGAGATTAATGAAACTGATGCCACTATTGATAAAATGGTGTTTGAGTTGTATGGGTTGAGTAAGGCGGAAAAAGAAATTATAGATAATAGTTAATGTAACAAAAACATAAATCTCAATAAACCTAATAAAATGGCAAATGCTATAGAGGACTTATCAAGATTATCATTTGATAAAAAAGAATGGATTACGGAACTTAAAAACAAGGTTTGTCAAAATGGTAAACTTGAACTTGAAGACATTCAAACAGCTTTTGATAAAATTCTTTCTGAAACTGAATTAGAAGATATTGAAATATTGAGTTCCGATTCTACTAATGCTGTGGTTGAAAAGACAATTTTAAGTATTTATGAAAATCAAAATATAGGCGGATTATATGATAATAAAAAAATTGATTTTAGTCCATTATTCACTCTAATTTACGGAAAAAATGGTAGTGGAAAATCAACCTATTATCGAGCTTTAAAAGACGCTTTTCACAGTAATCAGCACATCAAAGGGAATATATATAACGGTAGTAGTGCTGCATCAAAAGCAAAGTTTGATTTTACTAAAAAAAGCGAGCATTTAAGACTTCAAAAAAAAGGCATAAATATCAATTCAGGTGATATTGAAACTGTAGATTGGATTGCTGGCACACAACACAATTCAAAGATTAAATTTTGTGATAGTGAAATATTGAAAAGCTCTTTATCTAAAAAAGAAGCAGGGTGGAGCGTTGATAGATATAAGTTAGGATATTTTGATATTTTAAGAGACGCTGTAATAAAAGTTGAAGAAAAAGCAACAGTTAAAATTAACAGTCTATCAACTTCTTATACTTCTAATTTAACAACTATTCTTAATGGCTTGGTTTCCAATGAGCCAAATTCTATAAAAACATATTTTACAGTAAATCAAAATAACTTTGAATTACTGACTACAAAACTACGTGAACTTATTTCACTTGAATTAGAGACGAATCATGCAGAAAAAAAAGAAACTGCACAAAGAAAGTCAACAACATCAATTATTGATTTTACAACAAAAATTGAACTGCTAAAATCTAAAATCACTAGTTTAGATAAAATCGTTTCATTTTGTCATACAAAAAGCCAATTACTAAACGAAATAGAAAGTATAAAAGTAAAAATTGCTCGTTTAAAAGTATTGAAAGAGAGCTTAGATTTTTCAAAATTTGAACAATATCAATTAGTATTTAATCCCAACGAAAATAACGACAAGTTTATTGAATTAGTAAAAAAAATTACAGAAACAGCACTTGCTTTTAATTATGTAAGTTATCCAAATGATGTAGATAAATGTTTTTATTGCAATCAAGAATTACCCGAAGAAAATCTGAAACTTATTCAAGAAATTCATTCTATTGTTGGAAATGAAGTTAATACCGAAATCGAAACATTATCAAACGAAATTGAGTTATTCAAAACTAAAATAGATAGAATTAGTTTTGAATTCTTTGACTATGATTATAAAAGTATTGGAGAAATCCATTCCGTTTTATTAAAAACTATTGTCAATATCAAGGATGTTCACGAAAATGTTTTGGAAAATTCTGATTTAGCTGCTTTAAAAAATGAACTAGATGATTTAAACATTACAACTGACTTTACAGTAAATATAGAACTTACCGAACTGTTATCAATTATTGCATTATCTGATAAAAATAATTTAAAAACAGAGCTGTCAATTACCAGTAAAGAATTAGAAGAGATTGAGCTAACAAAAGCAAAAGCATTAAAAGAATTAAATGAACTTTTAGATGCAGAGTTTTGTTTTAACCAAAAAGAATTACTCAAAAAGATTTTAGACGATTTAGTAAATCACTCGAAGTATAAAACCCAAAGTGGTTTCTTTTCAACTTATAAAACCAAAATATCCCGAGAAAAAGGAAATGTTGAAAAAAGATTAATACAAGCTGATTACTTAGTTACTTTTAATCAAAACTTAGATTTCTTTGAACTTCCAAAACGAGACAAAATCGACAGGACATTTTCAAATCCTGATGGTAAAAGTAAAATAGATGTTAGTATTAAAAGTGGCGGTGATAGTTTTGCAATTAACTCAATTTTAAGTGAGGGAGAAGCAAAAGTTTACTCTTTGTGTGATTGGCTGACTGAATTAAAATACGATGATAATAACATTCTAGTATTTGACGATCCAATTACCAGTCTTGACCAAGTTAACATATATAAAGTAGTAGAAAAAATAATTGAATTAAGTAAAACATATCAAGTTATAGTTTTTACACACAATTTTGAATTCTATCATAGATTAGTTCAACAATCTTTAGGTGGCTCTCCAATTGATAAAGGGAAATGTGAAATATGTGATAATGAAATTATTGCAAATCAATGTATTGGATTTAATACTACAACAAGTAATACACACAAATGTTCGAGCTATTATACAATAAATAGTATTATTCAACCTGGACAAATAGTTGAAGAAGTTTTGTTTCTTACTCTCAATTGGGAAAAAAGGTTTGAGATTATTAGAAACAATCTTTTAGCTGGTGACATATCTGAAGTTGATAAACATTTAAGAACATCCATAAATAATTTTTTTGAAAGATTTGTTTTGAATGATATTAAAAGGCAAGTGTATAAAAACAACGACTTGATAAAAGAATGGAGAGACATGAGGGATATTGATGAAGCTGATTATAATACTTTAATGGATGTTCATAATAAAATATCAGGAGAAGGAACTGTTCACGAGCCATCGCCAGAGGTAAGAACTACTTTAGATGCTCAAGGATATATTATAGAATTTAATAAAGTGGTAAGAGCTGTAAATAATATAAGAAGTTATGGCAATCCTACGCCACCAAGAGCAATAGAAGAAATTCCTATTTGATAAATAATTAATAGCCTTATTTAAAAAGGATTGAGAAATATTGCAATAGTATTGCAATGATTTAGGATGATAATTGCAATGCCATTGCAATGCTTTATTTTTATTGGATAGTATTTATTTTTCTAAACACATCTTCCAAATCATTATTGTAAATACCCTCAAGTTTTAATTGTTCGTCAGTTTTACATTCGGTCATATCCCATATTTTGGTATTTATCCCCAACGAAATAAGAGTTGGTATTTTGTTTAAAATTATACTAACCGCATTTTCGCTCATATCGGGAATGATTAATACATTATGACCAATTAAAGGGCTTACTTTATTTTCTGTTAATCCGTTAATTCCACCATAAGCCACCCAAACATATTGAGGAAATAGAATGTACCCTATAATAGCTGTTTTTTCGCTTTCAGTTAGTACAATTGTTTTCTTTGTTTTGATTTTATCGTAAACCAAATGCTCTCCAAATAAGCAGTTGAAATAGCCATCTTCATTTTTATAGGGAACTTTAAATTTATTGGTTCTCTTACCGTTTGTATCATAGTAAGCTATTTTAGCTTTTTGGACTTTTAAATTACTATTTATGTTCCAAAAGATAATACCTCCGTCATTACTTGTCCCAAGAGCATAAATTTCTTTCGCATCTTCTGTTTTTAAATCTCCATACGTTTTGCGTAAATATTGAAGCAAATTATTTTCGGGAATTACTTTGTAATATTTCCATATTATTGATTCGTTTATGAATTTTTGAGCTGTTGTTTTTTGGGCATTAATGATGCTTTTTTTAGGAAGAATTAAATCTGTTTGAAATTTATTTTCTAATTCATTCCAAATGTATTGTACTCCGTTTTCATCAGTATATATAGTAGGAGGTAAGGAAGCTTTTCCGCAAGAATGACAATAACCGTATTCTTGACCTAGATTTTTATAGTTAATAAATTTTCCGTCTGAATTATTTCTGCCACAACAAGGAGTGATTAATTTATAATCTCTTTTGGAATTGAATGTAAGCTCTAATTTGGTTTTTTGAAGCATAATCGTATTATTTGGGTTTGCAACCTGCAACTTGAAATATTTTAATTAATCCTTGTTAAGTATTGATTTTATTAAGTGTTTAGAGGTTTTGTGTTTTAATCTCAAGTTGCAAGTTGCATCAATTCGTTATTCCATTTTCTTGATATTGATGATTTATTCATTCCGGTAATGGCAACAACATCTTTTTGACTGGCATTGTTTTTTATAGCCAATCTGATAATGTCTTCTGTAGTTGGTAATTTCTCTTTTTGATTGATGTTTTCATCTAAAACAATTTTGAAGTTTACGAAATAAAACTCAAGAATTAATATTGCAATTTCAATGGTTTCAACATTAATTTTACTCTGATATGTTTGCCTTTTTGAATTTAAAATTAAGTGTGTTAAAAGACTTATTTTGTGAATGTTTATCATCATTTTTGAGATATATTCTTTGCTTAAATCATTCACTTTGTTTTGACGATTTATTAATTCTTGGGAATAATCAAACAGCCTATTATTGGCACTTGAATCAAGTTCTATCTGCAAATCATCCATTTCAAAAGTGTTTTCTATTTCGGTGCGATAATTTAAAAGGTTGATTAAGGATTTTGAATAATTTTCTTTTACTTCGGTAGAAATATCATTTATAGATAATAGATTATTCATTGTCAACTTATTAGTAAAAAGAATTCTGTCTATTAATCCGCTTTCTAAATTTCCATCGCCAAATAACTTCGGAACAAATTGACTTTGGATTGAACCTAATAAAGTAGGATATGATTTTTCAATCCTAAAACTTTCTGTTGTTTTACGTGATATATCAATGTGCTTATTAGTATTTCCTTGCAAAAAGAAAGTTCTCCAAGCTGTGCCTTCTGTACTGCTTTTATTTGCCATTTTTTCAATAATGAAATAGAGTTCATCTATAAAAATTCCAATGGAATATTTGTTTTTATAATGCGTATAAATTGCTGATTCAATGGTAGCATCTTGTAGAAATAATTGCTTTCTGTCGCCTTTTTCAGTTTCTTCTAATTCAATATTGTTTTTTTTGAATTCTTTATATTTTTCGTTGTCATATTTTACCAAAGGAAATGTTGCTAAATCCATTGCTGGGGATTTAATGTCTCCACGACTTCCAATTATAGAAAAATATAAATTGGCATAATTTATATATCCCATCGCTTTAATTGAAAAGGCAAGACCACAAGCATTGCTGTAAGCAAACAATATTGAACTTAATAAATATTCTTTTGGAATCCTTTTTAATGCAAACGCATCATTAATTAGTGTTTTGATTTCAATTGGCATCTTGGAAATTATTTGTTCCAATTGATGAATTGCAATTTCTTTGTTTGTTTTAAAAGCATTCCCAATTTTATCATCAATATCTTTAAGATTTTTTACATCCATAATTAAAAAGTTTTAATATAGATGAAATGTTTAGTTTCTGAATCATAGAAAGGTTTTGCTCCATCATGCCTTAAATCCATATTTAAAATTGGATGGTATCTCTGTTTTAGTGATGAAGCTAAATTTTTCAAATCTTTTTTTGTAGCTGGTTTGTTTTCCTCACTTGTAAAAAGGCTAGTTGCTAGATTAACTGCAAGAGTACCAACCGCCGCATTTCCAACTCCTGCTATACTCATTTTTTCAACTTGAATTGGTTTTTTCTCTTGAATTTCTTTTGACGGAAGATTTAACCGTATTTCATTTTTTAGAACAAAAGCTCTTACCCTGCAACTGTTAGTGCAGTACTTTTGTTTCTTACGTCTGTTAGGTTTATATTGTTTTCCACAATACTTACAGGTATAAAAATAACTTTCCATATGCGTAAATGTTACGTTAGATTAACGATTAAACAGTTGATTTTTCATTAAATACTCATTGGCTTTTGTCTCTGTCTCATCTTTAGATTCTTTTTTGCCCGATTTTAGCCAATCAATAATTTGTGATTTTAAGAAGTACAAACGTTTCCCTTTTTTATGAAATGGAATTCTGTTTTGATGGACTAATCCATAAACACTTGGTTTTGCCAAATTGAGAAGTTTTGCAGTTTCATCAATGCTCATAAAGACATCCTCTGTTGAAGAAATAGAGGGATTCATTGCCTTTTTAATGTTTTCTGTAATTTGCTCTGCAAGTACTTTTATTCCTTCCTCCGAGAGCATGTAAATTTGTTGGTTCATTTTTCTGTTTTATGAGACAAACGTAAAATGAAAAAATCCCTAAAGGAATACTTTAGGGATAGCTTATGGATGCTTTATGGATAGATTAATGTATTGAAAAACAGTAATTTATATTGAATTTTGATTTGGTTTTTTTGTGTTATTTTGTTTCTTTTTGTTCAGAAATCAATGATGTTTTATGTTTTTTTAATGTTTGTTTTGTATGTACTAAATCAAATTCATCAATTTTAATTTTTATGCTGTCTATGGTATCTATCATTGTATTTGAACTACCTCTTCTTAAAATTCCTTTATTTACTTTTTGATACACTTTATTATTTGAAGACGATTCATATAAAATGGATTCGTCTTTTATTTCGCCAATAAGTATTATCAATTTTATTTTTTCGGTTAGTGGAATAGAGTTTTTATCTGATAAGCAAAGATTTAAAATCAATAGCTGTTCGTCAATTTCAAATGTTTGTTTTCTTATTTTGTCTTTCCTTTCAGAATTAATTACAGGAACGGTTAATTCTTCGCTTTCTTCAATTATATCATAAACGGTATTAAGATAATCATCAATTCGTTTTACTGCAATAGGGATTTTTTTATTAGGATAATTTTCAGAAAAGATTTTTCTAAATAATGTTGAATTGACTACATGCCCATCAAATTTTTCTAAAGTGAAATCTTCATAATTGTTTACTTCATAAAACAATTTATAAAGCTCAATATTGTCGCCTAATCTGTTATAGGAGTTTTGATAAACATTATATTTTAATAAATGTATAATGAAGCTTTCATAGTTAATATTATCAAAATCTTCATCGTAAGTATAATTTGAAACTTTCTTAATTTTTAATCTCTTTAAAAACTCTTCATGCGCTTCATTTTTTAAAACAGATTTTACAACATCTACTTTGTTTTTATTATAATTAGATAATGACAGCCTATAAATTCGATAGACTTCTTCAAAATGGTCTTTGTACTTATAAATGAAACTGGTTTCAATAAACTCATCCCAAATTCGTCTTCTCGTATCATCAATTGATTTAAGAGCTGTTCTTCCGTCTTCATAATCCGATTTAAAAGAAGTAATAGTATAGTCGAGTATTTTTTTTAATTCTGTATTTGTTATTTCTTGATGATTTTTAAGATATTCCATCTAATTGTATGTTTATTCGATTTGCGGCTTCAATTTTGTTTTTGTCCATTACTTTGGTATAAATCTGTGTTGTAGAAACGTTTTTATGACCTAATAATTTTGATACGGTATATATGTCTGTCCCATTTGCAAGTTGTAAGGTTGCGTAGCTATGTCGGAAATTATGAAATGAAATTTTCTTTTTAATACCGGACTTTGTTATCCATTCTTTTAAAGGTCTGGTTATTTGTGAATATTGAATACCTCCAAATATTAGTCCTGTATTTGTTTCTTGTGTTTTTAGAATATTATAAGCAGTATCCGAAATAGGATGATTTTTTATTGATTTTGTCTTTTCCTCTCTTAATGAAATGTAATATCCTTGATGTTTGTCTTTAAATATGTTTTCCCAGCAAAGATTGTTTATATCTACAAAACGTAAACCACTCAAAGCAGAAAATATTGCCATATATTTTACTTTCTCGATTTTAATTTCAGTTTTCCATAGTAAAGAGATTTCTTCTTCGGTTAAATACTCCCGATGTGTTTCTTCTTCTTTAATGTATTCAGCATCTTCGGCTAAATTCTTTTCAATCAAATTTTGTTTAAATGCAATCTTTAGGACAGATATAAAATTTTTAAAGTATGAAGAAGCAGTATTTTTTGCGAGGTCTTTGGCTATTTTTGAATTTCTTGTACTTTTTGCGTTTAAAAGATAGGCTCTGTATTTTTTAATATAATCGAGCGTCAGATTATTTGATGATATTATGCCACCACTAAAATTTTCCAAATGATTTAATGAAGCTTTCCAAGAGTTGTAATTGGATTCACTACCACTATTAAAATAATCATCAACAACGCTTTTGTATAGCGTTATAAAATTTACATTCAATACTACATTGTCTTTAAAACCAAATTCTTTGTTTTTAAGTTGAACATTTCTTTTGGATCTGATTATTTCAGCAAGCTCAAAATTTTCTGTATTCTGCTTTTTTTCTTCTATTGTTTTCGGGTTACTAAATAAATATAACTTTAAAAATTCTCTACGGGTTTCCGTTCCATTTTTAGGATTAATGATAGGAGGGTAGTAGTCTAAATAAAGACTTATTTTTCCAGTACTCAATTTTTTTTCTCTTAATGTTACTCTGCTCATATTTGGTTATTGAAAAATTCTGTTTAAATCTTCCTTTTTTACTAGTGTATATTTTCCGTGTTTCTCTTTTGGGATGTTGTGCCTTTTGATAATATTGTATAATGCGCCATTTGAAATATTAAATTTTTCAATCGCTTCATTAATGGTATAGGAATTTTTCAAATTTATTTCGCTTTTTCTTTCGGGGTTGATATAATCATCACTTATCAAATTCCTTTCAAAATAGCCATCAATATCTTTTCTTCTGATAAGTATTTTTCTAACCGAAAAATTGTATGCGTTTAAATCCTTTTGTTCAATTAATCTATAAATGGTTTTGGATGACATATTTAATAGTGTAGATGCTTCTTTAACGGTTAAAAAATCTTTTGAATTCACATCCACAACATAATTAGAAACTTTCGATTTTGTTTCAGTATTGCTCGTTTCAATTTTTTTCAATTTTTGATTTAATTTATAACCTCTGCTGTTACAAATATGAGAGCAATATTTAGTCTTTGTTGTTTTAGCATCAAAGGTGTTTTTACAATAATCACATATTCTTTTTACTGTAATATTTGAACTCATATTTAGTGGAATTAAAAGGATTTAAGGCGAAATAAGCAGAATTAAGGGTAAATAAGGGACATAATTTCGCCATTTCATTTCAAAAATAATAAAAATATATTTATGAGGTACAAAAATGGTACAAAAAATAGCAAAAAATAACAAAACAATACGAAGTCAATGTTTTAAATAAAATAAAAAATCCCTTTATTTAAAAGGGATTAGTGTATTTTTGTTTGTTTTAATTTTTGATGATTTGTGAATGCTATTTGCCGATACAGAAATTTGCAAAGATGTTGCCTAAAAGCTCATCATTTGTAACTTGTCCTGTAATCATCCCAAAATGGTACAAAGCCTCCTTGATATCAATCGCAATTAAATCACTAGATAGTTTTGATTGTAGTCCGTGTTTTACTTTTTGAATTTCGTCTAAAGCTTTTAGTAATGAATCGTAATGTCTTGTATTAGTGATAATTGTTTCGTTATTTCGTAATGCACCAGTAGCTACAAAGGACAGTAATTGATTTTCTAAATCTTTGATACCAATGCGCTCTTTAGCAGAAATCAAAATTAGTGTAACGTTTAACGTTTCAAGTTTCAGGTTAATATTCGAAACGTCTTCATCAGATAAAACGTCTTTTTTATTGATTAAAATAAGAAGTGGTTTTAGAGGGTATTTGTTTTTAATTTGCTCAATTTCAACAATAAACTGAGAACTTTGAACTTTAAACTTTGAACCATCGAACAAATAAAGAACAACTTGTGCTTGTTCTATTTTTTCAAAAGTTTTGCGAATTCCTATATTTTCTACTACATCACTAGTTTCCCGTATTCCCGCAGTATCAATAAATCGAAATCCAATACCACCAATAACCAATTCGTCTTCTATTGTATCTCTGGTAGTACCCGCAATTTCAGAAACAATGGCGCGTTCTTCATTAAGCAAAGCATTTAGCAACGTAGATTTCCCCACATTAGGTTCGCCAACGATAGCCACGGGTATTCCGTTTTTAATAACGTTTCCAACAGCAAATGAATCGATTAAACGTTTTAATACAAATTCAATTCTGTTCAGTAATTCGTTAAATTGAGTTCTGTCAGCAAACTCCACATCTTCCTCAGCAAAGTCCAATTCTAACTCTATTAGTGAAGCAAAATTCAAAAGTTCTTCACGCAATTTCGCTATTTCATTAGAGAATCCACCACGCATCTGCTGCATGGCAATTTGATGGCTGGCTTCATTATCTGAGGCAATCAAATCAGCAACAGCTTCTGCTTGTGACAAATCCATTTTACCGTTTAAAAAAGAACGTAAGGTGAATTCACCCGCATTAGCCATTCGACAACCTTTTCTAAACAATAACTGTATGATTTGTTGTTGAATATAAGTAGAACCATGACAAGAAATCTCAATGGTATTTTCACCAGTGTAGGATTGTGATCCCTTGAAAATAGAAACTAAAACTTGATCTATAACTTTGTCTCCATCAACAATATGACCAAGATGGAGTGTGTGCGTTTTTTGTTTGCTAAGGTCTTTACCTGAAACCGATTGAAATACCGATGCAGCAATAGTAATAGCTTGTTCACCTGAAATTCGTATAACAGCAATGGCACCTGCTCCCGAAGGTGAGGCTAAAGCTACTATAGTGTCATGTGAAATCATAGTCAATACATCAAGGTTGCAAAGTTACAAAGATTTTCGTGCTAATTTTTAACTTATTTTTTAGCTCGTACGATAGTGTTAAACTGATAGTTATCATGTTTTTAAACGAAATAGTATCGTAACTTTATGTATCCAAAAAAGACTAGAAATCATGAAAAAGATACTATTTCCCACAGATTTTTCTGAAACTGCAAATAATGCTTTTGTATATGTTTTAGAGATGGCGAAAACCTTTAAAGCAGAGGTTCTAGTATTGCACGTGTACAATTTGCCTATTGTTACCTATGAGGGATATCCAGCTTATGTGGCGGAGGTTTTAGATAGTGTAGAATTAAATACGTTTGAAAATTTTAAAGACCAGATTCCCTATTTAAAAAAAATAGCAGAGGAGCATCATTTTGATTCTGCCAAAATGAGTTACATTTTAGAACAAGGTGATTTGGTTAGCATAGTAAAAAAAATAGCAAAAAAAGAGCATGTCGATTTAATAGTTATGGGAACACATGGTGCATCGGGCTTGAAAGAAACGTTTTTGGGCTCTAACACAGGTTCAGTATTGTCAAACGTTCCTGTAACTTTACTTTGTGTTCCTGATAAAGCCAAATTTAATCCGATACAAAAAATAGTTTTTACTACGCGATTTAAAACTAAAGATTACACCGCATTGCAACAAGTGATAGATTTTGCTAAGGGTAGTAACGCAAAAGTAAAATGTTTGTATGTTCGAACAGCAGATTCTGATGCAGATGAATCGGTTATAGAAAAATGGCGTAAGGATTTTGAGAATGATTCGGTAGCCTTTTTTACCATTCCTGATAATGATGTAGAAACAACTGTGTTTGATTTTATAACGGGTCAAGAGATTGACATTCTCGCAATGTTGACGTATAAACGCAGTTTTTTTCAGGAATTGTTTAGAGAGAGTTTTACGAAAAAAATGTCCTATCATACTGAAATTCCATTATTGGTATTGCATGAAAAATAAATTGAATATTGTGTTTGTTTGACCACATAGACGAAGCTAATGAGTTTTTATACCAATCTAATGTCATTTAAAGTTCTTGAAAAAGATGAGTCTATGTGGTTAAAATTAGGCTTCTTACCATTTATTATTAAACTAAAATAATCGAGTTATGAAAAAGATATTGTTTCCCACAGATTTTTCAGATGTATCTAAAAATGCCTTTCTCTATGCTTTGCGATTGGCTAAGAACATCAATGCTGAAATCATAACCTTGCATGTATACGATATACCACAAATAGATATAATGGATATTCCCGTTCAATTATTTGAAATTTATGAGATTACTGAATGGAGTCAGTTTGAAAATTACAAACATCATATTCCAATGTTAAGAACTATTGCAGAGCAGCATCATCTGGAGCATGTTAAAATAAGCAATGTATTGGTACAAGGTGATTTGATTGCCAACATCGTAAAAATTAGTAAAGACGAACAAATTGACTATGTCGTGATGGGAACCAAAGGAAATACAGGTTTGGCAACTACTTTTTTAGGCTCGGTTACTACAAAAGTAATGAATGAAACACAAGCAGTCGTATTAGCAATTCCAGAAAATTGTAAATACAAACCAATTAAAAAAATTCTTTTCACAACTCAATACAGAACGGAGGATATGGCAATTCTTAATAAAATTTTAGTTTTAGCCAAAGTATTTCATTCCCATATTGATTGTTTATATGTTAAAAAAGACGAGAATGAAAATAGTCAATCAGTGGTTCAAGCTTGGACAAAAATTTTCAAGAACGATGCAATAGATTTTCATACCATCGAAAGTTCCGATGTGGAAGGTATTATTCTTAAATTTATTGAATTACACAAAGTCAATATGCTAGCCATGCACATTCATCACAGAGGATTTTTTGAAAGGCTATTCCATGCCAGTCTTTCTAAGAAATTGGCTTTTCATTCTGATATTCCTGTTGTAGCCATACACTAATAGCTTTGATTATACCATTTAGCCATAAAAAAATCCCGAATAAATCGGGATTTTTGGTTTAGGTTGGTTTATTGGTTGTATTAGTTATTTAGCATAACTGGCATTACTAACATGGTTACTGTTTCTCCGTCTTCAAGACCGTCAACAGGCGTTAAAATTCCTGCGCGATTAGGCAAAGACATTTCAAGCATAATCATATCCGATTGTAAATTGGTCAACATTTCTGTTAAGAAACGTGAATTAAAACCAATTTGCATATCATCACCTTGATAATCACAAGTCAAACGCTCTTCTGCCTTGTTTGAATAGTCTATATCTTCAGCAGAAATATTTAGCTCAGCACCAGCAATTTTTAAACGGATTTGATGTGTGGTTTTGTTAGAGAAAATCGCTACTCGTCGAACAGAGTTCAAGAATTGCGTTCTGTCAATCATTAATTTATTTGGATTCTCTTTTGGAATAACTGCTTCATAATTAGGGTATTTACCATCAATTAATCGACATAAAAGAACATAATTGTCAAATGAGAAGGTAGCGTTAGAATCATTGTATTCAATTTTCACTTCAGCATCTGAGGCTCCAAGAATACTTTTCAAGATATTTAATGGTTTTTTTGGCATAATAAAATCTGCAACTTGAGATGCTTTTACATCTGTTCGTGCATATTTTACCAGTTTGTGAGCGTCTGTGGCTACAAATGTTAAGCCTTCTGGAGAAAATTGAAAGAAAACTCCAGACATAACTGGACGTAAATCATCATTTCCTGCAGCAAATATAGTTTTACTTACCGCTGTTGCTAACACATCAGCAGGAACTAAAGTTGTTGATGGATTGTCTAGACTTACTGATTTAGGGAATTCATCTCCTGGCGCATAGGCTAATGCATATTTACCCGAATTAGAGCTGATTTCTATCGTACTATTTTCTTCTATAGTGAATGTTAGCGGTTGTTCAGGAAATGTTTTTAAAATTTCTAATAATAATTTAGCTGGAACTGCTACGCTTCCTTGACTTGTAGAATCAATTTCTAAGGTAGCTGACATCGTTGTTTCTAAATCTGATGCTGATACGGTTAATGTCTTGTTGTCTAATTCAAACAAGAAATTATCTAAAATAGGTAAGGTATTGCTACTGTTAATAACGCTACCCAATACTTGTAGTTGTTTTAGTAAGTACGAACTAGATACTATAAATTTCATTTTCTCTCTGTTTATTTTTTGTAAACTTTATAAGTAGTCTACGTTTTACAAATATATCTTAAACTCTCAAATATCAAAAAGAATTTTATTAACATTACTTGGCATATTTTCTCTTTCTAATATAGGTAAAGAGTAGTCCAAAAAAACCTAAGATTATAATTGGAAGTCCTACAGTTATGACTTGTGCTAAGGTGTAATTGGAATATACTTTTTCTTTATCGAGTAAGGGTAGGTCAACGGCTTTAGACCGAATGTTAATAAGTCCTGTATCGTCTAATAAATAATTCACACAATTCATCATGAATTCTTTGTTTCCGTAGAGTTTATTGGTCCATTTATCATATCCTAATTCTAGAGGTTGGTAGTTTTTATCCAATTGATTTCTTATGATATCTCCATCAGAAACTACAATCATTTTATTTGTTTTTCCAATACTTTTGAATGTTTTTTCGCTAAATGGCAGCACTCTATTTTCATACACAGAATGGAATTGCCCTTCGAGTAAAACAGCCATTGGAATATTGCCTGAGTTTTTGAATGCACTTTGTTCAGGACGATCGGTTACCATATTCAGAGATACTTCTACAGGAGTTCCAACTGCTTTTGAATAAGGTGATGATTGTAAAAGTACGGTTTTCTTAATTCCATTTTTTAAAGTGTCGATACTATTGGCAAACTGAAATTTTAAGGCATCTACATTACTCACAATAGGATTGCTCGAAGATGGATATACTAATGGAGAATAAAACCAGGGATACTGAGTGTATTGAGTTGCACTGCCTTGTTCACCGGTAGCTAGTGCGATTGGAGCAGCCATTACATCTTTGATAATTGTTGGATTAATACGAAATCCGTATTTAAAAAATAAGTCGTTGAGATTCAAATCGAATGGATAGGCTAAAGTTGCTCCAGCATCATTATACAAACTGTCCATCTCGATATTGACTTGGTCAATCAACCATAGGGTTTTACCACCATGGATAACGAATTGGTCTAAGGCTTCTTTTTCTTCGTCTGAGAATTTCTCTGTAGGCTTGGCAATAACCGCCAAATCGTATTTTTTTAGATAGGAAAGACTTTCATTAGGCTTTTTGGCTACTGAATCTAATGTAAAAGTACCAATGTAATAATTTTCACGCACTTGTTTAATAAAATCAGCCATTAGCAAATCATGGAGTTCGCCATTTCCTTTAATGATGGCAACTTTCTTTTCCTTGGCTTTAGAAATGGTATTAAACGCATTTGCGAAAGCATATTCTAAATGTTGAACCGAACTCACTACTTTTTCAGCAGTTGAAGCTCCCATCAAATTTTTAAGTAACGGAACTTTTACACTTCGACCATTGTAGGTGGCAATCGCCCACGGAAAGACCACTTCCTGAGTTTGTTTTCCTTTGTCTTCAATAGTTACATTGACAGGTGTTAATCCTCTTTCCATAAAAGATTGGATAATAGTGTCACGTTCTTCTTCGTTTTCTAAAGGATTCACAAACTGAAAAGTAATATTCTTGTTATAGGCCTTGAACTCTTCTAACAATTGTTGGGTTTCGGTTTGTAGTTTTTTAAATTCTCCGGGAAATTGCCCTTTTAGAAATACATCAACTATCAATGGTTCCTTTACCTCCTTTATAATGGATAATGAAGTAGGAGATAGGGTATATCTTTTGTCTTGTGTCAAATCAAAACGATGAAAAAATTGACTTCCTATACCGTTAACAAGCACCAAAATAGCGATACTGAATACTAACGATTTCAAGTTCTTATTTTTAGTAGGTATCATTAGGCTTTAGAAGATTTTAATTTGAAAACAGTTAATGAAAGAAATACGATTGTCAAACTAATAAAGTAGAGCATATCTCTAGTATCGATAACACCTCGACTCATACTTTTGAAATGATTATCCATACCCAAGGATGAAATAAAATTTTCTGCACTAGGAAAATAGGTCGATAAACCATCAAAAGCAAAATAGAAAACAAAACATAAAAATACAGATAAAATAAAAGCAACAATTTGATTTTCAGATAGTGTTGAGGTAAAAACACCTATAGAACAATAAGCAGCAATTAAGAATAACAACCCAAAATAAGAACCCATAGTGCTTCCCATATCGATATTTCCTTCAGGCATTCCCAAACTAGAAATAACATAAACATAAATAAAAGTAGGGATGATGGCGATAACAATTAAAAGCATGGCACCAAAAAATTTTCCATTTATAATTTGCCATATACTCAAGGGTTTGGTTAGTAATAATTCCAGTGTTCCTTGTTTTTTTTCATCAGAAAAACTGCGCATGGTTACTGCTGGAATAAGAAAAATTAATATCCACGGGGATAGTGTAAAAAAAGGGCTTAAGTCTGCAAATCCACTATTCAGAATATTGTAATCTCCATTAAACACCCAGAGAAATACCCCGTTGAGTAATAGAAATATGGCTATAACCAAGTATCCTATTGGCGAACCGAAGAAAGATTTTAATTCTCTTACTATAATTGACTTCATTTACTATTTTTTGTTTAAAATATTAAGTTAAAGAAACCAGTTTGTCTACACTCCAGGCTTCTGGTTTTGCATTGAATAATTTTTTTGTAAAAGTCCATACATCATAAAATAGCTCGGACTTTCTATAATTTTCCAAATCATTTTCAGTTTCCCAATAGCTGTAGGTAAAAAACAGACATTTATCGTTCCTATCTTGATACAATTCTAAGAAACGGTTTCCTGGAGCATTTCGTATTTTGTCTTTCATCAAATGAAAATTCTCCAAAAAAGCTGGGATATTCTCTTCGTGAAAACTCATTTTTACTATTCGTATAAACATTATTTCAGATTAATTTTAAAGAAAATTAATAACAATACTATCACGATACCCAAGACCCAATAAACTTGACGCACTTCCTACTGTCATTGGGTTACTTCTGTAAATAGCAATTTCCAGAAACCCTGCTTCATTGAAAATCGCTAATTTGTCGCCTTCATGATGTTTAATTCCGTAATTGCTGGTTGAAATGATATCAGAATATTTTGCCCAAATATTTTTGATTGGTTTGGACTCTTTAACACCTCTTTTTTGTATCATCGGAATTTCATAAGGCCTGCCTTTGGCTATTTCTAGGAATAATTTTTTAGTAATATTTGTGACAACGTTACCAAAGTGATCTATGTAAATGACATATCCTTTAATGGAGTTTTTATCCTCAGAAACTACCGCTTGTAATTCAGTAACTTGCTTTATCGAGTCTATTTCTTTTCCAATAACATTGAGAAGACCACCTTTTGCGATATGATTGGCTACGGTAACAAAAACATCCAAGTCAGTAGCATCAGTAGGTAACCTGTCGTGAATGTTAATTGCTACAATTTTTTCGGGAGCACTATTTTGAGTTAGCAGACCTAATATTCCATTATCGGCACAAATGAAAAATTGGTTGTTCCATTCGATGGCTATGTGTTGGTTTTCTTTATTCAATTCTGCATCCACTCCAATCAAATGTACTGTTCCCTTTGGAAAGCTTTTGTAGGCAGAGCCAATACAATAACTTGCTTCTACAGTATTAAAGGGGTCAATATCGTGTGATATATCAATAATTGTAGCTTCAGGATATTCTGATAGTATTTTCCCTTTCAGCGCTCCTACAAAGTGGTCTTTCAATCCATAATCGGTAGTAAGAGTAATTATTGACATAATTTTGTTTATAACTATTGGTGCAACGTAAACTTAAATTGTATTAAATTTGAGAATTGCAAAGCTAAAGTATTTTAGCCTTTAAATAAAATTTCAATTAAATCAATATATGGTTAAATCTCTTTTGTGTTTTTTGTTCGTTCTTTTTAGTTTTCAATCCTATTCCCAAGAATTGGTGTACAAGTCTAATGGAAATATTACCAATTCTAACGGTGAAAGAATTAGTCCAACTAAAATGAGAGAATTATTAGCAGATAACGAAAGATTATTATCCAATTATAATGTAGGACGCAGTCAGAAAACGGCTGGAAATATATTGATTATTGGCGGATTGGGTTTACTTGTGACTGACATAGCAATTGGAGCAAATGCAGATGTTAAATTTCCTTCAACTTTGACCTATATAGGACTTGGCTCTATTGCAATAGCTATTCCCATAAAAGTTGGTTTTTCAAAGAAAATAGCTAATGTTGTCTCAGATTACAACGCTCAAAAATCTGTTGGTTACTCTGAATCTAATCACAATAAATTTGAATTGATTACTAATTACAATGGTTTTGGTTTGAGATTGACACTAAATTAAAAATAGTAATACTAAATAAAACAGCTTTTGAACGAAAGAACTATCGAACTTATAGACATTGCTCCAAAAGATTTTTGGGGTGCTCAAGACACTCATCTTGAAACTATTAAAAAATACTATCCAAAGTTGAAAATCGTCGCACGTGGAACTACCATAAAGGCTTTTGGAGAAAAAGAGGTCTTAGACGAATTTGAAAATCGTTTCAACAGGCTCATGCTTCACTTTTCTAGATACAACAACATCGATGATAATGTTATTGAACGTGTCATTGAAAGTGATTTGCAAGAAGACAGAAAAGCCTTTGAGCATGATAAAATACTTGTTCATGGAGTAGGAGGGAAAATCATTAAACCAATGACGCCCAATCAGCAGATTTTGGTGGATATGATGAATAAAAACGATATGGTTTTTGCTGTTGGACCAGCTGGTACAGGAAAAACCTACACTGGTGTAGCCATGGCAGTCAAAGCTCTGAAAGAGAAACAAGTAAAACGAATCATTCTAACACGACCAGCTGTTGAGGCTGGAGAAAATCTGGGTTTCCTTCCTGGTGATATGAAGGAAAAATTAGATCCCTACATGCAACCTTTGTATGATGCCTTGCGCGATATGTTGCCAAATGAAAAATTGGAAGATTATATTTTAAAAGGAATAATTCAGATTGCTCCTTTGGCCTTTATGCGCGGAAGAACTTTGGATAATGCCTTTGTAATTCTTGACGAGGCTCAAAATACAACACATTCTCAAATGAAAATGTTTTTGACTCGTATGGGCAAGAACGCCAAGTTTATGATTACCGGCGACCCCGGTCAGGTAGATTTACCAAGACGAACTATTTCAGGACTAAAAGAAGCTATTCTAGTTTTAAAAGATATCGAGGGTATTGGGATTGTTTATCTCGATGATAAAGATATTGTTCGTCACCGTTTGGTCAAAAAAGTAATAGACGCCTACAAGCAAATCGAAAATCATGATTAAAAATTGTTTTTAATCACTAACAAAGATTTGAATGGCAAGAGAAAATAAATTTAAGGTTGTGATTTGCGATCTTGATGGGACTTTATTAAACAACGAACATAAGATATCGCCCTATACCAAAGCTGTTTTTCAAGAATTGTATCGTCAAAATTATACACTAATTGTTGCTACTGGAAGACATCATCTTGACGCATTACCAGTTATAGAAACAATCGGAGTACCTATCTATTTGGTAACCTCAAATGGAGCTAGAATACATTCACCAGAAAAGGAATTACTTTTTTCATTTGATATCAGTAATGAAAGTATTCAATCAATTCTGTCATTAGAGATTGATTCAGAAATTACCATTGTATTATTCAAAGAACATTTTTGGTTGACCAATAAACACAATGAGAAATTAAACAGTTTTCAAACAGAACTGAATTATGTCCCCCAGATAGTCGATTTTAAAACCGTTGAAGACCTCACTGCCATAAAATTATTATTTGTTGACGAAAATCATCACAAATTGGTAACTTTAAAAGATGATATCTTGATAAATCATTCAGATAATTTTAGTTATGCTTTCAGTCTTCCAATTTGTCTAGAAATCATGGATAAATCTGTGGATAAAAGTATTGCTATTGCTAAAATTTTAGAAAGAGAAAACTTGACTTATGACGAAGCTATATGTTTTGGAGATGGCTTTAATGATGAAAAAATGCTTTTAGCTGCGGCCAAGGGATTAATTATGGGAAATGCAGTTGAGAGTTTTAAAGAGAAGCTTTCACATTTAGAAATAATAGCAATAAATGACGAAGATGGTGTTGCAAAATACTTATCGAAAGAAATAATTCGTCAGGAATTTCATGTTTAAAAAAATAAATTAGTGGCAGATTAAAATTAATTGAACTTTTGATACCACCAATTTTCAAAATCGATGTAATTCATTTTCAAAGCTCCTTTAATATTCCATATTTTTTCATTGTTTTCTAACCGATTTCCGTCATAAACGTAGTAGTAGCTATTTCCAATTTTTTGTATATCAAGCTGATGCATTCCTGCATTAAATAGTTTAATGTTAGTATGTTTTTTTAGAAAGAAAGGTTTTTCTCTTTGAATTTTATAATTTCCATTTTTGAATGTTAATCGATAGAGTGATATGCCAAAACCGTAACCATTACTTGAGTTTTGAATCGGAACAAGTAATCCTTTAGTGTCAGCAAAAATACGTCCTCCACAGCGCGATTCACTACCAGAAATAACTTTGGGTTTTTTATGTAATTTCCATTTTCCAAAAAGGGAATCGGCTTGATACATGTGCATTGTTAGTTTGTTATCTGTGGCTAATAAAATAGTTAAGGTATCTGATAAATAAATTGTTGGGTCTTTTAATTTGATGTTTTTTAATAAGGTATCGCAAATTTTCCAATCATAGGGAAATCGATTGGCTTTGTACAATAATACTTGATTAGAACCCTGGCCTTCAGGAATCATATAATAGTTTTTTTTGTATTCAAAAACCTGAGGATAAGACAGATGAAATTTTTCTTTCAGAACGGTGCCTCTGTAGCTATATTTTTCCCCATCAATTGAAGTTAGCAAACCTATTTCTGCATAATCTTTATTTATTTTTTTATGTTCAAAAAACAAATAGAAAGTGTCTCTTACTTTTACAAAAAATGGATCGGCTAGAAATTGAGTACTGTCATTGTATGATTTAAGCTGTTCAAGTGAATAATTTGTATTTGTACTTACAGCAATACTATCAGGAAACACATTAGATTTGCCAAATCCAATAGACCAAGGTCCAGCATTTTGTTTTAAAATAGGAGTTCTATAATTGATTACAGTCAATAGAACAAGTATAGCGAATACAGCAAACAAAATATTTTTTTTCATTCAGAAGTAAAATTGAAATACAAATATATTTTAAAATAGTTGGCTTATTTCCTTTTTGATAAACTAAAAAAGTAAATACAATTTCAAGGTTTGTTTGTGCTCTGTTTACTATGAAGACGTCTCATTTTTATTTATATTTGCCACCAACACAACTACACAACAATGAACAACACAATTACTACTACAAATTTTAATTTTCCTAATCAAAAATCCGTTTATCGCGGAAAAGTACGCGAAGTCTACAACATCAATAATGAACTTTTGGTCATGGTTGCTACTGATAGATTATCTGCATTTGATGTGGTTTTGCCAAAAGGGATTCCTTACAAAGGTCAGATTTTGAATCAGATTGCTACTAAATTCATGGAACTTACAAAAGATATTGTTCCCAATTGGCTTCTTGCTACTCCAGACCCAAATGTTGCTGTTGGTTACTTATGTGAGCCTTTCAAAGTAGAAATGGTTATTAGGGGTTACCTGTCTGGTCACGCAGCTCGTGAATATGCTCTAGGCAAAAGAGAGCTATGTGGTGTTAAACTAGCTGATGGATTAAATGAAAATGATAAACTACCTGAACCCATTATCACGCCAACAACCAAAGCAGATAACGGAGAACATGATGCTGATATTTCTCGTGAAGAAATTCTATCTAAAGGGATTGTTTCTCAAGAAGACTATTTAGTTTTAGAACGCTACACAAGAGCATTATTTCAAAGAGGAACTGAGATTGCTGCAGATAGAGGATTGATTTTGGTAGATACTAAATATGAATTTGGTAAAACCAAAGATGGAAAAATCGTTCTAATAGATGAAATTCACACGCCAGATTCTTCTAGATATTTTTATGTTGAAGGCTATCAAGAAAGACAGGATAGAGGTGAAGAACAAAAACAATTATCGAAAGAGTTCGTTAGACGTTGGTTAATTGAAAACGGTTTTCAAGGAAAAGAAGGGCAACAAATTCCTAACATGACAGATGAATACATCGAATCAGTATCTGAACGATACATCGAATTGTATGAAAATATCCTTGGTGAAAAATTTGTAAAAGCGGATATTGCTAGTATCGAAAAACGAATAGAGAAGAATGTTTTAGAGTATTTGAGTAATAGCAAACTCTATTAACTTGAATTTAAAACGATTTTTTTAATCTGTCCAAATCACGTTTTGTATCTTGTTCTTTTAGGGATTCTCTTTTATCGTAGGTCTTTTTACCTCTACATAAACCAATCTCTAATTTTGCCATTCCCTTTTCATTGGTAAATAATTTTAAAGGAATAATGGTCAATCCTTTTACTTGAACATTTTTAGCTAAACTTTTCAATTCTTTTTTATTAAGCAAAAGCTTTCGTTCACTTCTGGCTTTATGATTAAATTGATTACCAAAAGCATATTCTTCGATATAGGTGTTTATGGCAAATAATTCGTTGTTGTTAAACTCACAAAAGCTCTCTGTAATATTGGCTTTACCTAATCGAATGGATTTAATCTCAGTACCTGTCAATACAATTCCAGCAGTATAGGTTTCGAGAATTTCATAATCGAATCGAGCTCTTTTGTTAAGTATGTTGACCGTTTTTAGCATAGGTTGGCAAATGTAGGAACAAAACAATGAAACAACAATAGTTATTACTATTTTTACATCTATGGAACAAAAACAGTCAAATAATCCGCTCCACGGTATTACTCTTCAAAGAATTGTAGAAACCCTTGTCGACTTTTATGGTTTTGACACTTTGGGTTCACTAATCAGAATCAAATGTTTTAATGAAAATCCAAGTGTGAAATCCAGTCTCACTTTTTTAAGAAAAACAGATTGGGCTCGAAAAAAAGTTGAAGCGTTGTATATAAAAACACTTCCAAAACTGAAATAAATGTTTTTTTAGTGGAGAATAAATTTTCGGGTTTAAGAGAGATATTTAGTGTTTTTCTTGAATTTACAATACTTCAATACTAAAATGACATTCAAATATTTTATCAGTTTCAACAAATTGAATAGCTTCTTTTTCCATAATATTTCCAGAACAATCAACTGCATCAGAATAGCCCAGCCAAGGTTCTAAACAAATAAACGGAGCGTTGTTTTTAGTCCAAATTCCAAAATGCGGAAAATCATTAAATGCAATGCGAAGTAATTCGGAATTATCTTCTAAAATGGTTATTTTTTTGGAATTCAATTTTTTAAAAATTAAGGCATCATGTTCAAAAAGAGAATAGGTAAGAGGCAATGTACCATTTGCTGTATGTATAGCGACTGTTTTATCTGAAAGTAAATCATTCTCCAATTGATGACTTATTAAAAGCTCTGATTCCTCAAATTGTAGATTATATTTTTCAAACGGTTTTGGTAAAGCAAATGCTGGATGGGCCCCTATAGAAAAAGGAATTTTTACAGCATCATTATTTATGACGGTATAGGTTAGTATAATCTTATTTTTTTCGAGGGTGTAGGTTAGTTGCAATTCGAAGTTAAAGGGATATACTTTTTTTGTCTCTTCGTTAGCTTTTAATGAAAAAACAGCTTGATTATCAGTTTGTTTGATTAACTCAAAATTAACATCTCTGGCAAAACCATGTCGCAATAAATGATATTTTTTATCGTTGTAAGAGTACTGATTGTTTTTTAAAGTGCCTACAATTGGAAATAAAATAGGCGAATGCTTTCCCCAAAACTCTGGATTGCCTTCCCAAATGTATTCTCGATTGTCTTTGCTTTTTAAAGAAATCAATTCAGCACCTTTATGATGTATTATGGCATTTAATTCGGAATTTTTTATGGATGTTTTCACGATAAATTTAAAATTTTATAAGTTTTTTATTGTTTTGTAAATATATTTTATTAATTTCACTATCCCAAATGCTATTATTAACTTAAACTTAACCGCTATGATTACCTATTTCGAAATCGTTGAGAAAGAAAAAATTCATTCTCTCAAGTTCCCCAATTCAGATGTTTTGCAAGACAAGAATGCTATTCATCAACGCAACAGTGATTTGCAACGTGCACAGTCATTAGGAAATTTAGAACACTCCAAAATTAGAATTTTCTTTGAAGATAATCAATCTAAAAAGGTAGTAGAGACAACAGTCTGGGCAGTAACTGATACTAGAGTAGTACTCAAACAAGGAATAGCCATACCTATTAATAGAATTTTTAAATCGATGTAAATTAATCAAATTGTAATATATGAGACACCAACTTTTAGTTGGTGTTTTTTTGTATATATCATTCCAAAATACAATGAATTCCTTAATTTTTTGATAAAAAAAATACTTTCTCCGTTTTCTTTTCATAAAATGTAGTTAGTTTGCGTAACTTTTCTCAAGAATAGTAGACTAAACATTAGATTCAAACAAAAAATTATACATGTATGAGAATTAACTATTTTAAAGTCACCTATGTTTTGACTTTTTTCTTTTCTATTACCACTCTTTTTGCTCAACAACCTACTGCAATCTCAAATTATGATTATCACGATGCATTCGCACCTCTTTTTTATACAAAAAATGGTACTGATACTCGTTCTGCTAGTGGGCAACCTGGAGCTAAATATTGGCAAAATAGAGCTGATTATCAATTGACAGCCAGCCTTGATGATAAAAAAAGTGAAATTACAGGTACTGAAATTTTGACTTACACTAATAATAGTCCAGATAAACTTACTTTTTTGTGGATGAATGTTGATCAAAATTTATTCAAATCGGATTCTCGTGGAAACGCTGTAATTCCTATTACAGGAAGTAGAAATGGTGCTCACGGCGAGATTTTTGATGGTGGTCATAAAATAAAATCAGTAAAAATCATCAGCTCCAATAAAGGTAAAATTACTGAAACTGAAGCAAAGTATTTTATCGTAGATACCAGAATGCAAATTCAGTTACCACAAGGTTTAAATCCTAATGGAGGAACGGTTAAAGTTAAAATCGATTTCTCTTATATTTCTCCAAAATATGGTTCTGATAGAACGGGAGTTTTGGAAACCAAAAATGGAAAAATTTTCACCATTGCTCAATGGTATCCTAGAATGTGTGTGTATGACGATGTAAAAGGATGGAATACATTGCCTTATACTGGTGCAGGTGAGTTTTATTTAGAATATGGTGATTTTGATGTTACCATAACAGCTCCGTCAAATCATATCGTTGTATGCTCAGGAGAATTGTTGAATCCAAATGAAGTGTATACTGCTGAACAACAAAAGCGTTGGGCTGCAGCTGCTCAAAGTGATAAAACAGTTGTGATTCGTTCGGCTAACGAAGTTACGAATCCTTCGTCAAGACCTTCTGGAAAATCAACATTGAATTGGCATTTTAAAATTAAAAATGCTAGAGACGTCTCTTGGGCTTCATCAGCTTCTTTCATTATAGATGCAGCAAAAATCAATTTGCCAAGTGGCAAAAAATCAATGGCTATTTCTGCGTATCCAGTAGAATCTGACGGAACTGGAGCTTGGGCACGTTCTACCGAATATACTAAGGCTTCCATAGAACATTATTCTAAACGTTGGTTTGAGTATCCTTATCCTGCCGCTACCAATGTTGCTGGAAATGAAGGTGGAATGGAATATCCAGGAATCGTTTTTTGTGGTTGGGAATCTAAAGGTGAGGATTTGTGGGGAGTTACCGATCATGAATTTGGACACTGCTGGTTTCCAATGATTGTAGGCTCAAATGAGCGTTTATTTGCTTGGATGGATGAAGGATTCAATACTTTTATCAACTCTCTAAGTTCACTAGATTTTAATAAAGGTGAATACAAAGATGCCCCAAAGGATATGCACAAAATGGCTAAACGCTATACCAATGATGAAATTGAACCTATCATGACTGCACCTGATGGTTTAAAAGAAGCCAATCTTGGAATCTTAGCTTACAGTAAACCTTCCTCAGGATTGGTTATGTTGAGAGAGCAAGTGTTGGGTGAAGAACGATTTGATTTAGCATTTAAAACCTATATAGCTCGTTGGGCATTCAAACATCCTACTCCAGATGATTTTTTTAGAACTATCGAAAATGTAGCAGGTGAAGATTTGAATTGGTTTTGGAGAGCTTGGTTTATCAACAAATGGCGTTTGGATCAGGCAGTTACTTCTGTGAAATACATTAAAAACGATCCTAAATTAGGAGCTATAATTTCTATTCAAAATTTAGAAAAAATGGCTATGCCTGTTGTGTTAGATGTTAAAACGACTGATGGTAAAACAACAAGAGTGAAACTACCAGTAGAAATTTGGCAAAGAAACAAAGAGTGGTCATTCATACACAACTCAACGGAATCAATAGAGAGTATCACTATAGACCCTGACCACGTATTGCCGGATGATAATGGAAATAACAATGTATGGACAGCAGCAAAAGGTGTTACGGAGCAAGATGTTATTCTTGATGGCTATCTAGGAACTTATTCTAATAGAAGTCCGATAAAAATTATTTTTACTGAGGAAAATTATAGTCTTACAGCTACCATTACAGATTATCCTTCCTTCACATTAACTCCAATTGGAAAAGATCTTTTCGAATCAGAACAAGCGGGAGTTAAATTCCAGTTTAATGAAGCAAAGAATGGACTTGATATGATTTTAGACAATGGAAAGAAAATCCCATTTACGAAAGAATAAAGAATTCATTTTCTAGATATAAAAAAACTCCAAATTTTAATTTGGAGTTTTTTTATTAACTTTTTTAAATCTTATTCAATATTAAAATTAATAGGATAGTTGTACAAACATCTTACGGTTTTACCGTCTTTAATTGCAGGTGTCCATATTTTCTTAAATAATTTAAGCACTCGAACTGTTTCTGCTTTCATAGTTTCTATTTGATCTAACTCATTTATTTTTTCATCTTCAGTGGCAATTTTTACCACATTGGAAGCGATGTAATCTTTCATGATGATATGAAATGCTTTTTGGTTGGTCATCGTTCCATCAGCTTCGATTACAAAACTTGAAAAGATGGTTATTTTTTTATTTTTAACCGCTTCAGGAAATTTGAAATTCTCACTAATGAATAAAGAAAGGGTGTACATTCCATCTTTTAGTTGTGGCTTAAAATCTACATCTGAGGCACGATATGTTTTTTCCGTACTCGGATTTTCGTTATCTGTAGAAGCTGTTTGGGCAGAGGCTGAGAATGCAACAGCAAGAAAAAGGAGAACTAAATGTTTCATGGAATGGTTGAACTTAATATTATCAAAAATAATGAATGAAGAGTTAAAAGTAGCTTATTTTTATTTTAAAAACAAATAACACTACTAATTATCAGTTTAGTACAAAAAAGCAACAGCAGTAGCTTTTGTCTCAAACAGGTATTACTCTGGAATTTGCTGACTTAAACAATGTAATGTTCCAAAACCCCAAATCAAATCGACAGCGCTAATTCCAATAATTTCTCTATCTGGGAAACAATCGGCGAGAATGTTTAAGGCAATTCTGTCGTTGCTGTCATTGAAAGTAGGAACCAAAACACAGTTATTTAAAATCAAGAAATTCGCATAGCTCAATGGCAAACGCAATCCGTCAAAATCCAAGCGTTTGGGCATAGGCAATTCTACTATTTTGGGAGATTTGCCATTTTCTAATTTAGCATTTTGTAAACGTTTCAAATTATCTTGCAACGGCTTGTAGTTATTATCTTTCGGGTCTGATTCTATTATGGTAACTATGGTGTCTTCATTTACAAATCGGCACAAATCGTCAATATGCCCGTGTGTATCATCGCCTTCAATTCCGTCGCCTAACCAAATGACATTGGTAACACCTAAATATTCTTTAAAAACCGCTTCATAATCTTCTTTGGTAAATCCTTGATTTCTTACTTGAATGGTTGGATGCATCAAACATTCTTCTGAAGTTAAAAGTGTTCCTTTTCCGTTAACATCTATAGCGCCGCCTTCTACAATTACAGGTTTTCCTTTGTAGGTTACTTGGGTAAGTGGAACCGACAGAAATTCGGCTACTTTAGCAGGAACCGACTTGTCTAATTGAAAGTTTTTATATTTTGCCCAACCATTAAAATTGAAATTAAGTGCTTCTCTTTGAGTTCCATTTTTTACAATAATAGGACCCGAGTCACGCATCCAACTTCGGTTGGTTTTATGAATGATAAAAGAAACATTTTTCATTGCAACATGGGCTGTTTGCAACTTGTCAATTACTTTAACTTTCAATTTTTCATCAGCAACAACTAGAAAAACCTGTTCATAGCTAGCAACTTTCTTTATAAATTCTACAAATGCCCATTGAATGGCTTCGTATTTTCCCGGCCAATCGTTACCATTGTGAGGGAAACACAATACAATACCTTGTTGCTTTTCCCATTCGGCGGGAAATCTTCTATTTGTATTCATATTAGTCGATGGCGCGTTTGGTAATATCTCCGAAAGCATCGATGCGTCTGTCTCTAAAGAAAGGCCAGTTCTGACGTACATTTTCTTGCAAATCCAAATCAACTTCGGCAATTAAAATTTCTTCTTTATCGTGTGAGGCTTGTGCTAAAATTTCTCCCTGTGGTCCTGCAATAAAGGAAGAACCCCAAAATTGAATTCCAGCAGTGTTAGGAATGTATTGCTCCAAACCAATTCGGTTAGCAGCGGCTACATATACGCCATTGGCAACAGCATGACCTTTCATCACACTCATCCAAGCGCCGTGTTGGTTTTCGCCATATTGTTCTTTTTCTTGTGGATGCCAACCAATAGCTGTTGGATAAAACAGAACTTCAGCACCTTTTAAGGCTGTTAAACGAGCCGCTTCCGGATACCATTGATCCCAACAAATTAAGGTTCCTATTTTTCCTTTTTGAGTAGGAATGGTTTTGAAACCTAAATCGCCAGGGGTAAAATAGAATTTTTCATAGAAATGAGGATCGTCTGGAATGTGCATCTTGCGGTACAAGCCTGCTTCTGAACCATCAGTATCAATAATATAAGCGCTATTGTGGTAAATTCCTGCCATTCTTTTTTCGAAGAACGGAACGATAATCACCACGCCTAATTCTTTTGCCAAAGCACTGAAAGCAACAAACGAAGTGCTATATAGAGGTTCTGCCAAGGCGAAATTATCTACATCTTCACTCTGACAAAAATAATGACTGCTGTACAATTCCGGTAGCGAAATGACTTCGGCACCTTGACTGGCAGCATCACGCACCCAAGACAAACATTTTTTTAGGTTGTTTTCGGCAACATCATTTAGATTCAATTGAATGACCGCTATTTTGTATTTTTTATTTGGCATGGCTAAAAAATTAGACTGCAAAAATAGTTATTTTTTGTAAAGAGTAGTGGTAAAGGGAAATGGATTTTTTTTATTCAATGTTTGTGAAAGAGTGCAAGACGATATTTCGATTTTGTGGCAAAATTTTTATTCTAAAAAAATGCCACAATTGCTGTATCAAAAAATTCTTTTTGAAAATTTTGCCATAGAACCCCCAAGTGTATATTCTTTGAAAGTTTTCTTGTTTCTAAAAAATAGGGTTGAAGCATTTTCTAGGGGTGGACTATTCAAAAACAACATTGTCAATATAAATATCCTGTGGTGTTCCATTGCTACTCGAGAATACAACCAAACCAGAACGAATACAGCTAAGGTCTAATTTCTTCACATTAATGGTGTATTTTTTCCATTTGGTATTTAATTTAACTTCAATACTTTTTTTGGTTGAATCTGGAAAAGGTTTGTCATTACCTATCAATCCAAAACCAATAGTTGCAGTCATATCCATACTTGCTTTTGCCCAAAAACTAAATGTTTTGGCTCCTATTATTTCGTAACCTCCAGCAACATCACCCCAATCATTTTTGGGATCTACAAAACCGATACCGCACCAATCATGGTCCTCTTTATAGCTGATTTTTATTGCAGCATTTCCTGATTGCACCTCCTCTTTAGAATTGATATTTACCGAAAGGGCTTTGTAGTTTCCCATAAATGCTGTGGGATTATAAGGCGAATCCTCTCCGTCTTTGTAAACATAAAATGGAAGTGCTGTTTTTGCTGCTATATTTTTTTTATTTTTTGCGTTTTCATCTGCAACGAGGATGGAATTAGAAGCAATTCCAACATTGTTATAGGAATCTTTGACATTCACATATACTTTGATGGCGCCATTTTCTTTAGGTAATTGAATCTCAAATCCAGAGGCTAAAGTACCTCTACTATTCAACTTGTTGATTTGGTTTTTTCTTTGCCGACCACCCGTTCGTTGATTGTAGTAGAAACTCACCGCTAAACTATCATTCTCGATATCGGATACTTTTAAAGTGATTGGAATCCAAGTGTCACTTTTTATTTCGGAATCGGGTACTTCAAAAGTTTCAATTTTAGGAACGGTATTGATAGGTTTTTGTCCTGTATAGGCTTCCCGAATAGCCCAATATTGTGGTCGAAGCATGCCGTTGTGGTGCGTCATTAACCAAGGTGTTCCAAAATCATTCCCATTGGAATAATGAAAAACATACACGCCTAAACAGCTGGGTTTGTTTTTAATCCAGTCATGGTAGCCTTTGGCTATAGCATCATATTTTTCGCTATCGGAGGGTTCTATGGCTATTCCGTTTTTTTTATTTTTTATATCCCATTCACCAGTAACGCCAAATTCGGTGACGATGTACGGTTTATCGATGCCTCTTTTGTCTAATTCAGCCGCTAAAAAATTGGCACCCGCTCCGTAACTATTCAAACCATAAATATCTATAGAAGGCACCAACTTTTGCCACCAATCGAGTCCTAAGGTCCAAGCGTCTACTGAGGTTACAGGATGATTGGGGTCTATGGTTTTGATGTTTTTACATACGCGCTCCAATAGTTTAGAATAGGCTTCTTTTTCGGCATCGGTGGCTATGTTTAAATAGACTTCATTACCCACAGCCCAAGTGAGTACGGCGGGATGTTTATAGTATTTTTCGACCGTTTTAATGGCATTGTTGTATTGGTCTTCTATCCCTGCATTGTCTTCCAGATAGTTGAAACTATCATCATCTTCCATGCCGGGTCGACCGTGTCTCATCCAGATGCCCATCATTATTTTGATACCATAGGTTTGGGCAGCGTCCAGAAGTTGTTGGGTATTTTCATTGGTGCCCCATATTCTAATGGTATTTACACCCAGAAATTGGAGGTCTTTAAAATAGGTATCATAGTTTCTTACGTCTTTGTCGTAGCCAAAAGTGACTCCTTTCACTTCAAACGGCTTTCCATCTACTAGTAAGCTCCATCCATTTTCTTTTTTAAGTAGGGTAGTTTGTGCTGTAGTATTCCAACAGAAACCGTAGACAAAAAAGATAGTAATCAATAGGTAGTTGTGTTGTGTTTTCATCTTTGAAGGTTTGTAAATGAATATCAACGTCATGCAACGAATGCCGTTTGCTACTAAAGTACTGTAATTTTTCGGACTAGCTGTTTTGATTGTACTTTTTATCTTGAACTAAATAAAAGAGCGAACCCGCATTTACAATTATTGTTATTAAAAAATACAGAATGGATAAGTAAATTTCCGTCTTCACCCGTGAGAAGCAAGAATAGCATAAAAGCCAAGCTTATCGTAACTAAAATACATACAACACCTTGTACAACTATTTTATAGTTACTGTTATTTTTTAAACGATGAAAAGTTGTGATTGCTATTAAGGTTATGATACTAAATACTAAAGCCCAAAAACCAAAATTATCTTTGTCTTGATTAACCTCAGAAAATAGTGAAGATAAAATTAGAAAAGCTACGATAAACAACCCGAGAATAATTCGGTAGGCTAAGGAAAATATTTTGTACCATTTTGTCATGTTCACGAAATTTAGTGTTGCTTTTTGATTCAAAGTATTTCGATACTAAAGATAGTGAACTACAGGATTGAACATGTTATTTTCTTTTCCAAAACTTTCTTTTTTCGTTAAAATTGGGTTTAAGATTTATTCCTTCTATAATTTCAATCTCGTTTTTTACTAATACATCTCTTATTCTATCTTCTTTATATTCAAATTGTAAGCTTAAATCTTTAATAGTAATACCTTTTAGAAAAGTATTAATAATTGCTTGTTCATCTTCTTTTTTTATAAAGTAATTGTCATTAATTTTTTGATTCAAAGCTATTTCTTCCTTAAAATTAATTAAGGTATCTATGATCCCATCTAAATTATTTGGATTAATTAGGATGGAACTTTTTAATATTTTGGATGATTTTAATGTACTCAATTCCAGTTTCTTGTTTGTAAATCTGAATGAAATAATTACTTTTTTCAAATTGCAATTTCTTTGAGCGAACTAACTCGTCCATATTCTCTTAAATTAATTTTATTAAAAAAATTAGCTTTTCGCGTGGATATACATCTTTATTTTATTTTCAATATCATAATATAAATCAAATAATTCAGATGGAATACCATGATAATTTCCACAATTATGTGGACATTTTTCATTATGGATAGATATATTCTCTTTAAAAGGAGAAAAATTCCCTCTAAGTTTAGATTCAAAAATAAAATCAATTATATTAAATAATTCTTTTTTATTGTTATGTTGGATTATTTCATCTTCAATTATTTCATCAATTGTTAAATTTAAAAATACTAGAAGAGATTTTAGTTCCAATAATTTTGGTTCTATTTCATAAGGAGTTTTTTCAATTTTACCATAAAATAAATTTCTAGATTTTTTCAGTAATATATATATTGCTTGTGGTCCCTTATAATCAAAATTATAAACGCCTCCGGCGGTATCACGATCAACGTATAAATACATAAAATTATTTATTTCATCTTTTACGGTATTAATTCTAAAATTAATCTCATCTATTCTAGTTCTATATATATCATCTTTTTTTTCTTTGCTGAATTGTTTTTGAACAAGCTTATTAGCATCAACTTGTGCTTTTAAAGCTAAATAAACTAATATAGAACCAAAAAAGCCAAGAAAAGGTGCGGTTACTCCACCTATTGTTCCTCCAACATCATCAATTGGGAAAATACCCCATTGCCGTGTAAATAGGTAAGGTATAAAAAAGAGTAGAATCCCAAATCCAATAAAAATAACCCATTCTTTTTTCGATAATTTAATTTTCATTTTTATATTATTTTTAATTTATAGAATTACAACTATCCAAAAATTTAATTATTGTTTTTTTAAAAGCTTATCAAATCCAATAAGATTTGAAAATTCACTCAATTCTTTTTTATTTGGATATTCTCTTATAATTTCGAGGATTGAGTTAATGTAATCATAATATGAATCCGTTGAGATTGAAGTTTGTTCAATTTGATTTTCGATTTTTTAATAGATTTTCAGAGTCTTTTTTTAGTATCTGTTTTTTCCATTCATCAATTGCATTTTTAAGAAGTTCATTTCGATTGGCATTATATTCATGATGATTTTTTGTTTTTTTACCTACTATGTTAAGGTTTTTATCAAACTGATTAATGGTAGGGTCTAAAATTGTATTCTCAAATTCTTTTAGATCTAACCAATAATGAGGAGTATTTTTGTAGAAGCCTATAATTAATGAATTTGGGATACTAATATTAGCGAGATATATTGATAATGGATAACAAACGGTAAAGCACATTTTTTCTACTTTTTTATTATCACCAAGTATTTCAGAATTGAAGTTTTTAACCGACTCCGTAATTTCTAGCTTAATTTTGTTGGTTAAATACTTTCTCATCAGAATTGTTAAAAATGTTATTATTAACTTTTTGCTCTTAAAAAGTCATACAACTAGCCTGATACAAATTAACTACTTTAAATAGAAATTTTGTAACTAAAGATATTAACTTTTACTTTTTCAGATATAAATACTTAACAAATCTTAATACAATATCATTTAAATATCTACCTTTTAATTAATAATTTCAAATTATATACTTCTCTCAAACCCTGTGGCAAAATTTTCATTCTAAAAAAAATGCCACAATAATTGTGGCAAAAAATTCGTTTTAAAAAAAATGCCACACGGTACACCCAAAATAAAAGTTACTTTATATGGAAAAGGATAGAAAAATAAGAGAGCTCTTCGGCATGAAGCAAGAGGACATGGCAATGTTGTTGCAAGTTACACGAACCCAATGGTCGATGTATGAAATAGGAGAGCGGGATTTGCCTCCTGCGGCAGTAAACCAATTGGCAAGCATGCTCGCTTTTATTCACCAAGCAGAAACGGAATCAACAGAAAATTTTCCGCACCTTGCACTTCAGCAAATCAAAATCAAAAAGATGTATGAGGATCAAAAGATGGTCAATACCCACCGCCAAATGATTGTAGCGCGAAAATTAGAGTTGGTCACTAGAAAATATGAGAACGCCATGGTGTGCTTAAAGTTTATTCGCTTTCTCGAACTTCAGGAAGGGCAGCTGTACCAAAAGCATCAAGAGCTATTGACGGTGTTACAGCATAGGGTAGAAGTGGCTGTTCACAAAAACGGTTTGCATGTGCAGGCGAAGTACCAATTGAAATTAAAGGTGTTGCAACAGCAAGAGGTGTTGCTTCATAACGCATTGTGAATGCATTGCTCATTTATTAAATCTAATTTTTTTTCGCCACAGATTTTCACAGATGGAACGGATTTTGGTTTGTGTTGATTTAAGAAATTGGGGTTCATTCGGCAATTTTGAAAACCTTTGTACATTTTGGAATTATCTTTCTATACTTTTCTCCCACATTTTGGTTAATGCTATCGTTTCATTTTTCATGAGGGGTATTTTAAATTTAGTGAAGTATTCTTCTGTTATAAAGACTTCCTTTGTTGTGATGCCTTTCTCGATTAGTGTGGCGTGAATGCGTCCAAAATTAATAATCACCATTTGATTTTCATTGTTTTGGATTATGTACTCGGGGTTATTGGGAATAGTCAAAACATAGGTATCCTTAAATTCTGATTTTGAATTAGGTTCTACTTTTAAAAATAATTTAATACTATCCGCATTTTTGACAATTTCCTTATTGACTATAATCCCTGAATAGGGTACTTTGTCTTTATTTAGTTCAAAACTTACATAATAGCCTGTATAGGATTTCTTAGTTTGTCCTTCGCCAGTTTCAAGATGAATGGTGCTATTGGAAAGAATGTATTCTGTTTGATCTTGGGCTTTTATCGCTGCGAGTTGAAGTAAAAGAAATAAAGTGAATAAAGATTTTACTATTTTCATGGGGTTGTTTTTATAGATTATAGTTTTTGCTACGGATTTTCACAGATGATAAGGATTTTTGTTTGTGCTAATTTAGTGAACTTTTATTGGTAATTGGTGGTATTACATCATTTTGAGGAGTTCCCTTTCTAATCTGTCGAAGTTTTCTTCGTTTTTGGGAGTAGCAAAGCATTTGATTTTGTTACATTCTTCGGCGTTTTCGAAAATCATTCGGAAGGAAATCTCGGTTTGGGTATCGCTGATTTTTTGGAAGCCCACTTCCATGTGGAACAGTGGTTTTGAAATTCGTGTCCAAGCGATTCGTTTATTTGGTTCTACCGTTTTGAAAATAGATTCGTTTTCGTAGTTGCCTTTTTCGGGGCCATGCATGGTGAGCTTCCATTTTCCGCCCGGCTGTAAATCAAACTCATGAATGGTATTAGTGAATCCTTCTGGACCCCACCATTCTTTTAAATACAAAGGATTTGCAAAGGCTTGATAGACTGTTGCTATGGGAGCGTTTAAAATTCGAGAACTGAAAATTTCGCGGTCTGGCTTAGAACTCATACAGGTAAAATTATATTTAGTAATGCAATTTATTGATTTCAAATATAGTTTAAAACTATGCACTTTTAGAATATCTACTTTTCAGGTTCTAAAAATTTTACCACGAATTTCACAAATTTCCACAAATTAATTAGTGCTAATTTGTGAAATTTGTGGCAAATAAATTAAGTTTTACAATTATGCAGATTTTTGTCTGCAAACCAAACTTAATGGACTTGTAGTGCCTAGTGGTTTATTTCTTTTTTAAAATCAGCGCACTAATCACGGAAACGATGATTCCTATGGGTAGAATTTCTGCGTAGGTAAGTAGAATAACCATGATGGGATTTTTGTACCATTCCTTCATTTGATTCATTTCGGCTGTTTTTGAAGCTAGCGCTTCTGGCGGTGTATTTTTTAGAACCATTTCGCTGTATTGTTCCATAAAGTTTGGAAAAAAGTTGTAAAAAATAACCAGCCAAACCAGTACGTAAATGGTTGCAATGACCAATGAAATTCCGAGACCTGTTAGGAATGCTTTTCCAAAACTAATTGTACCATTATTATCTAACCGTTCCCGCTTGATGCCTACTATTACAGTGATAAAAGCCAAGAGCATGCTAACAAATCCTACGATTGGATTGGGTTCTTCATTAGGATGGGTTTTCATGAAATAGGTCATCGCAATCATGACAATAGAAACGATGATACCTCCTATAATTCCATTTTTGAAGATATTTTTTTTCATAATTTATGGTTTTTGGTTACTTATTTTCAAGTACAGTGGTTGATGGTTTTTAGCTTTTTTGAATGTGCTTATAATGATGTTCAGTGTGATAATGGGTAAAATAGCCAAACTCTCGAATGGTAAGTTTCCCTAATAAGGGATGAGGTAGCAGGAGGGTAGAAAGCTCTTTTTCGCTGAATTGAGACAAGCGCTTTTCGAACTTTTGCTGTTGTTTTACATACTTTTTTAGTAGTTTTTCTTTGCTAACTTTTTCTACTTCTTTAATTTGAAACGGATTATTGGGGATAGCTACCAAAGCGAGTTTGTCTAAATATTTCGTAACGACTTGGTCATAGGTTCGTTCAACTCTGTTGTTGGTTCCAAATTTATATTTGATAAAAAACTTCGGCAACAACAAACCTTTGTTGCTTTGTTCTAAAGCATTGATGAGATGTCCTAATTCTTCAGCGATACTCCATTTTCCATTGGCTCTTGGCTCGTTAAGTTGTTGTTCATCACAAGTTGCAACAAATGAATTCACTTCTTGATGGAGCGAATGAAGGTTTTTGAGGAGTTCTTTGGTAGTCATTTCAGTATTTTTTCTCCATCAAAAATACTAAAAAAACTGAGCCAAACGCTTCTGTTCTGGATTATGTGAAGAGGCAAGTAATATCTGGTCGTCTTATCCTTATTTTTTCTTAGCTATTTTCTTAAATAGATTTACGATTAGTAAGGCAACACACCCAAAAAATAATCCCACAGCAAATTCAGTAATAAATGCTGGAATTTGAGGAAACAAATGGTGAAGAAAATCAATATTGTGTACAAATATACCTCCTGCTACAGAGAGTAAAGCAATAGTACCTATTACTGCCAAACTCTTAATGACTTTGGGTAAGGCTTGAACCAGTAGATTCCCAATTGTTTTGGAGAGACTTTTCTCTTTGGTACTCATTTGGATTAATTTTAAACCTACTTCATCCATTCGTACGATAAGTGCAACAATGCCATACACACCAACAGTAGCAATTAATGCAACAATAGAAACGACAACAATTTGTGAAGAAATAGGTTTCCCGATTACGGTTCCGAGTGCAATAATGACTATTTCGACAGAAAGGATAAAATCGGTTACAATGGCGGATTTGATTTTTTCTTTTTCATGAATTAGTATTTCTTCCTCGGTCATAGGTTGGAGGCTAACTTTAGGTTTTGCATGTTCGTGAGGGAAGAAGTATTCGTATATTTTTTCAGCTCCTTCAAAGGCCAAATACAATCCACCAAGTACCAAAATAACAATAATGGCTGACGGTAAAAAAGCACTCAACAAAAAAGCTATAGGTAGAATTATTATTTTATTCACCAATGAGCCTTTGCCAATTGCCCAAAGCACAGGAAGTTCACGCGAAGAGACAAATCCAGAGGCTTTTTCAGCGTTAACAGCTAAGTCGTCTCCTAGTATTCCAGCGGTTTTTTTGGTTGCAATTTTACTCATAGCAGCTACATCATCCATAATTGCTGCAATATCATCTAAGAGTACGAAAAATCCTGAGGCCATTGTATTTTTAAATTTAATTTACAGCTGCGAAACTACTATTTTTTTGCTGAAATGAGTAGTGTCTGTATACCATTTTTCGAGTATAGAGTAGTAAACAATTAAGGAAGTTAAGTTAAAAAATGACTTAATAAACTTAACTTTCTTAATGGTTTATGAAATCAAGTTATTCTATAATTTATGAATTGGTGAAATAGGTTGTTTATTCATAAAAAAAACACCAGCTCATTGGCTGGTGTTTCAATTAATTTTGGCAACGATTTTATAAACTAAGATTAATGAACCAACTCTCCTTGATTTCTAAATACCAATTTTCCATCAAAGGCATCTATCAAGACAATACTGTCGGTAGTGATTTTTCCAGACAGGATTTCTTTGGATAATTCATTGAGAACATCTCTCTGAATTACTCGTTTTACAGGTCTAGCACCAAATTGAGGGTCATATCCTTTTTCAGATAGATATTCGATGGCTTCTGGTGTTGCATCCATGGTAATACCTTGTTGAGCCAGCATTTTGGTGACTGATTTCAATTGTAAGCCTACAATTTGAGCAATATTAGCATTGGTCAAAGGCGTAAACATCACGATTTCGTCAATACGATTGATGAATTCAGGACGAACGGTTTGTTTGAGTAATCCTAAAACTTCCACTTTGGCAGCCTCAGTAGCAGCTTCGATACCACCTTTTAAATTCTCAAATTTCTCTTGAATAATTTGGCTTCCCATATTAGAAGTCATGATGATGATGGTGTTTTTGAAATCGGCTAGTCGTCCTTTGTTGTCTGTCAATCGTCCTTCGTCTAATACTTGAAGTAAAATATTGAAAGTATCAGGATGTGCTTTTTCAATTTCATCTAACAGAATCACAGAATAGGGTTTTCTACGAACGGCTTCTGTCAATTGTCCACCTTCGTCATAGCCCACATATCCTGGAGGCGCACCCACCAATCGGCTCACACTGTGGCGTTCTTGGTATTCGCTCATGTCAATTCGGGTCATGGCATTTTCATCGTCAAACAAATATTCTGCTAAGGCTTTCGCTAATTCCGTTTTACCAACACCAGTGGTTCCTAAGAAAAGAAAAGTCCCAACCGGTTTTTTCATATCTTGTAAGCCTGCACGACTTCTACGAACGGCATCACTTACGGCTTCGATAGCTTCTTCTTGTCCCACAACACGTTTGTGAAGTTCTTCTTCAAGTCTCAACAGTTTTTCTCTTTCTCCCTGAAGCATTTTCATTACTGGAATTCCAGTCCATTTAGCAACTACTTCGGCTATATCCTCTCGAGTTACTTCTTCTTTGATTAGTGAACTTCCAGATTGATTTTCTTGTAATTGTTTGGTTAAAACATCTAAACGCTCTTGCGCTTCTTTGATTTTTCCATATCGGATTTCGGCTACCTTACCGTAGTCGCCTTCTCGCTCGGCACGTTCGGCTTCGTATTTAAAATCTTCAATTTCGGTTTTTACAATTTGGATATTATCTACTACATCTTTTTCGGATTTCCATTTGGCGTAAATTTCGTTACGTTCTTCTTTGAGATTGGCTAAATCTAAACCTAAAACTTTTAGTTTACTTTCATCTTTCTCTCTTTTGATAGCTTCAATCTCGATTTCCAATTGCATGATTTTTCTATCCAAAACATCCAATTCTTCGGGTTTGGAGTTGATTTCCATTCGTAGTTTAGAAGCAGCCTCATCCATTAAGTCAATGGCTTTATCTGGAAGAAAACGATTGGTTATATAGCGTTGCGATAATTCGACAGCGGCAATAATGGCTTCGTCTTTGATTTGTACTTTGTGATGGGTTTCGTATTTTTCTTTGATACCACGCAAAATAGAAACGGCACTTTCAGTATCAGGTTCTTCAACCATAACTTTTTGGAAACGTCTTTCAAGTGCTTTGTCTTTTTCGAAATATTTTTGGTATTCATCTAAAGTAGTTGCTCCAATAGCACGCAACTCTCCTCGAGCCAGAGCTGGTTTTAGAATATTAGCAGCATCCATTGCGCCTTCGCCACCACCTGCACCTACAAGCGTGTGAATTTCGTCAATGAATAATACGATATCTCCTTCTGCAGCAGTTACTTCTTTTACTACTGATTTTAGTCTTTCTTCAAATTCTCCTTTGTATTTGGCACCTGCAATTAAGGCTCCCATATCGAGAGAGAAGACAACTTTATCTTTCAAGTTTTCAGGTACGTCACCATCCACAATACGATGGGCTAATCCTTCTGCAATGGCTGTTTTACCCACACCCGGTTCTCCTACTAACATTGGATTGTTTTTGGTTCTACGGGTTAGAATTTGAAGCACTCTACGAATTTCTTCATCACGACCTATTACTGGGTCGAGTTTGCCAGTTCGTGCTAACTCATTGAGATTTTTAGCATATTTGTTCAATGAATTATAGGTTTCTTCAGCTGAGGCAGATGTTACTCGTTCTCCTTTTCGAAGTTCGTCAATAGCCGCTTTCAATCCTTTTTCAGTTACGCCTTGGTCTTTTAGGATTTGGGTGACTTTGCTTTTAGAATTAAAGATGGCCAGAATTAAATGTTCTATTGAAACAAATTCATCAGTCATTTTTTTGGCGATGATTTCCGCTTCGTTTAGAGTAGTATTGGCTGTTCGCGATAACTGAATATCTCCACCAGAT
This sequence comes from Flavobacterium sp. R1_16, assembly GCF_057652095.1. Lineage (NCBI taxonomy): Bacteria > Pseudomonadati > Bacteroidota > Flavobacteriia > Flavobacteriales > Flavobacteriaceae > Flavobacterium > Flavobacterium sp. R1_16. Next base: position 162,390 of record NZ_JBYFCG010000003.1, read on the forward strand.
ACTTTGGGAAAACTTTGAATGGTACTGTCTAAAATTTGAAGAAACAAAGGCACATTGACGTTTAGTTTTTTCAAAATAAAGGGTGCCACATTTTCATCGACTTCAAATATAGCTTTGAAAATGTGTTCGTTTTCTATTTGTTGTTGACCCAAACTCTGAACCAATTGTTGAGAAAGCTGAATGGCTTCCTGCGATTTAATGGTAAATTTATTAATGTTCATGATTACAGGTTTTATATGTTTTTATATTGTTTAATAATTAACTTTGCAATAAAAGTGTCAAATGCTATTCCACTATAAATTTACGGACAATTTGACGTTTAAACAATGATTTTTAGTAGTTTATAAAGACAAAAAGACATAAATCACGACAGAATGAGTATATTCAATTCCCTATTTGGTAATTCAGAAGAAACACAAAAAATAGAAAGTAATATCAATTGGATTCCAATGACCAACCTTGGTCAGTTGAATGAAATTATAACGCTTTCGGAAACAAAACCCGTTATTATATTCAAACACAGTACTCGTTGTAGTGTGAGCCGAATGGCACTAAGACAGTTTGAAAATGAATTTGATTGGGATGGAAACGTAGATGCTTATTTTCTTGATTTATTAGAGTATAGAGACATTTCTAATGAAATTACTTCTCGTTTTGGAGTATATCATCAATCTCCACAATTGATTTTAATTAAAGAAGGCAAAACCATTTATGATGTTTCACATAGTGGTATCGATGCTGAGGAGTTGAAGGGGAAACTTTAAAATTAATCTTTGTCAAAGTTCAAAACCTTGATAAAGATTAATTAAAAAGAACGGGACATTTTATTTTTTATTTCGTTTAAACAAAGGTTATTAATACTTCCCTCATGAGTATGTTTGGTTTCTTTTGGAGACTGATACGTTCCAGCTTCCAATTGTTCTGCAACAGCTTTATAAGCATCTCTAAAAGGTATTCCAGCGACTACCATTTCATTTAAAGTATCTACAGTAAATAGGTAATCGTATTTTTTATCGCTATGAATATTGTCTTTTACTTTAATGTCTTTAATTGCAAAAATGGCAATATCCAAACAGGCTTTTAAGTTTTGAATCGCAGGAAATAAACCTTCTTTTAATAATTGAAAATCTCTGTGATAACCGCTAGGCAAGTTGTTAGTAATAAGCGTAATCTCATAAGGTAAGGCTTGAATTTTGTTGCATTTTCCGCGAATTAATTCAAAAACATCTGGATTTTTCTTATGAGGCATAATGCTCGAACCCGTTGTAAGATGAGAAGGTAGACTGATAAAATCAAAATTCTGACTCATGTACAAGCATACATCCATCGAAAATTTGGCTAGGGTAGCGGCAACGCTACTCATGGCAAAAGCTACGGTTTTCTCAGATTTGCCACGACTCATTTGTGCAGCAACCGAATTGTATTTTAAGGTTTCAAAACCTAATTCCTCAGTGGTAAAAGTCCGGTTGATAGGGAAGGAGCTTCCATAACCCGCAGCTGAGCCCAATGGATTTTGATCTACAATTTTCAAAGCGGCATTCAACATTGTGATATCGTCAATCAAAGTTTCAGCATAGGCAGAAAACCACATTCCGAAAGAAGAAGGCATGGCAATTTGTAAATGGGTATAGCCTGGTAACAATACATTTTGATGTTTTTCTGCTGATTCCATCAATAAATCAAACAAGGTTTTTATTTGCGATTTAAATTCAGTAACGACATCTTTTAAATACAAATTGACATCAACCAAAACTTGGTCGTTGCGAGAACGAGCGGTGTGGATTTTTTTTCCAGCATCGCCTAATTTTATAGTTAACAAATATTCAATCTTAGAATGTACGTCTTCAAAACTGTCTTCAATTTCGAAATTGTCTTTTTCAATATCGGCTATTATCTCGTTTAAAGTAGCTACTAAGGAATCGGTTTCTGTAACAGTTAATAAACCTATTTGTCCTAACATTTTAGCATGAGCTATAGAACCCAAAGCATCGTATTTGGCTAAAATCAAATCCAATTCTCTGTCGTTTCCTACGGTAAAATGTTCGATTTGTTTATCGGTTGGTATTCCTTTTTCCCAAAGTTTCATAGTTGTATGTTTTTGGTTTATAGTTTATAGTTTGTTGTTTTTAGCCCCGATAGAAGCGTAAATCCTTTTGTTTTTTTCTTTAAAAAATAAAAGATTAAAGTGAATAGCGGAATTAGCTCCTAATTAATTGTAAAAAAATCATTTAATATGTTGATATATAATTGAATTCCTTCTTCTATTTCATGTAAAAATATAAATTCATCAGCGGAGTGCGAACGCAAAGTTTCACCTGGCCCTAATTTCAAAGATTGGCAACTCAAAACGGATTGATCAGAAAGCGTAGGGGAACCATAAGTAGTTCTACCTAGAGCAATTCCTGCTTGTACTAATTTATGTGAAATAGGGATAGATGACGCATTTAAATGCATCGAGCGAGGAGTGACTTCAGCATTGACATGAGTTCTTACGACTTCTAAAATTTCGGTATTGCTATAACAATCATTTACTCTGATATCAACAACCAAATGACATTCGGCGGGAACTACATTGTGTTGTTTTCCTGCATTAATTTGGGTCACAGTCATTTTTACAGGACCTAAAACATCGGATATTTTTTCAAATGCAAATGTTTTGAACCATTCAATGACGGGCATAGCATTGTAAATTGGATTGTCATCATTTTTATGCGCGGCATGACTTGCAGTTCCTTTTATAATAACATCCAATACCAATAATCCTTTTTCGGCTATGGCCAATTGCATTAAAGTTGGCTCTCCAACAATAGCGCAATCCAATTCAGGCAGGTGTTTTAAAACACTGTTCAAGCCATTCTTTCCGCTGCTTTCTTCTTCAGCAGAAGCAACCATAACGATATTGTAAGGTAAATTTGCATGAGTATAGAAATGAACGAAAGTGGCTAATAATGAAACCAAACAACCACCTGCATCATTACTTCCCAAACCATATAATTTTCCATCTTCAACAATAACTTTAAAAGGGTCTTTAGTATACCCTTGATTGGGTTTTACAGTATCGTGATGGGAATTCAATAAAAGTGTTGGTTTGGACGTATCAAAATGTTGATTGAAAGCCCAGATATTATTGTTTTCTCTTTTAAAAGGAATCGTATTTTGAGTAAACCATTGTTCAATTAGAAGCGCCGTTTGATCTTCTTCACTTGAGAAGGAAGGAGTTTCAATAAGCGATTTTAATAACGCAATAGCTTCTTCGGTAAGGGTTTGTATGTTTTTCATATTTTTTTAGTAAGAAAACATATTTGTTTTTCTTTTTAAACCATTAAGAAATTAAGGTAATTAAGATTTGTATGACTTAATGAAACTTAAAATAGTAATGGTTCATTTTTTTATAACTGAATTGTCGTGCAAATTGAATTTTCGTTTTTCAACATATTATGATGTCCAATTTTTATTTTCTGAACACCTTTGTTCAAGCTATTGAAACAGTTGTCTAGTTTTGGAATCATACCGGAATGTATTGCTTTTTCTTCTTTCAATTTCAAATAGAGTTCAGGATTTATTTTCTCAATCACAGATGAATCATCCTCGGCATCATACAAAACACCTGGTTTTTCAAAACAATAATTCAAAGTTACATCAAAAACTTCAGATAAAGCTATCGCCAATTCGCTCGCGATAGTGTCGGCATTGGTATTTAATAATTGTCCTTTTTTATCGTGCGTGATGGCACAAAATACTGGAACGATTCCATTAGAAATCAAAGTTTCTAATAGCGTGGTATTGACTTTTTGTACATCTCCAACAAAACCATAATCAATGGTGGGATGATTTCTTTTTGTGGATTGAATTAAATTGCCATCGGCACCTGAAAATCCCATGGAGTTGGTTTTATTGGCTTGTAATTGTGCCACAACTTTTTTGTTGATTTCGCCAGCGTAAATCATCACTACAACATCCAGCATTGCAGCATCGGTAATACGACGACCTTCAATCATTTGAGGGATGAGACCAATGCTTTGTGCCATTTTTGTAGCAGACTTTCCTCCACCATGAACTAATACCTTATTACCATCAATTTTAGAAAAATCAGATAGAAATTGTGATAATTCCGTTGGATTATCAATAATATTTCCGCCTATTTTGATTAGGGTTAAAGGTTGTTTATTTTCCATCTTCTAATATCTTTTTCAATACCAATTGAGCAGAATAGGTTCTGTTGTTTGCTTGTTCAATTACAATTGAATTTTCGCTGTCAATAACTTCGTCGGTTACGATTACATTACGTCTAACGGGTAAACAATGCATGAATTTCGCATTATTGGTCAATGCCATTTTTTCGGCTGTTACGGTCCAGTTGGGGTCTGAATTGGTGATTTTTCCATAATCATTGTAATTACTCCAATTTTTGGCATAGATAAAATCGGCATTTTCGAAGGCCTTGTTTTGATTGTATTCAATTTTAGAATCTTTGGTGATTTCTGGATTTAACTCGTAACCTTCAGGATGAGTAATTACAAAATCCATGTCCTGTAATTGCATCATTTGCACAAAAGAATTGGCAACAGCTTGTGGCAAGGCTCTTGGATGGGGTGCCCAAGTTAAAACTACTTTGGGTCTGTGTTGTGTTTTGTGCTCTTCCATGGTAATCGCATCTGCTAGTGATTGCAGTGGATGACCTGTACAACCTTCCATGTTTACGATAGGTACGGTAGCATATTTTAAAAATCCTGCCATTACTGTTTCGGCGTTATCTTTTTCTTTGTCAACTAAACCTGCAAAAGCTCTGATAGCGATAATATCACAATATTGAGAAATTACTTCGGCTGCTTCTTTGATATGTTCTGATGCGCCTTTATTCATTATGGCACCATCTTCAAATTCTAAGGTCCAACCTTCATTGGTAAAGTTCATTACCATTACGTTCATTCCTAGATTCAATGCTGCTTTTTGTGTGCTTAGACGGGTTCTTAAACTCGGATTGAAAAATAACATTCCTAGGGTTTTGTTTTTTCCTAGTTTTTTATTTTTTAGCGGTTTCTTTTTAATTTTAAGAGCCTCTTTCACCCATTGTGAGAGATTGTCGATGTCTTGTATAGAAGTGTAGTTCATTGTTAGTTATGTTGTTTTTGTACACGGAATAAACAATTCCGTATCATTTGTTTTCAATCTAAATAATTTTAGTAAACGCAATTTCATTATTTAATGCCTTCAAAATAAAATTATCTTTTAAACCATTAATTATCCATGTCTCAATATGAGCTGCTTTAGCAATAGCGGCAGAGTCAATTTTAGATTGCATTCCGCCTGTCCCGTGTGATGATTTTGATTTTCCAATTTCCTTTTGTAAGGATTCTAAATCATTCACCAGGGTTATGGTCTTTGGTGTTTTATCATTAATTGATTCTTTGGTGTAAATTCCATTTGTATTAGTTGCAATAATCAAAATATCGACATCTAGTAAAACAGCTGTTAATGCGGCTAATTTATCATTATCACCAAATTGAATTTCATCAGATGCTACCGTATCATTTTCATTGATAATAGGGATATAATTGTTTTTGACTAAGACATTTATGGTATTTACAATATTTACCTTAGTTTGTTCCTTTTCAAAATCGGAATAAGAAAGCAAACATTGAGAGGTAAGTAATCCCAAATCACTGAAATTTTCTTGGTAAATCCGCATTAATTGAGGTTGACCAATCGATGCTAAAGCTTGTTTTACAAAAACTTCTTTGTCTTGACTTTCCAGTTTTACAAATTGTTTGGCGGCTGCAATAGCTCCCGAGCTCACAATTACAAACTCATATTCGTCTTTCAGGGCTGCGATTTGCATGCCAATATCTTCAATCTTTCCTCTCGAAATGTGATTGGTTTCTTTGGTTAAGGTATTGCTTCCTAACTTTAATAAAATTCTTTTTTTACCTGATTTGTCCATGACCGTAAATATACCATTTATTAGTAACTAAATGTTGTAAACCAATAGGGCCGCGCTGGTGCAACTTGTCAGTACTGATTGCTAGTTCACCACCTAAACCAAATTGCCCACCGTCAGTAAATCGGGTAGAAGCGTTTTGATAGACTGCTGAAGCGTCAATGTTTTCCATGAAATCCTGAGCTACAGCATCGTTTTTTGTAATTATAGAAGCAGAATGTCCACCGCAATAGTGGTTGATTTTTTCAATAGCTTCTTGGTTTGAATTACTAGTTCCAATTACAATTTTATAATCCAAAAATTCTTCATACCAAATCAAATCGGATGTTATTTGAGAAACATTTGTAGTCTTAGAAATGGTTTCGTCGCCAAGAACGGTGACATTTCTTTGTTGTAATTCGGAAATTATTTTTTTTGCAAAGTCTTCCCAATGTTCCAAATTAGTATCGATTAAAACTTTATCTAAAGCATTGCAAACTGATATATTTGAGGTTTTGCCATTAATGATAATAGCTAAAGCTTGGTTGACATCTGCCTCTTCGTGTACATAAACAAAATTGTTGCCACGACCACTAACTATAACTGGGCAAGTAGCATGTTTTTTGACAAAATTAATTAGATTTTCTCCGCCACGAGGAACAATTAAATCGACTCTTTGAGTAGGTTTTTCAAGGAATTTCTGAGTTTCATTTCGGTCGTAATTTAAATATTCCACCCAATCTGTTGAAACGTCATTGTCTGCCAAAGCTTGATGCCAAAGACTTACAATCTTTAAATTGGATTGCAACGACTCTTTTCCGCCTTTCAATAAAATTTTATTTCCTGATTTGAATGCGATTCCTCCAGCTTCTACCGTTACATCGGGTCTGGATTCATAAATAATCAATATGGTTCCAAAAGCAGCTGTTTTGTTGTAAATTTTCATTCCATTATCATGAGTAAAATCAAATCGGATTTTCCCAACAGGATCTTCTTGACTAGCCAATTGCTGGAGTGAAAGAATCATTCCATCTACTTTTGAATCGTCAACCAATAGTCTTTTCTCCATAGCTAAATCTTCACCAGAATAATTATTCAAATCCTGTTGATTGATGCTTTTTAAACTAGCTCTTTCTTGTTCTAAAAGAATTGCCATTCGACTCAAAACAGCATTTCGTTTGTCTATGGGTAATAACTGATTCATAATTTTAAGATTGTATTTCCGTTAAGCTTTCTTTTAAAGCAACAATAAAAGTATCTATGTCTTTCTTCTTGATTGTCAGAGGAGGAAGTATCCTTAACAAGTTTTTATTATTGGCACTTCCTGTAAAAATATGCTTTTCGAGAATGAGTTTTTTTCGCAAGGCACTTACATCAAAATCAAATTCAACTCCTAGCATTAATCCTCTTCCTTTGACTTTTTTTACTTGAGGAACGCTTTTTATTTGTTCCTGAAAATAAGCAGAAATTGTAGTAGCATTTTCAATTAATTTTTCTTTTTCAATAATATCTAAAACTGCAATTCCAGCAGCGCAAGATAGATGATTTCCTCCAAAAGTGGTGCCTAACATTCCATAAACAGCCGCAATGTGATGACCAATCAAAACGCCTCCAATAGGAAAGCCATTCCCCATACCTTTGGCAACGGTAATAATGTCTGGTTTTATGTCGTGATGTTGAAATCCAAAAAACTTCCCTGTTCTTCCATATCCGGCTTGAACTTCGTCTAAAATAAGAATGACATCATACGTTTTACACAATCTCTCTAAGGCTTGAAAATATTCCGTAGAAGCTTGGTCTAAACCTCCAACGCCCTGAATGGATTCTATAATTATGGAAGAAACATCTCCTTTTTTTAGTTCATTTTCTAAGGTTTCAACATCATCAAAGGGTAAAAAAGTTACTTTTTGTTGCTTGTTCAATGGAGCATTAATTTTTTCATTATCCGTTACTGCAACAGCTGCAGAAGTTCTTCCATGAAAAGAGTTGTTAAAAGCAATCACTCTTGACTTACCATTGACGAACGAAGCTAATTTTAATGCATTTTCATTAGCCTCAGCTCCAGAACTGCACAAAAACAAATCATAATCTTCACAACCAGATAGTTTCCCTAGTTTAGTTGCTAATTCTTCTTGAATTGGATTTTGTATCGCATTCGAATAAAATGCTAAATTATCTAATTGATTTTTCAATTTTGCTACATATTCTGGATGGGTATGCCCAACTGAAATCACTGCATGACCACCATAAAGGTCAAGATATTCGACTCCTTTATCATCGGTAATAATACAGTCCAGCCCTTTTACGGGAGTCACATCATATAATGGATAAACGTTAAATAAGTTCATGTTTAATTATTTAAAGATTTAAAAATTGAAGAATTTAAAAATTTGTGTTTCACTTACTAAGATTTTTTTATCATTAAATCTTTCAATCTTTTAATTATTTTTAGAATCCACTTGGTTTCAAATGCAATCCAGTTGTTTCATCCAATCCAAATAGTAAATTCATATTTTGGATGGCTTGTCCAGAGGCACCCTTAGTTAAATTGTCAATTATTGAAGTAATCAAAAGCCGGTTCCCTTTTTTGAGTAAACTAATGATGCATTTGTTGGTTTGTACTACTTGTTTCATGTTAATAGGAGTGGTAGTTACGGTGACAAAAGGGTGTTTGGCGTAAAACGATTCATATTTAGTAACTACCTCTTCTACATTTTCTTCAATAGTTGTATATAGTGTTGCAAAAATACCTCTGGTAAAATTTCCTCTGTTTGGAACAAAAATTAATTCATTTTCAAAATTAGCCTGTAATTGGTTGATGCTTTGGTTTATTTCACCTAAGTGCTGGTGTTCAAAGGCTTTGTAATGAGACATGTTGTTGTTTCTCCAACTAAAATGTGATGTTTCTGAAAGTGAAACTCCAGCACCTGTACTTCCTGTAGTTGCATTAATATGAACATCGGAGGTAAGCATTCCATTTTTCGCTAATGGTAATAAAGCCAATTGAATTGCTGTAGCAAAACAACCTGGATTCGCGATATATTGAGCTTTTTTTATTTTTGTTTTATTCAATTCTGGCAAACCATAAACGAAAGTTTTTTCGTCAAAAGTGGCGTCCTTATTCAATCTGAAATCATTTCCTAAGTCGATAATTTTGGTATGGCTAGCGAATTGATTTTGTTCTAAAAAGGCTTTGGATTTTCCATGTCCCAAGCATAAAAAAACAACATTTACATCCGGATTTATAGTATCCGTAAAATTCATTTCGATATCGCCTAATAGGTCATGATGAGCTATCGAAAGAGGTTTACCAGCATTTGTGGTGCTGTAAACAAAATCGATTGTGGCATTAGGATGAAACATCAGTATTCTGATGAGTTCGCCTGCGGTATAGCCTGAACCTCCAATTATTCCAACATTAATCATAATCCAAATGATTTACAGATGAATAAATTTTTTGTGCATTGCCTAAAATTTTAATAAATCCTTTCGCATCATCAGACGTCCATGCATTATTCATTTCGCCATATTGCCCGAATCCCGTATTCATCAAATCGTTTTCGGATTCTATTCCGTCAAGCGAAAAATGATACGGTTTTAAAGATACTGTTACGGTTCCATTCACAGTTGTCTGGGTATCTTCAAGGAAAGTTTCGATGTTACGCATCACAGGATCTAAAAATTGACCTTCATGGAATAACATTCCGTACCAGTTTCCAAGCTGTTCTTTCCAGTATTGTTGCCATTTTCCAAGAGTGTGTTTTTCTAATAAATGATGCGCTTTGATAATAATTAATGGTGCTGCAGCTTCAAAACCAACTCTTCCTTTGATTCCGATAATCGTGTCGCCCACATGAATATCTCTACCAATAGCATAGGCATTAGCTAGTTTTTCTAAAGCAACAATATTATTTGAAGGTTTGTCTTTTTTACCGTTTACAGCAATCAATTCGCCTTTTTTAAATTCTAAAGTTACTTTCTCTTCGCCTTCTTTTGTTAATTGAGAGGGATAGGCTTCACTTGGAAGAGGTTTGTTTGAAGTCAAGGTTTCTTTTCCGCCTACACTAGTTCCCCATAATCCTTTATTGATAGAATATTGTGCCTTTTCCCAAGAATAGTGAACGCCATTTTTAGCTAAATAATCCACTTCTTCTTGTCTTGATAGTTTCAAGTCACGAATTGGAGTGATAATTTCAATTTCTGGAGCAATGGTTTGGAAAATCAAATCGAAACGAATTTGATCGTTTCCTGCACCAGTACTTCCGTGAGCAATAGCAGTAGCTCCAACCGATTTAGCATATTTTATGGCTTCAATCGCTTGAAAAACACGTTCAGCACTTACAGATAATGGATAGGTATTGTTTTTTAAAACATTACCATAAATCAAATATTTAATGGCTTTATCATAATATTTATCTAAAATGCTAAGATTAGCATGTTTGGCACTGCCTAGTTCATACGCTCTTTTTTCTATTGCAGAAAGTTCAGCATCATCAAATCCACCAGTATTAATTAATACTGTATGTACTTCAAATCCTTTTTCGTTTTTTAAATATTTAAGGCAATATGAGGTATCTAATCCACCGCTATAGGCTAATACAACTTTTTTCATAACTTTATTTTTTTAGGAAAAGGGCTTGTTTTATTGATTTTAATCTATTGAGAACCTTTACATTAAAAGGGTGTTTTGGAGGATCTTTCGCTTTTTCTTTAGGGTCGTATAGCATTCCAGTACAGAGACACATTTTGTTTTCTTTACTTTTTAGAATCTCATAATTGGTACACGTTTGACATCCTTTCCAAAAGCTAGGGTCAGTTGTTAATTCAGAGAAGGGAACGGGTTTGTATCCTAAATCGGAATTGATTTTCATTACCGCCAATCCAGTTGTGATTCCAAAAACTTTAGCATCAGGATATTTTTTCAACGAATACTCAAATACTTTAGATTTAATCTTCTTTGCCAAACCTAAATTTCTATAGTCAGGATGTACAATTAGTCCTGAATGTGCTACAAATTTTCCGTGTTGCCAACTTTCGATATAACAAAAACCAGCAAATTTTCCATTATCTAAGGCGATAACAGCATCTTTGTTGTGCATTTTCTTTTGGATATACTCAGGAGTACGCTTAGCGATTCCAGTTCCTCTCAATAGAGCGGAGGTTTCGATAGTGTCACAAATTTCTTGTGCATATTTATAATGTTCTTCTTGAGCTATAACTATGGATATTTTCATTTAAAAAGTTCAAGTTTTGGGTTAAAAAATGTAATGTAAATTAAAGCTGTAGAACCAATGTTCAAATTAATTTCTTTTAAATTCAGACAATTTAAAATACGTTGTAATAGTAACAATGTGATTGCAATTGTTATTGTATAAAAAATAAATCCAGAGGATAAAAAAGATGATTTCAAAATGGTAAAATGAAAAATGAATAAAAATAAACCTAACACTCTTTTGGTACTAAAATTAATTATAGTATCCGAACTTCGGGCGAAGTAAACCGTGGGTTTATCCTTGTAATAGAAGCGATATTTAAAACTGTTTTATTCATTGGTGCAAAATTACATTATTTTGCAAAAATAATTTTCGTTTTTGTGATTTATAACAAATTTTTAGTGCATTGTTATTTTCTAACAAATGGAGGTAATAACTTACTAGAAACTTCTCCAAATCCAATTCTCACATTATTTTTTTTGCAAAATCCTTTTATGATGACTGTATCATTGTCGTTAATGAATTTACGTTCAGTACCGTCATTCAATTTTAAAGGGTTTTTTCCGCCCCAAGTTAATTCTAACATCGAACCAAAACTGTTGGGACTAGCACCTGATATTGTTCCAGAACCCATCATATCTCCCGAATTGACCCGACAACCGTTAGAAGTATGATGCGCTAATTGTTGACTCATAGACCAATACATGTATTTAAAATTGGATTTAGAGACCACATTAGGCTCTCCATTTTCAGGTTCAATTGATACTTCAAGGTTAATGTCGAAGGTGTGTTTTCCCTTTTGTTGGAGATACGGTAGCGGGTTTGGGTCTTGCTTCGGACCTTTAGTTCTAAAAGGTTCCAAAGCGTCCATAGTGACAATCCATGGAGAAATGGATGTTGCAAAGTTTTTAGCCAAAAATGGTCCTAGAGGAACATATTCCCATTTTTGCATATCGCGAGCGCTCCAATCATTTAGCAGAACCATGCCAAAAATATAATCTTCAGCCTCATGAACAGGGATATTTTCTCCCATAATATTGACATCAGTGGTAATAAAACCCATTTCAAGTTCAAAATCTATGGAGCGTGAAGGTCCAAAAACAGGTGTAGTTTCTCCATTTGGTAAGGTTTGTCCCATAGGACGATGCACTGGAATACCTGATGGAATAATAGAAGAACTTCTACCGTGATAGCCAACAGGAATGTGAAGCCAATTTGGAAGTAGCGCATTTTCTGCATCTCGAAACATTTTTCCAACATTTGTAGCATGCTCTTTACTAGAATAGAAGTCGGTGTAATCACCTATTAAAACAGGCAATTGCATTTCAACATCTTCTACTTTACACACAACAATTTCTCGATGTTCTTTGTTGTCTCTTAATTCAGGATTCGTACTGTCAAAAATTGAGGCGATTCTATTTCTAACCAATCGCCATGTTTTTTTTCCATCAGAAATGAAGTCGTTCAGCGTGTCTTGCATGAACATATCATCAGTCAATTCAATGCCTTCAAAATAATTCAACTGCTGCAATGCACCCAAATCAATGGCGTAATCCCCAATTCGTGTACCGATGGTAATAACATCGTCTTTTGTTATAAAGACTCCAAAGGGAATATTCTGAATAGGGAAATCACTGTCTTTGGGAACGTCAAGCCATGATTTTCTTTTAGGATTGTTAGCTGTTATTGGCATCTTGTCTGTTGATATTATGTTGAAAATTCAATTACCAAATATATCATAATATGTGAATTTAACAAACTGTTTTTGTAATTTTGCATAGTTTTTAACGAAAAATTTTAAAATGCAACACGACGAACAGATTTTCAATTTAATACTTGAAGAACAAGACAGACAAATTCACGGAATTGAGCTTATCGCATCAGAAAACTTTGTTAGCGACCAAGTAATGGAAGCTGCGGGTTCTTGCTTAACTAACAAATATGCTGAAGGATACCCTGGTAAAAGATATTACGGAGGTTGTGAAGTGGTAGATGTAGTAGAACAAATTGCTATTGACAGAGCTAAAGAATTATTTGGTGCTGAGTATGCTAACGTTCAGCCTCACTCGGGTTCTCAAGCAAATACAGCGGTTTATCACGCTTGTTTACAACCAGGTGATAAAATTCTTGGTTTTGATTTATCCCATGGAGGTCATTTGACTCATGGTTCACCAGTTAATTTTTCAGGAAGGTTATACACTCCAGTGTTTTACGGAGTTGAAAAAGAAACAGGAAGATTTGATTATGATAAAATTCAAGAAATTGCTACCAAAGAGCAACCAAAATTAATCATTGCAGGAGCTTCTGCTTATTGCCGTGATATGGATTTTGCTCGTTTTCGACAAATTGCAGATAGCGTAGGAGCTATTTTATTGGCCGATATTTCGCATCCTGCAGGATTAATCGCAAAGGGATTGATGAACGATCCGATTCCTCATTGTCATATTGTAACAACAACTACTCATAAAACCTTACGTGGTCCTAGAGGAGGAATGATATTGATGGGAAAAGATTTCGAAAATCCATTTGGACTAAAAACACCAAAAGGAGAATTGCGCATGATGTCTAATCTTTTAGATTTAGCAGTTTTTCCAGGTAATCAAGGTGGACCATTAATGCACATTATTGCTGCTAAAGCGGTTGCTTTTGGTGAATGTCTATCTGATGAGTTTTTCCATTATGCAATGCAAGTTCAGAAAAATGCGAAAGCTATGGCTGAAGCATTCGTAAAAAGAGGGTACAATTTGATTTCAGGCGGAACAGACAATCACATGATGCTAATCGATTTAAGAAACAAAGGAATTACTGGAAAAGAAGCTGAAAATGCCTTAGTTAAAGCTGAAATAACTGTAAATAAAAATATGGTTCCTTTTGATGACAAGTCTCCGTTTATTACATCAGGAATCCGTGTAGGAACTCCAGCTATTACAACTCGAGGTTTGGTTGAAGAAGATATGGAAACTATCGTAAGCTTAATTGATAAAGTGTTAATGAATCATACTAACGAGGCCGTTATTGAAGAAGTGGCTGACCAAGTAAACGAAATGATGGGCGAGCGAGCAATGTTCGTTTTCTAAAAATTCAAACTATTTTAATAACAAATTTCACTTGTTTTCACTTTCTTTTTTGTGTTAATTAGTGAAATTTGTTTTTTAAATCTAATACTAAATTCATATGTCGATTTTACGATTAAAGTTACCAACCGACCCAAGATGGGTAAATATTGTAGAAAAAAATATTGAAGAGATTCTATCTGATCATGCTTGGTGTGAGCAAAAAGCAGCTTCAAATGCCATTACAATAATAACCATCAATTCAGAATATCCTGATTTAGTTTCAGATATGTTGGCATTGGCCAAAGAAGAAATTGAGCACTTTCAAATGGTGCATGATATTATTAAAAAACGGGGATTGACTCTAGCTCGTGAACGAAAAGATGAATATGTAGGCGAATTGGCTCAATATATGAAACGAAGTAATACGGGTAGTCGTGTTTCTGGTTTTGTAGAACGATTACTGTTTTCGGCTATGATAGAAGCCAGAAGTTGTGAACGTTTTAAAGTGCTTTCTGAAAATATCCAAGACGAAGAATTATCTAATTTCTACAGGGATTTGATGGAGAGTGAAGCAGGGCATTACACCACTTTCATAAGTTATGCACGAAAATATGGTCACGGAATTGACGTAGAACAACGTTGGAAGGAATGGCTTGAATTTGAAGCATCTGTAATTGCAAAGTATGGTAAAAAAGAAACCATTCACGGATAATTCATACCATGATTACAATAGTAGAGGCCACAGCTGAAGATTTTAAAGACATTCAAAATATTGCTTATACGACTTGGCCTACTACCTATGAAACGATTCTTTCAAAAGCTCAAATTGAGTATATGTTAGAATTATTTTATTCAGAAGATGCTTTGTTTAAAAATTTAAACGATGGTCATTATTTTTTATTAGCTAAGCAGAACCATGAAACTCTAGGATTTGCTTCTTATCAGCCTCATTATCAAAATAAAAATCAAACTCGATTACATAAATTATATTTACTTCCTAGCGCACAAGGAAAAGGAGTAGGGAAGCTCCTGATTCAAGAAATTGAGAAAAAAGCCAAAGAAAATCACGACCAAAGTATTTCTCTAAACGTGAATCGATTCAATAAAGCCTATCTATTTTATTTAAAAAATGGATTCCAAGTCATTACCGAAGAAAATTTGGAAATAGGTTCGGGCTACTTCATGGAAGATTACAAAATGGAAAAACGATTGTAATTCTGCTTTTTCTTGTAGTTATGTAACAATTGATACCACTTTAGATTCTATTTTTGTTGTACATTTGGATGTATAGTTTCTCCGTCATATCAATAGTTTAAAGAATTGAAAAATGAAATTCACAATAGTATCGTTACTCTATGTAATTATTTTTAGTAGTGTTTCTTGTTCAAAAAAAGATACAGAAGAAATTAAACCTACAATTGGAGATGTAACACAAAGTGTATACGCATCTGGTGTTATAAAAGCGGCAAATCAATACACCGTTTTTTCAACTGTAAACGGAATTTTAAACGAAATAAAAGTTACTGTAGGTCAAAATGTTAACAAAGGTGACTTATTGTTTAAGTTGGAAAACGAAAAAGCCGAATTGAATACTAAGAATGCTCAGTTAGCCTATCAATTAAGTCAAGAAGGCAATCGATACATTCAGGATAAAATTTCTGAAATGGAAATGAAAGTCCAAGCTACCAAAGATAAATTGGCACTTGACGAATCCATTTACAATAGAAACAAAAGAATTCACGAATACAAGATTGTCTCAGAAGTAGATTTTGAAAGGGTAGAGCTCGCTTACAAAAGTTCTAAAATTAATTATGAGACTGCTAAGAAGCAGTTGGAGCAACTAAGAGCTCAATTGAAAAATGATCAAAGTCGCACTAATATCAATTTAAAACTCAGTCAAACATCAGAAAATGATTTTAGCATTAAAAGTGCATTTTCTGGTAAAGTGTTTGACATACCAGTAAAAGAAGGAACACTAATCACTACCCAAACTCCTTTGGCTATCATTGGTCAATCAGATTCTTTTTTGATAGAACTTGAAGTGGATGAAAATGATATGGTTCAAGTGCAATTGGGACAAAAGGTTTTGGTAACTATGGACAGTTATAAAGGTCAGGTTTTTGATGCTATTGTAGATAAAATATATCCCATTATGGATGAGCGTTCTCGAACGTTTAAAATAGAGGCTCATTTTGTTAAGCCTCCTCAAAAGCTGTATCCAAACCTTACTACCGAAGCCAATATTATCATCAAAATAAAAAAAAACGTAGTAACCATTCCTAAAAGTTATTTGATTCATGGCGAATATGTTTTGGTCAATACAGATGAGAAACGAAAAGTTACTGTTGGCTTGAGCGATTACCAAAATGCCGAAATTTTATATGGATTATCAGCAGGTGAAACCATTTACAAACCTAAATAATGAACGTTAAACTCATTTTAAACATTGCTACTCACTTGTTAAGAGCGCGACTAAAACAAACCGTTGTGGCGGCTGTTGGGGTAACTTTTGGAATAGCCATGTTTATCACTTAGGTGAGTTTTATGAACGGAATGAATGATTTACTCGACGGATTAATGCTCAACCGCACTCCACATGTAAGACTTTATAATGAAATAAAACCATCAGAAGAACAGCCTATTTTACTTTCTGAAAAATACAAGCACAGCACTAATTTTATAAGTTCAGTTAAACCAAAAGATAGAGGCAAGGCCATATACAACAGTCAAGCCATTATTCATAATTTAAAGCAAGATCAACGCGTTATCGATGTTGCTCCAAAGATTACTGAACCTGTTTTTTTTAACTCAGGAACAATTCAACTTTCTGGAATGATATACGGAATAGATGTAGCCGCTGAAGAGAAATTATTTCAATTGAGTGATTATATTATTGAAGGAAAAGTATCCGATTTGAATCAGAATAACAGTATTATTATAGGTAAAGGTTTAGCCGATAAAATGCTTTTAAGTACTGGTGATATCATCAAAATTACTTCGGCTAGAGGAAATTTGGCCGCTCTTAAAATTGTTGGAATTACTCAAATTGGAATTGCAGATATCGATGACAAGATGAGTTATACGTCTTTGACAACAGCTCAAAAACTCGTAGGCGAACCCACAAATTATGTAACCGACATACAAGTTAAATTGTATGATATAACATTAGCGCCGGCATTGGCAAAAGAATATAAATCAAAGTTTGATTTGGATACTATAGATTACCAAACTACCAACTCACAGTTTGAAACGGGAAGCACTGTTAGGAGCATTATTTCTTATGCAGTTGGTATCGTTTTATTGATTGTTGCAGGCTTTGGAATTTACAATATCCTAAACATGATGATTTTCGAAAAAATGGACAGCATTGCTATTTTGAAAGCAACTGGTTTTTCGGGTAATGATGTAAAATGGATTTTTATCTCTTTATCATTAATTATCGGAGTTACTGGGGGTGTTTTTGGTTTGATTTTCGGATATATCTTTTCATCAATTATAGATATACTTCCTTTTAATACGGCTGCTTTGCCAACAGTCAAAACGTATCCAATTAATTACAATCCGTTATTTTATATCATTGGAATTGTTTTTGCACTTTTTACAACTACAATTGCAGGACTTTTTCCGGCATTAAAAGCGAGTAAAGTGGACCCTGTAGAAATCATTAGAGGAAAATAAGATGGGAAATAGAGTTTTAGAAACCAAAGGATTAACTAAATATTTCTATGACCCTGTTCAGTTTCAGGTGCTCAAAGAAATTAGCATGAATGTAGATCATGGTGAATTCGTTTCAATTGTTGGGAAATCAGGTTGCGGAAAATCTACTCTTTTGTATTTGCTATCTACGATGGACACAGATTATGAAGGAAAATTATACATTCATGAAGAATTGATTACAGGTAAATCGGATAAAGAATTGGCAGTAATTAGAAATGAAAAAATAGGTTTTGTCTTCCAGTTTCATTATTTGCTGTCTGAATACAATGTTTTAAAAAATGTAATGCTCCCAGGATTAAAACTTGGTAAATTGTCTGATGAAGAAGTCGAGTATAACGCTATGGAACATCTGAAAACTTTGGATATGCAAGACCAAGCACTAAAAATGCCCAATCAACTCAGTGGCGGGCAAAAACAGCGTGTGGCAATAGCGCGAGCCTTGATAAACAATCCTTTGATTATTATGGGTGATGAGCCTACAGGGAATTTAGATAAAAAAAATAGTGATTTGGTTTTTGATATTTTCAATAAGCTGACCAAGGAACAAAATCAAACGCTACTAATCGTAACACATGACAACGATTTTGCTCAAAGAACCAACCGTATCATTACCATGGAAGATGGACGAATAGTATCGTGTTAGGTCAAAATTCTTCAATAAAGTTTTTTTATATTTTTGTTGAAACAAGTATTAAAATCCTTCAAAAACACCCAATCCAAATAAAGCAAAATCATATTTAACAGGATCTTTAGGGTCAAGTAATCGTAGATTTTCATCTAATTCAAACAAAGCTTTAGCATCGTTTTGTTTTCTAGTAAGTATTCCTATTTTTCGAGCTACATTTCCTGAATGTACATCTAAAGGACATGATAGCTTTGCTGGTGAAATGGAGTTCCAAATGCCTAAATCAACTCCTTTTGAATCCTTTCTGCAAAACCATCTCAGCATCATATTGAGTCGTTTTGCAGCCGAATTATTAAGAGGGTCAGAGATGTGTTTTTGAGTTCGATTTTGATGTGGAACTTCGAAAAAAAGTTTTTTAAATTCGTGTATGCTTTTTTGCATACTGTCGTTTTCCTGATTCAAAGAAAAAACATTTTCTAAACCCTTATGATTGGTATAAATGTTTTGTAAGCCTTTGATAAAGGTTATAAAATCATTTCCGTTAAAAGTGCGATGAACAAAAGTTTCTAATCGTTCCAAATTAGTTTCATTGTGCGACATTACAAAATCATAAGGGGCATTTCCCATTAAATGCATCATTTGGTTTGCATTTTTGATAATCATTTTACGGTTACCCCAAGCAATAGTTGCCGCTAGAAATCCAGCAATTTCAATATCTTCTTTGATGGAAAATTGATGAGGAATTTGTATAGGATCACTTTCTATGAAGTTGGGATGATTGTATTGTCCCACTTTTTCATCTAAAAAAGATTTTAATTCCGATTTATTCATTTTCGATTAGCTCTTTGGCATAAAATCCGTCTTTTATGTCTTTGGTTCGAAGTTGTGGAATGATATGAAAATAGTTTTCAAAATATTCAATTTGCACTTTATTTACGGCCGGCAAATCTCCGTCACCAGATGCCCAAAAGAAATCATTTTGTACTGGTGAATGGTAGATTAAATTCCCGTTTTTCATGGTTTCAAATGCGGTGTCGTATTTTGTGTTTTTATATGGAAAAATGATGGTAGCGGATGAAAAGTTGCTGATTTTCATCATAAATTTATAATTTGAAAACAGATTTAAATTTACAGGAATAAACAACACAAATACTGTTGCTAATAATGAAAGTACCAATGTAAAATAAATCGGCTTTTTTCTTTTTATCAATAATGCAAAGCAGAAAAGAGAAAAAAATACTATAAAATTCATAAAGAATCGATACTGCGGTGAGGTCGCAAAAAGTAAAATTAATTGTATTACCATCAAGAAATACAATGTCCAATAGGCCTTTTTGTTTTGAAATTTATATATCAAAACAGGAATTATTACAACTAATAAGATGATGATTTTATTGAATAATCCATTCAATTTTGGTAATGTAAGCCATCTCAAAAATAAGTCTTTAGCCGACATACTATTGTATTGATTAAGGTCAATGAAATAACCATAATATTTCAATTGGTCATAATAAAATTGCTCAATTGTATCAGGAATTGAATACTCCATATTCAATGCATTAAACAATTTTGAAGGGAATACTAAAGAGCCGCAAATAATCATGTTTTTTGCTATAAATAAGCCCGCAACCATTATCGAAATTAGGGCTGGTTGTAAAAGGTTTTTAGAAAGCACCTTATAATTTGTGATTAGAACAAACAAAGGAATCAAGAAATAAGTGATAGTAGTATTTTTAATGTAGAATGTGAATACGACTAAAATGACTAGTAGGTTAAAAACCTTTGATGTCATTTTTTTAAAGTTTTCCAAATAATAAAAAAAGAGAACAAAAGTGAAAACATAAACTACAATATCAGGTGAAGGTGCACTTATAAATTGAAATAGAAATAAATTGAATAACGGAAATAATCCTATGATGAGGTATTTTTTTTCGTTATTTTCAAAAAAGATATTGAGTTTTTGAATCGCAAAAACATTCCCCAAAAGAAGACAAAATCCACTTAAATCATTAAAGTTTTTGTAGAGGAATGAAAAATTTAAAGCACTTTGAGTGATGTGCCAGCCACTAACTTGACCCAAGAAAAAATGTAAATTAACTAATCCTTTAACAAAACCGTATTCATTTATCCATTTTATGGTTTGAATATAATATGATTCATTGTCAATTACATACGGCATCGATGAACATTGAGCTATAATGAGTAGTGCAATTACAATTAGATAGTATTTTAAAAAAGTATTCAGTTTTTTAAATGCACTCCAAAAAGTAGTGTAGGCGAGAAAGATGTCTTTTTTATATACTATTGATGCTGCTAAATTTAAAACAGCGAGTCCAATATGAAATTCAACATTAATTCTTCCAAAGATTGCCCAAAAACTAGCTAAAAGAGTTACCGAAAACAGTCCTAAAATAGATGTTGTTATAAAGTCAGTGTTCTTTAATCTTGTTATTTTATCAAAAACAATTCCTAGATTGATAGTTGTAAACAGTATATAAATCCAAGAAAATAGAATCAATACCATAACAATCTATTTTGAGATTATTCCATCAACCATGATTAATTTTCTATCGGCCATGTTGGCTAAATCTTCGTTATGAGTTACAATCACAAAAGTCTGACCAAGCTCATCTCTTAATTTAAAGAACAATTGATGCAAGTTTTCTGCTGAAACCGTATCCAAATTTCCCGAAGGCTCATCAGCAAAAATAATTGAAGGTTTATTGATAAGAGCTCTGGCAACCGCAACACGTTGTTGTTCTCCACCAGACAATTCACTGGGTTTGTGATGAATTCGTTCTGATAACCCTAAATAGTTCAATAATTTTATGGCTTCTGCCTCTGTATCTGATTTTTTTTTACCTGCGATATAAGCTGGGATGCATACATTTTCTATTGCAGAAAATTCGGGTAATAATTGATGAAACTGAAAGATGAATCCTAGGTTTAAATTTCTAAATTGAGACAAAGATTTGTCATTCATTTTAAGAACATCTTTATCGTTGATTATCAATTCTATTCCTTCAGTTTTTGTGGGTTGATCTAAAGTTCCTAAAATTTGTAGTAAAGTAGTTTTTCCAGCACCAGACGCTCCAACAATAGATACAATTTCTCCCTTTTTAATATGTAAATCCACACCCTTGAGAACATGCAATTGTTCATAGTATTTATGGATATTCTTAGCGTGTATCATAAAAATCTCTTTTCACAAAGTAACAAAGTTTTTCATTAATAAATCTTCTCATGTAAGAATAAATAGAGCTTTTTTCGGTCATAGTATTTTCTTATAGCTGTGTAATTAATAAATATAAGTTAAAATTATTATTTTGTTTAGTTTATTTGTACATTTGTTAAACAAAATTAAAAATGGATTCAAATACATCGAATACAATTCCAGAGAAAACAGAAGAGCAAGCCATATTTGCCGGAGGATGTTTTTGGTGTACTGAGGCTGTTTTTTTAGAATTAGATGGTGTTACAAAAGTAGTTTCAGGATACATTGGAGGACATACTTCAAACCCAGATTACAAGTCTGTTTGTACTGGACAAACTGGTCATGCCGAAGCGATACAAATTACTTTTAATCCCCAAAAAATCAGTTTTGGAGAGTTGCTTGAAGTGTTCTTCGCCACACACGATCCAACTACTTTAAATCGACAGGGAAATGATGTTGGAACACAATATAGGAGCGAAGTATTTTACATTAATGAGGAACAAAGAAAAGTCACCCAGGATTATATTGATTTCTTAAACAAAGAAAATACTTTTAAAAGTCCTATAGTAACAACAGTTTCTCCGGCATCAACTTTTTTTGTTGCCGATGACTACCATCAAAATTATTACAACCAAAATCAATTTCAAGGATATTGCAGTTATGTTATAACACCAAAAATTGAAAAAGTGAGAAGCAAGTTTCAATCAAAATTAAAAACAGTATGAGCATAGTAACAGAAAAAGAATTGTATGAATTGATAGGGGATAATCATCAAATGACATCTGCAGATACTCCTTTGAGACCTGATGTCTTTATAAAATCGGATGCACAAAAAATGCAAACTATTGAGAAGCACTTTCATTCTATTATGGAAGAAATGGGTCTCGATATGACTGACGATAGCCTTAGAGGAACTCCTCATAGAGTTGCTAAAATGTTTATACAAGAAATATTTTCGGGATTAGACCCCAAAAATAAACCTAAAATTTCCGTTTTCGAAAACAGTTATAATTACGATAAGATGTTGGTAGAAGCCAATATCAGTTTTAATTCTACTTGTGAGCATCACTTTTTGCCAATTGTAGGTAAAGCACACATAGGTTATGTTTCAAGTGGAAAAGTGATTGGTTTATCAAAATTAAATAGAATTGTAGATTATTATTCCCGAAGGCCACAAGTTCAAGAACGATTGATTATGCAAATTTTTAATGAGCTCAAGTCAGTTTTGGAAACTGATAACGTAATTGTCGTAATGGAAGCAACACATCTTTGTGTTTCCAGTCGCGGAATTAAAGATGAATCTAGTTTTACTTCTACCATTCAATATGGAGGAATCTTCAATGAAAAGGAAAATAGGAATGATTTCTTTAACATGATTACATCTGAAAAATAATTGGCATCCATTTTGCACCATCTTTTTGAAAATAAATTCAAATAAATGGCACAAGAATTTCCTAACCCTATAGAATTCAGTAGTAAAACAAGAAATTTACTACTGGGTTTATTTTTTGATGCCATAGGAATGATGTCATTTTCCATTCCATTAATTGGAGAATTTTCAGATGTAATTTGGGCTCCAATATCAGGTATAATAATGATGAGAATGTATAAAGGAGAAAGAGGTAAGTTGGCAGCTATTTTTTCTTTTATAGAAGAAATTATACCCTTCACGGATTTTACACCTTCATTTACACTTATGTGGTTGTATACTTATGTGTTTCTAAAAAAACAATAGAAAATTAAGAGTTGTTTTCTTCTTTAGGTAATAAAAAACCTAGCTTCATGCTTCTAAGCATTTTTTTTTCGAAAGCCCAAAAGAATTTGAATTGTCCAAAAAGAAAACCAATCAACACCAGTAAAATTTGGTAAATAGGAAAAATCATCAGCAATCTAACTGGGGTAAACCAAATTCCCAAATATTCTTTTGAAATCCCTAGCCATAAACAAAACGGTTTTGATAACCAAGCAGATGCTGAACCGGTTATTGCAAAAACAATAAAAATGAGTGTAAGTTGTAAATTGGATTTGATACCCCAACGTTGTTTTAATCCTTGCATAACTTTTAATTCACTACAAATATAAAGGATTCTGATTTATCAAACCTTTATAATTTTTGATTGTATTTTCTCTGGAAATAAATAAAATAATTATAGAGTAAATAATTGACTTCGTAGCCGTAATGAATAGTAGAATCGTAGTCAATTCTCATTTCATAAAGATTCGGATTATAACGTTGTGGTTGTAAAGCACGAATATTCCACTCAGTTACAAAAAAATAGTTTTTATTTTCTAAGTAGGGTAGTGAGTAGAACCCTCTTGGCCTAGCATTACTCGCTAACCAAGTGTTGAAACCATTTTCTATGATGATAATTTCGTACTCAAGTTCTTCATTTGCAATTCGAATAGTGTCATTTTTTGGTAACTCTTTTTCTTTTGTATTAGAAATTGCAGTTGGCGAAGTTTTGCAACCTAGAGCCGCTATAAAAATTAGTGTAATAAGAAGTACGCTTTTCATGTCAATTTAATTTCAATAAAGTTATAAAAACTATGGGCATACTAATCAATCGTAAATGATTTTAACATAAAAAGCCGAACAAAAGAGTTCGGCTTTGATTTAATATAATTTTACTCTGAAAAGATTCTATTCTTATCCTAGAATTCCAATTATTTGAGAGGCAAGCTCTGTACCAATTCTATCTTGGGCTTCATCGGTAGCAGCTCCAATGTGTGGAGTCAAAGAGATTTTAGGATGCATTAAGATTTTTATTTCTGGTTTTGGTTCGCTTTCAAAAACGTCTAAACCAGCAAAAGCAACTTTGCCACTATCTAATGCTTCAATCAAAGCAATTTCATCAATAACACCGCCACGAGCACAGTTTACAATTCCAACTCCATCTTTCATAGTTGCCAATTCATTTGCGCCAATGATGTATCCATCTTGCGCAGGAACGTGTAAGGTAATAAAATCAGCTTCTTGAAATAAGGATTCTAAGGATTGAGAGACAATAGTAGTTGTTATAGATTGACCATCAAAGAAATCCACTTTTATATTCACTTTCGGAATAAACATATCGGCAGCAATAACTTTCATTCCAAGTCCTAAAGCCATTTTTGCAGTAGCTTGACCAATACGACCAATACCTACAATTCCTAGTGTTTTACCTCTTAATTCGGTTCCGTTAGCATAGGCTTTTTTCAAACCGTCAAAATTCGAATCACCTTCTAAAGGCATGTTTCTATTAGAATCATGTAGAAAACGAACACCAGAAAATAAGTGACCAAAAACCAATTCTGCCACAGATTCTGAAGAGGAAGCAGGCGTGTTAATTACATGTATTCCTTTACTTTTTGCATAATCAACATCGATATTATCCATACCAACACCACCACGACCAATTATTTTTAGTCCAGGGCAATTGTCAATAATATCTTTGCGAACTTTAGTTGCGCTTCTAACAAGAAGAACACTTACATCATTGTTATTGATATAATTAGCTACTTGTTCTTGTGCTACTTTGGTTGTGATTACTTCGTATCCTCCTTTTTCTAAAGCTTCTATACCACTTTTAGAAATTCCATCATTTGCTAGTACTTTCATTTTTAAAATTTAAAGATTGAATGATTGAAAATGTAAAGATTCAATCTGGTTTATTTACTTTTTTTAAACAAGATTATTTTTTTGAAAAAATAGTTGGTTTAAATACTAAACTTTGTTTTCTAATTCTTTCATAACATCAACCAATACTTGTACACTCTCCAGCGATAAAGCATTGTACATTGATGCTCTATATCCTCCAACTGAGCGATGTCCAGGTATTCCAGAAATTCCAGCTTCTTTCCACATAGCATCAAATAATGGAGCATGAGCTTGATCATTTAATAAGAAAGTGGCATTCATAACTGAACGGTCTTCAACAACTGCTGCTCCTTTAAACAGAGGGTTTCTATCGATTTCTGTATACAATAATTCCGCTTTGGCGTTGTTAATTTTTTCAATTGCAGCAATTCCACCTAATTTTTTTAACCATTGTAATGTTAGTAAAGAAGAATAAACAGGAAAAACAGGTGGAGTATTGTACATGCTTTCTGCTTTAATATGCTTGGTATAATCTAACATACTTGGTATCGTTCTGCCATTTTTACCTAAAATTTCTTCTTTTACAACTACAAGAGTAGTTCCTGCAGGTCCCATATTTTTTTGAGCTCCAGCATAGATGATATCAAATTTTGAAAAATCTAATACTCGAGAAAAAATATCCGAACTCATATCAGAGACAATAGGAATATTCAAATTTGGAAATTCTTTCATCTGTGTTCCAAAAATAGTATTGTTGCTCGTGCAATGGAAATAATCTGCATCGGCAGGCACTTCGTATCCTTTTGGTACATAATTGTAATTTTGTTCTTTTGATGAAGCTACAATAACAGTTTCTCCAAAAAATTTAGCTTCTTTGATAGCTGCACTGGCCCAAGTTCCAGAATCTAAATAGGCGGCTTTTCCGTTTTCTTTCATCAAATTATAAGGAACCATCAAAAACTCTAAACTAGCTCCACCTGCTAGAAAAAGAGCCTGATATCCTTTTCCAGTTAATCCTAAAAGTTCTAATGCTAAAGCTCTAGCTTCGTCCATGACAGCAACGAAATCTTTGCTTCTGTGCGAAATTTCTAAAATGGATAATCCAGAATTATTAAAATCTAGAATTGCCTCGGCTGATTTTTCAAAAACTTCTTGTGGCAAAACACAAGGTCCTGCACTATAATTATGTTTTTTCATGATATGAATTTAATTCAAAAAAATTAAGGTGCAAATTTCGGAAATAGAACTCGAAATAGCGTTTTTTTTCCTATTAATTATTCGGATGTTATTAACAAAAACGTTGTAGTAAAAAGTGGAATCAATATTACTTTTTAACAATTTTAAAGGTTTCACCTATTCCATTATTGTAATAAAGTTTAATAAAGTAAATTCCTTGGGATAGTTTTTCTAAAGATAACGGTTCAAAATCTTGGTCTTTGTTAAAAAGTAAATTACCCATTATTCCATGAATTTCAACTTTTTCAATTGGATTATTAGAATTATTTTTTATGTAAACAATATTTTGAGTTGGATTTGGAAATACAACACTTTGTTGTCTTTCAAACTTATTAGTAGTCAAAGTTGTAGTATCCATATAATATGCTTTTCCGTAACTTAAAATGTAACCTTCGCCACGCGCTCCAATAATTAGCGTATTTCCTTGACTAGCTATTGAAGAGCCAAAATAATCGTCTTGGTAGGGGCCACTTCCATAAAAAGTTTTTTGATAAGTCCAATTGGTATTTGTTCTTTGATAATACAGAAGAGGAAATTTTCTAGTCATACCTAACATATATAGAGTAGATCCAATAAACATATTATTACCATTAACTTTAATTCTAGTAAATTTTTGATCGCTTTTTGGTATTTCAAAAATGTCATCTAAATACAACCAATCAGGATTTTCTACAGGCATTATAGAAACGCTGTCATTACCTCCAAGATGATCTGAAATAAAATAAATTTGATTATTTGAAAGACTAAAATCATATACATTTTCCTCCAAATTTCCAACTTCTCCAAATCTTGTTAAGTCCCAATTCTTGTCATTCCATTTATAAATATTAAAATAGGAAATATCAGTTGGTAATTTTCCAAAATCTCCAGATGATATAACAATTATATTGTTTTCTGCTTCGATTTTATTGCCAAATTTATAAGGAGAATTTGATACTAATTTATCCGAAAATTCCCATTCGTTTCCATTTAGAGTATAGACATAAACAGCTCCACTATTGGTATTTACGTTTTGCCCATCTTCTTCATCATCTATCGCTGAAATGAATAATTGATTATTGTGAACTTTTACAAAACTGCCAAAATGGTCCTCACTACTTGCGTCGTTAGCAGTAATTTTTTGCATCAACCCCCACGAATTGTTGGTTCTTTTGTATACATAAACAGCACCTGAATTTTCAGAATTTGCATCATGATTGGGTGAACCAATGGCAATTAAATCATTTTGAATCGAAATTGAAGACCCAAAACCATCTGATGGTAAAGCATCAGTAGGGTAGAAGACATCTGTTTGAAGTAACTCGTTATTAGTCAATTTAAAAAGATATACTTTTCCAGCCATGTCAGGAGGCATAGTAGAACTTGAAACTAATACATCTGAATTATAAACATCTACAACTCCACCAAAGCTAACACCACTTGCATTTTCACTAGGGTAAAATGCCGTTTGAGAAAAACTATTTTGAAAAAATAAGAGTAGGGCAGCAAGGAAAATTTTCTTTTTCATGGTGGATTATTTTTATCAAAATTAATTCAAAAAAATCAAACTTTTAATAAAAACTCAATAGTATCTACATTATCTGCATAATCCCAAAGTTCGGGCTTTTGTGTTGTACCAAAAGGGATACTTCCTTCAATTATAGCATTAGATACAATGCATTGTATTTGTTCTTTATCAGTTTCTAAGCGCTTTTTAACCTCATCCAAATCATCATAATATTCATAAAAAACGCTCGATATTGGCGACGCATAACCAATATCTTCTTTGATGGTTAGGAATTCGTTATCTAATAATTTAAAATTACTCATCAGGAAAACAGCCTTGTTATAATCATAATTATTAGAATATTTCTCATATTTTATAATGTCTTGATAAGGAAACATTCCGTTGAAGAAGGCATCGAAATTATAGTTTCTTGGGACAAATAATTTAGATACATTTCTACAACCGAGACCAAAATATCTGAAAATATCTTCACCTAAAGCAATCATCTGTTCTTTAGATTCTGAGCCATTTAGCACTGCTACTGAATTTCTAGATTTTCGTATAATACTTGGTTTGTCTTTAAAATAGTATTCAAAATAACGTGAGGTGTTGTTGCTTCCAGTAGCAATTATGGCATCAAAATTTTCTAATTTACCCTCTACAAATGAAATTCTATCTTTAAACTTTGGTTCAATGGTAATTAAATAATTAGCTAAAAAAGGCAATAAGTGTTGGTCGCTAGATGATGTTTTTACCAGAACATTATGACCAGAAATAAGCACACATAGAAAATCATGAAATCCTACCAGAGGAATGTTACCAGCAAGAACTAAACCAATAGTTTTAGGTGTTGTAGTTTTGAAATCATAACTAGAAATCCATTGATTTAGTTTCTCAGGCGTTAAAGCTTGAGCCCAAGATGCTATTGCAAAACACACATTTTCAGTGGTGTACCAACCATTGTGTGATTGAGATAAATGTATTAAATCTAAAAAAGCATCAAAAAAAGCATCATTGGACAAAACACTTGAATCTTTAGAACTTTTTTCAATTGAAAATTGACTTAAAAATTTTCCTAATTCAATAAAAGTATTTTTTTTTTGTTCTAAAGTCATATTGATTTGCTTATGAATAGTTTTGGATGTAATTTTGCACAAAAATAGGAATAAACTAAATAGTATGCTTCTGTAAAAAAGCATAACTTTTAAAACAACACTATTCTTTAAACGTTTTTTTAATTTTTAAATAGAAAAAGATGGCAATTATAATAACGGATGAATGTATTAACTGCGGTGCTTGTGAGCCTGAATGTCCAAACACAGCAATTTATGAAGGTGCAGACGATTGGAGATACAAAGATGGAACTAAGATAAGCGGTAAAGTAATTTTACCATCGGGTGAAGAAGTTGATGCTGATGCGCCTCAAACTCCTATATCAGATGATATATATTATATTGTTCCTGGAAAATGTACCGAATGTAAAGGTTTTCACGATGAACCACAGTGCGCTGCTGTTTGTCCAGTAGATTGTTGTGTTCCAGATGAGAATCACGTTGAGAGTGAGGAAACCTTACTCAATAGACAAGCTTTTCTTCATAATGAATAAATCAAAAACCTGAGTTGAACTCAGGTTTTTTTATGCTTTTTATTGTTAAATAAATTTTCATTAAATAGTTAATAACAGCATAATTTGTATTTAGTTTTTATTAGATTTGTTAAAAACTAATTTTTTATGCTAAGAAATTTACTTTTTTTATTCTTTTTCGTATTGACTTTCAATGTTTCATCACAAAACATTGAAAGAACAATTATTTTAAAAGATGAAGAGAGTAAGCTTCCAATAGTAGACGCTACAGTTTTTGTTTTAAAAACGAAGCAAAATTTAATCAGTAATTCCGAGGGAGAAGTTAATTTTGTAATTAAAGGAAATACAAATATCGAAATAACCCACACTTCCTATGTTGGGACTACATTAAGATCAAATGCTCTTAAAGAAAAAGTTACAGTTATTTACCTCAAGAATAATGTAACGGGATTAGATGAAATTATTCTGACCAAAAGGCATCCTCAAAAAATACTTCTCTCACTGGTAGAAAATTCAAAAAAAAGATTGTCAGTTCCAGCAAGACTCAAAGTGTATTCGAGAGAATTTTTCAAACTCAATGGCAATTATTCGTATTACAACGACGGACTAATGAATTTTCAAATATTTGATAAGACCAGAAAAGTAAATTCGAATATTCTTGTGGAGCAAAATAGGTCCATAGGATTATTGGATGTTGATATAACTTCGGATTTATTGGGATACAATTTGAATGATATCATGGAAAATTATTACAACTTCAAATATTTAAGTCCGTTATTACAATCTGATGCCAAGAAAGAGTATGATTTTATAATTAAAGTGTATTCTAAAAATAAGGAATACAATATTATTAGTGCTATCCCAACTGAAAAAGCAAAAGGACTAGTGGATGATTTTTCGATAGTGTACGATCCTGAGGAAAAGATAATTATTGAAGTGAGTTCTGTGCTTTCTCCAAGTATAGTATCAAAAGTTGAAGATAAAAAAACTGTAGGCTCGAAGAATATTTATAAATCTTTTTTTAAGACAATTTATAAAAAAGAGTCTGAAAATTACTATTTGGTGAGTTCAAAAGAAGAAATTGGTTTTGAAAAAATAGAAAAAGATAAAACAAAAAATATAGAAGTTAAAAACTACTTCATAACTACTAATTTTAGCAATCAAAATTATAGTTTCAAAGAAAATGAAGTTTTTAAAGACAAAACATTATACAACAAAAAGAATGTCATTTTAAGTGATTATTGGAATGTTTCTGGAATAACTGCAACACAAGAGGAGCAAGAAATTATTGATACTATTAATGGGAGAGAGTAGTTAACTTTTGAAAATAAATGTACAAAATAATAAATCCTGAGTGTACACTCAGGATTTATAGTTTATTTTAAGGTTTTAATTAAAAATTAAATCCTAGTCTTGTGTAGTAGTAAGCACCGCTGAAACCCATCTGAACGGCGTCCCAATATCCACCAGCTTCTACCCAGTCATCTTGTTGGTCTGGGTAAACATTGAACAAGTTATTGGCACCAATACTAATTTTCGCTGATTTAGAAATTTTAAATCCCAATGTCATATCAGTGACAATTTTTGCACTATAAGTATCTGTCGCTGCTTTTATTTGATTGTCAAAAGATCCATAATCTGCAACATCTTCATATATTTGATAATCAATTAATTTCACTTCACTAAAACGAGTAAATGCTAGACCAGCATCAAACCATTTTCTAGCAAAATTCAAGTTCAATCCAAATTTATTATCAGGAGCAGAGGCTAGTAAAAATGCTTCTTCACGTTTTCCAAAGAAGGTTTCTTTATCCAATTCTCTGTTTTTTACTTTGTCAATTTTCATGTCGTTAATGTTTCCAACTAAAGTAGCACCAAATTTACTATCGCCAATTTTTTTCTTCCAAGAAAGAACTACATCAAGACCTGTGGTTTTGGTATCAACACCATTAACAAAAAATTGCGCTTCATCAACTCCAATGTTCAATGCTGATGCATCAAAATAACCGGTTAATACAATTCTATCTTTTACATTAATCATGTATCCATCTATTGTGGCTGTAAAGTCACTGAAATTAAAGGTAAATCCTAACGAACCATTAACCGCCTTTTCTTCGTTTAATTTATCAATTCCAAATGCCTTTGTAACAGGACTATTATTTGGCGAAAGTAAAATTTCAGATGCTCCGTTTGCAGAGAAATTTGTGAATCTTAGGTTGTAATAAATCTGAGCTAATGATGGCGCTCTAAATCCTGAACTTATTGAACCTCTGAAATTAATATTTTTTGAAGCTTTGAATCTTGCAGATAATTTCCCATTGATAGTACTTCCAAAATCACTATAGTTTTCAAAACGAGCAGCTGCACTTACTAAAAATTGATCAGTAACGTCTAATTCCCCATCAGCATATAAAGACAAGTTAGTTCGGCTTTGAGCTACTTCGTTGGCAGGGCTATATCCTGGGAAACCTTGAGAACCACCGGGTAATAAAATTGGATTTCCATCATCATCAAGTATTTTGTTACCTTCAGAGTCTAAATAATATTTTAAGTTATTAGGATTTGTATTGGCATTGGTTGGAAGTCCATTTACATCATAGGTAGCATAGGAACCTTCTTCACCAGCAAAAATATTGAATTTCTCAGTTCTGAATTCAGCGCCCAATGCAAAGTTAAATCCTTTAAGAATGGAGCTGTAATTTTTAGAAAAATCAAAATTGGTAGTATTTTGGCTCAAACTATGTCCTCCAGCATCGAATTCAGTTGGAGAAGCAATTCCAAGAGAAGCATTTAAAGTTCCTTTGATAAAATAATGAAAAAGGTTTTTACCAAATGTATTACTTATGTCTATTTTCCAACCACTTGATGTTTGTGTTCTAAATCCAGCCGCAATGGAATTATCAAGAATATTTGAAGTAATTCTTGGAGTATAGCCACCAGGATAAATAGATTCTACAACTCTTTCGCCGTCATTTCTTGTAAATGCATACGCATCGGTATCACGATAGTTTCTACCTCCAAACGCATAAAATTCGGTTTTGTCTGAAACTGGAATCAAAATATTTCCAAGAAAATTAAATCCATCTATTGATGCTTCTCCAAAACCTTTTCTAAAATCGAAGCCAGGGCGTAACGTTTTATTTTTGTTTAAATATTCTGTTGTGAAATTAGCATATCCTCCTTTTTTTCCAATCGATACTCCGTAGTTAGCAGATAATTTTAAAGATTCAC
Source organism: Flavobacterium sp. R1_16 (assembly GCF_057652095.1). Taxonomy (NCBI): domain Bacteria; kingdom Pseudomonadati; phylum Bacteroidota; class Flavobacteriia; order Flavobacteriales; family Flavobacteriaceae; genus Flavobacterium; species Flavobacterium sp. R1_16. Next base: position 195,247 of record NZ_JBYFCG010000003.1, read on the forward strand.
CATCAAAGTTTCTGTCTTTTCCGAAGCTATTTCCATTACCATTTTGATCTAATCTATAACCTTCTGTATTGGCTGTTCCTTGAGGGAAATTGCCAGAGGCATTAGTGCTGTATGCACCATAGGTAACTGCTCCAGTCAATTCATCAACGTTGTCATTCAAGACGATATTTATTACACCGGCAATGGCGTCTGAACCATATTGAGCTGATGCTCCATCTCTTAAAATTTCAATTCTTTTAATAGCACTTGCTGGAATAGCATTCAAATCGGTTCCAGTATTACCTCTTCCTCTGGTTCCAAAAAGATTAATGAGTGACGATTGATGTCTTCTTTTTCCATTAATTAACACTAATGTTTGGTCAGGTCCCATTCCTCTCAAAGAAGCTGGGTCAACATGGTCGGCTCCATCAGACCCTGATTGTTTATTGGCATTGAATGATGGGGCAACATATTGCAACAATTCATTGATTTCAATTTTACCACTTTGGGTCGTAACATCTTTGACGTTGATGATATCAATTGGGACGGCAGAATTCACAACAGTTCTTTTGGAATTTCTGGATCCAACGATTTGAATCTCGTGTAATTCTTGAACCTTTGTTGTATCAGCCGAAGTTTGTTGCTGTTCTTTTTGAGCAAAAACATTTGAAAAGGAACACAGCAGTGCTAATAATGTAATTTTTTTCATAATAAATAAATGGTTTAGTTATGTATTTGGTTTAATGTCATGCAATTTAATAAAATTTTAACTTAGTGGTTACTCAAAAAGTAAAATTATATAAAATACTTATCAAGAAATATAAACCTTATATTTGCAAACTTTTAAAATAAATACTAACCGTTAACTCAATTGTTACCGTCAACTTATATAAAATGAAAGCAGGAATTGTAGGATTACCAAACGTAGGAAAATCAACATTGTTTAATTGTTTGTCAAATGCAAAAGCGCAAAGTGCAAATTTTCCATTTTGTACCATTGAACCTAATATTGGAGTAGTTAATGTTCCAGATCCTAGAATTGTTCGCTTAGAAGAATTGGTAAAACCAGAGCGAGTACAAATGGCAACAGTTGATATTGTTGATATTGCAGGATTGGTAAAAGGAGCCAGTAAAGGTGAAGGTTTAGGGAATCAATTTTTAGCAAACATCAGAGAGTGTAATGCTATTATTCACGTTTTACGTTGTTTTGACAATGACAATATTGTTCACGTAGATGGAAATGTAAATCCAATTCGTGATAAAGAAACCATTGATATAGAATTACAATTAAAAGATTTAGAAACAGTAGAAAAGCGACTTGAAAAAGTAAATCGTGCAGCCAAAACTGGTAACAAAGAGGCGCAGGTTGAAAAAACACTTTTAGACAGAATTCGTGAAGCTTTGTTACAAGCAAAATCAGCCCGAACGGTTATTCCTCAAAATCAAGATGAAGAAGCGTTGATGTACGATTTTCAATTAATTACCAACAAACCTGTTCTTTATGTTTGTAATGTTGATGAAGCTTCAGCGGTAAATGGGAACATATACGTTGATCAAGTTCGCGAATTAGTAAAAGATGAAGATGCAGAAGTAATCGTACTTTCAGTAGGAGCAGAGGCTGATATCAACGAGTTGGAAAGTTACGAAGAAAGACAAGTTTTTCTGGAAGACTTAGGATTGACTGAACCAGGTTCAGCGGTATTAATTCGTGCTGCTTATAAATTATTAAAATTACAAACCTATTTTACTGCTGGGGTCAAAGAAGTTCGTGCGTGGACAATTAACATTGGAGATACAGCACCAAAGGCTGCAGGAGTTATTCACACTGATTTTGAAAAAGGATTCATTCGAGCCGAAGTAATTGCCTATGAAGATTTTTCAAATTACGGTTCAGAGGCCAAGGTAAAAGAAGCTGGAAAGCTTCGTGTTGAAGGAAAAGAATATATTGTCAAGGATGGTGACGTTATGCATTTTAGATTTAATGTATAAGCAGCTAAAAATCAAAACACAATAAAAGTGAAACCTGTAATTATTTTACAGGTTTTTTTGTTTTTTTCATTAGATTTTCTTTCCTTTATAACTCCCAAATTCTCGTTAATAGTATTTATATGAAACTTCAACAACTACTAATCAATAAGAAAAATAGTCACCGTATAGTTTCTGCTTCTGATACTTTTGAACCATCTAAAGCTCAATTGGTTTTAGTTTTTGGTCAAAGAACACTTCTTGAAAAGACACTTCCATATCAAGGTTTACAATCTAGTTTTCCAAATGCCCAAATAGTGATTTGCTCCTCATCGGGTCAAATTTCTAATAATTGTAATGTTGAAAGTGATATTGTTGCTACAGCTATTTCTTTTGATAAATCAGTTATAAAAGCTACCGAAATAGATATTATAAGTAACAACAACATTGTTGATTTGGGAGAGAAAATAAAGCATGATTTACTCACACCAGACTTAAAATCAATTCTTATATTATCCGAAGGTAGTTATGTTAATGGAACCGAACTTATAAATGAACTTATTAGTCAAACTAATGGTATAGTTCCTATTTTTGGTGGATTAGCTGGCGATGAATACAGTTTCAAAAAAACTATTGTTGGATTAAATGCCGATGCTACTTCTGGAAAAATAGTTGCTGTGGGCTTTTATGGGAATCATATTCATTTTGGATACGGTTCTGAAGGCGGCTGGGGTGATTTTGGACCTGAAAGAGAGGTTACTCAATCAGAAAAAAATGTGTTGTATAAAATTGGCGATCGGTTTGCATTAGATTTGTACAAAGAATATCTCGGTAAATATGCAGAAGAATTACCGGGTTCGTCTCTTTATTTTCCACTGTCGATGAAAGAAAATATCGATTCAGCACCAGTTGTTCGAACCATACTTTCAATTGATGAAGAAAAAAAATCAATGACTTTCGCAGGAAACATTCCTGAAGGTTCTTATGTTCGGATGATGAAAGGGAATGTAGATAAGTTAATTGATGCTTCATCAAAGGCTGCTCAAAAAACAGCTAATGGACAGTCACAAAAAGCGCATTTGGCTTTGCTTGTGAGTTGTGTTGGGAGACGCATTGTTCTTGGAGAAAGAGTGTCTGAAGAGTTAGAGGTAGTAAAAGAATTTTTTGGTGATAATACGATTCTTTGTGGATTCTATTCTTATGGAGAGATTTCTCCAACATTAAAAAATGTAGCTTGTGAACTTCACAATCAAACAATGACAATAACAACTATTTTTGAGGATTAATCCAATGAATAAGGATCATTTACATAGACATCTTAAGCGTCAAATAGATAAGTATTTGACCGATGAAGACATTAGTAATAATCCAAATTTAGTCTCGTTTTTTGAAACTATAAATCAAACCTATTTGAATTATGAGAGAGATGCCGAGTTATTTGAACAATCAGCGCGACTTAATGACAAAGAATATTTTGAAATAAATGCCAAACTAAAAGAAGAACTAAACAAAAAAGAATTTTTTCAAAAAAAATTGATTGAAGCCATCAAACAGCTCAATGATGATGGGAAAAAACTAAATGGCGATGACAATTTATTAGATTTACTTCATATCCTTCACAAGGAAATAGAAATCAAGAAAGAGTTTCAAGAAAAATTGTTTAAATCTAAGGCATACGCAGAAGAAGCCAATGAAGCAAAATCGGAGTTTTTATCCATCATGAGTCATGAGATACGAACACCTCTCAACGCTATTATTGGTCTTATTTATATCATGGAAAAAGAAAATTCTTTACAAAGTTTCCATGAAAATATTGAAGTTTTAAAACACTCGGCACAGAATTTATTTTTGCTCATCAATAATATTTTAGATTTTAGCAAAATTGAAGCAGGCAAGGTAGATTTAGAAAGAATTCCATTCAATATAATAGATTTGGTAAAACAAATTGCACGTTCTCTAGAAGCTCGTGCCTCAGAAAATTTGAATACTATTGAGGTTATAGTTGATAAGGATTTTGTTCCAAATTTAATCAGTGATCCCCTTCGAATAAATCAGGTTATAACTAATTTGGTTTCTAATGCCATAAAATTCACTGAGGACGGAACTATCAAAATAAAGCTGAATCAAATTGCTATTCAAGGCAAAATGTCAACTTTTAAAATAGAAGTTATTGATTCTGGGATAGGAATTGACAAGGAGCGTTTTCAATCTATTTTTGAAAAGTTTGCTCAAGCAGAAACCAATACTTCGAGACAATATGGAGGTACTGGATTAGGGTTAGTCATTACCAAGAAATTATTGAATTTATTAGGTTCTGAAATCAAATTTGAAAGCGAATTAGGTTCGGGCTCTAACTTCTATTTTACACTTAATCTACCAATTGACACCAAACTTTCAGCTGTAAATACTAATGATTTGCACGAAGATTACAAAGAAGAAAATCTTAAAGGGCTTAGGGTTTTATTGGTAGAAGACAATATGATTAACACCAAAATTGCTCAAAAAATAATGGGGCAGTGGGACGTAATTGTCGATACAGCCGAGAACGGATTAGTTGGTGTAGAAAAATTCAATTCCAATAGCTATGATGTAATATTAATGGATCTTTCGATGCCAGTTATGGATGGATATGATGCGACAATTCGTATTCGACAAAACGATAAATTAATTCCGATAATAGCTCTAACAGCTTCTGCTTCCTTTGGTTATCTTGATAGAGCATTGCAAATCGGGATTAATGAATACATCATTAAACCATTCAACCCGAAAGAGCTTAACATGAAGTTGCGTAAGTATTATTTTCCGTAATTTTAGTTTCAAATCAAAGAGGTTTACAATACTCATAAAGTCACACAATTTTTCTTAAATAGTTGTCAATATCCTATTAATAACTTTGGTGTTTTCTTCTTTTAATATCTATCGATTTCCACTATATTAGCACTCCCGAGCTCGTTGAGATTAGCAACGAACGAATTGAACGCAGTTAAATCGTTATTTTTAAAATGTCAGAACAAAATCAATATACCGAAGACAATATCCGATCGCTCGACTGGAAAGAACACATTCGTATGCGTCCCGGAATGTACATTGGGAAACTCGGCGACGGTTCTTCTCCTGATGACGGTATTTATATCTTACTTAAAGAAGTCATAGACAACTGTATCGACGAATTCGTTATGGGTGCAGGTAAAGTCATTGAAGTTACCATTAAAGATAAAATGGTCTCTGTACGTGATTATGGTCGCGGAATACCTTTGGGAAAAGTAGTAGATGTTGTCTCCAAAATGAATACAGGAGGAAAATACGATTCCAAAGCCTTCAAAAAATCAGTGGGTTTAAATGGTGTTGGTACCAAAGCTGTAAATGCCTTGTCCGATTATTTTCGTGTAGAATCGGTTCGTGATAACCAACAAAAAGCGGCTGAATTTTCTGCAGGAAATTTAACGTTAGAAGAAGACATTCAAGAATCCACCAAACGAAAAGGAACCAAGGTGGCTTTCATCGCCGATGAAGCTATATTTAAAAACTACAAATACCGTAATGAGTATGTGATTCGCATGCTTAAAAACTATTGTTATCTCAACACAGGTTTGACGATTTATTACAATGGTGAAAAGTATTATTCAGATAATGGTTTAAAAGATTTGCTCGAAGAAACCATAACCGAAGAAGACATGCAATATCCCATTATTCATCTTTTGGGTGACGATATAGAAATTGCACTTACGCATAGCAAATCACAATATTCTGAGGAATACCATTCGTTTGTCAATGGTCAAAATACCACACAAGGAGGAACACATTTGGGTGCTTTCCGTGAAGCCATAGTCAAAACCATCAAAGAGTTTTACAACAAACCTTTTGAAGCATCAGATATTCGTAAATCCATAGTTTCAGCTATTTCGATAAAAGTAGAAGAGCCCGTATTTGAGTCGCAAACTAAAACCAAATTAGGTTCTACCGAAATAGGTCCAAAAGGGCCATCGGTTCGTACTTTTGTGAATGATTTTATCAAAACCAAACTCGATAATTTTTTACATAAAAACCCAGAAACAGCCGATTTATTATTGCGTAAAATTCTTCAAGCTGAACGCGAGCGTAAAGAATTATCTGGAATACGAAAATTAGCAAAAGACAGAGCCAAGAAAGCGAGTTTGCACAATAAAAAACTCAGAGATTGTAGAATACACCTTACCGATGCTAAAAACCCAAGAAGCTTAGAAAGTACACTTTTCATTACCGAGGGTGATTCCGCTTCGGGTTCTATAACTAAATCGCGTGATGTGAACACTCAAGCCGTTTTTAGTTTGCGTGGAAAGCCTTTGAATTCATACGGAATGACAAAAAAAATTGTCTATGAAAATGAAGAATTCAACTTGCTTCAAGCCGCATTAGACATAGAAGAAGACATGGGTGATTTGCGTTACAACAATATCGTAATTGCTACCGATGCGGATGTTGACGGGATGCATATTCGTTTGTTACTAATTACATTCTTTTTGCAATTCTTCCCAGAATTAATAAAAGACGGACATTTGTACATATTGCAAACACCTCTATTCCGTGTGCGAAATAAAAAAGAAACTATCTATTGTTATTCGGAACAAGAACGAGTTGATGCTATTGAAAAACTGAAACCAACCCGAGCCAACGGCGAACGGAGCGGAGCTAAACCTGAGATTACTCGATTTAAAGGATTAGGAGAAATTTCACCCGACGAGTTCAAACATTTCATAGGACAAGACATACGACTAGATCCAATAATGTTGGATAAGGCTACTTCAATAGAAACTTTATTAGAATTTTATATGGGAAAAAATACTCCAGACAGACAGGATTTCATTATCAATAATTTGAAAGTAGAATTGGATGTGATGGAGAAATAGTTGGTAGTGTTCAGTATTTAGTGCTCAGTTTAAATAATTAAATAGAAATAAATTAAAATTTTTAAGGTTTTTATCGGCACAATTTTAAACCAAATTAAACCTTAAATTTTTAAACTTTTATATGAAAGACGAAGAAGAAGACGATATCATTCCAAACGAAGACGACCCGAGCGATAGCGAACAGGCGGAGCAAAACAACGAACCGTTAAACGAATCTACAGATGATGAAGCTACGGAAGAAGGTTTTGAAGACGTAATTCGTCCTTCAACAGGTAGTCATTTTTATGAAAATGATGAGAATCCCGAAGATACTATTACCAAAGTTACAGGAATGTACAAGGATTGGTTTCTCGACTATGCTTCCTATGTAATTTTGGAACGAGCTGTACCCGCTATTGAAGACGGTTTTAAACCAGTGCAACGTCGTATCATGCATTCTATGAAAGAGTTGGATGATGGACGTTATAACAAAGTGGCGAATATTGTTGGGCACACCATGCAGTACCATCCACACGGAGACGCCAGTATAGGTGATGCGATGGTTCAGATAGGGCAGAAAGATTTGATTATCGATATGCAAGGAAACTGGGGAAATATCCTCACAGGAGACAGTGCGGCTGCTTCTCGTTATATTGAGGCTCGTATTTCTAAGTTTGGTCACGATGTGCTCTATTCCCCAAAAATAACCGAATGGGGTTTGTCTTATGATGGAAGAAGAGCAGAGCCTATAAATCTTCCTGTAAAGTTTCCGCTTTTGTTAGCACAAGGTGCTGAGGGTATTGCAGTAGGCTTATCTACCAAAGTATTACCGCACAATTTTAACGAACTTATAGATTGTTCGATTAAAGTTTTAAAAAATAAACCATTTACACTTTATCCAGATTTTCCAACCGCAGGTATTGCAGATGTTTCTGCTTATAATGATGGAATGCGTGGAGGTAGAGTTCGTGTGCGCGCCAAAATCAATCAATTAGACAAACAAACTTTGGTAATCACTCAAATTCCCTTTTCAACCAATACTTCAACTTTAATTGATAGTATATTGAAAGCCAATGAAAAAGGAAAAATAAAAGTTAAAAAAATAGAAGACAACACTGCTGCTGAAGTAGAGATTTTAATCCATCTTCCGCCGGGTGTTTCTCCTGACAAAACCATTGATGCCTTGTATGCATTTACGGCTTGTGAAACTTCGGTGGCGCCCTTAGGTTGCGTAATCGAAAATCATAAACCTCGATTTATTGGGGTTTCCGATATGTTGAAGATTTCAACGCATAGAACCGTTGATTTATTGAAACGAGAATTGGAAATTCAATTGGATGAATTAGAAAATAAATGGCATTTTTCCACTCTAGAAAAGATTTTCATTCGTGAAGAAATGTACATCGATTTCAAATTATACTCCGACAGAGAATCGCTTTACGTTTACATGTATGAGCGTTTCAAACCATTTGTAAAATCATTTGTTCGTGAGATTAATGATGACGATTTGCAAAAATTGACACAAATTCCTATGATTCGTATTACACGTTTCGACTCTGATAAAGCGGACGATGCTATTGCGAAGTTAGAAGCTGAAATGGAGCAGGTAAAGCATCATTTGGATCATATTATTGATTTTGCAATTGATTTCTTTCAAAAATTGAAAGATAAATACGGTAAAGGTCGTGAACGCCAAACTGAACTTCGAAATTTTGATACTATTGAAGCTACCAAAGTAGTATTGAGAAATACTAAACTTTACGTTAACAGAGAAGAAGGTTTCTTTGGGACTGGCTTAAAGAAAGATGAATATGTGGCTGATTGCTCTGACATTGACGATGTAATTGTTTTTCTTCGTGATGGAAAAATGATGGTGTCTAAAGTGGATGATAAAAAGTTCGTAGGTAAGGACATCATTCACATTGCAGTATTTGACAAAAACGATAAACGTACCATTTACAACATGATTTATCGTGATGGGAAAAATGGTTCGGCTTTTATCAAACGTTTTAATGTCTCAGGTATTACTCGTGATAAGTTCTATGATTTAACCCAAGAAAAGGCGGGTTCACAAGTTTTGTATTTTTCTGCCAATCCAAATGGAGAAGCTGAGGTTATTACGATTTTATTGAGACAAGTAGGAAGTGTGAAAAAACTAAAATGGGATGTCGATTTTAGTGACATTGCTATAAAAGGAAGAGCCTCACGCGGAAATACGGTGACTAAATATTCCATCAAGAAAATTGAGCTTAAAGAAAAAGGAATCTCCACACTTCGTCCCCGAAAAGTTTGGTTTGACGATACAGTTCAACGATTGAATGTCGATGGTAGGGGAGAGTTATTGGGTGAATTCAGACCTAACGATCGCCTACTCATCATCAATCAAAATGGAAAATTGAAGACGATTATTCCAGAGTTGACAACTCATTTTGATGAAGGAATGATTGTATTAGAGAAATGGAATCCTACAAAACCTATTTCTGCAATTTATTATGACGGTGAAAAAGAACGCTACTTCGTAAAACGCTTTTTAGTAGAAAATGAGAATAAAGAAGAAACTTTTATTACGGAACACGAAAAATCACAATTGGAGATAGTTTCTACCGATTGGCGTCCTGTTGCTGAATTAGTTTTTGCTAAAGTTAAGGGAGTTCAAAAAGAAAATATGAAAGTAGATATTGAATCCTTTATTGCTGTTAAGGGTTTTAAAGCTCTTGGAAACCAACTCACAACAGATAAATTAAAACAAGTGAATTTATTAGAACCTTTGCCTTACGAAATTCCCGAAGAGATTGTACCCGAGGAATCAGAAGCAGAATCTACTCCTCAAATAGATTCGATTGATGAAGATATTCAGTTGGACGAAGATGGTCAGATAACTTTATTTTAATAAAAAAGCTGTTACTTGTGTAACAGCTTTTTAGTTTAAACTATATTTTCCGTTCTAACAAAGCCATATAGAATCCATCAAATCCAGATTCAGAGGCTAAAATTTTTGAATCTTTGATAAAATTGAAATTTTTACCAGTATCAGTAGCTAAGAATTTTTCTACTTGTTTCTGATTTTCAGAAGGCAAAACAGAGCATGTCGCATATACTAATTTTCCGCCAGGCTTTACTATTTTAGAATAACTTTCCAAAACTTCAGCTTGAACTTTTCGTATGTTATCTATAAACTCAGGTTGTAATTTCCATTTGGCATCTGGGTTTCTTTTAAGAACTCCTAATCCACTGCATGGCGCATCAATCAATACACGATCTGCTTTTTCGTGTAGCTTTTTTATGACTTTCGTACTATCAATTATTCGATATTCGATATTGAAAGCTCCATTTCTTTTGGCACGTAATTTCAGTTGCTTTAGTTTACTTTCATATAAATCCATAGCAATTAATTGCCCTTTATTTTCCATTAAGGAAGCAATGTGTAATGTTTTTCCTCCAGCACCAGCACAAGTATCCACAACACGCATTCCAGGTTTTACATCAAGAAAATGAGCTACTAATTGTGAATTTGCATCCTGAACCTCAAATAAACCTTCTTTAAAAGCATCTGTAAGGAAAACATTTGCTCTTTCTTTGAGTACTAAGGCATCTGGCTGGTCATTTAAATAATCTGTTTCTATATTCAAATCCATTAAAATGGCTCGAAGTTTCTGTTTTGTAGTTTTTAGTGTATTGACTCTCAAAATTACTTTTGCAGGTTGATTTTGAGCGGCAATTTCTGTAGTCCAAACTTTTTCTCCTAATTCTTGAACGCCTAATTCGTCCATCCAATTAGGAATGGATTCTCGAAGCGCTCTTATTTTTGAAAGCTCATCAAAACGACCTTTTATTTTTCGTTCAGGAGTACCTTCTAATTGTCTCCAATCTGGAATAGGATATCCTCTTAAAACAGCCCAAACTGCAAAAATTCTCCAAAGATTGTCTCTGTCGTATGGTTCTTTTACCTCAGCAATTTCTGCATATAATCGTTTCCATCGTACGATTTCATAGATGGTTTCAGCAACAAATTTTCTGTCAGAACTTCCCCAACGTTTGTCTTTTTTTAAGGCTCTTGCAACAACTTTATCGGCATATTCTCCTTCGTTAAAAATTGCATGCAATGAATCTATTGTGGTGTAAACTAAATTTCTGTGTAATCTCATTTTTTGTAATTGAAGCGCAAAGGTACTACATTAATGATGAATGTCATAAAGGGTATCTTTATTCCCTAAAAAAAATACTGCCTAAGCAGTATTTGATATTATTTAATTCGAGTAAGATAGATTTTCTCTGGAGCATGCAATACTAGTGGGAATTGTTCAATTTTAACAGAACTACTATCTAATCCAAAGGCATTTCCTTCTGACAAACTGAATTTCTTAATAAAGAAATAAGTATTCATAATAATTTTTTCATGCCACAACATGTCGCTGTCGTTGGAAAGGAATTTTTCAGACAAGACAAATTTGAAGTCACCAAGTATGTTGTTTTTATTCAATGATTCGTAACGACTGGTAACATCAACTTCGCCATTTTTTACCATATCGGTCAGTACTTCCTTGAACATTAAATTTATTTTGGTTGGTTCTCTGAAACCTAAATTAAAGTCAATTCTAAATAAATCATCTTTGATAATTTCGGTTACTTTGTATTCTTTTTTATAAGGTTCATTTAAAATATTGACATGAACAAACCAGTAAATATCAGCTCTTTTTGGTCTTTTTTGAAGTATAGAATACATAACTTTCTCTTCAATTTCGTCTGTTCTTCCAGCATTGGTCATGTAGACTAAATGTGTAGCGTATTTTGGAATTGATAAATCTACAGATAGTTCCGCCATTACTTTTTTATAATCGTCAATTTTTACAAATTTGGTGTAGTTTTTACTAATTTGTTTGGCTAAATACCAAGTGGTCATAATTGATATTAAAAGGATTGCAATTATTAATGTCACATAACCTCCATCTGCAAACTTTGTAATATTAGCATAGAAGAAGCTGAACTCAATTAAGGTGTAAACTCCTATTAAAGGCATAATAAAATACAGTTTAACTCTTTTCATTATGAGATAATAATTGAGTAGAATAGTGGTCATTATCATACACAAAATAATCGCCAGTCCGTAGGCATGTTCCATATTACTTGATTCCTCAAAATGAATAACAACCCAAATACATCCTAATAATAGCAACCAGTTTATTGAGGGTATATATAATTGTCCTTTAAGTTCTGTTGGATATTTTATTTTTACTTTCGGCCAAAAATTCAATCGCATGGCTTCATTTATTAAGGTGAAAGAACCGCTAATTAATGCTTGAGAAGCAATTACAGCAGCAAGTGTAGCTACAATAATCCCTACAGGTTGGAACCAACTTTCCATAGTTAAATAGAAAGGATTGGCGTTAGAACCACCAAGACTTCTCAATGTTTCTCCTTCATGTTGAATTAAATAGGCACCTTGTCCGAAGTAGTTTAAAATCAGTGCTACTTTCACAAATATCCAACTGATTCTGATGTTTTTTCTTCCACAATGCCCCATATCAGAATATAAAGCTTCAGCTCCCGTTGTACACAGAAAAACAAAACCTAGTACAAAAAAACCTTCAGGATTTATGCCTTCATCGGCCATTAATAAGTTATATGCATAATAAGGATTAATCGCTTTTAAAACTTCAAGATTGCTTGAAATTTGGATGGCTCCAATTATTCCTAACATTAGGAACCATATTAGCATTACTGGAGCAAAAAATTTACCGACAAGCTTAGTTCCAAATTGTTGAATAGTGAATAAAACAAATAATATCCCAATAACGATAGGAATTGTATTTATTTGAGGATAAAATGTTCTAATTCCCTCCACGGCTGAAGACACAGAAATAGGAGGGGTTATTATTCCATCAGCGAGTAGAGCACTACCTCCAATGATTGCAGGTATGATCAACCACTTTATTTTGGTTCGTTTGACTAATGCATACAAAGCAAAAATTCCACCTTCACCATGGTTGTCTGCGCTCAAAGTAATTAGTACATATTTGATGGTTGTTTGTAATGTTAATGTCCAAAAAACCAATGAAATTCCACCTAATACAAGTGCTTTGTTGATGGCGAAGTCAAGTCCAAGAATCGCCTTCATAACATATAGTGGCGAGGTACCAATATCACCATAAATTATCCCTAAAGAAATCAATAAGCCGCCTATTGTTAATTTACTGTGAAGACCGTGATGTTGAGAGCTCATAAAAAGATATTAGAAAAAGCCAACAAATTTACTATTATAAAATATATAAATTATTAATTAGAATAAAAAAATATTAAATCAAACACGTTGGGTGTAATTATTAAAAACGTCAGTTTGAGTTTTTTTGTGTAGTCCCGACGCTTCGAGACGGGACAAAAAATGTATCGAGAACCGTTTTTAATGAAACTTTTCTTGTTCTCGACACGATTTTCTAGCAAAAATCACTCGAACTGACGAAAAATTTTAATCAAAAACTAATTACATCCAACGGGTTAAATCGAGTTATTGGTAATAAGAAAAGGGTAAACACTTATATGAAAAGTATTTACCCTCTTTCGGTTATTTTGAAACACAATCTATCTACGCATAGCTCCATTGCCTCTGTTTCCTCGAGAAGATGCATCCCTATTTTGTTGATTTTCTCTTTGTGGAGCTCTACTAGCTTGACCATTCGACCGAGTGGATTCAGTTCTGTTTTGAGAATAATTTTCTGAAGGTCTAGTATTGTTTCGTCTATTTACGTCTCTAGTAGTATTTGAATTCGATCTTTCGTAGGAAGATTGATTTTGCATTTTGGTTTCTGAATTAGAAAAAACTCTTTCTCTATTTATATTCTCCAGAGCATTTTTTTCTCTAGTCGTATTTGAATAATTTTTCTCATAGACAGATTCTCTCTTGCCGTTATTTGAATTGTATTCGGAGGGGTTTGTTCTTGAATAGGACCTATTGTTGTAATTCCTGTCGCTATTGTAGGCTAATTCGTTTCTTGAACTTACATTTCTATAAGTTCTGTGTTGGTCTAATTCATACCTGTTGACTACATTTCTATTTCTATGTGAAAAAGATCTATTAGGAAAATTTCTCTCACAATAGTTTTGTCTTACAGCATGGTGAATTTTTATTGCTCTATGACAATTTCTATACGTTACATAATTGTATTGGTTGTTAAAATTGATGTACACATTAATGTTATTTCTATATCTAAATAACGGATAAGGATTCCATACATAGTAATAACTTGGGTAATAGTTCCAATACCAAGTAGAGTAATAGGGTCTATAATTTCTAATCCAAAAATTGGAGTAAATAACTGGAGTATGAACATATACAGGCTCATAGATGTAATTTTCTCCATACATATAGACATCGCCAACTACTTGAACTTGAATTCTATTATTTCTGTCTTTTTCAACTTCAATAGTAGCAATATCTTGAAACATATCTTGACCAAGTACTGATTGAATAATAATTACATGGGTATTTTTTTCAACTGATTCAATAACGCGAAGATAATCTACTTGATTGTCGTTATTCAAATCTAGATTGGATATTTGAATTCTTGGGTCATTTAATTGTCTTTCAAAATCTTCTAAATTTTTTGCATCGCCAAAGAGTGAAGCCACAGCTCTTAAATCGAGATTATCACTAATTTCAGAATTAGTTGCATTTATAATTGTTCTATCCTGAGCAAAAACAATTACTGTTGACAGGAAGAATAAAAGTCCCAAGGAAATTATTTTAGTTTTCATGGTATACAAAATTAATTGGTTAATAAAAAGAGTTTCAAGTCTCTTTAAATAAACCAATTACTGTGCCATTATTTTACATTGAATAGGATTGCTTTACGCTGTTTTAAACTTTATGAATTATTTAAGAAGTACTTATTAAATAAAAAATATTTATACATTGTATATAAAACATTAATTATGTTAATGTTTAATCTTGTTATATGTTTGCCAAAACATTAAAACAAATTAGACATGAAAAAAATGACCACAATTGCCACAACTTTTTTAAGTATTGTATTTTCGGCATCTTCTTATGCTCAAGTTACAGCAGAACAAGCTTTGAATTTATTGAAAGAGGGAAACAAACGTTTTGTTGAAGGTAAAAGTATAAAACCCCATCAAAGTAAGGATAGAATAAAAGAATTAGCTACTGGACAAAAACCATTTGCAGTCATTGTTGGATGTTCTGATTCTAGAGTTCCAAGTGAAATTATTTTTGATCAAGGTCTAGGAGATTTATTTATAATTAGGACAGCAGGACAAGTATCGTCTTTTGCTTCTTGGGGAAGTATAGAGTTTGCCAATGCTGTTTTGGGAGCAAAATTAATAGTTGTTGTAGGACATACCAAATGTGGAGCAGTAGCTGCAGCATGTAAAGTTCCAGAAGTACCTGGGCATATTGTTACTTTAATAAATGCAATAAAGCCTGCAGCCCAATTAGCTAAAAAACATGAAGGAGATCTTGTGGAGAATGCAGTAAAAATTAATGTGGCTATGCAAGTTCAACAATTACAAAACATGGAACCTGTTTTAACTAAAGCCGTACAAAGTGGAGACACCAAAATCGTTGGTGCAGTCTATGATTTATCATCCGGAAAAGTAGAATTTCTAGACTCGGATTTTTTAAATACTTACAAATAATAGATTGAAAGTAGACTATTTAGGAATCCCTTGGTCTCGATATTGTTTTAACAATTTGCGATTGAAATCCTCTTCTACTTTTTTAAGTTTAATAATTTTAACAGGAGGCAATACATCTCTTAAATTTGACACGAATTTTTTGCGAAGCTGATACATTTCATCTTCGCTATTTTCCATCTGATTTAAAAGGGTTGTTGCCTCTTTTTCACTCATTTTTTCGACTTCACTACTTTCAAATCGTTTCATGTAAGAGCGAATTTTTTGTTGTTTCAATTCTCTCTGTTTTTCTTCAAAATTATTGTATAGGGGCCAAAATTTTGCAGCCTCATCAGTGGTGAGTTTTAATTCGTCTGTAATAAAAGCTATTTTTAAAGCTCTAATCTGCTCTTTTTTCTCTTTCAGGCGAGATTGAGCAAATCCATTTAAGGTAATTAAAAATAAAAAAAGTGGGAGCCATTTATTGATTTTCATGATGCGTATTTTTATATCAAAATTAATTTCTATTAGTTTATGATGTATTCTTCTAAATCAGAGTTTGTAGAAAGTATATCTTCTATGGTCTTATCTTCAATAGTGTAATCTAATTTCATTTTCTGAATATCCTCTTCATCTAGTAGTTCTACTATGTCATCGTTAGAAATTTCGGCATGATTGCTAAGGTAATTCTCTAGAGTCTCCTTGTCTAATTCAGTTGCAGAAGTTTTAAAAGTGTTAAAAATAGGAATAGAAAGTGAAATTACAAACACTGCTGCAATGGCAATTGTCCATATCCGTGTTTTGCTAAAAATAGGTATTACTTTCTTGGTATTTTCAGGTAACTGTTGTATTACTTTGTCTGAAAAAGTATCAAAATAGTGGTCTGGAATTTTAAATCCCGATTCTATTTTAGGTTCTTTATTTAATTCAAAATCATTCATAATCGTTAGACAGTATTATTTTCAAAAGGTTTAATTACTGATCATATAGTTCTCTATTTTTTTTACAGCGTGATGGTAGGAAGCTTTCAATGCTCCAACTGAAGTTCCTAAAATTTCAGATATATCTTCATATTTCATTTCCTCAAAATATTTCATTTTAAACACTAATTGCTGTTTTTCAGGAAGTGTGATGATGGCTTTTTGTAGTTTAATTTGAATCTCATTACCATCAAAATAGGAATCCGATTTTAGATTTTCTACTATTTTAGTTTGTAGTGCTTCACTTGTCGTACCGTTTTTTTTAGCTTTTTGATTTATAAAAGTGATGGCTTCATTCGTTGCAATACGGTATATCCATGAAAAAAGCTTACTATCACCTTTAAAGTTTTTCAAATACTGAAACACTTTTATGAAAGTATTCTGTAATACATCATCAGCATCATCGTGATTGAGAACAATATTTCTTATATGATTGTACAAAGGCTTTTGATATTGATTCAAGAGCATTCGAAACGCCTCATTCTGCGTTTTAGGATTCAATAGTTTTTGTATGAAATCTTTTTCTTCCAAAGAAATATTTTCTATTAGAATGCAACTAATGAAAAAAGTTTAAATTCCTTAAAAAAATAATTTATGGAGTTGCATTTTCAGTAGGAGTCTCAACGGGAGCTGCAGGTGTTACTTCTTCAGGTTTGGGTTTATAAACTACCACAGATTTTGGTTGTATCGGAATATAAATTTCAGTAATCCATTGCGAGGGATTTGCAATTTGATCCATATTTTTAGAATACAATTCTAAATAGGGGATAGCAGTATTTTGGGATAGATTATTTTTAGATATGTAATCAAAAGTTTTTTTCCAAGCTTCTTTACTGTGAGAGTAGTCACCAGTTAAAATTGTTTTTACTGCCTGAAAGGGATATAGTCTTCCAGAAGTGATGTCGCTTCCTTCACTCGTAAAAACGGCTTCTTTTATTGGAATGCAAACAGACAGTTTCGTAATTCCATTTGCAGTGTCGTAAGTGTGATAAATAACAAATGGTTTTCCGTACATGGCAAGCTTATTTTTCTTAAAAAAATGAATAAGCTTTGGAATCATGATTCTCAGATTTTTAGGTACATTACTTATTGTACTTGTAATTGTTTGTCTTAAGTAAAAACAACCTAATTTATTAACCGAACCTATTACTTTGATAGAATAGGTATTCAATTCGTAATCAAGCGTTTTGTCTAGATTAATCAAACTTTTTTCATACATAGTACCAATAACTTTGTCGGCGCCTCCTTTAAAAAAGCTGAAAATTTTAAAATCAAAATTCATAGAACCCACAGAACTCCATGTAACCTTTGTGCCTCCAACTGTATCTTTGAATGTCCAAAATACGTCTGAAGTGGAGCCATTAAAATTCATTTTTTGGTGTATACTTGCATTTTCTTTCACAGCAATAGTTTTCATATCACCATCTCCATCATTTCCTTTCCAAGAATATGAACCTCCTTTTCCCGACGTTGTAGCAGGGTAGTAAAATTTCATATCAGGATCATCTTTTTTCCATGAGCCAAATGTTTCCCAATTTCTATAATCGTTTACATAATTAAATACTGTTGACTTTGGAGATTTAATTATGATGCTTCGCGAAACGTTAAAATTTCCTTTTTGAGTAGCTACAAATACTGTTAATGCAAAAAAAGCAAGTAGAATAAGAAGAAAAATATATTTTAGAATTTTCATGCGAAATGACTGTTTGCTTTTGTAAAGTTAGAAATTTTATTAGGATTCTGAGTTATAGAAACGAAAAAAATTAAAATTATGATATGAAGAAATGCACTGTATATGTTTGAAAAAACATTTTAAAATTATTTTGAATACCAACATTTAATTGTAGTATTGGATTTCGTATTTGTTTTGTTAAAATTAAAATTTTGATAGATTATTGATTTGATTTTTATGATATATTCAAAGAATAAGTATATTTGTTTACTATTTACTATAGAAATAATTTAATTCAATACTAATGAAAATTTTTAAAATTACAGCTGTTTTACTAGCAACCTCAGTTTCATTTATTTGTAACTCACAAGTAACAAAAACTAAGGAAATTAAAAAAGCCAATGAAGCTCCATTTGAATACATTGTAGATCAATTTGCCGATATAAAGGTACTGCGATACCAAATTCCCGGTTGGGAAAATTTAACTCTTAATGAGCAAAAATTAGTGTACTATTTGACTCAAGCAGGAACAGCAGGAAGAGACATAATGTGGGATCAACATTACAAACACAATTTAAAAATTAGAAAAGCGCTTGAGCAAATTTATCAAAACTACAAAGGAGATAAAACTACTAATGATTGGAAAAATTTTGAAATTTACCTCAAGCGTGTTTGGTTTTCAAATGGAATTCATCATCATTATTCTAATGACAAAATTAAACCTCAGTTTTCGAAAGATTACTTTAATGCACTATTAGTTGCAACAAAAGTGAGTTTAGCACCTTCAATTGTTGATGTTCTTTTTAATGATATTGATTCTAAAAGAGTAAATCTTGATGAATCAAAAGGACTTTTAGAAGGCTCTGCAATAAATTTTTATGACAAAGGAATAACTGCAAAAGAGGTTGAAGAATTTTATGCTAAGATGAAAAGTCCAGATCCAGAAAAACCGTATTCCTTCGGTTTGAATTCAAAGTTAATCCGCAATTCAAATGGACAATTAGAAGAAAAAGTATGGAAAAGCAATGGAATGTATGGTTCTGCTATTCAAAAAATTATTTTTTGGTTAGAAAAAGCAAAGGGAGTTGCTGAAAATAAAAAACAGGCTGATGCTCTTGGTTTACTTATAGATTTCTACAAAACAGGAAATTTAAAAACGTGGGATGACTATAATATTGCTTGGCTTCAAGCCACAGAGGGTAATATTGATTACATCAATGGCTTTGTTGAAGTGTACAATGACCCGCTTGGATACAGAGGTTCTTATGAAGGTATTGTGCAAATCAAAGATTTTGACATGTCTGCAAAAATGGAAGTAGTTTCAAAAAATGCTCAGTGGTTCGAGGACAATTCACCTTTGTTACCCAATCATAAAAAGAAAAATGTAGTTGGAATTTCCTATAAAACAGTTATTGTTGCAGGAGAATCTGGTGATTCGTCTCCAAGTACACCCATAGGAGTTAACCTTCCTAATGCAGATTGGATTAGAGCAGCTTATGGTTCTAAATCAGTTTCTTTGGGGAATATTATTGAGTCTTATAATAAATCGGGAGGAAAGGGAAGGCTGCAAGAATTTGCAAACGACGAAGAAGAAATTGAATTAGCAAAAAAATATGGAGAGATTGGTGATAAATTACATACCGCCTTGCACGAAGTAGTGGGACATGCATCTGGTCAGATAAACCCAGGAGTTGGAACTCCAAAAGAAACTTTAAAAAGTTATGCATCAACTCTTGAAGAAGGCAGAGCTGATTTAGTAGGTTTATATTATGCCTATAGCCCAAAATTACAAGAATTAGGTTTGGTTGATGATTGGAAAAAAATGGGAATGGAATCCTATGACAGCTACATCCGAAATGGATTAATGACACAATTAATTCGTTTAGAATTAGGTTCTAACATAGAAGAAGCTCACATGAGAAATCGTCAGTGGGTAAGTGCTTGGGTTTTTGAAAAAGGACAAAAAGACAATGTAATAGAAAAATTAACTCGTAATGGTAAAACGTATTTTAACATAACGGATTATGATAAGCTTCATGAATTATTTGGTCAATTATTAAGAGAAGTTCAACGTATCAAATCTGAAGGTGATTACGAAGCAGGTAAAGCTTTAGTTGAGAATTATGGAGTAAAAGTAAATCAACAATTACATGCTGAAGTTTTAGAGCGAAACAAGCAATTTACTTCACCACCATATAGCGGATTTGTGAATCCAATACTAGTTCCTAAATTTGACAAGAAGGGAAAGATTATTTCTATTAGTGTACAACAACCTAAAACTTTCGTTGAACAAATGTTGAGCTACTCTAAAAATTTCAGTTTTTTACCTTTAGAAAATTAAAAAGAAGTCAATAAATATAAAAAGCCTCAAATAGCGTTTAGCTGTTTGAGGATTTTTTAATGAATTATCTTTGTCTTAGAAAAAATAGTTTTCGTTGAGCCAACGCTTAATTTTGTTGTGACCGTTCTTAGTATTAGGAAGATCTTCTTTGATAGCTTTTTCAATTTTGTGAAAAGTACTTATCATAGAATAGTTTTTTAAATTCATGTAACTATTTATAAACTGAAGTACTGCATAGCCATCTTCAGTATCTAAAATGTAAGTATCGTAAAAACGGATTTTCTTCGTACAATCAATGTTCTTACTTTCATCCCATTTATAAGAATATTTTAAATCAGATTTTTCAAAATTTCTCATAATCCTTGTTCATAAAAAACTTTTGCAATTTAAAATAAATTATTTAATAAAAACATCACTATTTATAGTGATATTTATCATTATCAATTAATTACCGTTTCATAGTTATTTTAATAACAAAAAGTAGGAATATGAAAACTAAGAAAGCTATTAAAACCTTATAACTTCCTTTGTAAAATTTCTGATGGATAATAGTATCCTTCCTATAAGAGAAAACAATAATTATTACAAAAGAAATTAAGAACAAAATCGCAAAAATCAACTGCCCCGTACTAAACATAACTTTAATTTATTTTTTACAAAAATAGACAATAATAAACAAAAGTTATTATTTTGCAGGAAATCAATAACAAACTAATTATGCAAAAACAACTTAACGCCGTTAAAGAATTTCATACTGCTTTTGCAATTGGACATAGCGAAACTCCAAGAGCAGATTTAGGAGAAACAAAGAATATACTTCGTTTCAATTTAATGAAAGAAGAAAATGAAGAATATTTAGAAGCAGTTCAAAATAACGATTTAATTGAAATTGCAGATGCACTTGGCGATATGATGTATATTTTGTGTGGTACAATCATTGAACATGGTTTACAACATAAAATTGAAGAGGTCTTTGATGAAATTCAAAGAAGTAATATGAGTAAATTAGGAGAAGACGGAAAACCTATTTATAGAGAAGATGGAAAAGTAATGAAAGGACCAAATTATTTTAAACCTGATTTCTCAAAAATACTAAAATAGTTTTTTGTCAATGTTGTAAAAACAAATAAGCGATTTCAAATTGAAATCGCTTATTTGTTTTAATAGTTTAAAAAACTAAATTTTAACGGTCCAACCGAAAGTGTCCTCAGACAATTTATGCTGAATATCTGTTAATTGATTTTTGAGTTGAGATGCATAAGTATTTTCAGTTTTTGGGAGTTCAAAATATTCCTCTTTGTATGAAAAGCCAACAATAGGGTTAACAACAGCTGCTGTACCTGCTCCAAAAATTTCTTTTAAAGTTCCATTTTTCGAAGCTTCAACAAGCTCAGCTACTAAGACAGGACGAACTTCTACTGGTATGCCTTGACTTTTTGCTAAATCTATAAGTGTTTTTCTAGTTACTCCATCGAGAATTCTCTCGCTAACAGGAGCAGTGAGTAGAGTATCATTAATTCTAAAGAAAACATTCATAGTTCCTGCTTCTTCAAGTTTTGTATGCGTAGCATCATCAGTCCAAATAACTTGTTGGAAGCCTGCTTTATTAGCCAAATTTGTTGGATAAAACTGAGCGGCATAATTTCCTGCAGCTTTTGCTGCCCCAATTCCACCGTTTGCAGCCCTACTAAAATGCTCTGCAATAATCACTTTTACTTCACCTGAATAATATGCTTTTGCAGGCGATAGAATAATCATAAACTTGTATTCATCAGATGGATTAGCAACAACACCTGCTCCTGTAGCAATCATAAAAGGTCTAATATACATTGTATTTCCTTTGCCTTTTTTAATCCAAGCTTCATCCAATTTTAATAGTTGATTCAAACCCTCCATAAAGATATCTTCAGGCACTTCAGGCATTGCCATTCTTACAGCTGAATTATTAAATCGTTTAAAATTTTCATCAGGTCTAAAGAGCCAAATGTCGTCATTGTCATCTTTGTAGGCTTTCATTCCTTCAAAAATGGCTTGACCATAGTGGAAAACTTTAGCGGATGGATCTAATAAAAAAGGAGCATAAGGCTTTATAACAGGTTTTTGCCATTCCCCATTTTTAAAATCACATTCAAATAAATGATCTGTAAATACAGCTCCAAAACTCAAGTTGTCGAAATCTACATCGTTTATTTTTGAAGTGGTTGCTCTTGTTATTTCAATTTTTGTGGTTTGAGTAGCACTCATAAGTATGATATTTTTTGTTGCTTGAATAGAATTATTTGTAGTTAAACGATACGTCGTGTTGTGCAAAATTAAATAAAAATTAGCAAAATCCTTGCCAAAATCCTATTATTTATAGTGTTTAATGATGATTTGTTTATATTTTAAAAAAGAGAAACGATTAGTTTAAATTTATATGAAATATTTAACGAAACATAGTTTTATTAGAATTATACATTGTTACTTTTGATAAAAATTTGTGAATCATGATTTCTAAATAGCAACATTATTCGAGCATGAAAAGAAAAATTATACAAACTCTCGACGGTTCAACTACTATCCAAATAGAAGAATGGGATGAATGTTATCATTCTAAACATGGTGCTATACAGGAGGCACAACATGTTTTTATAAAAAACGGTCTTTTGCTATTTCAAGATAAACAAGTTTCTATATTGGAAGTAGGTTTTGGAACTGGTTTAAACTGTTTTATTACGTATTTAGAATCGCAAAAAAGAAATCAACTTATTGATTATGTTGGGGTAGAGGCCTATCCAGTTTCGAGTAGTGAAGTACAATCTATGAATTATGTTCAAGAGTTAGATGCTCAAACAGAAAGTGCAATTTTTGAGAAAATGCATTCTTGTAATTGGGAAGAGAAGTGTAGACTGTCTAACGCTTTTACATTAACAAAAAGAAAGCAATTTTTTGAAACTATATCAGATATTCAACTATATGATTTAATATATTTTGATGCATTTGGATATAGGGTACAACCTGAGCTTTGGAGCACATCAATTTTTAGAAGTATGTATAACGCTTTGAAAAGTGAAGGGGTTCTTGTAACCTATGCTGCTCGAGGTGTAGTTAAAAGAAGCATGCAAGAAGTAGGTTTTATCGTCGAAAAATTAGATGGTCCTCCTGGTAAAAGAGAAATGTTTCGGGCGCTAAAATCATAATTTTTTTTGACTTTAAATTATTTCCCAATTAACATTTAATTTTTAAAAACAATTAGGATTTTCTATAAATTTGGATGCTTAATTAGTATACTTTAATTTCTTTAATTGACGCTCATACAACTCAAAAATAGTTATGAAAAACACCATGTTGGCCTACACCAAAAATATACTAGAAACGGTAAGTTTTGATTCTCAATTGTTTTGTAAAGAACTTGAGAAAGCCCTAAAAATACTTTTACCTTATGAAATTGAGCAACTTACAGAATGGCTTTTGATGTATACCATTGAAAAACCAGAGCTAAGGAGATGTCTTGTCTATATAAACAGCTAAAAAAATAATTGCAAACGACTCTTTTTTGTTATTGTACTACATTTTCTATAAAAAAGCAGTATTGTTTTTTATGATTTAAGTAAGATATTTCTCTAAAAATAATGTTAATTAACGTCAATAAACGTGTTTTTATGTATTTTATCGATTTTTTTTAACTCTTTTTGTTGGAGGTTACGTTTTTTTATTTTACTTTTACCTCACGTTCTTATTTAAGATAACCCCTAAATCTTATTGTTATGCCTAGAATGATCTACGATTACACCAAATCTGTGCTCGAGAGAGTGAGTTTTGATCCAGTTCTTTTTTGTAAAGAATTGAGAAAAGCATTAAAAAACTTATTGCCTTACGAAATTGAACAGTTAAAAAAATGGTTGCAAAACTTTACCTCGACGGAACATCCTGAGTTGCGACAATATATTGCTATTGTAAGTTAACAGTAGTAAAAAAGGAGCTTAAGCTCCTTTTTTATTTTATAGGTTTTGGACTAATAATTTCTACATTTTGAAAAACAATAGCGCCTTTTATTACCCCCATTATTGTAGAACGCAAGGCATCTATAATTTGTATTTTAAGCTCGCTTTTGGGAAATATGAGACTGACTTCTCGTGCGGGTTTGGGCTCTTTAAAATGTCTTAATTTTAATTTATCACTTTCTTTCAAATCCATTGTGTGTAAATACGGTAGCAAGGTAGTTCCAAGCCCTTCATCAGCTAATTTGATTAAAGTTTCAAAACTTCCACTTTCTATTTGAAAACGATTGGAATCATTTTTTGTATTGTTTTTACACAAATTCAATATTCCATCACGAAAGCAATGTCCATCTTGCAATAGTAAAATATCGTCCAAATTTAAATCTGAAACTTCAATTTCTTTTTTCTGAAAATGATGATGACTTTCAGGGATGTATGCAACAAATGGTTCAAAATACAAGACAATTTCTTTTATTTTTTCTTCCATCAACGGGGTGGCTGCTATTGCTGCATCAAGATGACCATTATTGAGTTTTGTGATGATTTCATCGGTATTCAACTCCTCAATAATCAGCTTTACCTTTGGGTATTTTTTTATAAAATTATTCAAAAACATTGGCAATAGAGTAGGCATAATAGTTGGGATTATTCCTAATCTAAATTCACCTCCGATGAATCCTTTTTGTTGTTCTACAATATCTTGAATTCTATCTGCCTCGTTGACAATATTTTTAGCCTGAGTAACAATTTTGAGACCTATGTCAGTAAGTTGAATTGGTTTTTTTGTTCGGTCAAAAATTTGAATATTTAATTCTTCTTCAATTTTTTGAATTTGCATACTCAAAGTAGGTTGAGTAACAAAACATTTTTCGGCTGCGAGTGTGAAATTTTTATGTTCAGCTACTGCTAAAACATATTTTAATTGTGTAATTGTCATACTTAATATTTATATGCAAATATAAAATTATCAATTTAACTTATGGCTTTATTGATAGGTTTTAATTTATAACATTTCGATTAATTAATGTTAAAAATTATATAATAGACTTCAATTGAACAGATGAAAAGTTACTTTTGCAACTATGAAATTAATAGCAGTATCAATACTATTTGTATTTGTTACTTTTCTATCAACACCAACTATTGTTACGTTAATAGAAAAGAATACGGATATTTCTCTTTTTTATAGTTTTTCTGAAGAAGAAGTTCATAAGAGTTATAATGAAATAAAAGCTGCTGTAAAAGAAAGTTCAGAGTATCATTTGTTGGACTCAAAAATAAATCCAAATACAATAATTGTTTCTGAAAACTTGTCTCGTCATGATAATGTTGCTGACGAAATATTTTCTCCTCCACCAGAATTAATGTAATACCTAATTTGAGATTTTTCACAATTTGTGAAAGACAGTTTCGTATTCAATTAATTCATGGGTAAATGACAAAAAAAATTAATCTTTTTGCAAACCTTAAATCTGATTTTTCTTCAGGTTTAGTGGTTTTTCTTGTGGCATTGCCACTTTGTCTCGGTATTGCATTAGCAAGCGGGGCACCATTATTTTCAGGAATTATTTCTGGAGTAATAGGCGGGATAGTTGTGGGCTATCTTAGTCAATCACATTTAAGTGTATCGGGTCCAGCTGCAGGTTTGACAGCTATTGTGCTAACAGCAATAACAGATTTAGGATCTTTTAACACATTTCTTTTATCGGTTTTAATTGCTGGAGTTATTCAACTTATTCTAGGCTTTATAAAAGCAGGCACAATTTCAAATTATTTTCCAAACAATGTAATAGAAGGAATGCTAGCGGGAATTGGGGTAATCATTATTTTAAAACAGATTCCGCATGCATTTGGTTACGACCCTGATTTTGAAGGTGATGAATCTTTTTTTCAGCTTGACGGAGAAAATACTTTTTCGGGATTATTAGAAGTTTTCAATCATATTCAATTGGGTTCAATAGTCGTAACCTTACTATCATTATCAATATTAATAATTTGGACTAAAATAGATTTTCTAAAAAAAATTAAATTAATTCCACCAGCATTAATTGCTGTTATCGTTAGTATTGCATTGAATGAATTTTTTATTCAATCCGGAAATGCATTAATCATCACATCCGATCATTTAGTACGTCTACCCATTCCCCAAACATTAGATGAACTGAAAAACATAATAATAACTCCAAATTTTTCAGCAATTTCAAATTCAAATGTTTGGATTGTAGCTCTTACAATAGCTATTGTCGCCTCAATTGAAACTTTACTTTGTATCGAGGCTTCGGACAGAATGGATTCTCAAAAGAGATATACAGATACCAACGTAGAGCTTAAAGCACAAGGTATAGGTAATATAGCTAGCTCATTGTTAGGTGGTTTACCTATGACATCTGTTGTTGTAAGAACCTCTGCTAATAATGCAGCTGGAGCTAAATCAAAGATGTCGGCGATTATTCATGGACTACTTTTATTAATAAGTGTTTTAACGATTCCTGCTATTTTGAACAAGATACCATTAGCGACTTTGGCTTCTGTTTTATTGCTAGTTGGTTATAAACTTGCTAATCCTAAGACGATACGCCATTTTTGGGAAAAAGATAAAGTCTTTCAGTTTATTCCTTTTATGTTGACTTTTCTAGCAGTAGTTTTTACAGATTTACTAAAAGGTGTGGCGTTAGGAATGATTGTTAATGTTTTATTCATACTAATTGGTAATTCTAAACGGGCTTATAAATTTAGAAAAGAAGAATATCAAGAAGGAGATATTATTCATATCGACTTGGCACAGGAGGTTTCCTTTTTAAATAAATCAGCAATAAAAGCTACTTTAAATGAGCTGCCTGAAAATTCAAAAGTGGTTATCAATGCTAGTGATACCGTTTATATTGCACATGATGTATTGGATTTGATTTATGAATTTGAAAAGATAAAATCTAAAGAATCGAATATTAATGTTAAATTAGTTGGCTTTAAAAAAGCATATAATTTAGAAAATAGCGATGATTATAAAAATACTGTTACATTTGAACACAAATACAATGTAATGAAGCGAAAATTAGAAGTCGTTGAAAAAAAGGATATACAATTCGATTAATTAAAACAATAGAATCATGGATGCAGATTTTTATAAAAAAATACTTGACAACAATAAAAAGTGGGTCGAAACTCAATTAGCAATTGATAAAGAATATTTTAAAGACCTAGCAAAAGGACAACAACCGCCGTTGCTTTGGATAGGTTGTTCAGACAGTCGTGTACCTGCTAATGAAATTATTGGCGCAAAACCAGGTGAAGTTTTTGTTCATAGAAACATTGCTAATATGGTGATTCATAGCGATATGAACATGCTTAGTGTTCTTGATTATGCAGTAAATGTTTTGAAAGTAAAGCATGTTATTGTATGTGGACATTACGGATGTGGTGGTGTTAAAGCTGCCATGGGAAATCAATCCATAGGCTTAATTGACAATTGGATCAGACACATAAAAGATGTTTATAGACTACATGAAGATTATTTAAATTCTATAACTGATGAGGATGAACGTTTCAATAAGTTTGTTGAGGTAAATGCTCAAGAGCAGGTTTTTGATTTAGCCAAAACCTCCATTGTTCAAAATGCATGGAGGAATGGCCAAGATTTAACCTTACATGGATGGACTTACGGACTAAATTCTGGATATGTAACAGATTTAGGAGTAAATATGAGTTCCAATTCAGAATTAGACGAAGTGTATCGTTTAAAGTTTTCAGTCTAGTAAATTTTAAGTATTCAAGATAACCGACAAGTAGATAGGCATACCAAAAGTAATATTAAAAGGAAAGGTAACTGCTAGTGCCATAGGAAGAAATAATCCAGGGTTTGCCTTTGGAGCAACTATTTTCATTGCAGCTGGAACAGCTATATATGAAGCACTAGCAGCTAGAATTGCAAAAATAAATCGATCTCCAACATTTGACGTAATCATTTGACTTAAAAAGGCAACAACACATCCATTTAAAAGAGGAATTATTATTGCAAAAAGTGCTGAAAACCAACCGCTTTTAAAGAAATCATTCAGTTTTTTTCCGCTTACTATACCCATGTCAAGTAAAAAAATTGCGAGGAATCCTTTAAAAATATCAGTTGTAAATGGTTTTATACCCATTGCCTGTTGTTCACTTGCCATAAGGCCAATAATCAAACTTCCTAAAATTAATATCACGCTTCCATTTGTTAATGAATGTTTTATAACCGAACTTAATTTGGTTGAAGTAACATCCTCTTTTTTATACAATCGCATTAGTATTACCGCGATAATTATTGCAGGAGCTTCCATTAATGCCATAACGGCAACCATATGTCCACTGAAGGTGTATTTTTGAATTTCTAAAAAAGTTATCGCAGTGACAAATGTTACTGCACTGACTGAGCCATAAGCAGCAGCAATAGCTCCTGAATTTTCAATATTAAATTTACGTTTTAAAATAAAAAAACAGTAGGAGGGTATTATAATCGCGATGAGCACTCCAAAAAGGATTGACCATATAATTTCAACATGAAAATCGCTATGGGCTAATTCTTGTCCACCCTTAAAACCTATTGAAAATAATAGATACAAGGAAATGAATTTTGATGTATTGTTAGGGATTTCTAAGTCGCTTTTTAATCTAGTTGCAATAATTCCTAATAAGAAAAATAGTAATGCAGGGTTCGTTAAATTATCAAAAAGTAAGTCTAAATTCATAGTTAATTTATTTTTTAGTTGCACGTGTTAATCTATCATTTATTGATTTTCCCAGACCTAAATCAGGAAATATCTGGGCTATGATGATGTCTAAATTCATTTTATCAAGTCGGTGCAGAGCAGCATATAAATTTGCGGCTGCTTCTTTTAAATCGCCATCCTTCGATAAAATTTCTTGATGCTGTATCATATCACTGTTTATTGGATGATTAAAGAGTAGCAATCCTATCTTTTTATCTTTATTTTTTTGGATAAATGATGTTATATCCTCTGCCAAAAACGTAGGCGTTGTAGGTGCATAATGCTTGGATAACATTCCGGGGGCATCTGGATTTTTTTCTTTATTGTTTTTAATTTTAATGGTACCAATTACATTCTCAATATCTTCAATAGAGAGCGAACCTAGCCGATATAAAACAGCTTCATTGTTTTCAAATCCAATGATGGTGGATTCTATTCCGTTTTGACAATTTCCTCCATCTAAAATCATAGGTAAATCATCTTTGAAGTACTCTGCCACATGCTCTGCATTAGTAGGACTTATCAATCCAAATAAATTGGCACTTGGTGCTGCTAATGGAAAATCAAGTGATTGTAATAGCTGTAATGTAATGGGATGATTCGGAATTCGAACAGCTACAGTGGTCTTTCCTGCCGTAACGCTATCAGGAACTATTTCTTTCTTTTTTAGAACCATTGTCAAAGGACCTGGCCAGAACGTATTTGCCAGTATCTTGGCTTTTTTTGGAATGTCATCAACTAATTCGTCTAGTTGTTGCAATGAGCTCACATGAACAATTAAAGGATTATACAGGGGTCTTTTTTTTAATTCAAATATTTTTTTTATGGCTTTTTCGCTGTAAATATTTCCAGCTAAACCATAGACTGTTTCTGTAGGTATCGCTACAAGGTCATTTTGATTTAAAATTTGAACGGCTTTATTAATATCGGTAGATAATAGTGACATTATTCGTTTTAAGGATTGCAAAAATCACAATACATTGGATCTTCAGTTGTTTTTTTATTTGGATATAATTTTTCTAAAGTATAATCACATTTCTTACATTTTGAAATATAACTTAAAATAGAACGAGTTGGCAATTTACACGAGTTGCATGGTAAACCTGAATTTGAATCCGTAATAACAAAACCAGGAGTGCTACAAACAGGGCATTTTGAATGCATTGCCTCGACTAACTTTAAAGTAGTTTTTTCAATCAACTTCATTCGTGTTGGATTGTACAAAGCTCTCATATCAGTTTCGACATAGGCTGTTCCAAATTCGTCTATCATTTCTTTGAAACTTTTCTTTAAAGTAATTTCATCAGTAATGCCTTTGACTATTTTAGAAAAATTATTTTCAGAGGGTTTCAAAATAAGACCATGTGAAGGAAATTGTACTTTATAAGCAAATTCCATTAATTCTAGTTCATTTTTTACTTCAGAGGCATTAAAATTTGTTTCTGTGCTGATTTCTCTAACTACTATTTCTAAGTCATTTTTAGTGTCCATCAACATGATTATTTCTTCATTAGCTTGTGCGAAGAAAATTACTGGATGCGAACCAAATGAGCCTTCACTGGCGACTACTAAATCGCAATTAGTTGTATCTAATGATAGAAAACACTTTGCTCGAAGAGTTGTTAAGGCGTCTTCTTTTCTGGGTATTTCTCCTGAAAACGTTCCTAGTAAATCAGTGTCAAACGAGTTTGAGGTGTGACACTGAACTCCAAATTCTTTTTCTAAAATAGGAGCGATAACTTCTTCTTTTTTGTGCTTGGTTGCTATAAGTAATTTTCTACCTTGAAACATGGTTTATTTGCTGAACTTAATTTCTATAAAACTGTTTACAGTCAAGTTGACCCCATTTGCTTTTGCTAATTCAACAATTTTATCAATCTCATCTTTTGCTTCATTTAGTTCTTGTACTCTCTTTTTAGAATGAGAAAGAGTATTGTTAAAACGGATGTGGTTACTGAAATCCTCGAGATTGTGATAATTAATTTTATTATTTATCAACGATATGAGAACTTTTCCAGCTTCAGATGGTGTAAAAACACTATCTATTAATTTGATGTTGTATTGATTGTCCATAGTATTTATTAAAGTTTAATTTTCATTTTTTTTAATTGAAATACACAAATAAGTATTATTAATCCTAAGAAACCCACAGTTGCTAGGTTTCCTTCATATTTGACACTCAATAGTACACCCAAGAGGAGACTTATTACAATCAGTGTCAATTTGATGTTGTCGTGATTTAGATTTAAAAATTCTTTCATTGTAAAATTCTTTTTGATTTATGTCGGCACAAAATTGAAAAGATTTATTTATATATTTTTATTTATATTTGTAATGATATATATAAATGTATTTTATGAACTATACTTTACACCAACTACAAGTTTTTTTGAAAATCACTGAAACGAAGAGCATTACAAAGGCAGCTGAGGAATTGCATTTGACTCAACCTGCAGTTTCTATACAGCTAAAAAATTTACAAGATCAATTTGAAATTCCTCTGACAGAAATTATAGGAAGGCAATTGTACGTGACCGATTTTGGGAAAGAAATTGCAATAGCTGCTGAACGAATCTTAGAAGAAGTGAATGCAATTAACTATAAAACGCTAGCCTATAAAGGAATTTTGTCAGGTAAACTTAAAATTTCTGTGGTTTCAACGGGCAAATATGTGATGCCCTACTTTCTATCTGAGTTTGCCAATAACAACAAAGGAATAGAAATTGAAATGGATGTTACCAACAAGTCGAAGGTAATTAAATCGCTAAAAAACAATGAAGTAGATTTTGCTCTTGTATCTATAATACCCAATGACATTCAAGTTGAATCTCAAATTTTGATGCAAAATAAGTTATTTCTAGTTGGGAATAAAAAAACTGCAGTAAATCAAAAAATCAAAATTGATAATTTGCTTTCTGAAATTCCTCTCATTTACAGAGAAGACGGTTCAGCTACAAGAATTTCGATGGAAAAATTCATGACTGATAAAGGAATTAAAGCTAAAATGAAATTGCAATTAACATCAAATGAAGCTGTTAAACAGGCTGTTATTGCTGGTCTTGGATTATCAATTATGCCTTTAATTGGTTTAAAAAATGAATTAGAAAAAGAAGACATTCAAATTTTGCCAGTAAAAGGGTTACCAATTATTACCAACTGGAGATTGATTTGGCTCAAAGGAAAAAAATTAAGCCCAATTGCCTCAGCTTATTTGCAGTTCATTACAAATGAAAAAGAAAGAATTAATTTAGAAAATTTTTCTTGGATTCAGTCGTATTAATCATCTAAGTTTTCATTGAAAGCAGAAGGCAATAGAGTAGGTATAAATTTAATCAGTATTGGAAGTAATAAACTTCCTCCTGGCAGTAAAAAAATAGTAAGAGAAGGAATTGTTTTGCAAATGTCTAATAGCTGTTTTTTTACTTTTTTCTTTTCTTTTTCATTCAAATCTCTTCGAGTAGAATAGGCGAGCAGAATCATTAATTCTTTACTTTGAATAATTTCTTTTACTAATCTTTTTTTATTCCGAGTGATTAAGGTAATTACCCCTTGGGTGGTGTGATCGTAAAAATGTTTTACTGGATTTGAATAATTAAAATAAGGAATTTCACTTTTATATTTTGTAATAAAATGATCTGTTTCCAAGATACTTTGTTTTACAAAATCATCTGAAATAGAAATGGTTTCGGCTAATTTATGTAAAAAAAAGGCTTCGTTATTTTCAATGACTCCGTCACTCCATAATGCCATTCCAGCAATATCGATTATGTATTTTTTTTCTAAATCATTGGTAAAAAAATCCAATTGCAATGCTTCTAGACTTTGAGTTGAAACTTTAGAAAATTTACTGTACCGAATGGATGCCTCAAAGAGTTTGATTAATAAATCATCATGCTGCGATTTATTTAATTTTGTTTTTAAGGCTAAGGTTACCACGTTTACAACTGTTTCTTCAATTTTCTTTAAGTATTTTTCAGGAATTGAACCATGAATTAAATATTGATGAAAAGCCAAAACATCAACAAACAACAAAGCATTGGTCACAAGATGAGAAAAGTTTTTGCTTACTATATTTTCATTTGTTTGAACCCGTTCGTCAATAATTTTTTCTAAGGTTAGTGAAGGTGTATTTTTAGGTAATATTTTTTCAAATAAGTTAAAACCCTGTGGGCTCATTTGATTATAAAAGAGTACTGCTTGAGAGATAAAAGTGGTTGAGTCAATTTCTTTTTTTGTCAAACAATAAACGTTATACAAGCTGTTTAATAAGGCTAGTTTGGAAATTTCTGATTTGAACCAATCATCAATTGGAATGGGAGTAGTCGTATCAATTGAAATGATATGTCCGTAAATAAATCCAGTTTTTCTAACATTATAATAAAAGTCATCATAATTATTAGAAACAGATTGCTTTGTAAACTTTTGTTCAATAAAAAATTTGTCTATCCAACCTGCTGCTGATGGGTTTATCATAGTTTGATTTTAGTCTTACAAATCTATTATTTTTATATTCAGGAAAACAAATTTTGTTACATTTTAATTCGCTTGGAACTAATATCTTGATTTTATATTCTGAGCACAAAGTTGTATAATTTCTTCGATTCTTTTTCTTCTTGTTTCTGCACCTTTTGCTAGATTAAGCCAATATAAATAATTTTTCCGATACGAAGGGCTAAAGTTATGATAGTTGTCAAAGGCTAGTTTATTTTGGTGAAACGCTTCCAGTAAATCCTCTGGAATTAACAAATCTTCTACAGCATCAAGAGATTCCCAGGAACCATTTTGTTTGGCAATTTCAATCTTTTTTAAACCACTTTCATGCATTAAACCACTTTCTAGTAGTTTCTCAATGTAGCTTTTATTCAGTTTACTCCAAACACTTTTATCTTTTCTTGGAGAAAAGAATTGCTTTCGACTTTCTTCATCGATTTTTCTCACAGTGGAATCAATCCAGCCATAGCAAATTGCAACTTGTACAGCTTCTTCCCAACGTATACTTTCCAAAGCACTGCTTACTTTATAAAAAATGAGATATACGCCTTTTGAGGAATGGTAGTTTTCGTGTAACCAATTCCGCCATTCAGTTGCATTTTTAAAATAGTGATGCTGTTTTTCTTCCAAATGTCTTATCGTATAATCGCTGAGCAGGCTACTCTAGCTCCTGAATTTCCTGAAGGTTGGGTAACATAATCATCAGGGCCTTGATGAACTATTAAACTTTTTCCTAGTATGTCTTTTGTAGCGTCACCACAACCTATACACCATTCAGATGTTGTTATGGTAACAGTTCCGTTTCCATATTCATCAGTAGGGAAATTTCCGATATCGCCTTTATGAGCTTCACCTTCACCTAATTTCCCGTGTTTTTTGAAAGTAGGATTCCAATGTCCACCAGCTGAACTACCATCTGCTGCAGAACAATCTGCTTTTTCATGAATGTGTATAGCATGAATTCCAGGTTTCAATCCTTTGAAATTTGCTGTGAAGGTTACCGAACCATTTTTTTCGGTAAATGTACCTTCTCCAGAAACTTTACTATCACTCTTAGGTTCAAATGTAACGTTTAGTTTATTTGATGGAGAATTTGGTGTAGAGGTTTTGCATCCCAAATTAACTACTACAAGCAGAACGGTTGCTAGAATTATTTTTTTCATGATTTGAAGTTGATTTAATTTGACTCTAAATTTAAGTATAATTTCTTCAGAATGAATTAAATTTAACTTAAAATCTACTTCGTTTTTTCACCAACAAAATAATCATTTTGCGATTTAAATAGTACGTTAAAAGTGGTTAAACTTCCATAAATTCTAGTAATGTATTGTTGTAATTCTATTTTCTCAATTTCTTCTAAGTTGCTGGCATTAATTTTTTGTTCCATAACTCTAATTCGATCGCGAACCATGATAATTTTATGAAAAAAGGTATCTATGGGAATTTCTTTTGATGCCAATCCCGCCTGACCTGGGTCTAAAATTATTTTTCCACCTTTCCATTTGTCACCTATAGCTACGGGCTCGGCCAAACCGTTCCATTTTTTTAATATCGATAGTAAACTTTGTTCTACATCATAAAAGCTAATTGTATCCACTTCATTTTCAGCGGCTTCAATAACTTCAAATTCGCTATCAATTGCTATGGTTTCTAATCCCTTGTCGATAAAAGTTACCCAATATTCTCTTGAAGATACATTTGTTATTACTCCTTTACCGTATTCGGCATGATTGATTCTTGAACCTATTCCTAGTATTTTCATTATAGTTGATTTTTTTTAACGAAAATAAGCAACTAAATACTAACTAGCAAAAAGAGCATAAATAATATGAACATAAAAATTCAAGATGGTATAAAATTGAATTCGTAGTATTATTTTAAGAAATAAAGTAAATGGATATTACGTTAGCTTTTTATAGCAATTTGAAGGCTTTAGTAAATTGTAGAAAAGATAATTGATTAGATATGAAAATAGTCTTTTGTTTCCCTATTTTTGCAATTCTTAACTTCGTATAAAAAAAGTCTTTAGAATAAAGGTTTAGTATTACAGGAAGAGCAATTTACACTTAAATAGTATGTTATAAATTCTATAGTCTGATAACACTATTTGAGATATATTGTGTTGAGTAGCACATTAACAAGGAAAATGAAAATTATTTTTAAAAACAAATATCGGTTACAAACTAATCTACTTCTACTATTTGTTTTTATGCAATTCAGTAGTGTAGCTCAAATACAGAACGATTCGATTGTTGGCTGTGCTGTAAAATCACTTCCTGATATTTTTAAGAAAAGAGAT
Source organism: Flavobacterium sp. R1_16 (assembly GCF_057652095.1). Taxonomy (NCBI): domain Bacteria; kingdom Pseudomonadati; phylum Bacteroidota; class Flavobacteriia; order Flavobacteriales; family Flavobacteriaceae; genus Flavobacterium; species Flavobacterium sp. R1_16. The sequence continues at coordinate 231,186 of NZ_JBYFCG010000003.1, forward strand.
TCAATACAAGTTATTAAGCCCTCAAAGAACAGTTTTTTTCTGATTATTCCAATTATTGGAGTTCAACCAGCAAACGGTTTTATGTACGGTGCAGTGGCTCAATGTACGTTTAAAGGAAAAAGTATAATAGATAAATATTCTTCGGTTAATTTAGGGGCAACCTACACGACTAAAGATCAATTATTGGTTAACTTAAAAAATAATTTAATTCTTAACAACAACAAAATCTATTTGAGTGGAGACTGGCGTTATTATATTTTTTCACAAGGAAATTTTGGATTGGGAACCGATATCATACCTCGAGACAGAAAGAATACTGATTTTCAGTTTGAAGCTATTGACGAGCCTATGAAATATAATTACTTTAAGTTTCACCAAACGATTTCTTTTCAAGTAATTAAAAACTTATATGTTGGTTCTGGCTTGCATTTAGATGGTTATACTGACATTCAAGACCAAAATTTAGATGTTGAGAACAATCAGTTTACAAACCATTACAATTACAACAAGAAATACGGTTTTAATGACAAAGAGTATTATGTAAATGGATTGAGTTTTAATATGGTATTTGATTCTAGAGACAATCAAGTGAATACTAACTCTGGTTGGTTTGCCAATATCAATTATAGAGTAAATCCTGAGATTGGAAGAAATCAACAGTCAAGTCAGGTAATTTTCTCTGAATACCGCTATTTTATTCCGTTAAGTAAAACTAATTTTCAACACGTTCTTGCTTTTTGGACGTATGGTCAGTTTTTAATTGGTGGAAATGTACCCTATTTAAATTTACCCGCCATAGGATGGGATCAGAGAAGTAGAGGAGGGAAAGGATATACACAAGGATTATTTAGAGGTTTTAATTTGGTATATTTTGAAACCGAATACCGATTTCCAATTAGTTGTAACAAACTATTTAGCGGAACCGTTTTTTCTAATTTTACTACTGCTAGTAACAAAGAAAACAACATTCAGTTGTTTCAATACGTTCAACCTGCCGTTGGTGTAGGCTTACGTATTTTAATTGATAAGCCAACACGAACTAATATTATCGCCAATTATGGATGGGGAAGAGATTCCGAAGCATTTTATTTGAATGCGGGTGAAACTTTTTAAACAGAGTTTGATAGTGTAAATTGATGCTATAAAAAAAGCCGTATTGACAAATACGGCTCTTAACAACAAACTATTAACTAAACTAAAAACAATAACTATTTTCTGCCACCAACTTAGCAGTAATAGTTTCTCTTAAACCAACAATATTGGGCATATTGGTATATTTTGTAAAACGTCGTAAACCCATAAGCATCATGCGTTGTTCGTCGCCTTCAGCAAAAGAAATGATACTTTCTTTTCCTTTTTGAGTAACGATATCTACGGCTTTGTATAAGTACAATTTGGCCATTGCAATTTGTTCTTTTACGTTGGCTTCGCCTTGTTTTTTTGCTAATTTTTCTGTTCGTAAAACGGTACTTTCAGCCATGTAAATTTCAATCAATATATCAGCGGCGGCAGTCAATAATTGTTGATGTCCTTCTAAATCTGGACCATATTTCTGTACAGCACCACCCGCAACCATTAAGAATGCTTTTTTCAATTTTCCTATCAGTTCTTTTTCTTCTGAAAATAATTCAGAATAATCAGGAGTTTCAAATGATGGAATACCCATTAGCTCTTCCTGTACTTTTGAAGCTGGACCCAATAAATCAACGTGACCTTTCATGGCTTTTTTGATTAACATTCCCACGGATAACATTCGGTTGATTTCGTTCGTTCCTTCATAAATACGAGCAATACGAGCATCACGCCATGCGCTTTCCATAGGAGTATCTTCAGAGAATCCCATTCCGCCATAAATCTGGATTCCTTCATCGGCACAGTTTTGAACATCTTCTGAAACCGCTACTTTCAAAATGGAACATTCAATAGCAAATTCTTCAACTCCTTTCAACTCGGCTTCTTGGTGTGAGGTGCCTTCGGCTTCTCTTAATTTGATTCGGGTTTCAATATCTTTAGCAGCACGATAGGTTGCACTTTCACCCGCATAGGCAGATGTTGCCATTTCGGCTAATTTATAGCGAATTGCTCCAAAACTTGATATAGGAACATTAAACTGAATTCTTTCATTAGCATAATTCACCGCGTTGGAAGTGACACGACGTTGAGCATCTAAACAAGCCGCAGCCAATTTGATTCGACCAACATTCAAAGCATTCATTGCAATTTTGAAACCTTCACCACGACCGGCTAACATATTCTCTACAGGAACTTTAGTTTCGTTGAAGAAAACTTGTCGGGTAGAAGAGGCGCGAATTCCTAATTTGTGCTCTTCTTCGTTCATGGTGATTCCATTATTAGGGTCATTTTCTACAATGAAACCCGTAATGTTTTTATCGTCTTCAATTCGTGCAAAAACAATGAATAACGAGCAGAAACCAGCATTTGAAATCCACATTTTACCTCCTGTGATTTTGTAATATTTTCCATCTTCTGATAAAACCGCTTTGGTTTTTCCTGAATTGGCATCTGAACCGGCACCCGGTTCAGTAAGGCAATAGGCACCAAACCATTCTCCTGAAGCTAATTTTGGAACGTATTTTTGTTTTTGTTCTTCGGTTCCGTATAAGGTAATGGGCATAGTACCAATTCCAGTATGGGCTCCAAAAGCTGTCGAAAACGAACCTGTAGCTCCCGAAATGTAGTCGCAAACCAAACAGGTATCCACAAATCCCATTCCCATTCCGCCATAGGCTTCTGGAACGGCGACACTTAAAAATCCCATTTCACCAGCTTTGCGCATTGTTTCTTCTGTGAAGGCATAATCTTTAGCCTCGAAACGGTTTTTGTAAGGCCAAATTTCTTTGTCAACAAATTCTTTCACCGAATCGCGCATCATGATTTGTTCTTCTGAGAAATCTTCGGGTGTGAAGATGTCTTCACACTTTGTTTCTTTTACGAGGAATTGTCCTCCTCTGGTTATATCGTTCATTTTTTTATTGTTTAGAGAAAAGAAAATAGAGAATAGAAAAAAGACTTTACTTTAGTCCATTTTGAAACGACATTGTCATTCTTTGAAATTCTTCTATTTTAATTTCTAGTTGGTTAAAAATTGTTTCATTTATATATTTTCTATGTTTTGCAACAATTAGTTGCGTAGTTAACTCAAATGATGATCCGAGTGAGATATCTAAAAAATGACTAAAAGATTTATCAGTTCTTGATGAACCCTCAGCAATATTACTAGGCATGGATACTGAACATCTACTTATTTGAGAGCTTAAATCATATCTTTCATGTTTTGGAAATTCTAATAAAATATCTGAAATATCATTAGCGATTTCTATTCCCAACTGCCATATTTTCAAATTTTTATAATTATGCCTCATAGTAAGTCTAAGCTCTATATTCTGTTTTCTATTTTCTTCTAAATCAACTCAAAAATCCCAGCGCTTCCTTGTCCTGTTCCCACACACATACTCACTATTCCGTATTTATCTCCTCGGCGTTTCATCTCGTCAAATAGTTGAACTGATAGTTTTGCTCCAGTACAACCAAGTGGATGTCCTAAAGCAATTGCACCACCATTTACGTTTACGATATCAGGATTTAATCCTAACTCACGAGTTACGGCTAATGCTTGTGATGCGAAAGCTTCGTTTAGTTCTATTAAGCCAATATCGTTTAGCGATAAACCAGCTTGTTTTAGTGCTTTTGGAATGGCTTTTACTGGACCAATTCCCATGATTCTGGGTTCTACTCCAGCAGAAGCAAAATTTACTAATCGTGCGATGGGAGTAACGCCTAATTCTTTAACCAATTCTTCACTCATAATCAAAACAAAGGCTGCTCCATCACTCATTTGTGATGAATTTCCTGCGGTAACCGAACCGTCTGCTGCAAATACGGGTTTAAGTTTTCCCAATGCCGCTATAGTAGTATCTGCTCTTGGACCTTCATCTTTTGTAACAGTGTATGATTTTGTTTCTTTTTTACCGTTTTCATTGATGAAGGTTTGTTCTACAGTAATAGGAACAATTTGTTTGTCAAATTTATTTTCGGCTTGTGCTTTCAATGCTTTTTGGTGTGAATTAAAAGCAAATTCATCCTGATCTTCACGAGAAATATTGAATTGTTTTGCTACAGCTTCTGCAGTTAATCCCATTCCCCAATAGTAATCTTCGTGTCCTTCTTTTGCTACGGCATAATCAGGAGTTGGTTTGTAACCACCCATAGGAATAAATGACATACTTTCGGCACCACCGGCAATGATACAATCGGCCATGCCACTTTGGATCTTTGCGGTTGCCATTCCGATAGTTTCTAGTCCAGAAGCGCAGTATCTATTTACGGTAACGCCAGGAACATCGGTTACTTTTAATCCCATCAAGGAAATTAAACGACCTACATTTAACCCTTGCTCTGCTTCTGGCATGGCGTTGCCAACCATAACGTCGTCGATGCGTTTTTTGTCGAAATCAGGCAGTTCATTCATCATGAATTGAATGGTTTCGGCAGCTAATTCATCAGGACGTTTAAAACGAAAAACTCCTTTAGGTGCTTTACCAACGGCTGTTCTGTATGCTTTTACGATATATGCTGTTTTCATATTTTTTATTTTAAGAGTAAAGAAAATAGAATATAGAGAATAGACTTTTCAGTTTTGTCTATATTCTTTTTTCTATGTTCTAATTTCTCAACGGTTTTCCCTTAGTTAACATAAACTGAATTCTTTCTAATGTTTTTCTTTCTGTACATAATGATAAGAAGGCTTCACGTTCGATGTCTAATAAATATTGTTCGCTTACTAAAGTTGGTTCGGATAAATCACCCCCCGCCATTACATAGGCTAGTTTATTGGCAATTTTTAAATCATGTTCAGAGATGTATTTTCCAGCTACCATTTGATTGGTTCCTACCAAGAACATTCCGAGTGCTTGTTTTCCTAATACTTTTACGTCTGTTCTGCGGATAGGTTGTGTATATCCTGCTTCTGCCATTAAGAGCGCATGTTTTTTTGCTTCGGCTATTTGTCTGTCTTTATTGACTACCACAACATCTTTTCCTTTTTGTAAAATACCTAAATCAAAAGCTTCATAAGCCGATGTTGATACTTTAGCCATGGCTACGGTTAAGAAATATTCTTGTAACACATTCAACTCCACATCGTTTTTACGGAACAAATCGGAAGCGCGTAAAGCCATTTCTTTGGAACCTCCGCCGCCAGGAATTACGCCAACGCCAAACTCCACCAAACCAATATAACTTTCGGCAGCAGCCACCACTTTATCAGCGTGAAGTGTCATTTCGCATCCGCCACCGAGTGTCATTCCGTGAGGAGCAACAACTACTGGAATAGAAGAATAACGCACGCGCATCATGGTATCTTGGAACATTTTGATAGCCATATTCAATTCGTCGTATTCTTGTTCAACAGCCATCATAAAAATCATTCCGATATTGGCACCTACAGAGAAATTTGCTCCTTGGTTACCAATCACTAATCCGCTGTATTCTTTTTCAGCAAGGTCTATGGCTTTATTGATTCCAGCTAAAACATCGCCACCAATGGTGTTCATTTTACTTTGGAATTCTAAGTTTAAAATACTATCTCCTAAATCGTGAAGGACAGCACCACTATTGCTCCATACTTTTTTGCTTTCTCTGATGTTGTTCAGTATGATAAAACTATCTTGACCTGGAACTTTAACTTGTGATTTTGTCGGAATATTGTAGAAATAGGTAGCACCCTCTTTTACAGTATAAAAACTGTTGCTTCCTGAAGCTATCATATCTGTAACCCATGCTGCAGGTGTATACCCTTCCGCTTGCATGAGTTCGATTCCTTTTTGAACTCCTATAGCATCCCAAATTTCAAAGGGTCCATTTTCCCATCCGAAACCTGCCTTCATGGCATCGTCTATTTTGTAGAATTCATCGGTTATTTCTGGAACACGATTGGAACAATAGGCAAACATAGCAGCGAAATTCTTTCTGTAGAAATCACCCGCTTTGTCTTTTCCTTTTACTAAAACTCGAAATCTATCAATGGGTTTTTCAATAGTTTTAGTCAATTCTAATGTGTTAAAAGAGGCCTTCTTTGCAGGACGGTATTCTAAGGTATCTAAATCCAAAGACAAAATATCTTTGTCTACTTTTTTGTAAAAACCTTGTCCCGTTTTGCTACCGAGCCATTTGTTTTCCATCATTTTGTTAATGAAATCTGGCAATTTAAATAATTCGTGTGCTTCGTCGTTCGGGCAACCTTCATATAAACCATTGGCAACATGAACCAATGTATCTAAACCAACGACGTCCACCGTTCTGAAGGTAGCCGATTTTGGTCGGCCAATAACAGGACCCGTTAATTTATCCACTTCTTCAATAGTTAATCCCATTTCTTTTACCAAATGGAATAAACTTTGAATTCCAAAGATTCCAATTCGGTTTCCAATAAACGCAGGAGTATCTTTAGCTATAACTGATGTCTTTCCTAAATATTTTGAACCATAATCGAATAAGAAATCCAATACTTCTTTTGAAGTTTGTGGTCCTGGAATGATTTCGAATAATTTTAAATAACGCGCAGGATTGAAGAAGTGTGTTCCACAGAAATGCTTCTGGAAATCCTCGCTACGACCTTCGCTCATGAATTTTATTGGAATTCCTGAAGTATTTGAAGTTACTAAGGTTCCGGGTTTACGGAATTTGTCAATTTGTTCGAACACTAATTTCTTGATGTCTAAACGTTCCACCACCACTTCGATAATCCAATCGCAGTTGGCAATTTTAGCCATGTCATCGGTGATGTTTCCAGTGGTGATTCTAGAAGCAAATTTTTGGTTGTAAATAGGAGAGGGTTTGGACTTTAAGGCATTCGCTAGGTGTTCGTTGACAATGCGGTTGCGAACGATTTTACTTTCGAGCTTCAATCCCTTTTTTTCTTCTATTTCGGTTAAAGCATTCGGAACAATATCCAACAATAATACTTCTAGTCCGATGTTAGCAAAATGGCAAGCAATACCAGAGCCCATGATTCCGGAGCCGACAACTGCTATTTTTTTTATGTTTCTTTTCATGTTTTTATTTTTGAAGAGCATAGAAAATAGAGCATAGAAAAAAGACTTCTCTCAGTCTAGCTCACCCTCTATATTCTATTCTCTATGTTCAATATTCTTAATTTTAAAATATCTTCTTCTCACTAATCAATTCATTTATGGTATCTGCTACTTCTATAAAGTGATTTAGTTTTTCTTCTGTTATGTTGTTTTTAATGGTTTCGTTGAACTTTATAACCGTTAGTTTAGATTGTGCTCGCATTTCTTTGCCTAAATCGGTGAGGTAAATGAGTACACCACGACCGTCTTCGGGGTTTTTCTTGCGAATGATTAATCCTTTTTCTTCTAATGTTTTGAGTGTTCTTGTTAAACTTGTTGCTTCCATTCCCATTCGTGAACTGATGGCCGTAGAGGGCGTTCCGTCTTCTTTGTCGATGCTTAAAAGCGCAAATCCTATCGCCATGGAGCCATCAAACTTGGAGGCTTCTTCGTTGTACATTCGTGATACCGCTTGCCAAGTAGCACGAAGGATGTAATCTATTGTTTTTTCTTTCATGGGAATACTATAACGATTTCAAAGATATAAAAATTTTATTATGCACGCATACTATTTGTGTTAAATTTAATAGTTGTCGTTATTTATGCTCAGGAGTGATTTACTATTTGTTTATAGTATCCATAATAAAAGGAATTCTTTATTTAAAAAAAAGTGGTGGTGGTGGTGGTAAGCTTGAACAATTGGACTTGTTTTAAAGGAAAGTAATTTGTATCTATTTTGATGAGTTGACTGTTAATTTTATATATTAGCTTTATGTAAAGTATGACTTGCTTTATACTTATCTACCCGAAATAATGGTGATAGGTTTGATAAAATCATACATATATACAAGTTAGCTGTCATGGCAAGAAATCCGGATTCAAATTGAGACAATTCTAAATAATAAAATATGAAAATCGAATCGGTCAGAATCGAAAACTTTCGTTCATATAAAGACGAAACAGTTTTACTCGATGATTACACCTGTTTTGTTGGCCCAAATGGCGCAGGAAAATCAACAGTTTTTAATGCATTAAATATCTTTTTTCGACAATTTAAAGATAGTAAAACTGATTTAAGCAAATTAAGCGAAAGTGATTTCCATCATAAGGATACTTCACAAGACATAAGAATTACTGTAACATTTTGCGACTTATCAGAACAAGCTCAAATTGACTTAGCAGATTATTTTAGGCAAGATAAGTTGATAGTTACAGCGGTAGCCCGTTACGATGCAAATTTGCAACGCGCAGAAATAAGACAGTATGGAAATCGTTTAGGGCTTGATGATTTTAGAAGTTTTTTTGAAGCAGATAAAAACGGCCAAAAAGTATCTGACCTAAAAGAAATCTACGGAAACTACCAGCAAAAATATACTGATTTGCGGAATGCGACATCCAAAGCAGATATGATTGAAGCGTTACAAGATTATGAAGCTAATAACCCTCAAAAATGTGATTTGATTCCAAGTGAAGATCAATTTTATGGTGCAACTAAAGGAGCAAATAGACTTGCGCCACACATACAATGGGTTTTTGTTTCTGCGTCAAAGGATGCAACGGAAGAAAGCGAAGAATCTAAAACATCGTCTTTAGGACAATTGTTATTAAGAACTGTACGTTCTAAAGTGAGTTTTGATGACAAAATTTCAGGTTTGAGAGAATTAGCGAAACAGCAATATCAAGCTCTACTTGATGCCGAGCAATCTGTTTTAAATGATATTTCTATAGCTTTACAAAATAGACTATCATCATGGGCGCATCCAAATATAAGTGCTCAAGTGTTATGGAAACAAGATCCTGAAAAATCTGTAAAAGTAGAGGAACCTTCAGCTTTTATAAAAATTGGAGAACGTGGATTTGAAGGAGATTTAGCCCGATTTGGTCATGGCTTACAACGTTCATATATGTTGGCATTACTTCAAGAGCTAGCATTAATTGAGGATGAAAATGCGCCAACTCTAATAATGGGAATTGAAGAACCAGAATTATATCAACATCCACCGCAAGCTAGATATTTAGCCGAAACACTAATAGACCTATCAGAAAAAGAAACACAACTTTTGATTTGTACTCATAATCCACTTTTTATTCCAGGCGACAATTTTGATAAAATAAGAATTGTTAGAGAATGTGGGAATCCAAGCTTCACAAAAGTTACTTCGGTATCATATGATGATTTAGCACAATTATTACAGCAAGTTGGAGAAAAGCATCTTAAAGAATCTGGAATGGTTGCAAAACTTTACCCTTCATTAAATCCAGTTATAAATGAAATGTTTTTTTGCAAAATTTTAATCTTAGTTGAAGGACAAGAAGATATTGCTTACTTAACATCATATTTGATGCTAGCCGAAAGAATAAATGAGTTTAGAAAGTTTGGTTGCCATATTGTTCCTGTTGATGGAAAACACAGATTAATAAAGCCTGTTGCTATGGCTAGATTACTGCAAATCCCAACTTTAGTGATATTCGATTGCGATACAGACAAAACCCGCGACTTTGAAATAACTCAACATAAAAAAGAAAATAAAGCACTATTAACTTTACAAGGACATGACCAAGAAAGCGAATGGTCAACGGCAGATATACACAAAATAAATTTACACGCATGGAAAACCAATCTAACAGACACTATAAAAATAGAGTTCGGCGTCAACTGGCAAAAATATAGAGATAAAGCAGCCTTATTTTATGACAATGCTGGAGATTTAGAGAAAAACCCTTTAGCGGTTGCGAAAATGTTGGAACTAGCATGGAACGATGGAATTAAATCACAAATTTTATTAAACTTAATTGATCAAATTATAGCTTTTGCAGAAAAAGCCACGAACAGCTAACAAATGCTAAAACTCACGTCTATTTTTTCGATAAATAGTTCTTTTCATTTTCATAACTTCGTTTGTCGGTTACAAATAAAATTTCATCAACCGTTAACCCAATTCCACCACATGAAACCTACTGTATTAATGCTTCTAACCCTTTTGATTTTAGGAACTACTACACATTGTACGTCTAAGAAACAAAAGGCATTCCAACCCAAAGTGGTGTACCAATCTGAGGATTTGATTATCACTCAACTTACTGAAAATTCATTTCAACATACCTCGTACAAACAAACCAATGATTTTGGGAATGTACCCTGTAATGGTCTCATTGTTAGAAATAGTGATGAAACCATTATTTTTGATACTCCTACCAATGATAAAAGCTCCGAAGCCTTACTTCAGTGGATCAAGGGAACACTTCATTGCAAAATAAACGCTATTATTCCCACTCATTTTCACGACGACTGTCTGGGAGGGCTCAAAGCATTTGAAGACCATGATGTTCCTTCTTATGCCTATTTCAAAACTATTGACTTAGCAAAAGAAAATAATTTTGTTGCTCCTAGAACCAGTTTCCGTGATGCTCTAGTTTTAAAAGTGGGCAATGAAAAAATCATTGCAAAGTTTTTTGGAGAAGGGCATACTAAAGATAATATCGTAGGCTATTTTCCGAGTGAAAACGTATTGTTTGGAGGTTGTTTGATAAAAGAATTGGATGCGAATAAAGGCTATCTAGGCGATGCTACTCTTGCAGATTGGTCCAATACGGTGCAAAAAATCAAAAAGGAATATCCTAAGGTGAAAATTGTTGTTCCGGGTCACGGTGCTCATGGCAATGCCAAATTATTGGATTATACTATTAACTTATTCAAGACTCCATAAAAGCATTTGCTTGAAGCAGTATACGGTGTTTACTTATTTGATGCCGTACTATAACAAAGTTTGGAGGGTACAGAAATTACACATTACAATTAGAAAAAACTTTACATTTTGTTTTGTATATTTGATTTGCAATCGTAGTTAAGATTGTAAAACCTTCACTATCAACGTAAACAGTACTTCTATGAAACGCTATTTTATTATTCTGTTTTTTTTAGGTTCAACAATTCATTCTTTGGCACAATTCAATTATCCATCAACAAAAATAGTTGATAGTGCTGACACTTGGCACAATATCACTGTTAAAGACCCTTATCGATGGATGGAAGATTTAAAAAGTGATGAAACTAAAAATTGGTTCAAGGCTCAGAACGATTTTACTACTAAAATCATGGATCAATTGCCCATGACGGATGAATTATATAAAGGGTTTTTAATGTTAGATTCCATACAACCCGACAAAATTGGGAAAATAAGACAGGTAGGCAACACCTTATTTTACTACAATCTTAAAGTATCTGATGCAAAGCCTAAAATTTACAAACGGTTAGGTGAAAATGGCAAAGAGGAACTAGTAGCAGATGATGCCATGTGGGGCAAAAATTATACGTTCAGTGATTATGAAATTGACCCTTATCAAAAATATATTGCCATTACTGCAGGCGAGGGAGGCAAAGAAATAACAGCTGTTACTAAGTTTTATGATATTGCTAAAGGTAAATTTGTAACCGACAGCATACCTGGAAGGTATATCGGTTATGCGCCTGGTGAAGGCAATGTGTATTATATGCAACAACCAAGTTTAGACGTGCATGTAATGATACAAGATAAAGACAGAGTTTTTAAAGTACACCATCTGGGAACACCAATTGATACTGATAAGGTGGTATTGTCGTATCAATTAAATCCTGAATTGTATGCTTTAGATAATACGAAACAGCTTTCTCCTGCTTGGTTAAACATAGACAGTAATTATGAAGTGGTATATTCTAGTAGTGTGTCACCGTTTATTGAGTTGTATTATCGAAAAATAAACAGCGGTGCCGCATGGAAAAAAATAATTAGCATTGACGATGAGATAGCTTCAATCAATGCTAGCGGGACAAAGTTATTTCTTGTTTCCAAAAAAAATGCTCCCAACGGTAAAATTCTACTGATGGATATGACCAATCCTGATATCAAAAAAGCAGTAGTAATTGTAGCAGAAAAGAATATTCCATTACAATCGGGTGATGGTTTAACCCAGTCTAAAAATTTCTTGATTGTGCCTTACATGAAAAATGGTGTGCAAATACATCATTATACTGTTGACATGCGTACTAATACTTTTTCTAAGATTCCATTTCCTGAAACGACAAATTTGATGTATGTAACTCCATTTAATAAAAACAACGATGATGTACATATTGTAAGAAGTGGATGGACTACACCAATCACTTTTTCTTATAATAGTCTTGCTAAACCTTTGGCAAAAGAAAAAACATTCTCATTTCGTAAAAATCCAAAGTTTCCTTATACCGACGAACTGGTAGTAGAAGAAATTGAAATTGCCGGACATGACGGAGTGCAGGTTCCTGTTTCGATAATTCATAAAAAAGGGGTAAAACTGAATGGTGAAAATACAGCCTATGTATGTAGCTATGGCGCCTATGGAATTAGCACGACTGCAGGATTTAATCCGCTTTTTCTGTTACTAGCACACAAAGATATTGTTATTGCGGTGGCACATGTACGAGGTGGTGGAGAGAAAGGCGAAAACTGGCATTTGAGCGGTTACAAACAAAGCAAGCCTAATACATGGAAAGATTTAAACAGCACTGCGGAATATCTTATTAGCAAAGGATATACCACATCTAAACATCTTGCTTGCGAAGGAGGTAGTGCAGGAGGAATCTTGATAGGTAGAGCAGTTACCGAACGTCCAGATTTGTGGGCATGTGCAGTGCCACAAGTGGGTTGCCTCAGTATGGTGCGACAAGAATTTGCGCCTAATGGTCCTGTGAATACTCCCGAGTTTGGTTCGGTAAAAAATATCAACGAATTTTTTGCTTTGATGGAAATGGATGCTACTCTTCATGTTCAAAATGGAGTTAAGTACCCAGCCATGTTAATCACCACGGGATGGAACGATCCTAGAGTAATAAGTTGGCAACCGGCAAAATTTGCTGCTGCAGTTCAAAAAGCCAATACTTCGGATAAACCTATTTTATTACAAGTAGATTACAATGGTGGTCATGGTGATAGCGAAGATAAATTTGCGGGCTATAAAAAAGAAGCTCAAAAATGGGCCTTTATACTAGAACAGACAGGATATAAAAAACAATAGGGTTGTTTTTTCTTGTAAAATGACTTTAAAAATCCCACGCTATTTTGATTGTAATAGTTTGGGATTTTTTTGTTATCACTAGTACTACAACATTTCTTAATTAACACTTAAATCTTATTACTAGCCCCAAACAATCGACTTTTTTGTCTATTTTTGCAGGACTTTTTAAATTAGTTATTCCTGCATACATGGAAAAAAAAATATTCTCGTTTTTGTTCTCCACACGATTAATGGCTGTTTTGTTTCTTGGCTTTGCGATAGCGATGGCTACTGGGACTTTTATCGAGAGCAAATACAATACTGATACGGCAAGAATTTGGGTGTATAACGCTTGGTGGTTTGAGGCTATCATGTTATTTTTTATGATTAATTTCATTGGAAATATCCAGAGATACCAATTGTGGAAAAAAGAAAAATGGGCTACACTCATGCTGCATTTGGCTTTTATTTTTATCATTTTGGGTGCTTTTATTACCCGCTATATTAGTTATGAAGGTATGATGCCCATTCGTGAAGGGGCTAGTGAAAATCGATTCTTTTCTGATAAAACTTTTATCACTATTAATGTCGATGGGCAATACCAAGGAGAATTGAAAAGACGTGTTTTTGAACAACCTGTTTTGTTTTCGGCGGTAACTTCAAATGATTTTTCGCTTTCTAATTCTTTTGACACCATTCCGTTCAAGATTAAGCTAAAACGCTTCATTATGGGAGCAAAGGAAACCATTCAAGAGGATAAAAACGGTGCGGTATTTATTAAGTTGGTCGAATCGAGTTCAGGAACTCGACACGAACATTTCCTGAAAGAAGGTGAAGTTCAAAGCATTCACAATATTCTTTTTTCGGTGAACAAATTTACAAAGGGTGCTATAAATATTAATACTGCGCTCGGAACTATCAGCACACCTTTTGAAGGAAGTTTCATGCGAATGGCCGACAAGCTACAAGGTAGAGTGGTGAAAGATTCCGTTCAACCCTTGATGATGCGTTCTTTGTATAATGTGGGAGGTATTCAATTTGTTTTTCCAGAACCTGCTAAAAAAGGAGTGATAGGCTATGAGTCCAGCAATGATTTTAAAGCGAAGAATCAGGACGATGCTGTCGTGTTATCTTTACAATCTAACGGTGAGGAGCACGAAGTGACTTTAGTTGGTTCAAAAGGTAAAATGGGAGAGCCTAAGATTTTGAAAATAGGTGGATTAGAATTTACGTTGTTTTACGGAAGTAAGGTGTATGAATTGCCTTTTAGCATTCAATTGAATGATTTTGTGGCTCAAAAATATCCTGGAACTGAAAAAAGTTTTTCTGCTTTTGAAAGTAAGGTCACCGTTAAAGATACTCCAAAAGAATTTGACACACGAATTTATATGAACCATGTTTTGGATCACAAAGGGTATCGTTTTTTTCAGGCTTCATTCGACCCTGACGAAAAAGGAACTGTACTTTCTGTAAACCATGATTTTTGGGGAACCTGGGTGACTTATATTGGTTATTTCCTTTTGTTTTTTGCTATGATGGCAATCATGTTCACTAAACATTCTCGATTTGCGGATGTAAAAAGAAAGTTAGAAGTGGTAAAAGCTAAAAAAACACAACTTACCGTTTTGGTTTTGTTGTTTTCTTTGAGTGGTTTTGCCCAAAATCATCAAGGCAAAATGCCTACTGAAAAGCAAATTGATTCTTTGCTTACCGTTTATAAAGTAAGTGAGAAGCATGCCGAAAAGTTTGGGCGGTTGATTATTCAGGATAATGGCGGAAGAATGAAGCCTGTGAATACTTTTTCGTCTGAATTGTTGCGAAAAGTGAGTCATAAAGACACCTACAAGGAGATGAATTCTGATCAGGTATTTTTATCGATGACGCAATTTCCAACGATTTGGTATGAAGTCCCGTTGATTCATATTAGTGCTGGTAATGATAGTATTAGAAAGATTATTGGCATACCAGCAGATCAGAAAAAGGCTCGATTCATTAACTTTTTCGATGAAAAAGGAAATTATAAATTGTCGAAATATTTAGACGAGGCGTATAAGGCGGCTAATCCGAATCAGTTTGAAAAAGATTTTGTAGAAACTGATAAGAAAATCAATCTTCTTAATTCGGCATTATCAGGCAGTATTCTTAAAATATTTCCGATACCGAATCACGAAAACAATAAATGGGTATCGTATCCTGAATTAGGCGAAGCAGATCTGAAAGGGATGGATTCTGTTTTTACCCGACAAATACTCCCAATTTATTTGAATTCGCTTTCTAGTGCTGCTTTGTCCAAGAAGTATAAAGAATCTGATTTTTACTTGGATGGGATTATTAAATACCAAAAACGATACGGTAGTAAAGTGATGCCGAGTGAGGACAAAATATCTTCTGAAATTTTGTATAACAAATATGATGTTTTCAAAAAGCTGTTTTATTTGTATATGATGGCGGGTGTTTTAATGATTTTCTTTACCATTATCAAAATTTTCAAAGAAGGAAAAGTCATTAGCTTTTTGGTCAATACCATGCATGTTATTGTTGGGGTGTTGTTTGGGTTGCATACCTTAGGATTAATTGTTCGCTGGTATATATCAGGTCATGCGCCATGGAGTAATGCCTATGAATCGATTATTTATGTGGCTTGGGCAACGATGTTCTTTGGATTGGCTTTTGATAGAAAATCCAAGCTTACTGTTGGAGCATCGGCATTTGTAACTTCTATTATTTTGATGGCTGCTTATATGAATTGGGTTGACCCAGAAATAGCCAATTTGCAGCCTGTTTTGAATTCGTATTGGTTGATGATTCACGTGGCTGTTATTGTAGCGAGTTATGGACCCTTTGCTTTAGGAATGATATTAGGTTTGGTTTCTTTGATTCTTATCTTTTTTACAAATGATAAAAACAAAGCCAAGATGGAATTGAATATTCAGGAGATTAGCTACATCAACGAAATGGCTTTAACCATTGGTTTGATTATGCTAACGATAGGTAATTTTCTCGGAGGGCAATGGGCCAATGAAAGTTGGGGTCGCTACTGGGGATGGGACCCAAAAGAGACTTGGGCCTTAATCAGCATTATGGTTTATGCTTTTGTAATTCATGCCCGTTTTGTTCCCTTGCTAAGAGGAAAATGGATTTTCAACTTGATGAGTATGTATGCGTTTCTTTCTATATTGTTTACCTATTATGGCGTTAATTTTCATTTGGTGGGTTTACATTCGTATGCTAGTGGTGAAGCCAATTCTCTGAGTTGGATATGGATGACTTTAGGAGCTATTACTTTCATAGGGATTGTAACTTATCCGAAATACAGAAAATATTATAGGAAATAGTTTTAATAAGCTAAAAAACTAGAGGCTGTTCTAAAAAGACAGCCTCTTTTTATTTTAAACATTAATAAAACTTTAAGCATTGTTAGTCCTAAATGCGTTGAATTTTAATTATTTTTAATAAAAATTTAAAATGATGAAAAACGTATTTATTCTTAATCTAAGCTTGTTGCTTTTTTTGAACTTCACGACTCAGGCTCAAACACAATCAAACAAAAAACACAAAATGGAAATACAAACTATTTATCAATTTAAGGTTCAAGATTTGTCGGGTAAAGAATTTGATTTTGCCAGCTTAAAAGGTAAAAAAGTGATTATCGTAAACACCGCTTCCAAATGTGGATTGACCCCACAGTATAAAGAGTTAGAAGCCTTGTACAAAAAATACAAATCTAAAAATTTAGTTATTTTAGGGTTTCCTGCGAACAATTTTGGTGCTCAAGAACCAGGAACCAATTCAGAAATCGCCTCATTCTGTCAAAAGAATTATGGAGTTACATTTCCTATGATGAGTAAGATTTCTGTCAAGGGAAAGGACATGCATAAAGTGTATCAATTTTTGACACAAAAAGCTAAAAACGGACTGCAAGATTCGGAGGTAGAGTGGAATTTTCAAAAATATTTGATTAATGAAAAAGGGGAATTAGAAAAAGTAATTTCGCCACAAGTGCTCCCTACAGACGCTTCAATAGTGAATTGGATTAACGGTTAATTTGTTTTAGAAAAAAATATAAAAGAGGTTCAATAGATATTGAGCCTCTTTTTATTTTGAGTTTTTATTGGAAATTATTAAAACCATTAAGGTATTAAGGAAATTAAGTTCTGTTTACTTAATAAATCTTAATGCCTTAATGGTAAAATTTTAAAAACCAAAGTTTCATATAAAATTCAGATGAACCTTACTTTATAATCAATTGCATAAACAGTAAATCCAACCATTTGTCAAATTTGAATGCTGCTTCTTTTACAACACCACAGGCTTCAAAGCCAAACTTTTTGTGAAAGGCAATGCTCTCAAGATTATCAGCATCAATAGCGCCAATCATGTTGTGATAACCTTGTGTTTTTGCTAGTTGAATCAATTCGGTTAGTAGTAATTTTCCAATTCCTTTTCCGGTGAAGACATCAGAAACATAAACGGAATGTTCTACGGTATATTGGTAGCCTTTTTTTTCTCTAAAAGTGCCATAGGTGCCATAGCCTACAATTAGCCCGTCGTATTCTGCTACAATAACAGGAAATTGATGTAATTGTTTGTCTTCAAACCATTTGTTTTGGTCTTCAATAGTTTGAGTATCATAGTTATAATTTGCTGTGGTATGCAGGATAGCATAGTTTACAATATCTAAAATAGCTGTTACATCATTGAATGTTGCAGGTCTAATAGTTACGTTCATCGGATTTTTTTATACTTTCATCAAATATAAAGAAAGTTTCTGCCTTTTTTGTAAAAAATTAACAACCGAATAGTAAATTTGTTATCCAATTTATTTATTCAGACCAATTTCATTGAAATGATTTATCCAAAAATTCCTTTAGCTCAAAGTATCGTTCAAATTTGTTTAGCCAAAGGCGTCACTCAAATTGTAATTTCTCCGGGCTCCAGAAATGCACCTTTAACTATAGGGTTTGTAAATAATCCTCAATTTGAATGTTACAGTATTGCTGATGAACGTTCGGCAGCCTTTTTTGCTTTGGGTATAGCACAACAAACAAATAAACCAGTAGCACTAGTTTGTACTTCGGGTTCCGCCTTATTGAATTACTATCCTGCTTTTGCGGAAGCATTTTACAGTCAAATTCCGTTGATAGTTATTTCAGCTGACAGACCTTATAGTAAAATTGATATTGGTGACGGACAAACTATTCGTCAAATGAATGTGTTTCAAAATCACTCGCTTTACAATGCTAACCTTACCGAAGGGGAATCAACAGAAAATGACAATAAAATTAACGAAGCCATCAATATTGCTTTTGCGAAAAAAGGGCCTACGCATATTAATGCGCCCTTTGAAGAACCTTTGTACCTTACAGTTCGAAAAATGACGGTTGACCCAACGATTTCTGCTTTTTCTAAGGTGTACAAGACCATTTCCATTGATGATATTATTGCGTATACCAATGTGTGGAATTCAGCAAAGAAGAAGTTGATTTTAATTGGTACGAATCCACCTAATGAATTAGATGAAGAAATTATTAGCACATTGGCGAATGATCCTTCGATAGTAGTAATGACAGAAACTACTTCCAACATTCATCACAATACTTTTTTAACAAATATTGATACTATAATCACTCCTTTTAAAGAGAAAGATTTCAAAGCGTTTCAGCCAGATATTTTAATAACATTTGGAGGAATGATTGTTTCAAAACGGATAAAATCTTTTCTAAGAAATTACAAGCCACAGTACCATTGGCATATTGATCCTTTGAGAGCCTATAACACTTTTGGATGTACGCCTCATCATTTTCAGTCTAGTCCTAATGACTTCTTTCATCAAATACTACCGTTTACTAAGATGGTTTTAAGTGATTATTTTGATAAAGGACAAGCTGTAAAACTAACAAGGCGATTCAAACACCAGCAGTACTTGGATAAAATTCCATTTTCTGATTTAAAGGTTTTTGAAATCGTTTTACAGAAATTACCCAAAGAATCCATGTTGCAACTGAGTAATAGTTCACCCGTAAGGTATGCTCAATTGTTCCCAATTGACCCAAGTATTGTTGTTTACAGCAATAGAGGTACTAGTGGTATTGATGGAAGCACTTCAACAGCCATTGGAGCGGCGCTTGCTAGTGACAGACCAACTACTTTAATCACGGGAGATATTGGTTTTTTATACGACAGTAATGGTTTGTGGAACAATTATATTCCTAAAAATTTCAAGATTATCCTCATTAATAATGGTGGAGGAGGTATCTTTAGAATTTTACCTGGTCATCAAGAGAATAAAGTTTTCAATACTTTCTTTGAAACATCACATTGTCTCACTGCCGAACATTTGGCAAAAATGTATGATTTTGAATATTCAATAGCTAGTGATGAGGCGAGTTTAACAACTAGTTTGAACGCTCTGTATTCTCAAAACGAAAAGCCATGTATCTTAGAGGTCTTTACGCCGACTTTACAGAACGATAAAATTCTATTGCAGTATTTTAAAGAGTTGGTGTAAGCCTAATTTCATTTGAACATTAATCCAAAACATTGAATTCCTCTTTGTACCTTTGCAGCTGAATCTCAGAAGAACAAGAAATGATTGAAATAGGCAAATACAATACCTTAACGGTATTACGCGATACCAAAGTAGGACTATTTTTAGGAAATCCAGAGGCAGACCCTGATGGTATTCACGATATTCTTTTGCCTAATAAATATGTTCCTAATGTATTTGAAATAGGAGAGAAGCTAACGGTATTTATCTATTTAGATCACGAACAACGTCCCGTTGCTACCACGCTTGAACCATATATTTTATTGAATGAATTTGCGCTTTTGCGTGTGAATTATGTCAATCAAGTAGGTGCTTTTATGGATTGGGGCATGGAAAAAGATATTCTGGTTCCATTCAAAGAGCAGGCGAGACCAATGGAAAAAGGAAAGCGCTATTTGGTGTATTTGTACATGGACGAAAAGACCAACCGTTTAGTAGCTTCTAGTAAAACCAATCAGTTTTTGAACAACGATGTTTTGACCGTTGAAAAAGGGGAAGAAGTCGATTTAATTGTTTCTCATATTACTGAAATTGGTATTAATGTTATCATCAATGAAAAACACAAAGGCTTAGTTTATAAAGATGAAGTGTATGACGATGCCATTCGGACAGGTGATAGAATGCGTGGCTATATTAAAACCATTCGCCCTGATAACAAAATAGATGTTTCACTTCAAATACAGGGCTACCTCAATATTGAACCTAATGCCAAAGTTATTTTAGATGAACTGAAAGCTAGCCGAGGTTTTCTACGTTTAAATGACAACAGCCATCCTGAAGACATCAAAACTGTGCTGAAAATGAGCAAAAAAACCTTCAAAAAGGCTATTGGCTCATTGTATAAAGACAAATTGATTGAAATTAAGGAAGACGGTATTTATCTTTTATAAAAGTAGCAGTTCCTGTTTCTAAGTTGTACTGTTAATTATTTCTTATATAAAATGTTTTATAAAGTATTCATTGTATATTCGTATGTACAAATGTTGTTATTTTGGAACGAAAAGATTTTATAAAAACACTACTAGGAGGAATAGCTATGACGTCATTACAGCCCTTATACAGTTGGTCAAAAGATTTAAAAGTTCAGGATCAAAAACTTCCTGTTATATTTATAGGTCACGGTTCGCCAATGAATGCCATTGAGGACAATGAATTTTCTAGAACGTGGTCAAAATTTGGTAAAGAAATACCAAAACCAAAAGCAGTGTTAGTAGTATCAGCCCATTGGTTGACTAACGGTACCTTTGTCACGGCCATGGAACAACCCAGAACCATTCACGATTTTGGAGGTTTTCCTCAAGAATTGTTCAATGTGCAGTATCCTGCAAAAGGAAGTCCTGAATTGGCAGCAGCAACTTCAAAACTAATTACTTCTACCTCGGTGGGTTTAGACCACGAATGGGGTTTGGATCACGGAACTTGGTCAGTGGTGAAACACATGTATCCAGATGCTGATATTCCCGTTTTGCAATTAAGCATCGATTATAATAAACCTGCTCAATACCATTATGATTTGGCGCAGCAACTGAAATCTTTACGGAGTAAAGGTGTTCTTATCATTGGAAGTGGCAATATGGTACATAATCTCCGAATGGTAGCTTGGGATAAATTGCAAGAACCCGAATACGGATTCGATTGGGCGATTGAAATGAATACCATTTTTAAAGAAAAAATAGGCAATCGCGATGTTCAATCTTTAATAAATTATGAAAAATTGGGTGCAGCGGCTAAACTGGCGATTCCTACGCCAGACCATTATTATCCTTTGATTTACAGTCTTGCCTTGCAGGATAAGCAGGACGAGATTAGCTTCTTCAATGATAAACTAGTGGGTGGCTCTTTGAATATGACTTCGGTGAAGTTTGGGTAAAGTCTGATTGCGGGAAATAGCTTTTAGCAGTAGTAACCTATTTCTATGTTTTACTTTTCAATTCGAGTAATTCCACTACAGCAACTTTGGCTTCTTCAGTTAGTTTTTGTTCAGTTAATTTTCTATTAAGTTCTGTTTGAGTTAAATTTTTAAATTCTCTTTTAAACATTTCAATTTTTCTGAGTTTTCCATTTTCTATTTCTTCCTCATCTTCCGCAAACCATTTTTCTTTTATGTTCATTAATTCTCGCAATCTTGAGAAAATTAAAATTACTGATAATAAAAATGGAATTAGATATACAAAACCAATCCGAGCTTCAAATGCATCGCCAAATTTTACAGCGTTAAAAGTGGAAAGAATCAGAGAGAATGTTAATATTCCAAGTGCTAAATCATTTTTTCTTAATAAAAGGGCAGTTGAAACAAATGTAAGTCCAAATTATTCCAAATATTGATTGAATTCCAATATGCGGATTATATATTATTGAGCCTATAATATAAGTCCAAAGTATTGTCACTATTATTATTTCAGTTGTTATTTTTCGCATTTTTTTTGGTATTACTGCTGACTAGTAAATATACTATTTTTTATATATCATCAAGCGAACTCTTTATTTGTATAACAATAGTAGGATTTATTTATTAACCTGTATAGCTATTTTAGGACGAGTCAATACTTCCAGCTTCCAACCTCGTCCATACCTTAAGCATACCAAAGGCATAGATAAAGCATACATAGTGTATATGGAGTGTATTAGAATGCATATAAAGCTAAATTAGGTACGCTACCTAAAATACAACATCTTTTGAACACTGATTTGCAGAAAAAATAAACAACGCACTCATCGTCTTTCAAAAAAACTTTAATTTCCTATAACTAAACTTTTTTCCTAATTTTAGCACTTCAACAAGAACCATCATGATTTCTGAAATACAATTTCAAAACGAGTTAGAACAAATTATTCAAAATGCTATCCGTGAAGATGTGGGCTCTGGCGACTATAGTTCCTTGTCCTGTATTCCGGCCACTGCCATAGGAAAGGCCAAATTACTCGTAAAAGACAATGGAATTATTGCGGGAGTGGACTTTGCCAAAATGATTTTCAACCATGTCGATCCCAATCTTCAAATAGAGACTTTTATCAACGACGGTGCACAAGTGAAGTACGGAGACGAAGTTTTTCATGTTTCGGGCAGTTCACAATCTATCCTCAAAGCAGAGCGATTGGTGCTAAACTCCATGCAACGCATGTCGGCCATTGCTACCAAAACTAATGGTTATGTTCAGTTGCTAGCAGGAACCAAAGCGAAAATTTTAGATACTAGAAAAACGACTCCTGGTTTTCGCGCTTGCGAGAAATGGGCGGTAAAGATTGGTGGTGGCGAAAATCATCGGTTTGCGCTCTACGATATGGTAATGCTCAAGGACAATCACATCGATTTTGCTGGTGGAATTACACAAGCAATAGCCAAAACAAAATCATTCTTGAAACAAAATCAGCTCGACTTAAAAATTATTGTCGAAGCCCGTACACTCGATGAAATTAAAGAAATCTTGCAAAGCGATGGAGTTTTCAGAATTCTAATTGACAATTTTAATTATGACGATACCCGAAAAGCAGTCGAATTAATTGGAAATAAATGTGCTACGGAGTCATCTGGAAATATTAATGAAGAAACCATTCGCAACTACGCTGATTGTGGCGTTGATTACATTTCATCTGGAGCATTGACGCACTCTATTTATAATATGGATTTGAGTTTAAAAGCATTTTAATCATAGCAATACACTAATGTCAACAGAAATAGAAATAAAATTAGAACGCATACCCATTGTTCGAAATCTGGTGCATTTGTCCAAGCGCATTCGCCTGCCGTGGTTGCAAGGACTATCGCTTTACGATTTATTAG
Source organism: Flavobacterium sp. R1_16 (assembly GCF_057652095.1). Classification (NCBI taxonomy): domain Bacteria; kingdom Pseudomonadati; phylum Bacteroidota; class Flavobacteriia; order Flavobacteriales; family Flavobacteriaceae; genus Flavobacterium; species Flavobacterium sp. R1_16. The sequence goes on from NZ_JBYFCG010000003.1 coordinate 254,614, forward strand.
AACTCTACATTCTAGGAATTGTAGAAGGCGCCTTGAGCTATCATGCCAGTGCGGTAGCGTTTAGTTTTTTTATGGCATTGTTTCCTTTTGCCTTGTTCATTTTAAACTTGATTCCTTACATTCCCATTGAGGGATTTCAAGCCGATTTTTTACAATTCGTAAAAGAAGGAGTACCTCCCAATACCTACGATGCCATTTATAAAATCATCAATGATATTCTCAATAACAGTCATTCTGGATTGCTTTCTTCTGGGTTTTTATTGTCTATTTTCCTTATGGCCAATGGCTTGAACGGTATATTAGGAGGATTTGAGTCTTCCAAGCATGTGCTAATCAAAAGAGGATTTTTCCATCAATACCTGGTGGCATTGGGGATGTCGTTAGTATTGTCATTGTTATTATTGGTTACCGTTGCAACCATCGTTGTTTTTGAAGTATTCATTCAAAAAACGATTATCCAAGACGTGCTCAGCGATAGAATTCCATTAATCATTCTTGGTCGATACGTCTTTATTATTCTAATGATTCTCATCACGACTTCGGTACTTTTAAAATTTGGTACTAAGCACCATGAAAAAAGAGCATTTATATCTATAGGTTCCGTATTTACAACTGTATTAATTATTTTGTCCTCTTATGGTTTTGGAATTTGGGTGATTAAATTTTCCAAATACAATGAATTATACGGCTCTATTGGGACATTACTCATTATGATGTTTTACATTTGGATAAACTGTATGATTCTATTGCTAGGATTTGAATTAAATCAGTCTATCAATAAATTGAAAATGCAAAAAAAGAGCGAATGATTTTTAGCTTGATGATATAAAAAGATGAAAGCCCTAACCTCAGCAGCGCTTATGTTGGTTTCAACATTCAACTTTTCTCAGTCTGTAGTTGGAAAGTGGAAAACTATTGATGATGAAACTGGAAAAGCAGTCTCTATTGTTGAGATTTATGAACGTGCAGGTAAAATCTACGGGAAAGTTCACGATATAATCGATCCTAGAGACCGCAATAAACTATGTTCGAATTGCACAGGAGATGACAAAGACAAACCATTGATAGGATTAATTGTGATTAAAGGACTTGTTAAGGAAGGTTCAGAGTACAATTCAGGTAAAATTTTAGACCCTAAGCACGGAAAAATCTATAAATGTTCTATCACTCTTGAATCCAAAGACAAACTCAAAGTTAGGGGATACATAGGGATTTCATTATTTGGAAGGACTCAATATTGGCATCGAATAAAAGGTTAAATTTACAGTCACTTAATCATCTTCTAAATCCGTAAAATGTTTTTCTTCGCAGAAGTAATTGTACCCTTAGCGCTTTCTAAAACCTTTACCTATAGTATTTCTGAGGCGGAATTCCATTACATTCAAGTTGGAATGCGGGTGGCAGTTCCTTTTGGCAAATCAAAAATATACACTGCACTTGTGGTCGAATTACATCAAAGAGAACCTCTTTTGTATGAAGCCAAAGAAATTCATCAAATTTTAGACGAAAAACCTATTGTTAATGAAATTCAAATCAAGCATTGGAAATGGATAGCTTCCTACTATATGTGTGCCATTGGCGATGTATATCGTGGAGCTTTGCCTAGCGCACTATTGCTAGAAAGCGAAACAATTATTTCGCAAAAAAGTAACCAATTCATCGATGAATCTCAACTTACCGACGATGAGTTTTTAGTCTACCAAGCACTACAGCAACAATCGTCATTGAAGATTCAGGATATCATTAAAATTCTCAATAAAAAGAGTGTTCTGCCAATAATCCAAAAACTGATAGCTAAAGAAATAGTAGTACTGCAAGAAGAAATATCGGAAGTCTATAAGCCCAAATTAGTTCGTTATATTCGTCTTAATTCAATATATGATTCTAGCAAAGGTTTGACTGAACTACTTGAAAAAGTAAAAAGATCAGACAAACAAAAAGAAATAGTATTGAGTTATTTCCAATTAACCGCATCTGAAAAAAAGCCGATAACCGTAAAACAACTGATTGAAACAAGCAATTCAACTTCGGCTGTTGTAAAGGCGTTAATCGATAAAACCATTTTTGAAGAGTATTATATCAAGGAAGACAGAATTCATTTTGCAGGAATAGTAAAAGAAGAAGCCTTACAATTGAGTAGCGCTCAAGAATTGGCATTTCAAGAAATTGAGAAAAGTTTCGCTAGTAAAGAGGTCTGTCTCTTGCACGGAGTAACCTCAAGTGGTAAGACAGAAATTTACATTCAACTCATCGAACGGTATTTGCAACAGCAAAAACAAATTTTATATCTACTACCAGAGATAGCACTAACCACTCAATTGGTGGGTAGGTTGCGCGAGTATTTCGGAGATAAAGTGGCTGTTTATCATTCGAAACACAATAATAACGAAAGGGTAGAAGTCTGGAAACAAGTTCTAGAGAATGCTCCTAAAGCACAAATTGTAATAGGAGCTAGGTCGGCATTGTTTTTACCCTTTTCAAATTTAGGGCTTATCATTATCGATGAAGAACACGAGCAAACCTTCAAGCAACAAGACCCAGCTCCACGTTATCATGCCCGAGATGCTGCTATTATTTTGTCTAATTTACATCAGGCAAACCTTGGCAAAGATGGACAGGGTAGAGCTAAAGTGCTTTTAGGCTCGGCAACACCAAGTATTGAAACCTACTTCAATGCGCAATCCGGCAAGTATGGTTTGGTAGAACTATTTGAAAGGTATGGAAAAGCTGTAATGCCCGATATTGAGTTGGTTGATTTGAAAGATAAATACTTTCGAAAAAAAATGACAGGTCATTTCAGCGATACTTTAATTGAAGAAATTACTACTACACTAGCTGTAGGCGAACAAGTTATTTTATTTCAAAATAGAAGAGGTTTTTCGCCCATAGTAGAATGTATGACTTGCGGACATGTACCACAATGTCAACAATGTGATGTTAGTTTGACCTATCACAAGCATAAAAATCAATTGCGATGTCATTATTGTGGGTATTCAATGGCAAATCCAACGGTCTGCCATGCCTGTTCTAGTCCACACTTAACCACCAAAGGATTTGGAACCGAACAAATTCAGCAAGAATTGGTTACCCTTTTTCCAAATGCCAAAATTGGAAGAATGGATCAGGATACTACCAGAGGAAAATTTGGATTCGAAAAAATTATAGACAGCTTCAAGAATAGAGAAGTTGATATTTTGGTAGGAACACAAATGCTAGCCAAAGGATTGGATTTTGATAACGTGAGTTTAGTTGGAATCATGAACGCCGATACGATGCTCTATCATCCTGATTTCAGAGCTTTTGAAAGAAGTTTTCAGATGATGACTCAAGTATCAGGGCGTTCTGGTCGTTCAGAGAAAAAAGGAAAAGTAATCATTCAAACCTATAATGTATTTCATAATACCATACAGCAGGTTACCCACAATGATTACACAGGAATGTACAAGGAACAACTCTACGAAAGGCAAATTTATAAGTACCCTCCTTATTATAGATTGATAAAATTGACTTTAAAACACCGCAATTTAGATACGCTTAAAGAGAGTTCTAAATGGTTGTATGAGGTATGTTCTCAGAATTTGAAGGTTCCTGTTCTTGGTCCTGAAGAACCTGCAATTGGTCGCATCAGAAATGAATACATTCGAACCATCATGATTAAGATTCCTCAAAATCACTCTTTACAAGGCACAAAAAAAACTATCCAGAAGATACTGGATAGTTTTGATACGGTTTCGCAATTCAGAACAGTTAAGGTTGTTGTGAATGTTGATTTTTATTAGGTTATTGCCAAAGCTCGAACTAGGTCTTCTTTCTTGTTTCGGCTCAAAGGTATTTTTGTAATTCCAATTTCTGCAAATTTACTGTTGAAACGTTCTACTTTATCAATATTAATAATATACGATTTGTGTACTCTAATAAACTTGTCTTTAGATAAATCTTTTTCAAAAGACTTCATGGTAGAGAGTACAAGATTGCTATCTTCCTCAGTAACGACTTTTACATAGTCGCCAAACGCTTCAATCCATTTAATTTTAGAAGTGAACACTTTAAGTTTTTTAAGATTACTCTTAATAAATATATGTTCTCCATCTTCTTCTTGATTTTCTTTTTTAAGTAAATGAAAATCCATAGCACGTTTTACAGAAGCATTAAAACGATCAAGAGCAATTGGTTTTTGTAGGTAATCCGTTGCATCATAATCAAACGCTTTCATAGCGTACTCCGCTTTAGACGTGATAAAGATGATTTGAGGTTTCGTCTTTAATCCGTCTAGAAAATCAAAACCACTAATGACTGGCATTTCAATATCTAGAAATATCAAGTCAACAGTATGTACCGACATGCAATTTTTTGCTTCAATTGCATTAGAAAAATCTCCAATTAAATTTAAATTTGGATGATTATTCACTAACTTTGCAATGATCATTCTCTGAATGGAACTATCATCAACAACAACACAATTTAGTTTCATAATTTTATTTTATTATAGATTTGGTTCGACGAAAGTATAACCATTTTTTCAATTAACCTAACTTTTGTCGGTTTTTTTTGCTATACAACGACAAAAAATCATTTTTTCTTGTTTATTTAAAAAAAAAGATTACTTTTGCAAAAATTAACATTTTAATACAATATTTTTATGAATCATTATGAAACTGTTTTCATTTTAAATCCCGTTTTATCTGAAGTTCAGGTAAAGGAAACAGTGAGCAAATTCGAAGAATTTCTTACGTCCAGAGGAGCAGAAATGATATCAAAAGAGGATTGGGGCTTGAAAAAGATGGCTTACGAAATCCAAAACAAGAAAAGTGGTTTTTACCATTTATTCGAATTCAAGGTAGCGGGAGAAGTTCTTATTGCTTTTGAAACTGAGTTTAGAAGAGATGAAAGAGTAATGCGTTTCCTAACTGTAAGTATGGATAAACATGCTATTTCTTGGGCAGAAAGAAGAAGAACTAAATTAAAAGCAGCAAAAGCGTAACATCATGGCAACATTACAACAATCGGCTTCAGGAAAAAAAGATGGAGATATCAGATATCTTACACCTTTAAATATAGAAACAAACAAAACTAAAAAGTATTGTCGTTTCAAAAAGTCAGGAATTAAGTATGTAGATTATAAAGATGCAGACTTTTTATTGAAATTTGTTAACGAGCAAGGTAAAATTCTTCCTCGTCGTTTAACAGGAACTTCATTGAAATACCAAAGAAAAGTGTCTGTAGCAGTAAAAAGAGCAAGACATTTAGCGTTAATGCCATATGTGGCAGATTTACTAAAATAATAATTAATAAAGTTGTTGCCTCGCCATTGGTGGGCTAACTTCTAATAACAAAGGACATCAACATGGAAATTATATTAAAAAAAGACGTTCAAAATGTAGGCTTTAAAGACGATGTAGTATCTGTAAAAGCAGGTTATGGTCGTAACTTTTTAATTCCTCAAGGATTTGCTCAATTAGCAACTCCTTCTGCAAAGAAAGTTTTAGCTGAAAATTTAAAACAAAAAGCACACAAAGAAGCTAAAATAGTAAGCGATGCAAAAGCATTAGCTGAAACATTAAAAGCTCTTGAAATAAAAATTGCTGCAAAAGCAGGTGGTGAAAAATTATTTGGTTCAATAACAAACACTGACATTGCTGAAGCATTAGAAAAAGCAGGTCATGTTGTTGATAGAAAATTCATCACTAGCGGAATTGTAAAAAGAACTGGTAAATATTCTGCATCTATTCGTTTACACAGAGATGTTGTTATCGATTTACCTTATGAAATTATCGCTGAGAAAGCATAATTCTATAAATTAAATTAAAAAATCCCGTATCGTTCTAAAACGAGATCGGGATTTTTTTTGTTTTCAACTGAAATTATTTTGATTCAAAATTTTAATGATGAAATATTCGAGATTAACTAAAGAACAATTTGAAGAATTGCATCCCGAGTTTATAAATTTTCTAGCCACGCAAGCTATTGATAAAGCGGAATGGGATACCTTGAAAATCGAAAAACCTGAAGTAGCAGAACAAGAACTGGATGTCTTTTCCGATTTAATTTGGGATGGAGTATTGACTAGAGCACAGTTTTTAGAAAACTTTTCTAAAAATCATATATTCCTTTTTCAATGTTTTGATACTTACATTGAGTCCATAGTGTTAAAATCATTGGTGGCAGAAGTTGATTTTCTGACAAAAGAGGGATTGCAATGGTTGAGCGATAATATGTTTACTGAGACAATTGAAATGAAAGTAGGAAGAAAAGAATTTACCAACGAAAGAAATACTTCTATTTTTGAATTAATTCAGCAAGGTTCTTTTTTGAGTGATGGTCAATTGTACAAACAAATTAAAACAATCATAGATTCTTAATTTTTTTGTTAAGCTTCCTTAAATTGGTTATTTTAGTACACGTTTTCAAATACTACAATAGCCAATTTTTATTTTCATGGATAGTAAACAAACCATTTTATCGTTGCGAGAGGAATTAAATCGTCACAATCATAATTATTATGTTTTAGACAAACCAACTATTTCAGACTATGAATTTGATTTGAAACTAAAAGAGCTTCAGGATTTAGAATCAAAACACCCAGAATATTTTGATGAAAATTCGCCTACACAGAGAGTAGGAGGAGCGATTACCAAAAATTTTAAAACCGTTGCTCACGACTATAGAATGTATTCTTTAGATAATTCTTATTCAAAAGAGGATTTGATAGATTGGGAAAACAGAATTCAGAAAGTTTTAGGAAATGTTGTCATAGAATATACATGTGAATTAAAATACGATGGTGCCTCTATAAGTATTACTTATGAAAATGGAAAGTTAAAACGGGCTGTTACACGTGGTGATGGATTTCAAGGCGATGACGTTACCGCCAACATTAAAACGATTAAATCAATTCCGTTACAGTTAAACGGAACCAATTATCCCGAAAAGTTTGATATTCGAGGAGAAATCATTCTGCCGTTTGAAGGTTTTGAAAAAATGAACCAAGAGTTGATAGAAATCGGTGAAACTCCTTATTCTAATCCCAGAAATACGGCCTCTGGGAGTTTAAAACTACAAGACAGTAGTGAAGTAGCAAAACGACCTTTGGATTGTCTTTTGTATTTTTTAATTGGAAATAATTTACCTTTTAACACACAGTATGACGGATTAGAAACTGCTAGAGAATGGGGCTTTAAAGTGCCAAAAGAGGCAAAGTTAGCTTATACCTTAGACCAAGTATTTCAATATATTGATTATTGGGATGTTCATAGACATGATTTGCCCTATGAGACTGATGGAGTGGTGGTAAAGGTGAATCGTTTTCAGTACCAAGAGGAGCTAGGCTATACCGCAAAATCTCCTCGTTGGGCAATGGCTTATAAATTTAAATCTGAACAGGTAGCTACAAAACTTCACTCTATTTCATATCAAGTTGGAAGAACAGGAGCCATAACACCTGTTGCCAATTTAGAGCCTGTACAACTAGCAGGTACAGTAGTCAAAAGAGCATCACTACATAATGCCGATCAAATAGAAAAATTGGATATCAGAATTGGAGATACTGTTTTTGTTGAAAAAGGAGGAGAGATTATCCCAAAAATTATAGTTGTTGACCTATCTAAAAGGCAAGAGAATTCTACACCTACACAATACATTACACATTGTCCTGAATGCAATACGGAATTAGTAAGAACCGAAGGCGAAGCCAATCATTATTGTCCTAATTTTTATGGATGTCCACCACAAATTATTGGTAGAATTCAGCATTTTATTTCTCGGAAAGCCATGGATATTGAAGGGTTAGGAGGAGAGACGGTGGCTTTATTATTCAATAACGGATTAGTTCGTAATTATGCGGATTTGTATGAATTGACCGTTGAACAAATTTTACCTTTGGAACGAATGGCTCAGAAATCGGCTGAAAATTTGGTAAAAGGTGTTGAAAAATCTAAGGGCATTCCATTTGAAAATGTTTTGTTTGCCCTGGGAATTCGTTATGTAGGGGAAACTGTAGCCAAGAAACTAGCAAGGCATTATAAGAATATCGATGCTTTAAGTCATGCTACAATAATGGATTTAATTTTAGTAGACGAAATTGGCGATAGAATCGCTCAAAGTGTGATTGATTTTTTTGCAAATGAAGAAAATAGAATCATCATAGAACGTTTGAAACAATACGGCGTTCAATTTGAGGTAGTTGAAAAAGTAAATCCCAATGCGACCGACAAACTATCGGGTAAAACGTTTGTAGTTTCTGGGGTTTTCGAAAAATTTTCTAGAGACGATTTAAAAAAAGCTATTGAAGATAATGGTGGAAAAGTAGGAAGTTCAATCTCTGCAAAAACCGATTATGTAGTTGCTGGAGAGAATATGGGACCTGCAAAATTAGAAAAAGCCAATCAGTTAAAAATCCCAATTATATCTGAGGATGATTTTATACAATTAGTAAATGAAAGTTAGTACACCTTCATTGATTTTTTATTTTTTTGTTTGTGCATTGACTATTTTTTTTAGTCTGATGGGTGATGATATGTCAGCTATTTATGCAAAGTCAATTGTTGTACCTTCCATCTTTATTTATTTTTTTATTGAAAATAATTATCGGCTAGATGTAAAAAAAGCATTCATTTTTTTATTGAGTTTTATAGGTGAAATTTATTACATACTAGATAATAATTTGACAGAAATTACTCCAATGATTTGTTTCATGCTTGTCTATATTCTATTGATACTCATGATGCTTCGTAATCTTGATTCATTCAAGTTTATTAAAGAAAAAAGTATGCAAATTGTACTTGTAGTTCTTTTAATTTGTGGATTCATGCTGACTATTTTGAATTTAAAATTTGAAGATGTACAATTTAATTTTTCCTATTTTATAGTCTATGGTATTGTTCTAGGAGTAGTTACGCTATTGACTTTTACCAATTTTATTTTGAAACCATCCTACTCTTTTTTTAACCTAGTTTTGATGTCTATTTGCTTTGTGTTTTCGGATGTATTTTATCTAATCCATAATTTTTATTTTCCTCTTACAGCCTTTAAGGTTTTGGGTATCAGCACCCAGGTTTTTTCCTATTATTTTATGGTTAAGTATTTTCAACAGCCTAAATAATTAGAAAACAGTTTTTTATAATTACAACTATTCATTGTTTATAAAGCTTTTTTTTTCTTAATATTGTTAAATAATTATGTTTTTTTAACAGTATTCAAGTTGAATTAAATGCAAATCAGGTTTTATTATTGGTAAATAATTATCATGGGAAAAATAAAATTAGTGTCGAGCGAATTAAGAAGAAATGGTTTTGTAAACGGTTTGTTAGGCATATATCTTTTCATGGCTTTGGTTGAAGTAGTGGCTGAATATAGTTTGAGTACTTTTTTTGTCCTCATAACAAAACCTTTTTTGATACCCCTACTTTTAATAATGTATCTCATCAAAAGACGAAAGCCTAATCTAATTTACATTGCGTCATTACTTTTTGCATGGCTATCTGGTTTCTTTCTAATGTTTGCACATTACCAGTTCATACTTATTGGTGCTTTTTTTTCTATGCTTTTTTTCGGAACAATAGTTTATTTGATTTACAAAATTTCTAAAATTTCAAGTTCAGTTTTTTTCATTATTTGTTGCGCTCCATTTTTATTAGGATATACTTTTTTTATTGTTATGGCCCATGAACAATTAGAAAATATATACTATTTGTTTATTTTACAGAGTATTTGCATGATTTTTCTGGGTGGCTTTGCTTCTAGTAGTTATATTATGCATCCTAATAGATCGAATACAAATCTATTTATATCTATCACGCTCTTTATTGTATCTCAGTTTGTTTTAATTTTAAAGACTCGAATTTCGATTCACTTTTATCAACCTATTCAGACACTTTTGTACGTTTTTGCTCAATACATTTTTTATGAATATGTTGTTTTTGAGGAAAAAAGAAGGAGATATTATGAAATTAGAAATGCTATTTAAAAATTAGCCTTGTTTTTTGTACTTTTATAGCAAATTAAATTATGATGAAAAATAATGATAAGACACTAATTACAGTAATTAGTAGTTTTTATTTTATAATCGCGCTGTACGAGATTCTTGCTTATTTTATATTCAATGAAGTAGTCGTATTTTCAACTATTTCAATTCCCGTTTTGTTGATTGGTCTTTACTTCATGTCATCTGCAAAGCGAAATTTTCTTTTTTTTGGTGTTCTCTTTTTTTTATTGCTAGAAAATCTCTGTTCGCTTTTTTGTGACTCAAAATTGTATGTAGGTGTCATTTGCTCAACTTTACAAAAAATAGTACTTATAGTACTAATCTATAAGCTAGTCAAGGAAAGAAATTATCTGTACCTTTCAATTGTCTCTATTGCTTTTTTATTGATTTTTCTATACCTGTTTTCCACAACAAATGAGACTTCATATGTTGATTTTAAATTTTTAATGACACACAATATTTTGACATCTGTTTTAGGAGGACTAGCTGTATCAAATTATATAGTTGATGATAACAGACAAAATTCTTGGCTATTAATTAGCGTTCTCTTGTTTATTGGACTTAGATTTATGCTTTTTATTCAAAGTTTTTATTTGACGGATTTGACCTTACCTGTAATAAAACCTATTATTATTACTTTAAATATTTTTGCGTATTTTACTCTGTATAAATTCGTTATTGAAGCTGAAAAGAATGAAATAGAATAACTTACTATAAAAAGAGAATCGCCATGGTGAATTATCTAAAACAAAACAATAAGTCGGCATTATTTATCAAAATATATTTTTTGATAACTGTTGTTTTAGTTGTTGCAGAGGCTTTTAAAATAAAAAGCTTATTGTATTGTAGTAAGCCGTTATTAATTCCTTGCTTAGTTGCTCTTTATATGCTGCACTCTAATAACAGAAGTTTTTGGTATTTAATTTCGCTGTTTTTTGCTTTAGTTTCAAATATTCTATTTATCTCTACGGAGCAAAACTTTTTATTGTTTGGGATAATCTCTTTTATGATTTACAGGATACTTTCCATTTTAACGATAATACAACTAACAGATAAAGTTTTAATTTTTCCACTAGTTTTAGCCACACTACCGTTTGTTTTTATTTTTTCAGGTTTGATAAATTTAACCATAAGTACAAGTTCAACTAGTTTTTACCCAGTGGTTGCAAATGGTTTTTTCATTTCAATTTTCAGCGGTATTGCATTATCAAATTTTGTGATGGACGACAATAAACAGAATTCATGGTTGATAATAAGTGCGTTGTTATTTATGGTATTGGTGTTTTTATTTATGTTTCAAAAGTATTACATCACAAATATTGTTTTTCAACCTTTATCTGCTTTAATTTTTTCATCTGCACACTATGCATTTTATAAATTTGTTGTCGAATCAGAGGAACAAGTCAGACAACAATAGCTTTACCTTCATGTAGTTTTGATTGATCATTGTCAAAGTAAAAATCGATTCTTCCGAGGTTAATACCATAGCATCCAACTTGATTGACAATAACATCTTTGTCATCAGCATTTTTTACAACTGTGGGTTTTTCTAAAAAAGTGTGTGTATGCCCACCAATAATTAAATCAATATCATTAGTAAGGGTTGCCAATTTTAAGTCACAAATTTTATCTGGCTCATTTTTATATTGGTACCCTATGTGTGATAGGCAAATAACTAAATCACATTTTTTATCATGTTTTAAAATTCGTGCCATATCCTGAGAAATCTCAACAGGATTCAGATACACTGTTTCCTTGTAGTTTTTTTTATCGACAAGTCCAGCCAATTCTACACCAAGTCCAAAGATTCCGACTTTAATCCCGTCTTTGTATATTATTTTATAAGGTTTTACAATTCCATTTAAAACGGTGTTCTTAAAATCATAATTTGCAGAAACAAAATCAAAATTTGCATTGTGCATCTGGGAATAGAAACCATCAATTCCATTGTCAAAATCGTGATTGCCTAAAGTTGCCAAATCATATTTCATCATGCTCATTAATTTCAGTTCCAATTCGCCACCATAATAGTTGAAATAGGGAGTACCTTGAAAAATATCACCTGCATCCAACAGTAAAACATTCGAATTCTCTTTTCTGATGCTATCAATTAAGGCTGCTCTTCTTGCTACTCCACCCATATTAGGGTTTTTCGGATGATTTGCTGGAAATGGGTCAATATAACTATGTACATCATTAGTATGAAGAATAGTCAAGTGTTTCTTTTTTAATGTTTCAAAGCTACTCAACGATAACCCTAAACCCATAAGAGCAGTACTTGCGGCAGTTTTTTGAATGAAATCTCTTCTTTTCATATGCTGAATTTATTGTTTTTCATCGGTCATATGTAATTTGCATATCATTATTGTTGTTAGCGACAAATTTGAAATAATGCTCATTTCATATTATTTTGGTGGTATTTACTCGATAATTTTTTTAAAATTATTCAACACTTATTCTTTTATCTTTAACGAGAGGAATTGTGTCTACTTCTTTAAAATAGTCAATTAATATGTTTCTTAGTTTGTAGTCTATGGGATAGTTAGTAACACCTTTTTTAAAGAAATTCATATTATCACCACCATTGGCCAAATAGTCTGAAGTTACAACATAATACACCATTTCATTTTCAAGAGGCTTGCCTTGAATCAGTATATTCTTGGCTGTAGCATCTTTTCCTATGGTAAAAGTCAAACCTGACAATGGATGTGGTTTTTTTTCCGTGATTATATAGTTGGCAATTTCAAGTATTTGTTCACCCTTCAGCGCTACAACAATTGCTGCATTTTCAAAAGGCATAATTTCAAATGCTACTCGCGTAGTAACAGCTCCCTTAGGGATAATTGAACGAATCCCTCCGTGATTAAGTAGGCATATATCAATGTTTTTTTGTTCTCTTTTATTGAAAATAGAATTGCTCCTTTCTAAAGTAACATCAGCAAGCAAATTGCCAATTGACGATTGCCATTCTCCCGTCTTGTCTATCGTTTCAGGAGCATAGGCCAAAACTGTATTCAAATCTTTATCGATGTTTTCTCTGTAAGGCTTTATAACATCTTCAAATGTTGCTAAATCTATATTTTCATTGGTAATGCCAATTTTTTTACCTTCAATTCTGCTAACAAATAATGGAGTATTTGCACAAGAAACAAAAAGAAGAAGTGTTAAGAATATAACAAAATGTTGTAATAATGAGTTATAGTTTTTTAGTTTTGCCATCTTAGTTTGCAACTTATTTAAGTAATTTTGTAATTCAAGTAAATGTACTATGTTTTTAAATTATCTCAAGAATTTTTTCACAAAAAAAATTGTTAAAGACACGATTTCAAATGTAAAAACCATTGAGTCTGATGATTACATAAAAACAGTTGGGATTGTTTTTGATGAATCTTATTTCTATGAAAAAGAGGCATTAGTACAGGAATTGGTTAAAAATGGAATAGTAGAAAACAACATCAAAATACTAGTCTTTAAAGACAAAATAAAAAAGAATGAGGTTTTCGATTATCCAACATTTAGTCATAAAGATTTGAGTTGGACGGCAACTTTTGACAAATCTGAAGTTAAAGATTTCATAGCTCAAAAATTTGATTTATTAATCAATTATTATGACACTGAAAAATCAGCTTTGTTGTTAGTTAGTAACCAATCTAAAGCTAGTTTTAAAGTAGGTTTTTCATCAATTGATAAAAAATTAAATCATTTTATGATTAACACTAATGCAGAGAATTATCAAATTTTTATAGAAGAATTATTTAAGTACTTAAAAATATTAAACAAAATATAATATGCAATCATTAATTGGAACTGGAGTTGCACTAGTTACACCCTTTAAGAAAGATTTATCTGTTGATGTAGAGGCTTTAAAAGCAATAGTAAATTATCAGATAGATAACGGAGTAGACTATCTGGTGGTTCTTGGAACTACAGCTGAAAATGCTACTCTGAATGAGGAAGAAAAAGAACTAGTAATTCAAACTATTATTGACGCTAATAATGATAAATTACCCTTAGTTCTGGGAGTAGGAGGTAACGATACTCGAGAGATAGTGACTGAACTGCAAACCAGAGATTTTTCTAAATTTGCAGCAATACTCTCTGTTTCACCTTATTATAATAAGCCTTCTCAAGAAGGAATATATCAGCATTTTAAAGCAATAGCCCAAGCATCGCCAATACCTGTAATTCTATACAATGTTCCTGGACGAACAGCAAGTAATATGTTGCCATCAACAGTAATTCGATTGGCCAATGATTTTAAAAATATTGTTGCTATCAAAGAAGCATCTGGAGATATTGTCCAAGCAATGAAATTGATTCAAAATAAACCAAAGGATTTTCTAATCATTTCAGGTGATGATGATGTAACGTTACCTATTATTTTAGCAGGTGGAAGTGGAGTGATATCAGTTATTGGTGAGGGTTTCCCAAAACAAACTTCAGAAATGGTACATTTGGCCTTAAACAGACGAGTGGACGAAGCGTATCAGTTGCAGTACCTTTTGGCAGATAGTATTGATATGATTTTTGAACAAGGTAATCCAGCTGGAATAAAAGAGATATTTAAAGCACTTGGCCTATCAGAAAATACAGTTCGATTACCACTTGTAAATGTTGATGAAGAGTTGGCAAAACGATTGCACCAAGAAGTATCTAGAATCAATAATTTGAATTAAATTTCTTAGGCAAAAAAATATTTTGTAGTCTCTAATTATTGACTAAATTTGCAGTTGGTTTTTTGAAATTTAAAAAACGTACAAATAATTCAGATTCTTCTAAGTGAAAAAAAATAAAATTTTAAGTTTATTGCTTGTTGTAGTTTTCTTCTACTCCTGTAGCGATTATCAGAAAGCATTAAAATCTGAGGATGTATCTGTTAAGTTTGAGATGGCCTCGAAGCTTTATGAAGAAGGAAAATATGCTAAAGCGATTCGTCTTTTTGAAGAAATTGCGCCTGCTTACAGAGGCAAGCCTCAAGCTGAAAAAATGTTTTATATGTTTTCACAATCTTATTATAAAACACATCAATATTATTTAGCGGGCTATCAATTTGAAAGTTTTGCTTCTAGTTATCCAAAAAGCGAAAAAGTGGAAGAGGCCTCTTTTTTAGGTGCAAAAAGTTATTCTAAATTGTCTCCTGTGTACAGTCTAGATCAAACTGATACTAATAAGGCTATCAATAAATTACAAGAATTTATAGATGTATATCCAAATTCTGTTTATCTAGATGAAGCAAATGCAGATTTAAAGAAACTTACCGATAAAATAGAAAAGAAAGTTTTTGAAAACGCAAAGCAATACAACACGATTTCAGATCATAAATCGGCATTGGTAGCCTTAGATAATTTTATTTCTGATTATCCAGGTACCATTTACAAAGAAGAAGCTTTATTTTACAAACTCGATTCTTCCTATCAACTGGCCATTAATAGTGTTCCTTCAAAAATGGAAGAGCGCTTGAATAATGCTAAAATTGCCTATAATAATTTGATACGTTCCAGCGAAAATAAAGAATACAAAGCAAAAGCTGATGAAATGTTAGCTAGAATAGATAAAGATTTACAACAATTTTCTAAATAAATTAAAGTCATGGATTTAAAAAAGACGAATGCTCCAGTGAACACAATAACCTATAATAAAAGCGTTATTGAAGAACCAACTGGAAATGTGTATGAAGCGATAACAATTATGGCTAAACGTGCAAATCAAATCAACTCTGAGATTAAAAAAGAATTAACTGAAAAGTTAGATGAGTTTGCAACGTACAACGATAGTTTGGAGGAAGTTTTTGAAAACAAAGAACAAATTGAAGTTTCTAAATTTTATGAAAAACTACCAAAATCTCACGCTCTAGCTGTTCAAGAATGGCTTGACGATAAAATCTATTACAGAGACGCTAACAAATAACAAAATGTCAGTTTTAAGCGGTAAAAAAGTAGTGCTGGGTATTTCTGGCGGAATTGCCGCATATAAAACAGCTCATTTGGTTAGACTTTTTATAAAAGCAGGTGCTCAGGTCCAAGTGATTATGACACCTGCTTCTAAAGATTTTATAACTCCCCTCACATTATCTACACTTTCTAAAAATCCTGTACATTCTACTTTCTACAATGAAGAGGAAGAGGGTGCTCAATGGAATAACCATGTTGATTTAGCACTATGGGCTGATTTTATTCTTATCGCACCAGCCACAGCAAACACATTATCAAAGATGGTCAATGGAAATTGTGATAATCTTTTGATTGCTACGTATTTATCTGCAAAGTGTCCTGTTTATTTTGCTCCAGCAATGGACTTAGACATGTACAAACACCCTTCAACAATTGCTAGTTTTAAAGCATTAAAAGCTTTCGGAAATATCATTATTCCTGCTGAAAGTGGTGAATTGGCGAGTGGTTTATCGGGTGAAGGAAGAATGGCCGAACCAGAAAATATTATAGCTTTTCTGGAAGCCGATTTTGAAAGTAAATTACCCTTAAAAGGAAAAAAAATTCTAATAACTGCTGGACCTACATACGAAGCTATAGATCCTGTACGTTTTATAGGAAATCATTCTTCAGGAAAAATGGGTTTTGATATTGCTGAAAGTGCTGCACGTTTTGGAGCTGAAGTTATTTTGGTTTCTGGACCAACTCATTGTAAAGTTGCGAATGAAAAAATTAAACAAGTTCCCGTAGTTTCTGCCCAGCAAATGTATGATGCTTGTCACTTGTATTTTGATGAAGTTGACGTTGCTATTGCTGCAGCTGCCGTTGCGGATTACCGACCAAAAACAGTGGCTAGTCAAAAAATAAAAAAATCCGATGCTAATTTTTCAATAGAGTTGGAAAAGACAAAAGATATTTTAGAATCTCTAGGGAAAATCAAGAAAAATCAGTTTTTAATTGGCTTTGCCTTAGAAACTGAAAATGAAATAGAAAATGCAAAGGCAAAAATTCAGAAAAAAAACCTAGATTTGATTGTTCTTAATTCTATGAATGATGAAGGCGCAGGATTTGGAAAATCAACAAATAAGGTTACCTTTATAGACAAACATTTTACTATTGAGCACAAGCAATTAAAATCGAAAGAAGATGTTGCAACTGACATTATTAATAAAATTATAGTTCACTATGAATAAGGTTTTAAGTTTTATTTTATTCTTTACCATAACTTTTGTAGAGGCTCAAGAGCTGAATTGTATTGTAAAAGTTAATGCAGAGCAAGTAGCAATAACCAATAATCAGGTGTTTAAAACACTTGAAAAATCATTAACTGATTTCATTAATAAGACTAATTGGACAAGTCAGGTTTACAAGCAAAATGAAAAGATAAACTGTTCGATGTTTATCAATATTACTTCATACGATTCTCAAAATTTTACAGCCACAATTCAAGTTCAGTCTTCAAGACCTGTTTTTAATTCTAGTTACTCATCTCCAATTTTTAATTATAACGATAAGGATTTTAATTTTTCTTACACTGAGTTTCAAAATCTAAATTTTAACCCAGCAACATTCGACTCTAATTTGGTTTCTGTAATTTCGTTTTACAGTTATATCATTATGGGAATGGATGCTGATACTTTTTCTTCTAAAGGAGGTACTTCAAGTTTTGAGACAGCACAAGAGATTGCTAGTGTAGCTCAAACAAGTGGCTACAAGGGATGGTCTCAAGGCGATGGCAATCAAAATAGATTTCATTTAATCAATGATTTATTATCAAATACTTATAGTCCTTTTAGAGAAGCAATGTTTCATTATCACATGCTTGGTTTAGATACAATGACTAAAGATTTGAAATCTGCAAAAACTGAGGTTAAAACAGCGATTAAAATGTTTTCAAAGATTAATTCTGTAAGACCAAACGCTTTTTTAACTAGGATATTTTTTGATGCCAAATCTGATGAAATTGTTTCTATTTTTTCTGGTGGACCAAGTGTTACTATAGATGATTTGGTAGAAAATTTAAATAGAGTTTCACCTACAAATTCAACCAAATGGGTTGAAATAAGATACTAGTTGCTAATTTATTCATAGTGCCTTACATTTTTGAACAACTGTAAATGATAACCTCACTTTCTATTGAAAACTTTGCCTTGATTGAAAAATTGTCTATCGATTTTTCTAGTGGATTTTCGACAATAACTGGTGAGACAGGTGCTGGTAAATCCATTTTGCTAGGTGCTTTAGGATTAGTCTTAGGAAAAAGAGCCGATTTGACTTCTCTAAAAAATAAAAACGAGAAGTGTATCATTGAAGCTCATTTTCAAATAGCAAACTACCATTTACAATCCTTTTTTTCATCTAATGATTTAGATTATGAAGATGAAACTATCATAAGGCGAGAAATTTTACCATCAGGAAAATCCCGAGCTTTTATCAATGATACTCCAGTAAATCTTCAAGAATTACAAGATTTGAGTTTGTTTTTGATTGATATTCACTCTCAACATCAAACACAAGAATTGTCTGAAGAAGATTTTCAGTTCCAAATTATCGATTCTATTGCTAACAATCAGGATTCAATTGCTCAATATGAACTTTTTTTAAAGTCTTTCAAAAAACAAAAAAGCGATTTAGTACTATTGCGTTCTCAAATGCAACAAGCTTTAAAAGAACAAGATTATAATTCATTTCTGCTACAAGAATTGCTAGAAGCGGATTTGATCTCTTGTGACCAATCAGAATTAGAAGCTACTTTAGAAAAACTTACTAATGTTGAAGTCATCAAAGAAAATTTGGTAAAAGCCTCATTATTAGCCAATGAAGAGCAATTTGGAGTATTACATAATTTAAAAGAAATGAAAATCGCTTTGCAAAAAGCATCTAGTTTTTCTTCTGTATATCATTCTTTATTTGAGCGATTGAACAGTGCTTTAATTGAATTGGATGATATTGTAAAGGAAATGAATAATGAATTAGAAAATCTCACAAATGATCCTGAACTTCTGGAAAGTATCAACCAAAAACTACAGTTAGTTTATACACTTCAAAAGAAACATCAAGTTGTAACCATTCCAGAATTACTTGAAATTCAAAAGGAGTTAGACAGAAAAGTTATTTCAGTTACTGATTTAGAAAATCAAATAACATCTTTAGAAAATAGCATCAAGGAAAATGAGTTTCAATTGGATAAACTTTCAAATGTAATCCATGAAAATAGAGTAAAAGCAATTCCTATTTTGTCAGAAAAATTAATTCAAATCCTAGAACAGCTCGGAATGCCAAATGTTCGTTTTAATATAGAAATTAATCCGTCATCAACCTATTTTAAGAATGGTAAAGATGAATTACAGTTTTTATTTTCGGCGAATAAGGGTTCTGATTTTGGAGTATTAAAAAAAGTGGCATCTGGTGGAGAACTTTCCAGAATAATGCTCGCTGTAAAAGCTATTTTAGCCCAATATTCAAAACTACCAACAATTATTTTTGATGAGATTGACACAGGTGTTTCTGGTGAAATTGCTATCAAAATGGGAGATATAATGAAGGAAATGAGCAAAACAATGCAGGTTTTTACTATTACGCATCTTCCACAAATTGCTGCAAAAGGGACTACACATTTTAAAGTCTTTAAAACTGTTTTCAATGAGCAAACACATTCCGAATTAAAATTGTTATCTAGCGAAGAAAGGGTTATCGAAATAGCTCAAATGCTGTCAGGAATGCAGGTATCAGATTCTGCCATAAATCATGCGAAAGCCTTGCTAGACTAAAAAAATGAGCTATATTTACAAAATTAAATATCCAATAAATTCAATTTAGCATAAACAAAATAACGATATAAGTATGATTATAGAGCCAAGAATGAGGGGATTCATTTGTTTAACATCGCACCCAAAAGGATGTGAACAAAATGTCATCAATCAAATCGAATATGTACAATCAAAAGGAACTATTAACGGGGCAAAAAAAGTACTAGTAATAGGAGCTTCGACAGGTTTTGGTTTAGCATCAAGAATAACAAGTGCGTTTGGTTCAGATGCTGCAACAATTGGAGTGTTTTTTGAAAAACCACCAACGGAAGGAAAAACGGCTTCACCAGGCTGGTATAATTCAGCGGCTTTTGAAAATGAAGCTCACAAAGCAGGATTATATGCTAAAAGTATCAATGGTGATGCCTTTTCTGATGAAATAAAAAAACAAACATTAGACCTGATAAAAGCTGATTTAGGGCAGGTGGATTTGGTCATTTATAGTTTGGCTTCTCCAGCTCGTCTTCATCCAAAGACAGGAGTATTGCATCGTTCTGTTTTAAAACCAATTGGACAAACATTTTCAAATAAAACCGTTGATTTTCACTCTGGATTGGTATCAAACGTATCGATTGAACCATGTAATGACGAAGATATTCTTAACACAATTGCTGTAATGGGTGGTGAAGATTGGTCCATGTGGATTGATGCGTTAAAAGCTGAAAATTTACTAGCTGATGGAGCTGTAACAGTAGCTTATTCTTACATTGGACCATCATTAACTGAGGCTGTATATAGAAAAGGAACAATCGGACGAGCAAAAGATCATTTAGAAGCGACTGCTTTTGAAATTACGGACAGCATATCCTCTATTAATGGTAAAGCTTATGTTTCTGTCAATAAAGCATTAGTTACCCAAGCTAGTTCTGCGATACCAGTAATTCCTTTGTATATTTCGTTATTGTATAAAATAATGAAAGAGAAAGGCATTCACGAAGGTTGTATTGAGCAAATTCAGCGTTTGTATCAAGAAAGGTTGTATACTGGTAAACCCATACTTTTGGACGAAAAAGGAAGAATTCGAATTGATGATTGGGAAATGAGGGAAGATGTTCAAGATCAAGTAGCCAAATTGTGGATTGAAGCTACCTCAGATAATTTAAACGAAATAGGAGATTTAGAAGGATACAGAAAAGACTTTTATAATCTATTTGGTTTTGACGTTCCAAAGGTCGATTACAAGGCAGATACTAATGAATTAGTTGCCATTCCGAGTATTCAGTAAACGGTCGTAATTAGTTATCATTCAACATATCATCCTAATTATCTTAATTCATTTTTAAGACATTAGGATGTTTTTTTTGAATACTATTAAAATTAATTTTCACAATTATGTACAATTTATTAAAAGGGAAAAGAGGAATTATTTTTGGAGCTCTAGATGAGAATTCAATAGCATGGAAAACGGCAGAGCGAGTTCATGAAGAAGGAGGTGTTTTTGTTTTAACCAACGCACCTGTAGCAATGAGAATGGGTACTATAGATCAATTAGCAGAAAAAACAAATTCTAAAATTATTCCTGCAGATGCAACATCAATTGAAGATTTAGAGCAGCTTGTAGATACGTCTATTGAAATTTTAGGTGGAAAAATTGATTTTGTTTTGCATTCCATAGGCATGTCAGTCAATGTTAGAAAAGGAAATCATTATACCAATCAAAATTATGATTTTACTCAAAAAGGTTGGGATGTATCGGCAGTTTCTTTTCACAAAGCGCTACAAGTTCTTTACAAAAAAGACGCGATGAACGAGTGGGGAAGTATAGTAGCACTATCTTATATGGCTGCACAGCGCGTTTTTCCAGATTACAATGATATGGCAGATAATAAAGCTTTTCTTGAATCAATAGCCAGAAGTTTTGGGTATTTTTTTGGAAAAGATAAAAAAGTTAGAGTCAATACTATTTCTCAATCTCCAACACCTACCAAGGCAGGTCAGGGAGTAAAGGGATTTAATGGCTTTATTACTTATGCAGATAAAATGTCTCCCTTAGGAAATGCTACAGCCTTAGACTGTGCTAATTATACTGTTGCCATGTTTTCCGATTTGACAAAAAGGGTAACGCTTCAAAATTTATATAACGATGGTGGTTTTTCTAACATGGGTGTGAGCCAAGAAATTTTGGAATCGTTTGAATAAGGATTTATAGAATTCTGTTAATTGTTAAAACTCGAGATTTTTTCTCGAGTTTTTTATTTATTTTTACAAATAATAATCATAAACGAACTAAATTATGAAAAAAATTACATTATTATTGATGCTTTTCGTTGGATTTTCTGCTTTTGCACAATTCCCTCAAGATTTTGAAGGAACTTTTCCACCAGATGGTTGGCAAGTTTTCAGAGGAGTGAATGATCTTGGCGTTGAAAGTGATTGGACATCAACTACAGTTGGGGCAGCTACGGGCGAGCAAGCAGCTTATGTAGAATATGAGGCTTTAGGTGACGGTGAATTGGCTGAAGATTGGTTGGTTTCTCCAGCATATACTGTAACTGCACCAAATACATTCTTAGCGTTCTATCAAGGTCAAGATTACGAAGATGTATATGGGTCTACTTATACAGTAAGGGTTTCTACAACTTCTCAAACGGATATAAGTTCGTTTACAATTGTTGATACACAGACAGAAGAAGATTTTGGAGTGGATATGACTTCAAAAAAGATTGATTTGAGTGCTTATATTGGACAAACAATCTACATAGCTTTTGTTATGGAAAATAATGATGGAGATAGTTGGGTTATTGATGGAGTTGATTTTATTAGCAATATATCTGCTCCTGATTGTGTTTCAAATCCTGTTCCAGCTAATGAAGCTACGGTTCCTGTAGGAGAAACAACATTTTCATGGTCAGTACCTTCTAGCGGAAGTGCCCCAACTTTTTATACTATTTTATCTGGGTCAACTCCTGACGCTGTTACAGATTTTGTTGCTAGTACTACAACACCTTCAATCGATTTGTACTTATCTAATTACAGCACTACTTTTTATTGGAAAGTTATTTCAGTTAATTTAGCAGGAGAATCAATAGAGTGTCCAGTTTGGAGCTTTTCTACTCAATCACCTCCTGGATATTGTTTGATAGGAAGCCAATATCCTGATGGGAATTATGTTATTGAAACTTGTGATGGTGTCACAGAAAATGAAATTGTACCAGATGGTTATGCAGGTGAATATTCAGTTGTAGAAGTAACCGCAGGCAATACTTATACTTTTACTAGTGGAGAAACTGATTTTATTACAATTTCCAATGAAGCTGGTGATACTTCTATTATAACAGGTACTACACCTTTAACATGGGATGCTACACTAACAGGCGCAGTACGTTTTTATTCTCATACTGATGATCAATGTGGGGAAGAGCAAGCAGGAAGAATTAGAGCAGTAGTTTGTAGTGAAGCGTTATCAACAAAAGGTTTTGATAATGCAGCTTTCAATGCCTTTCCAAATCCTGTGAGAAACATTTTGAATATTTCATACAGTAAAGATATTTCTAAAGTTACAGTTTTTAATATGTTAGGTCAAGAAGTTTCGGTAAAATCCTCTTCTTCGAATTTGTCTAAAATTGACATGTCAAATTTATCCAGAGGGTCTTATTTGGTTAAGGTGATTGCTGGCGGCAGTACTAAAACAATAAAAGTTTTTAAACAATAATAAAATGTATTATTTGGATTCAAAAGCTGCCATTTTGGTGGCTTTTGTTTTTTATAAAGTTTATATTTGTTAAAAAAATCTAGATGTACTTTTCCTTAATAATACCTGTTTACAATCGTCCAGATGAGATTGATGAACTTTTAGAAAGTTTAGTAATTTCAGACTACAAAGAAGCTTTTGAAGTCGTAATTGTCGAAGATGGTTCGTCTATTCCATGTAAAGATATTTTAGAAAAATTTGAAAACAGATTGAATATTTCATATTATTTCAAGGAAAATTCTGGTCCAGGAGATTCTAGGAATTTTGGAATGAAAAAAGCAAAAGGAGATTATTTTTTGATTTTTGATTCAGATTGTATTATCCCTAAAGAATATTTATCAGAAGTTTCTAAAAGTTTGCAGAGTACCTACGTAGATTGTTTTGGAGGGCCAGATAAAGCATTAGATTCATTTTCTGATATTCAAAAAGCAATTAATTTTGCTATGACCTCATTCTTAACTACTGGAGGAGTTCGTGGCGGATCGGAGAAAATAGATAAATTTCAGCCTAGGAGTTTCAATATGGGACTTTCTAAGAAAGCATTTGAAGCCTCTGGAGGATTTGGTAACATTCATCCCGGAGAAGATCCCGATTTGTCGATTCGATTGTGGAATTTAGGATTTGAAACCAAATTATTTACGAATGCATTTGTTTATCATAAACGAAGAATTGATTGGAATAAATTTTCAATTCAGGTTAATAAATTTGGAAAGGCTAGACCAATTTTAAACAGTTGGTATCCTAAATACAGTAAATTAACCTATTTTTTTCCGTCAGCTTTTATTATTGGCTTTTTTATTTCAATACTACTTTTACTATTCAATCAGGATTTATTTTTACAGCTATATTTTGCATATTTCATATTAATCTTTATCGTTGCTACTATTCAAAATAAAAGTTTGAAAATTGGTTATCTTTCTGTAATTGCCGTTTGGAAACAATTTTTTGGATATGGAATAGGATTCATTGAATCATACGTTAAAGTATTGCTTTTGAAACAAAAACCTCAAGAGGCTTTTCCTGAATTATTTTTTAAATCATGACAAAAATAATAGGTTTAACGGGCGGTATAGGAAGTGGTAAAACTACTGTAGCAAATTATTTTGATAAGCTAGGGATTCCTGTTTACATTGCAGATGTTGAAGGAAAAAAAATCACCGAATT
Organism: Flavobacterium sp. R1_16; assembly: GCF_057652095.1. NCBI lineage: Bacteria > Pseudomonadati > Bacteroidota > Flavobacteriia > Flavobacteriales > Flavobacteriaceae > Flavobacterium > Flavobacterium sp. R1_16. The sequence continues at coordinate 279,184 of NZ_JBYFCG010000003.1, forward strand.
TCCACAAATTTTGGAAACAATTAAAACTGTATTTGGCAGTGCTGTTTTTGATAAAGGAAAATTAAATCGGAAAAAACTGTCTCAAATTGTTTTTAATGATTCTAAAAAATTGCAGCAACTTAATGCAATTATTCATCCTGAAGTAGAAAAACATTTTACACAATGGGTCAATAATCATTCAAATTTTCCGTTAGTAGTTAAAGAGACAGCACTACTGTTTGAAAGTGGTAGTTATAAAAAGTGTGATTTTGTCATAACGGTAATAGCGCCCCTAGAAGAAAGAATAAATAGAGTGATAAAAAGAGATGCTGTAACTCGTGAAGAAGTTCTTGAACGTATTGAAAATCAATTATCTGACGAGTATCGAATTAAAAATAGCGACTACATTATTGACAATACAGACAGTGAAACTATAGAGAGTCAAGTCAAAGAAATTCTTAAAAAAATTACAATTCAATAAAATTATTAAGATTTGTTAATCTTTGGTTAATGTATTAATAGTACAAATGTTAAATTGTTTAACTTTGTTACGATGAATAAATTGTTTTTCCGATTACTTGTAGTTTTAATGAGTTTGTCCTTGATAGGAATAATCCTTGTTCAAGTATATTGGTTCAATACTTCTTTCAAAAATAACGATGAGCAATTTCGGTTTCATGTTACTCAAGTAATCGGGAATGTTGCCGATAAATTGCAAAAAGAGGAAGCTTTTAGTTTTATTGATAAGTATAAAAAACTTAAAGACATTATAGGTAAAGAGCCTGAGAAAAGTGATTTTCTCGAGTTTGGATACTATCAAAGAGATTTCAGAACCAACGAAACAATTATTTATTCCAATAATATCATTTCAGAAGATTTCAATGTATCTTCTTCGTTCTTTGATAAAAAAATTGATAGTATAAAGAAGCTCAAAAATTTTTCTTCAAAAAGAGTTACCGAAGTATATAGTAATAGAGATATCGATAAATCTCAAATTAATAAAGATATTTCTCCAGATATCAAGATTCAAAAATCAGGAAAACTCGATATTTTAGAAAACGCTCAATTTGAAATTTTTTTCAAGGATATAGCAGCAGCGAAGCCTTTGCAAGAAAGAGTATCTAAGGAAAAACTTCAAAAATTGCTCGAAAAAGAATTGAAAGAATATGAGGTGAAAACGCCTTTTGAGTTTGGGATTTACAGTAATGGATTGGCAACAAAAGTAAAATCTGAAAGATTTAAATTTGATAAAAATGCCACTTATTCCATTCCTATTTTCACAGACAACGAAGGAAATAATAAATATGAATTATTAGTTAGTTTTCCTCACAAAGAAAGATTTTTATTTTCTGAGCTTCTTGGGATTACTTTATTGTCAGTAATTTTTACGCTAATTATTGTAATTGCATATACGAGTGCTTTAAATCAACTAATAAGGCAAAGACAGATATCTGAGATTAAAACAGACTTTATTAATAATATGACGCATGAATTTAAAACACCAATTGCCACAATAAATTTGGCTCTTGATGCAATAAAAAATCCAAAAGTTATAGAGGATAAAGAAAAAATTAATCGATACCTGCAAATGATTCGTGATGAAAATAAAAGAATGCATGCACAGGTCGAAAACGTACTTCGAATTTCTAAATTAGAGAAAAGAGAACTGGAGATTAGTAAAGAGTCAAATGCTATTCATGACATTATTGAAGATGCAATTGAGCATGTTAATTTAATAATTGAAGATCGACAAGGAACAATAACAACTCATTTTGAAGCTAGTAGAGATACTGTTTTAATTAATGATGTACATTTTACAAACGTAATTGTAAATATATTAGATAATGCAATAAAATATTCTCCTGAAGCGCCAAAGATTGATGTGTATACTGAAAACATAAAAGATTTCGTTATAATCAAAATAAAAGACCAAGGTCTAGGGATGAGTAAAATAGCTCAAAAAAGAATTTTTGAAAAATTCTATCGAGAGCATACAGGAGATTTACACAACGTAAAAGGTCATGGGTTAGGTTTAGCTTATGTTAAACAAATAGTTGACGACCATAACGGAGAGATATTCGTCGAAAGCGAAAAAGGAAAAGGAAGTACATTTATAATAAAAATACCACTAATTAACTAGTAATATGGAAACAGAAAATAAAAAAATTCTTTTAGTAGAAGATGACCAAAATTTTGGAGCGATATTAAAGGACTATTTATTGCTTAATGACTTTGATGTTACATTGGCAAAAAATGGAATGGAAGGCTTTGAAAAATTTAAAAAAGACACCTACGATTTGTGCATTCTCGACGTCATGATGCCTTACAAAGACGGCTACACATTGGCCAAAGAAATCAGAGAAAAAAATAAAGATGTGCCAATTATTTTTCTAACAGCAAAATCGATGAAAGAAGATGTGTTGAAAGGATATAAAGTAGGAGCAGATGATTATTTAAATAAGCCATTTGATTCTGAAGTTTTATTAATGAAAATTAAAGCAATTATTCAAAGAAAAACAACAGATATCAAAAACGATCATGTGAAATTTGAATTTCAAATTGGTAAATTTCATTTGAATTCGAAATTACGTTTCTTGACCTATAAAAACGAAGAGCCTATAAAGTTATCTCCAAAAGAAAATGAATTATTGAAAATGTTAGCTATCTATGAAGATGATTTAATGCCAAGAGAATTAGCATTGACAAAAATTTGGAGAGACGATAACTACTTTACTTCAAGAAGTATGGATGTTTATATTGCCAAATTAAGGAAATATTTAAAACCAGATGAGAATGTAGAAATTCTCAATATCCATGGAGAAGGATTTAGACTTGTAGTCAAAAATAAAGCAGTAGCATAAATACAAAGGCTTCGAGAAATCGGAGCCTTTTTTATTTCCAATTCAATTGTAGTGCGCAACTGGTTTTGTCGTTTTTAGTAATACTAAAAATAGTTGATTCTTCAGCCATACATTCATGAAGAATAATAGCATCGCCTAAAGATAATTCTTTAAGAAAATTCATTTCAAAACTTCTAATTTCTTGATTTAGAATTAGATTATCATCAACCAAGTCCAGGCACCATTCCAAGTATTTTATATTATTTACATGATTTACAATGTCCAAATCAGATAGACATACTGTTTTTTCAAAAAGAATCTCTTTATCTTTTGATATGTCTATTTTGGAGAATGATTCCTTTGTAGCTTTTTCATTTGGAAATAATTCAAAATGCTCATAGGGTAGAGCTAATGCTTCAGGTCTTCGTGTTTGCGTATTAAAAACTGCCCAAAATGTCTCAGAACCAATGATTTTCTTTCCATTGACGTACATTTCTAATGCACGAACCGAACGAGAATTTTCTAGAGAATTAATCCAAGTTTTTACAGTTACAATATCTCTCCATTTAGGTAATGCTGCAATTTCAACTCGCATTCTACTCAATACCCAAGCTTGATGGAATTCTTGCATGTCAGTAAAACTAATGCCACCAATTTCTGAATGAGCCGCAGCAGTCAATTGCAAAAGATTACACAGTTCAGTGTATTTTAAAAAACCATTTGGGGCACATTGCGTAAAATTGATTTCCCAATCTTTGCTTAATATGGATGTAAAATTAGGAGCTATTGGCATTTCGAGTTAAATTTATATAAATGTAAAAATGTTTTTTCCATTTTCGTCAAATTAATATTTTTGTTAGCATTAACAACATATTGTATTTTTATTTAATTATTTTTACATAGCTGATTATTAATTTCTTAAAAAAAATTACTTTGAAAAAATATATTTTACTAATTTTTCTTTTTCCTTTTATTAGTTTCTCTCAAGCTCCAAATTTACAATGGCAAAAGTCTTTCGGAGGAAGTGAGTTTGATGTAGCAAATGCCGTGGTAGCAACTTCCGATGGTGGAATTGTTTTTGCTGGAGAAACCAATTCAGCATATGGAGATACTGGTGCTAATAATAATGGAAAATTTAACCTTTGGATTGTAAAAGTTGACGCTGCTGGAGCAATTCAATGGCAAAAACCATTAGGTGGTACAAAAAATGATAAGGCATATAGTGTTATAGAAACGAATGATTTAGGTTTCATTGTCGCTGGATTTACAAGCTCAAATGATAATGATGTAACATTAAACAAAGGAAATAGTGATTATTGGATTATCAAATTTAGTTCATCTGGATTTATTGAATGGCAAAAAACTTATGGTGGTTCTGGTTCAGAAGAAGCTTATACTATTCAACAAACTGAAGACAGTGGTTATATTATTGCTGGCGTAACCAATTCTACTGATGGAGATATAACTAATGCAAAAGGCGATCAAGATTATTGGATTATAAAATTGAATAGCTCAGGGGATTTGATTTGGCAAAAAATATTTGGAGGTACTCAAACGGATCAACCAAGTAAACTTTTAGTAACTAAAGATGGTGGATGTATTATTACTGGTAGAACAAATTCTATTAATGGAGATGTAACTAACACATCATTAGGTTATTGCGGATGGATAGTCAAATTAAATAATTCAGGAGATATTGAATGGGAAAAATGTTTTGAAAACGCAGTAATGGCTATTCAGTACATTCCTAACTTGGATCAATATGTTGTTATTGGATATGGAGAAGGACTTGGAGGTGATTCTTGGATTGCAAAAATTGATAATTCGGGTACAGTTATTTGGCAAACTATTTATGGAGGGTCAGGTTATGAACTTGCAAGAGCGGTTGCATTGACAACTGATGAAGGTTTTTTAACTTGTGGCGTAACATACTCGGCAGATGGAGATATTACTAATTATAAAGGGAATGGTGATTTTTGGTTAGTGAAATTTGATAAAAGTGGACAATTAGAATGGGAAAAAACTTTTGGGGGATCAGGTGGAGATATTCCATATGCAATGACACTTTCTGCATCAGGAGAAATTGTTTTAGCAGGTTCAACTACTTCAACTGACGGAGATATAACCGATGTAAAAGGTAAATCTGATGTTTGGATTATTAAACTAGAAACAGAAACGTTACAAAATGAAAGTTTCAATAATGATCTTTCTGCATTATATCCAAATCCAGTTTCTAATTCTTTAAATCTTACTTTTTCTAATTCAAATCAAGAAAAACAAATATTGATATTTGACGTAAATGGTAAAATAGTATTCAATAAAAGTCAAAAATCAAATACTGTCGTCGTCGAAAATTTAACTAAAGGAACTTACATTATACAAATCAAAATAGGCTCCCAAAATTATATAAGTAAATTTATAAAAAAATAGCATCTAAATAGTTAAAGCTTTTAGCAATGCCTTAAAGTGATTAGGCATATTATGAACTGTGAATTATTTCAGTTATATAATTAATGATTTCATTTTTGTCAGTCGAATAATCAAACCATTTTGTCTTTTCATTTCTTTTAAACCAAGTCAATTGTCGTTTTGAAAATCTACGAGTGTTTTTCTTGATTTCTTCGATGGCAAATTCAAGAGAAAATTCGCCTTCAAAATAACTAAATAATTCTCTATAACCCACAGTTTGAAGTGCATTTAATTCTTTATGAGGAAATAACTGTTTGGCTTCATCCAATAGACCTTGGTTTATCATTATAGCAACGCGCTGATTGATTCTGTCATAAATGACATTTCTCTCAGATTCTAATCCGATGAGAATAGGGGTGAAGTTTCGACTGTTTTGCTTTTGATTTAAAAATGAAGAATAGGGTTTTCCCGTTCCCAAACCCACTTCTACAAACCGCATCATGCGTTGTGGATTTTGTAATGTTTGTGGATTCTCCTCAGATATTTTTTGGAAATAACTAGGATCTAGAGTTTTTAGTTGTTCTTGTAAATAGGTAATTCCCAGTTTTTCATAATTTGAATTTACAGCTTTACGAACAGAAGCATCAATATTTGGGAATGCATCAAATCCTTTTAAAACTGCATCAACGTACAAACCAGATCCACCGACGAGAATTGCAAAATCATTTTTTAAGAATAATTCATCTAATTTTGAGATGGCTTCTTTTTCAAAATCGCCAACGGTGTATTCATCAAAAATGGATTTATTTTGAATAAAGTGATGTTTTGCCGAAGCCAATTCCTCTGGACTTGGAACAGCGGTTCCAATAGACATTTCTCTGTAAAATTGTCGACTGTCGCAAGAAAGAATTTCACATTTGAAATAATTGGCCAAAGCAATACTTAAAGCTGTTTTTCCAATAGCAGTTGGGCCAACAATCGTAATTAGAAATTTTGCCATTCTAGAATCGTTTGATTTTTAAACTTTTACTTTTTCTAATATGACTTTGTATGATATTTCGAGTATCGCGATTGTTTTGCATTGGAATGATGATGGTTCTTAAAATATCAATGGTATTAATTTGATAATTCAAATCATAAAAAGCATACCCTTTATAAATACCATTTTCTATCAATACGGCACTGCGTTCATTAATAGTTCGTCCACGGTCAATAAGAACCATATTTTGGTTTTCAAAACTGTAGCTATTGATAAACTCTTGAACTCTACTATTGTATTCTTCTGGAGAAATTTTGCCAATACAAGCACCATCACATTCTTTAATTTTATATTGAAAACATTCCGCTTTTGTTTCGTATAAACCAGTTAATTTTTGACATAAATTAAACTGAGATGTAATTCTAAACAAGGTGTTTTTTCCTTCTTGTAGCGTTGTAAATGAAGTGATTTCTTTTTTTCGACCATCGGCTTTTTGTAATTTTAAGTTGATGTAGCCATTGGAATCCATTTCATGATACAAAGCCCATTCGAAAATGCTTTTTCGTTGCGCTCTATTGAGAATAGGCTTATTAATTTTTATCTCTTCGCTTTCCTTTAACAGCGCTATTAACTCGCTTCCAGTTTCATCATAAGTAACCGAAAATACTGTAGCTTGAATTTTTTTACTTTTAGTTGATGTACCCGTAAAATGCTGATTGATTCGTTTTTTGATATTCCTGCTTTTGCCAATATAAATTATATCACCAGTCTGATTATAAATATAATACACTCCTGTTTTTGAAGGCAAACTTTCAATAATATCTAGTAATTTTGGAGCAATTCCTTTAATTACTTCGGTCTTAACTAATTCTTTTACAATTACTTTTTCAACATCTTTATCTAAAAGCATTTTGAATAATTTTACTGTAGCCAAGGCATCTCCACTAGCACGATGCCTATCGGCCATAGGTATGCCAAGTGCACGAACCAATTTGCCTAAACTATAGGAAGGTTGGTCGGGAATCAACACTTTTGCCAATTCTACAGTACACAAGGTTTTAGCTTCGAAATTATAACCTAAACGACGAAATTCAGTTCTTAATATTCTAAAATCAAAACTAGCATTGTGCGCAACAATGATACAATCTTGAGTAATTTCGATAATCCGTTTAGCTACTTCATAGAATTTTGGAGCCGATCGTAACATGGCATTGTTAATTCCAGTCAGTTTTACCACAAACGGTTGAATAGGAATTTCTGGATTAACCAAGCTAATAAACTGGTCTACAATTTCATGCCCATCAAATTTATAGATAGCAATCTCTGTAATTCCTTCTTCATTGAATTGTCCTCCAGTGGTTTCTATGTCGAGTATGCAGTAAATTTTGTTTAAAGTTTAAAGTTCATGAAAGTTAAAAATTGTTCTTAACGACTACCAAATATACTACTCCCAATTCGAACCATGGTACTACCACACTCTATTGCGAGTGGATAATCGCCAGACATTCCCATAGATAAAGTTTGAAGTTTGAAGTTAGAAGTTGGAAGTTGGTTTGTTTTATCAAAAATAGCTTTTAAATGAGTAAATTCTTTTTTGATTTGCTGTTGATTCTCGGTAAAAGTTGCCATTCCCATTAGTCCTACAATTCGAATGTTTTCTAAATTTTTGAAAGTTTCGGATTGTACTACATTATTCAATTCACTTTCGCTTAATCCAAATTTAGTCTCTTCTTCGGCGATATGAATTTGCAGTAAACAATCAATAATTCTATTATTTTTTAATGCCTGTTTGTTAATTTCTTCTAATAATTTCAAACTATCAACACCATGAATTAAACTCACAAATGGAGCCATAAATTTAACTTTATTCGTTTGAACGTGACCAATCATGTGCCATTGAATGTCTTTTGGCATTTGTTCCCATTTATCAACCATTTCTTGGATTTTGTTTTCACCAAAAATACGTTGACCAGCTTCGTAGGCTTCCATCAAATCGGAAACGGGTTTGGTTTTTGAAACGGCAACAAGAGTAACATTCTCAGGTAAAGACGATTTTATTTTGAGAAGATTTTGTGTAATTGACATATTAAATAAACTGTTTAGAAATTTTCTCTGCCTTTTTACTTTCACTATAATCATAAAAACCTTCACCTGATTTTACACCTAGTTTTCCAGCTCGAACCATATTGACTAATAAAGGACAAGGTGCATATTTTGGATTTTTAAAACCGTCGTATAGTACATTAAGTATTGCCAAGCAAACATCCAATCCAATAAAATCTGCTAATTGTAATGGTCCCATTGGGTGTCCCATTCCGAGTTTCATAACGGTATCAATTTCATAAACACCAGCCACTTTATTATACAGCGTTTCAATAGCCTCATTAATCATGGGCATCAAAATTCTATTGGCAACAAAACCTGGATAATCGTTGACTTCGACTGGAGTTTTTCCTAGTTTTTCGGATAGTGTCATGATGATTTCGGTGACTTCATTGCTGGTATTGTATCCGCGAATAATTTCTACCAATTTCATAATTGGGACAGGATTCATAAAATGCATACCGATAACACGTTCAGGATGTGCAACTACTGCACCAATTTGTGTAATAGAAATAGAAGAAGTGTTAGTAGCTAAAATGGTATTATGAGCGCAAGTTTCATTTAATTGCTTGAAGATATTTAGCTTTAAATCAACGTTTTCAGTAGCTGCCTCAACCACCAAATCTACGCCAACAACTCCGTCCTTAATATCGGTGTAAGCAATAATATTACTAATGGTCTTGAATTTCTCTTCTTCAGAAATAGTTCCTTTTGCTACCATTCGGTCTAAATTAGTAGCAATAGTAGCCATGCCTTTATCTAGTGCTTTCTCGGAAACATCAATTAATTTTATAGTAAAACCACTTTGTGCAAAAGTATGCGCAATTCCATTACCCATTGTTCCAGCACCTATCACGGCTATTGTTTTCATAATGTTAGTTTGTTTTATTGTTTATTCATCGAATCAATAATCATATAGGCTACTCGTAATGCTTCAGTTCCATCTTCTAGAGTTACAATTGGGGTTGTATTATTTACAATTGCATCTGCAAAAGTTTCTAATTCGTCTAATATTGCATTATTTGAGGAAACTTCAGGATTGGCAAAATAAATTTGCTTTTTTTCTCCTTCTGCATTTTGCAAGATAATGTCAAAATCACCAGGAACTTCTTGCGCATCTTTCATTTTTACTACTTCACAAATTTTATCTAAATAGTCAACCGATATGTAAGCATCTTTTTGAAAGAAACGAGATTTACGCATGTTCTTCATTGAAATTCTACTAGAAGTGATGTTGGCTACACAACCGTTTTCAAATTCAATTCGAGCATTAGCAATATCAGGTGATTGACTCAAAACCGAAACGCCACTGGCATGAACCGATTTTACTTTAGATTTTACTACACTAAGAATGGCATCAATGTCATGAATCATCAAATCTAGAACAACTGGTACATCTGTACCACGAGGATTGAATTCGGCTAGGCGATGGGTTTCAATAAACATTGGGTTTTCAATCTGATTTTTCACAGCTATAAATGCTGGATTGAATCGCTCAACGTGACCGACTTGACCTTTTACCTTATATTCATTGGCAAGTGCAATGATTTCTTCGGCTTCTTCAACAGTGTTTGAAATGGGTTTTTCAATAAACACATGCTTGCCAGATTTGATAGCTACTTTAGCACATTTATAATGCGAAAGCGTTGGCGTTACAATATCAATGACATCAACAGCATGAATTAATTTGACAATAGTATCAAATTGTTTGTATCCAAATTCGGCAGCTATTTTAGCTCCATTTTCTTGATTTTCATCATAAAAACCTACCAGTTCGTATTTATTAGATTGTTGCAACAATCGTAAATGTATTTTCCCAAGATGACCAGCACCTAAAACGCCAACTTTTAACATAAAAATGATTTTGAACAAAAATAGGAATTTATTGATAAAGCATAATTGATAATTGGTAATTTGTTTTCTATTTTTACCAAAATAAATTAACCTACATTTTGAAAGATACCGCTAAACATCAAGGACTTCGTAATCAATTGGTTTCCATTTTAAAAGAAAAGGGAATTACTGACAAAAATGTCTTAGAAGCTATAAAAATAATACCAAGACATTTGTTCTTAAACTCAAGTTTTGCTGATTTTGCCTATCAAGATAAAGCCTTTCCGATAGGAGCTGGACAAACGATTTCTCAGCCTTATACCGTAGCTTTTCAATCTCAATTATTAGAAATAAAAAAAGGACATAAAGTACTGGAAATAGGAACAGGTTCAGGATACCAAACAGCCGTTTTGTGTGCTATAGGAGCCAGTGTTTATAGTATAGAGCGACAGAACGAATTATTTAAACAAACATCTGTTTTGTTACCTAAACTAGGAATTCGTCCAAAGCATTTGTCTTTTGGAGACGGTTATAAAGGCTTACCTAATCATGCTCCTTTTGACAGTATTATTGTTACTGCTGGGGCGCCAATCATTCCTAAACCTTTGATGGCACAATTAAAAATAGGAGGTAGGCTAGTCATTCCGTTAGGCGAGGAGGTTCAGATTATGACTTTGTTGATTCGCAAAAATGAAACTCAATTTGAGAAACACGAATTTGGCGAGTTTCGATTTGTGCCTTTGCTGGTCGATAAAAATTGAGGAAATTAACAGAATCAAAATCTAATAAATGCTATGTGGAAAAGATTTATAAAAATTGGTATCTTTTAATTGGTAAGAAAAAATAATAAACATACATTTGCATATAATTCAAAAAAATTCCGGAAAACATGTTTGAATTTTCACAGTATTTAGGCTTTTTACTTTTTTTAACCATTCTTACTATAGGATTTTGGTTAATGTTTTTTTTGGTAGCCTTTGTCCAGTATTGGGTTGGAGGTGTTTTTTATCAAATGTATAAAGAGAAAAAAGCAAGAAAAAATTCGTCTGCGTAAAAACAGACTTATAAAAAAAGGAACTCAATTGAGTTCCTTTTTTTATCCCTGAAAATCTTCTCCGCCATTATCGCTATCACGTTTCTGATTTTTTTCTCTTTCAGTTTTTGATTTATTGAATCGATAGGTAAAAGATAAGGTAAATTGCCTTTCACGCCATTGCATTTCGCTATAAGAATGAACAAGGGGCAAGGTTAAGTCATTAATTCTTTTTCTTGAATTAAAAATATCGTTAATGTTAAAAGTAATTGTTGCTTTGTCTTTTAGAACATCTTTACTCATAGCCATATTGGCACTAGCATTTGCTTTAGTAATTCCTTGAGCCGTTTTTTGAGCAGCATTATAGGTTCCATTGACTTGAAAGTCAATTTTGTACGGCAAATTAAATTTTGAATTTAATCTAGTGAACCAAGTTGATGCATTGTAGTTAAAGTCAATAGTTTCAACTTCGTTGGACGATTTAGTATAGGTAAATTTCCCATCTGTTTTGTTGCTAAAAAAATTGAAATTTCCATTCAATTTCCACCACTTAAATGGACTATAATTCAAGGTAAATTCAAAACCTATTTTGTTATCTGTGGCCAGGTTAAATGGTGTATTTAAAACTACAGGTATATCTCCAATATATCTACCAGATTCAATCCTTACAACTTGAAAGGAGCCCGAAGTTTTGTTATAATATAAGGAAGTACTTAAAGTTACTTTATTCCATTTTTTTAAATATCCCATATCAAAAGCGTCACTGTAGGAAGGATCTAAATCTGGATTTCCTACAAAAAGATTGATGTTACTGGAGTAGGAGGAAAACGGATTGATAAATCTGCCTCTGGGTCTTGTAATTCTCTTACTATAATTCAATGAAATGCTACTTCCGTCACTGATTTCGTAGGTTAGAAAAGCACTTGGAAAGAAATTATTATATTTCTTAGTGTTAAAATCCTGTGTTGTTAGTTGGTTAATGACAATCTTAGAATCTTCAAATCGCATTCCGAATAAATAAGAAAATTTATTGATTTTCGACCCAAATTGTGAATATAAGGCTGATACATTTTCTTTGTACTCTAAGGTGTTAGTAAAATTGGTATTTACTGTAAAAGTACCATTCCCTAAAAAATCTTCTTCTACTCGATATTCTGACAAAAGAGTGAGGTAATTTCCTCTAAAACCTGCTTCAAACTGACTGTTTTTACCAATTGGCAGAACATAATCGGACTGAATAGTATTTCTGTTTTGTTTTTGATTGTTGTATGTTGATTCAGAAGAAATAAAGCTTTTTACAGGCTCGATTCCCGTTCCTGTTATAATTGAATTTTCTAAATCATTGTTTTGAGAAAATGAGCCATCAATAGTGAATTTATGTCCGTCTTTTTTGAATTTTTTCGTGAAATTTGTTGAATATTCATAATCAATACTTGTTCGTGATAAGTCATTATATCGCTGTGTTTTGCTAAATGGGTCAAAGCTTGAATATTTAGAATAGATTACTTTTTCAGGATTAGCACCATCATTGTTTCTGAAGGAAAATGTATTGATCCAAGAAGAACTTTTGTCAAGAAATAGTTCTATTCCAAAATTTCCATTTATTCCTTCTCTTTTTCTATCGTTATTTCTACGTTCTTCAATGTAGGAAACTAAATTTTGATTTGAATCGTAATTTTCCTGATTTATTTTAGTGTTTCCTGGGTTATTACTCTTGTTGTATCCTAATGATGTAAAAATATTTGATTGTTTGTTTTTTATATTTAAAGTTCCTGAAACGCCTGTATTTTCTGGAGAACCTGCAGATAGCATCAGAGTTCCATTTAAACCTAGATTTTTGCCTCTTTTTAAAATAATATTCAAAATACCACCACCTCCTTCAGCATCATAACGAGCTGACGGGTTTGTTATAACTTCAACTTTGTCAATGGCATCAGCAGGAATAAGGCGCAAGGCGTCAGTAATATTAATTGCATTTGAAGGTCTACCATCAATTAGAATTTGAACATTTTGATTTCCTCTCAGACTTACATTTCCTTCCACATCAACAGAAACAGAAGGAATATTGTCCAATACATCACTTACTGTTCCTCCTTTAACAATTAAATCTTGCCCAACATTGTATACTTTTTTGTCTAGTTTTATTTCTACAGTACTTTTTTCAGCACGTACCTCTACTTGATTCAGTTTAGTGGCATCTTCATCTAATGCGATGACTCCTAAATTTGTGTTTTCAGATAACTTTCGTTCTTTGATTTCAGTGGGTTTGAAAGAAATAAACTCGATTTTAATGTTGTAAATTCCTGGAGTAACTTCTACATCAAATTCACCTTTCGAATTGGTAATTCCTCCTGAAATTGCCTTAGGATTCTTTACATTGGTTAACGTTATTGTTGAATATTCTAATGGTTGTTTGCTTACTTTTTCAATAACTGAACCTTTAATTTTTATTTTTTTTGATAAAGGTTTATCTTGTGCGAAAACTGTAACGGAGATTATTAGTAATAGGGCTATTAAAGAAAATTTAAAATTTGTCATGCTTTTTTGATAAGAATTTCTATATATGATTACAAAAGTAGTTTTTGGTTTAATGGGCATATCATAAATCTTTGTTAATTGAAACTATCAAATATTACAGTATAGTATTTATATTTTCTAATGGTCTTGCAATTGTAGCTTTATCACCATTAATTACGATTGGTCTTTCAATTAAAATTGGATTTGTAATCATGGCTAGAATAATTTCTTCATCAGTCATGGGAATATCTTTGAAATTTTCAATCCAGATTTTTTCTTTTTGACGTACTAATTCTAGTGGTTTTATATTTAATTTTTTGATAATTGTCTTTAATTCATTAAGTGTTGGAATAGTTTCTAAGTATTTAATCACTTCAAATTCCTTTCCAGATTGTTCAAGAAAAGCAAGACAATCTCTAGATTTTCCACATCGGTTATTGTGATAAATTTGTATCATACAGTATGTTTTAAATTTTATGTAAAGGAATTGAATTTAATTTTAAAAATTAAACTAAATTCGTGCTTTTAAAAGTAAGTTGTATTCAAACTATGTTTATAGAGCAAGGTTGCAAGCCTGAAAATAAATTTTGGAAATATATTTTAGGTTCTTTGTTAATTATTTTAGCTTCGAGTATTGGACAAGTTCCATTATTTTTAGCAGTTTTAGCAAAATCCATATCTCAAGATAAAGCAATTCCGTCCAATTCAGATGAATGGATGAAAATACTCGATTCAAATCTTACTTTATTTTTGATTATGTTATCTTTTGTTTTTGCATTTGCTGGTATTTTATTTGTCGTTAAATATTTTCATAAACAATCCTTTTTCGAACTAACAACGTCAAGAAAAAAAGTAGATTGGAATAGAATTTTCTTTTCTTTTTCAATTTGGGCATTGTTTACAGTTTTTTCTACTTTAGCGATGTACTATACTAGTCCTGAAGACTTTGTTGTACAGTTTAAACCAATACCATTTTTGATTTTATTTGTTATTGCTACACTAATGATTCCTATTCAAACAAGCACTGAAGAATATGTTTTTAGAGCCTATTTGATGCAAGGTTTTGCAAATTTATCTCTGAATAAATGGTTTCCGTTAATCATGACTTCAATAATTTTTGGATGTCTTCATATTTTCAATCCAGAAGTGAGTAAAATGGGATATATTGTTTTGGTTTACTACATAGGTACTGGACTTTTACTTGGAATAATGACTTTAATGGATGACGGAATCGAGCTTTCATTAGGATTTCATGCAGCGAATAACATGGTAGGAGCTTTATTGGTAACTTCTGATTGGTCCGTTTTTCAAACAAATTCAATTCTCAAAGACATGTCTGATCCATCTGCTGGATTTGATGTAATTTTACCAGTAATTCTTGTTTATCCTATACTTTTATTTATCTTTAGTAAAAAATACAATTGGACCAATTGGACTGAAAAACTAACAGGAAATATAGCTAATTCAGATACAAAATTAAATACTAACATACATAACGAATATCACCATGATACCAACTTATCATAATGTACACAACAGTTTTAAATTGAATGGTTTTCATTTTAATCGTGAAAATTTATTACGAGTGGCTTATAGTTTTATAAAAGAAGGAGAAGATTTTGAAAAACCAATTGGAGAGTTTCTCCTTGATTGGTTTGATGATCGCACTTATATTGATTTGCAAACTTCTGGAACTACTGGCGCCTCAAAAACAATTCGAACCTCTAAACAAGCCATGGTAGAATCAGCTATTGCAACTGGAGACTTTTTTGATTTGCGTCCAGGAAACAAAGCTTTACAATGTTTACCAGTAAAATATATTGCCGGAAAGTTAATGTTTATTAGAGCATTTATTTTAGGTCTTGATATGGATTTTGTTGCACCTAGCGCCCATCCTCTCGAAAATAAAAGTGACGTTAAATATGATTTCATTGCGATGGTACCCTTGCAAGCTAAAAACTCTTTGAAAGAATTAAAAAACGTAAAAAAATTAATAATAGGAGGCTCAATGATTAGCAAGGCTTTAGAAAAAGAGTTACTAAAACTCCCAACTAAAGTATACGAAACCTATGGTATGACCGAAACAATTACTCATATAGCCGCAAGAGAAGTTGGTGAGAAAGTATTTACAGTTTTACCAGATATAACTATTTCTTACGATTACAGAAACTGTTTGGTAATTCATGCTCCAAGGATTTCTGATGATTTAATTGTTACCAATGATATTGTTGAACTAACCAACGAAAAGCAATTTAAATTTATAGGAAGATTTGATAATATCATCAATAGTGGAGGTATTAAACTTATTCCAGAACAAATTGAAGAAAAACTATCCGGTAAAATAGCGGCTCGATTTTTTGTAACTGGCAAGGCCGATGAAAAATTAGGAGAAAAATTAGTTTTAGTTATTGAAGGAGAAAAACAAAAAATAGAAGATGCGGTATTTAATGCATTGGATAAATATGAAAAACCTAAAGAAATACTCTTTATTCCTAAGTTCAAACAAACGGAAAACGGAAAAATTCTCAGAAAAGAAACCGCTGAAAATATAGCCTAAAAACAAAACGCACTAAGAATTTATTTTAGTGCGTTTTTTTAATCAACTATTTTTCCATTTTAAAAAAGTAATCCGCTGAATGTTTTCCGCTACCATAAATCAAGAAGAAAACACTAACGATTAAAACGATTAGAGCCATTATCAGATTACCAACATTCATTTCTCCGAAAAAATTGATAAGAATTGCTCCCAACAAAATAGGAAGTTGTGCTATAATTGCCCATCGGGTGAGTAACCCAAATACGATAATCGTACCTCCAACTATATGTGCTGCTGCAATATAGTGAAAAGCAAACATACCCCCGAGAAAATTACTAACGGGAGCGATTAAATCTTCAAAGTCTCTATTATTTGTTATAAAAGAGATTCCTTTTAAAACTAAAAAAACACCAAGTGCAACCCGTAAAATGTCGATGGGGTAGGAAGTATGCCTATTGGCCCACTTGTTTAATCCTTTAACTGAAGTATCCATAGTAATTAAGTTTTATTTATACTAAATTACTAATTTTAAAGTTAAAAAATAACATTTTAATAAATTAATTAACAAATTAAATACATGTAATTTGGATTTCATGTCGAATATCCAATGATATTCAGTTACTAATACGATACATTTTTGAAAGAAATTTTAGTCAATTAATTTAGACTTTCTTTTAAAATAGAAAATAAAAAAAATACTTCCGATTATGTTAAATGTATTTAAGATGCTACTATTGTCAATTAATAATCCTATTGTGCCTATTATTGAGGTTAAAACTAGCAAGACTTTGTACTTTGTATTTTTTTCTTGAATACTGTAGTAAATATAATTCATAGTTAATACTGTAAACATCAGTTTATTGGCATAAAATACAAAATCAGAACTTTCATTATATGAGTAAGAAATAATTTTTACAATCAATACTATAACTGCAAGTAAAAGAAGAATTATCTGAGTTTTTTTCATGAGCCAGTTACTTAGGTTTAAAGGTAAAAATAGTTTTTTTAATTTAGTAATTAAACCTGAATGACTCCCAAATTAAACTTTTTTTCAATAGGAGAGTGATTCGCTGCTTCAATTCCCATAGAAATCCAGGTACGTGTTTCAAGAGGATCAATGATGTCGTCTGTCCATAATCTTGATGCAGCATAGTAAGGCGATGTTTGTTCATCATATTTTGACTTTATGGCATTAAACAATTCTTTTTCTCTTTGTTCATCAACCAGTTCTCCTTTGGCTTTTAATGAATTAGCTTCAATTTGTGCCAATACTTTCGCAGCTTGAGTTCCTCCCATGACCGCCAATTCAGCACTTGGCCAGGCAAAAATCAAACGAGGGTCATAGGCTTTTCCGCACATGGCATAATTTCCGGCTCCATAGGAATTACCAACAATTACAGTAAATTTTGGCACAACTGAATTGGATACAGCATTCACCATTTTAGCACCGTCTTTTATAATACCTCCGTGTTCAGATTTGGAACCTACCATAAAACCTGTCACATCTTGAATGAAAACTAAAGGGATTTTCTTTTGGTTACAATTGGCTATAAATCGGGTGGCCTTGTCTGCTGAGTCAGAGTAAATCACACCTCCAAACTGCATTTCTCCGTTTTTTGTTTTTACTACTTTGCGTTGGTTGGCAACGATACCAACTGCCCAGCCATCAATTCGAGCATAAGCAGTAATTAGCGTTTGTCCATATCCTGCTTTGTATTCGTCAAATTCTGAATTATCAATGAGTCGTTTAATAATTTCATACATATCATAAGACTCATTTCTGGCTTTCGGTAGAATTCCGTAGATTTCATTTTCGTTTAATGCGGGTTTTTGTGGAGCAATTCTATTGAAACCTGCTTTGTCAAAATCACCTATTTTATCAACGATGCTTTTAATTCTGTCAAGGGCATCTTTATCATCAGTAGCCTTGTAGTCGGTAACTCCCGAAATTTCGCAATGAGTTGTAGCACCGCCTAAAGTTTCATTATCAATACTTTCACCAATGGCTGCTTTGACCAAATAACTTCCTGCAAGGAAAATACTTCCCGTTTTATCAACAATCATGGCTTCGTCGCTCATAATCGGGAGATAGGCACCGCCTGCAACACAACTCCCCATTACTGCTGCTATTTGAGTGATACCCATGCTGCTCATTATAGCATTATTTCTAAAAATCCGACCAAAATGTTCTTTGTCAGGAAAAATTTCATCTTGCAAGGGAAGATATACTCCAGCACTGTCTACTAGGTAAATTATAGGAAGCCTGTTTTCTATGGCAATTTCTTGAGCTCGAAGATTTTTTTTTGCAGTAATTGGAAACCAAGCCCCTGCTTTTACAGTAGCATCATTGGCAACTACAATACATTGTTTCCCTTTGATGTATCCAATTTTTACCACCACACCACCAGATGGACAACCTCCATGATTTTCATACATTCCTTCTCCAGCAAAAGCTCCAATTTCGATACTTTTAGCTTTTTTATCCAACAAATAGTCAATGCGCTCTCGAGCAGTCATTTTACCTTCAAGATGTAATTTTTCAATTCTTTTTTGACCTCCACCAAGTTTTACTTTAGAAAAATGTTTTTTTAAATGGGATAGGAGAAGTTTATTATGATCTTCGTTTGTATTGAAGTTGATATCCATAATTTCTTTTTTGTTGTTGGGTTATTTCTTTGAATTAATTTTGGAGTAGAAATTTTATATTTAATTGCTAAAATACGAAAACGATTGAAATATTGTGTAATATTGTATTGGTCAATGTTAATTAAACATTAAATAATTATTATTAATGATAACAGCAAGTTATTTGTAAGTTAACGATAATTTAACATTGTAAGTCTAAGTTTGCTTAAATTTTAAAAACATATCAAATGTCATTAAACAACATTTTTCAATTTTTAGTTCCTAAGGATAAAAAGTTCTTTCCATTATTCGAACAAGCCTCCACTAATTTGATTACTCTTGCAGAAACTCTTCATGAAGCGGTTAATGCTCCTAAAGATCAAAGAGAGGAATATTTCAAAAAAATTGAAGATTTAGAAGCTACCATTGAAGAAATTACTCATAAAACACATTTAGAGTTAAGCAGAAATTTCATTACCCCTTTTGATAGAGAAGATATACATTCACTAATTAAAGCAATAGACAATGTCGCTGATTACATGCATGGTGCAGCGAGCAGAATGCGTTTGTATCAGGTTGAAAAGATAACAAAATCTATCCGTAAATTAACTGAGATTAATTTAGAGGCTTGTCAACTCATAGGTGAGGGAATCAAGCAACTAAAGGATATGAATCATAAAGTAATTAAGGATACTTGCAAGAAAATCAATAAATTAGAAAGTAAAGCTGATAACGTTTTTGATAAAGCAGTTGCAGATATTTTTGAAAATGAAACCGATGCTAAAAACATTATTAAATACAAAGAAGTATTGTCAGCGCTAGAATCAGCTTCTGATAAATGTAAAAGTGTTTCCAATGTTATGGAACAAATTTCTGTAAAACATTCATAGCATTTTACTAAAAAAAATACTTTTATGGATTTTACTCTACTCATAATAATCATTGTACTTGCATTAGTTTTTGATTATATCAATGGTTTTCACGATGCAGCAAACTCTATAGCAACCATAGTAGCTACAAAGGTTTTAACACCTTTTCAAGCTGTGCTTTGGGCTGCTTTTTTTAATTTCATGGCCTATTGGGTTTTTGGATTTGGTGTTGCAGACACTGTTGCTAAAACTGCACATACCTCTAGTATCGATTTAGTAGTAATTTTAGCTGGTGTTATTGCTGCGATTATTTGGAATTTAATCACTTGGTGGAAAGGAATTCCTTCTTCTTCATCACATACATTGATTGGTGGTTTTGCTGGAGCTGCCATTGCTCATGGATTCTCAAGTGTAACTGACCCAGAAAATTTTGGATTTAAAATTGTAAACTGGTTAAAAGCAGCCAAAGAGGGTGAATTATTACCAAGTGGTGTTTTTATAGTAATTCTATTTATTGTGTTTGCTCCTTTATTAGGAATGATTATTTCGTATTTTCTATCGTTATGGTTGATGTATTCTTCTAAAAAGAATATCTATCCAAAAATTTTAACAATAGTATTGATGGTATTGGTATTCTGGTTTTTATCTTCGGTTTTGGTAGGATATGAAGGAATTAAAAAACCAAGATTCGAAAGTCATTTTTGGAGTGTAATAACTGAACCTTCTAATATTAAATGGTTTCTAGTAGCTTTTATTTTCTTCAGCTTAGCCATTTTTAATTTATTTTTCAGTAAATTATCAGTAGGAAAAGCGGAAGCAGTATTAAAAAAAATGCAATTATTATCCTCTGCAGCTTTTAGTTTAGGACATGGTGGAAATGATTCTCAGAAGGTAATGGGTATTATAGCCGCTGCAGTAGCTGTATATTTAAGGATGAACCCTCATGTAGATATGTCGGCTGGATGGTTGGATTTAAATGTTATACTTCCTGATGAAGATAAAGGAATCAAATCACACATGCCCGCTTGGATTCCCCTAACTTGTTATACCGTAATTGCATTAGGAACTCTAAGTGGTGGTTGGAAGATTGTAAAGACTATGGGGTCAAAAATTACCAAAGTAACTGCATTTGAAGGAGTAGTAGCCGAATCTGCTGGAGCATTAACATTGTTTACGACAGAGCATTTTAAGATTCCGGTTTCAACAACACATACCATTACAGGATCAATTATTGGGGTAGGAGTAACTAAAAGAGTATCTGCTGTTCGCTGGGGTGTAACAGTAAAACTTTTATGGGCTTGGATTTTAACGATTCCTGTTTCGGCAATTTTAGCAGCTCTAGTATACCATCTATTAAAATTGTTTATCTAAAATATAATTCAAAGCTAACCTCAAAGTTGGCTTTTTTTGTGACATAAATTTAGCTCTTTTTTTTAAATTATATTATTTCAAAGAGCAATTAAAACCTTTCAAATGAAAAGAATACAACTCATACTATTACTATTTACTTCAATTTCTATTTATTCACAGGTTACTATTGAGCAATCAAAACACGATAATGATGTCAAATTATCTGCTTTGCCGTACTATAGTTTTGGAAAAGGAGTTGGTTTGACTTCGCCAGATAGTTTATTTCAATTAAACATTCGTTTTCGCTTACAAAACAGGGTTAGTTATGTTGAAAATGATGGTGAAAATGGAGCTTATGACGGGCAAATACGTCGTTTGCGTCTTCGTTTTGATGGTTATGTGGGTAATCCAAAATTTTTATACGCCATACAATTGTCTTTTGCTCCTGGTGATGTTGGGGAAATTCGTGAGGGAGAAAATATCAATATTATCCGAGATGCAGTGGTTTTTTATAGACCTAATAAACATTGGAATATCAGCTTTGGACAAACCAAATTACCAGGTAATCGTCAACGGGTAAACTCATCTGGAGGATTACAACTTACAGATAGAACCATAAACAATGCTAAATTTACTATCGATAGAGATTTCGGATTTCAGGTTCATCATTTGAATGAATTCAAAGATACATTTTCGTATAATTTTAAGGGTGCTTTATCTACTGGAGAAGGAAGGAATGTAACAGGTAAAGCCGATGATGGAATTGCAGCTACAGGAAAAATTGAATTATTTCCACTTGGAGCATTTACTAAAGACGGAACCTATTTTGAAGGAGATGTTATTAGAGAAAAGACTCCAAAGCTAATGGTATCTGGAGCTTTTCAACAAAATAATCACGCCAGAAGAACACAAGGTCAACTAGGAAATGATTTATTTGAAAAACGTACTATGAGATCGGTTTTACTTGATGCTATGTTCAAATACAATGGCTGGGCTGCTATGTCTAGCTTTATGTCAAGAACCACAACAGATAATGCTATAACTTACAATCCAGATGATATAGCAGAATCTAATTATGTTTTTGTAGGAAACGGATTTGATTATCAAATAAGTTATAATACCAAGAAAAACTATGAGTTTATCGGAAGATATTCACTTCAAAATGTAGGTAACGATATTGAAAAGTTAGCCCCTAAAGTAAAAGAATACTCTTTTGGAGTTACAAAATATATTTGGGAACACGCATTTAAGTTACAGGCAGAAATTAATTATGATACATTGGAATACTTCAATGGAAACATAAAAAATAACTGGTATTTACGTTTTCAAGTGGAAATCGGAATATAATTTTTAAGAAATTATTTATTTGAATCTCTAACCAAGCGTTTTAAAATCGCCCATTGTTTAAGAGCATCACGCGCTTCTACTGCAGGATACCCAAGCATTACTTTCCCCGCTGGAATATCACAAGTAACACCAGAACCAGCACCAACTGTTGCGCCATCTCCAATTGTAGTATGATCTTTAATTGAAGCACTACCGCCAATAATAACACCATTTCCAAGCGTCACAGAACCGGCCAATCCGCTATTACCAGCCATAATACAAAAACGACCTAACTTGCTGTTATGACCTATCTGTACTAAATTATCAATTTTACAGCCATCACCCAAAACAGTAGAACTAAATTTACCTCTATCGACACAGGTATTAGCACCGATTTCAACATTATTACCGATAATTACATTTCCAATTTGAGGGATTTTTACCAAACCTTTTTCAGGGTCAGGTCGAAATCCAAAACCATCTGCACCGATAGTAGCATTAGGATGAATGATACAATTATTACCTACATGACAACGCTCACGAATGACAGCTCCTGACCAAATAATAGTATTTTTCCCGATGCTACATTCGTCTAAAATCGTAACGTTAGGGTAAATGATTGTATTATCTCCAAGCTGTACCTTAGGTCCGATGTAACATCCTGCACCAATTTTGACTCCATTACCCACTTGAGCGGTAGAGTCGACTACTGCGGTTGGATGGATGTCTGAGTGGAATAATGGACTTGGTGGTGCAAAAAGAGATAAGACCTCTGACATAGCTAAATCGGCATTCTTTACTTTTATAAAAGCTCTATTTTCACCAGGTTCAATAGAAATATCCTCGTTAACTACAGCTGCACATGCTTTTGAAGTCGTCCAGAATTTTTCATATTTTTTACTGCCAATAAATGAAATTTCGGTTTCATTGGCATTTTCTAATTGTTCGGGAGCAGTTATTTTTTGAGAAGTATTTCCAATAATAACGCCTTTTAATATGGTATTTATTTCTTGTAGTGAATAGGATTTCATTAATTGTGATGAATTTTATTTGAAGATTGACATCAAATTAAGGGAACTTACCATGAAATACCTAATAAATTTCATAATAATATAGTAAGAATACTATTTACGAATGAACATACACAACAAAAGCTTAATACGATGAAGTTAGTCTGAGTAAATTAGTTTTCTTCCATGGTATGATAGACGTTCATCACGTCATCATCTTCTTCAATTTTTTCAATTAGTTTTTCTACATCAGCCATTTCAGCCTCGGTTAATTTTTTGGTGATTTGTGGAATTCGTTCAAAGCCAGAAGAGAGAATTTCTAGTTTTCTGTTTTCCAATTCTTTTTGAATGGTTCCAAAACTTCCAAAAGGGGCATAAATTAAAATTCCATCTTCATCTTCAAAAACTTCTTCAGCACCGAAATCAATCAATTCCAATTCTAATTCTTCAGGGTCTAAACCTTCTTTTGGGATACGGAAATTACAGGTATGGTCAAACATAAACTCAACAGAACCTTGAGTTCCCATGGTACCGTTACATTTGTTAAAATAACTTCTGATGTTGGCAACCGTACGATTATTATTATCTGTGGCTGTTTCAATTAACAATGCAATACCATGTGGTGCATAACCTTCAAAAAGTACTTCTTTATAGTTTGCTGTATCTTTATCGGTAGCTTTTTTTATGGCACGTTCTACATTTTCTTTCGGCATATTCGCAGCCTTAGCATTTTGGATAACGGCTCTTAATCGAGAGTTGGCATCTGGATTTGGTCCGCCTTCTTTAACGGCCATTACAATATCTTTACCAATTCTAGTAAATGCTTTGGCCATTGCCGACCAACGTTTCATTTTTCTACCTTTTCTGAACTCAAACGCTCTTCCCATTTCTATTTTATTTTAAAGTGCAAAAATAACTTTTTCATTATCAATTTTCAAAATTTTAATTTAATGTAGTTTTCTATTTTAATTCACTCATAATTTTAATGGACTCAAAAACACGAAAGTTGGATTTTAAATTTTTTATTTGTGTGCTATTTATAGATTTTAAGTAGCTACTCAACTGCATTCTTTGTATTTCATTTGAAGTATTGCTTATAAGAAATGGGTAATCGGTCTTACTAAATATTTCTATTTCTTTCCAACTTTTTATAAATTCTCTCGTTTGACTAAAAACAGAATTGAATTGCAAAGGAATTGCTAAAGACGTTTTATAAAATTGATTAAATCTTACCTTCATACTGATAATTTTTTGTAAATCTGTATTCGTTTTTTTAGTTAGGGAATATTTTAAAATCGCTTCTTTTTGTTTTTCATTCATAGGATATTTATTGGTATCAACAACACTTTCAATTTTATCGTTCTTAAATGCGGTTTTACAATCTTTTTCTTTAGGCATTTGATCATCAAATAAATTTGGAATTTCGATATCAGGTATGACACCATTGTACTGATTACTTTTGCCAGTAACACGGTAAAATTTCCCAATGGTAATTTTAAGAAATTGATTCTGTTCATCATTTAATGGAACAATTTCTTGAATTGTTGCTTTTCCTAACGATTTTGTTCCAATAATAAGAGCTAAATTGTAGTCTTGCATTGTATTAGCAAAAAATTCACTTGCAGAGGCAGAAAAACCATTGATAATAATAATGATTGGACCGGAATAAATGTTTCTGGGTTTTTGATTGCCAATAATTTCTTTTTTACCTGATTTTGTAACAATTTGTGCTAAAACAGGAGCGTTCATAAATAAACCGCAAAGATTTATTGCTTCTAGCATTGAACCACCTCCGTTATTCTCTAAATCAATAATTAATCCACTAATTTTATCTTCCTTTAGTTTTTTTATTTCATTGGCTACATCATCACTTACATTTGTTTTCCCATTCTCTAAAGTGGAATAAAAACTTGGAATTTTGATATATCCTGTTTTTTGATTTTCTCGTTCTAATATATAACTAAAAACGCTATTTTGATAATTTTTCATTACTTGTTTGTAGAGATTTGAGGTGTAAACTTCTCCACTTTTTTTCTTCATTGTTAAAGAAACATTTTTGTATTCACTGGAGTTTAAAATTTTTCCAATTTTTTCAAAATAGTTACAATTTACCGAGTATACTTCTTGTTTTGATTTTATTTTGATAACTTGGTCTCCTACTTCTAATTTTTCAGAAAAAAAGCCTGGTCCACCCGGTAATATTTCATCTATAACTATATTATTTTTATCTTTTACTGAAAAACTTAAACCTAGAGTAAAATCATCGGAACTGATAGTTGATAGAAAATCAGATTTCTCATTGGTTGAAAAAAAAGTTGTATGCGGGTCGAAATAGGAGCAAAATACGTTGAAAAAGAGATTGCTGAACTCCTCGATTGTTAGGTTATAATTGTTTGCTTCACAAGTAAAATCTTCAAATACTTTTTGTTTTGAAGCTTCCGAAATGATAGAAAATAAGTTTTGTATAGAATCCTTGTTAGAACTAATTTCTGTTATTTCTCTTAGTATATTATAAAGCATTATTTTTTTATTGAATTTTTTCAAATCGCTCTCTGTTTTTAAATAAGGCATAGTATTTTTAGAAGACCTTATTATTTCGAGACTACTTAGCGGAAATTTTTCCTTTTTTACGTTTTCAATAATTGCAATGTGTCTATTAACTGCTTTTTGGTAGCTGCTGTAAAATTCATTTAGGAAACTGCATTTAGCATTGATGATGTTATCGTCTAGTTTATATTTATATTTTTTTAAACTATTAATTTCTGATTCTAGAAACAATTCATTTTTTCGATCTATTGTTTTTAGAAATTGGGTAAAAACATAAGCCGATAAACTATCGTTTATGGGTTTTGGTTTGAAATGAAACTCTTTAATTAATTCATTAATTTTGGATAAAGTAGTGCAGGCATCCGTTTTAGTCTGTGCAATACCATCATTTAGTAAAAATAGGAGTAGTATAATGAATGTTTTTTTCAATTCTTATTTCTTATAAAACGGTAATTTGACCACTTTTGCTGGAACATCATTTTTTCGAATTCTAACAAAAATGTCATTTCCTATTGCACTGTTTTCGGAGTTAACATATCCTAATCCAATACCAACATTCATTGAGGGAGACATGGTTCCAGAGGTTACTATTCCTATAGTATTCCCATTCTTGTCAACAATCTCATAATCATGCCTCGGAACGGCACGCTCTTGCATTTCAAATCCAATTAATTTTTTTGAAACACCAACTTCTTTTTGCTTTTTAAGGTTGTCTGAATTGGTAAATTCTTTAGTAAATTTAGTAATCCATCCCAAACCTGCTTCTATTGGAGAAGTGGTATCATTAATGTCATTTCCATATAAACAAAATCCCATTTCTAAACGCAAGGTATCTCTGGCAGCCAATCCAATGGGCTTGATGTCAAAAGATTTTCCAGCTTCAAATACTTTGTTCCAAATGGTTTCTACTTCTGAATTTTTGCAGTAAATCTCAAAACCTCCCGAACCCGTATAGCCAGTAGCTGAAATGATAACATGGGGAAACCCTGCAAAATCGCCCACTTCAAAATGATAGTAGGGTATGGCTGATAGTTTTACAGACGTTAATGATTGCATGGCTTCAACAGCTTTAGGCCCTTGAATGGCTAATAATGAATAGTCATCGGAAAGGTTTCTCATTTCGACTCCTAAATCGTTATGAGTTGAAATCCAATCCCAATCTTTATCTATGTTTGAGGCATTGACTACCAATAAATACTGGTCGTCTTTTATTTTATAAATGATTAAATCATCTACAATTCCACCTTCATAGTTGGGTAAACAGGAATATTGAGCTCTACCTATAGTTAAGGTTGATGCATCATTAGATGATACTTTTTGAATTAAAGCCAAAGCATTAGGTCCCGATAGTAAAAATTCTCCCATGTGTGATACATCAAAAACTCCCACACCGTTTCTGACGGTTTCATGTTCTGCATTGACACCTTCATATAGGATAGGCATATTGAATCCTGCAAAAGGAAGCATTTTGGCTCCTAAACTCTCGTGAATGTGCGTTAATGCTGTATTTTTCATATTAGTTTGGTGTAAAATTTAAAGGGACTAATGTATTCATTTTATTCAGAGTGGCAAAGATTTTTTGGCAGCTTTTTGTGACTCTTACTTCATCATAGCTTGGTAATTTTATCTTGTCAAACTTGATATTTGTATTTCTGTATATTGAATTCTTAATTTTGACACAATTATTTTATTAGTTTCACTTTTTTTAATACTTTTATTAAAGAATTCAACATAGCAAAGTTGAAAAGCAATTTTATCCAATCTTAATTTTAATTTAATTACTATGATAGTACAGTATCAAGGGGAACAAAAAGGAGTTCCTACCACATTTACCATAAGAATCATTGGAAACAATTTGTCGAAAAGTAGTTCTAATTACCAACTTGATTTATTGGTAGGAGACAAGCAATTACCAACTTTTACAACTGCGATTCATCAAAGTTTGTCTAATTGTTTAAAGGAAATTTATTTATTCAGAAAGCACAATCATATCACGTTTAATCCAGCTTCAGAAAAGATAGCTCCTAAACTAGTTCCTTATGATTTGGTCTTATACAATTACAACAAGCACGCTTTGTTTATGGCATAAATCAATTCTTAAAAAAAGTAAAAGACTGCAAAAAGGCAGTCTTTTTTTATGCATTATTTTTAATAATCTATAAAATCTGCTTTTTCTGTGAGCTTTTTGATATTTAGTAATTATTTGTAATTACACTCTTAGACAAGCACGAAACCCTCTTGCGGCATAATAAGATTCAGCGCCGTTATGATAGATAAAAACATGATCGTAACGAAAATCTGCAAACAAAGCACCTCCTAATTTCCGAATGGCTACGGGTGTTTGTATCCAGCTTGACGTTTTGGTGTCAAATTTTCCAAGTTGTTGCAGATTGCGGTATTGTTCCTCCGTTAAAAGTTCTACACCCATTGAGGCGGCTCTATCTAAAACACAATCTTTTGGTTTGTTTTCTTTTCTGGCGTCAAGCGCTTGGCGATCGTAGCAGAGGCTTCTTCGTTCTTTGGGACTTTCTACAGAGCAGTCATAAAAAATATATTCTATTGTTGATTCATCAAAACCAACGCAATCGGGTTCTCCTCCTGTTTGTTCCATTTCATTAAGTGACCATATTTTTTCTGGATAGGCTTCTAGCTTTGCCTTTATTTTGGCCCACTCTAAACCCATATGCCGATTTATATTTTTCTCAAAACGAGTTTGTAAGATATTGAGTAGTTCCTCACGTTGTTTGGGGTTTAACTCTTTTTTGGTGGTATTCATGGTATTTATAAAATTTTGCCAATAGCTTTTCGGCCTACTTTCTTTATATAAAATATAAAAATACGGTTATGTTTTGACTTTACAAATTACTTTTTGTTTTTGAGAGATAAGCAAGATACTCGTATTATATTAGATTTGTCTTATACAAGTATCCCTATCTTTCTCAAATATATAAATAAACTTTCAAAAAAATCCATCAAAATATTAGAAGTAGCAAATACGAATTTTATCGTATTTTTTTTATTTCAACATCACAATATATTTGTTTTTAGTAATCATTAAGTACAATACAATGAAAACCTTTTTAATTTTAGTAGCAAGTGTACTAATAATCACATCTTGTTCGTCAGACTCCTCCAATGAGGGCGGAGGTTCAACTGCTGGAAGTACCGTCTCCCAAGAAATCAATCCCGTAAAAGATTTTTATGCTTCAAACGGAGCCACTTTCAAATACAGACTTTACAATTTTCCTCCAACAGAGGGAAATACCAACAATAACAATATTCATACCGCTGAAATTTATAAAATACTGGAAGAAGGCGGAATTTTTTCGGTAGTGGCAAAGTTTACCCTGCCAGCCATTGATCTTGTTAGTTATGGCGCTACGCTCAATTGTCAAGGCGATTACAACAATCCCGAAATAAAAAATTATGTGCTTATTCAAGCCTCGTCTGCCTTTGATGATTTTGAAATTGACAAAAATTTCACCCGATTGGTATCTTACAATTATTCGGCTGGAGCTCATGGTTCTTATGGTTTTTCGGGTGCCAGAATTTATGTTCACAATCCTACCTATTTTTCTGGAGCTGTTTCTGCTAGTGCCAATCAAGGATATCTACATACTTTGAGCGATAGCAATTTTATGTTAAGCATGGGATTGAATTCTAATGTGGGCAAGCCAACTTTCTATCAATACAATCCTACAACCTATACTTGGACGGGAACTGTTGTGCCTCAAATGGATTATGTGCAAGGCAGCGGTATAAACATCCCGACTACAAATGATGCTTCCAAAGCGGGAAATAGCGATAAGGTATTTTGGGCTTGGTTGTCCTTTACGGGCACTCCCGACACTGGAAAAATAAACATCATTTCGTTTAATTACACTAGCGGTTTTAGTGCGGTTACTTCACTTTCTGGTATTGGCAGTATAGGAACGGGTTTGAGTATGGAATACAAGCACACCATTACGCTTTGTAAAAATCCCAACAATCTAAATCAGCCCTATATGGTGGTGAGGCGTTATAATACGGATATTTTAGACATTTATAAATTTACAGGAACTGCCATTGAAGTGGTTAAAACGGGAGTGACCTTGCCAAGTGCTATTCCGTTGTTTCCTGGAAATACGATTCGCTCATTCAAAGAAATTAAATTCACTGGAGACAATGTGTACTTGATTACGGGATTAGACAAAAATCTCTACAAATTATCAGGCTCGACCTTTGTAATCGACAAACCTAATTTGACCCTAGCAGAAGAGAAAATATCTGCCATAGAATCTACCGCTAGCGGGATTTTGATTTCGGTAATAAAAGAAGTTGACTCCAAGCCGTTAACCAAAGTAGTTTCGGATGTTGTATTGCTCCCCAATTAGTGAAGCGATAGCGGTATGAAAACAAACAACCCTTTCAACATAGAGATGAAAGGGTTGTTTGTGTTTTATGACGGTTTCTTGCTAGGCGAACGTTGCGGAAAAGCGAAACGATTTATTTCCAGTGAAGACAGGAAATTATTCGTGAGAATAATGTTGAAGCTACGAAAATCAAGCGATTGCGCTTATTAGCTGTTATATGCAGCTTTATTAATCTGTTTTTTCGTTGAACTCACTTGTTGCTAGAGAATTGAGTTCTTCATTTTCTCGTAACTCATCAAATATTGGCCATTCCAAATAATCAGCTATTGAAAATTCGTCAACTATTATAGCTTGTTTAAATAATAGAATTCCTTCATTAAATTCGTCCTTAAGTATATGATTTACAATTCTAAAAATAGGAGAAAGAGTACTTATTCTAATTTCATTTAATTTTTTTTGACAAGCTTCTTTCTCGCCTAATCTTTTAAGTGCTATGCAATGATTGAATTTTGATCTTAATACACAATTGTCTTCATTATCGTTAAGAGGTTTTATATGTGTTTCAACATATTCACAAACTTTCGTAGTAATTAAATATTTTTTTTGTTTTAGCAATTCAAAAGAAGTTGTCAATAATTCAACTATTGCTTCTGTAGTGGTATTTTTTTCCCATTTACCCCAGCTATTCATTATTAATAAGATTCCAGCTATTCGAATCTCATCTATAGCTTTTTGGAAATATTTAACTTTAATTTTTGCAGTGTCACCTATAGCTAAGTTGAATGGGTTTCCAGATTTAGTGATATACTTCTTATTAACGATGGAATTATTATGAACTAAAATGTGCCTTCTTTCTCTTATTTCATTGATATAGTTCCAATCAACAAACTCTTCTGATAAACCTACTTTTAAACTCTGAAAATACTTTTTGATTTCTTCAAAGTTTAAATCAATTAGAAGTTTCTCTACTTCTTTAAACAATATTTCATTATATGCCTCATCTATTGTAGAATAATTTTTCAATTCGCTAAGTGAAATTGAGATATTTTTTTCTTCAATCTGATTTTTGTTATTTATAAAATAATACGTTAATAAATCCGCGAATAGAAATTCAAAGTAATTATTAAGTGTAATAAATGCCCCACTAGCTAATATTTCAAAATTTTTATCTCTTAATTTTGGAGCTTCATCTATTTTTAAAAGTAAATATGCATATTTTTCTTTTGAAATAGATGTAAATAATTCTCTTTCCGCATTTTGATCGTTTATATTATCGTCCAGTAATTTAAGAAATTTTTTCAACACTTCTTCGCCAAAAATTTCTTTAATGGAATCTTCATAATATTTTGTTCGATTCTCTAGACTGGACTTATCTTCTTCTAAAGCTTTCATAGCAAGCTTTTTAAAGAAAGTTTCGACACTTTCAATATTTTGCACAAAATTCTCAAAAATAGAAATCATTTAGTTCTTTTTTTCTTCTGACATTTGATGAATTGTTTAATGTTTGGCAAAAGTTGCACATAACTTGTATATATGAGCTAAAAAGTTGCGCCAATCTACCCAAAATAGGGATGATATACGCAACTCACTAGCGCATTATTTTCAAATATACTATTTTTTTACACATCATCAAATGGACTTTACTTTGCTGAATACCATAACCATCAAACAAACAACCCTTTCAAAATTGTTCTGAAAGGGTTGTTTGTTTTTATCTGCGGTGTTTCCATCGTTTATGTGTCCAGAGGTAATATTCTGGTGCTTCGTGGATTTGTTGTTCTACCAGTTTTAGGAATTGATCGGTGATTTCATAATTGGGAACTTCGTTGGCATTCTCGGATAGCGTTTGAAATTGTGCTTTATAATAGCCTCGTTTTACTTTTTCTACTTTTAGGAAAACTACGTTCATATCATATTTTTTGGCCAACATTTCGGCACCTGTATGCACAGGAACTTCTACACCCATAAAGGTATTCCAATGAAATGCAGATGAAATTCTTGGAGATTGATCGCTGGCAAAGCCGTAAATTCCTAAAACATTATTTTTAAAATTTTCGCGAATAGTGGGAATAGTTTCTTTGGTGGTGATCAAATTCGCCTTGAATTTAGAGCGAATGTCACGTACCAATTTATCAAAATATTTGTTATTGATTCTCTTGTAAATAGCAAAACCTTTAAAATTGATCTTACTGTTGATAGAAATTACCCATTCATAGCTTGCATAATGCGCACACATCAGGGCAATGCTTTTGCCTTTTTTTTCTAAATCTTTGTATATTTCTATATTGACAAATTGAAATCGTTTGTCCATTTCCGATTCAGAAATAGTCATGGTTTTTATCATTTCAAGAAACATATCACACATGTGGTGGTAGGATTTTCTTTCGATAACTAATCGTTCTTTTTTAGATAAATGGGGAAGGGCTAGAGCTATATTTTCTCGAACTGTTTTTTTTCGGTAGCCAATAATGTAGTAGATAATAACATAAACAAAATCAGAAAACAGGTATAACAATCTAAAAGGCAATATGGATAATAACCAAAGTAGAGGATATAAAAAAAGATAAAGTAAAAACTGCATTAAGTTAAATTTTGCACAAATATACATCTAAAACTATATTTAAATGACTCTGTTTAACAAAAGCTAAACAAACAATATCTATTTTTACAACAACTAAAATCAAATTAAATGAGTAGTATTCTTATAATAATTATTGTTTTAAATCTAATTGTCAGTTTCAAGGGTTTCAATGATTTGTATTTCTTTAGAAAATATGAATTTCATATTGGAAGCATTCGCTCAGGAGAACAATTTAGGATGATTTCATCTGGTTTTCTGCATGCTGACCTCGGACATTTATTCTTTAATATGTTCACGCTGTTTATGTTTGCACCCGTTGTGACTAGTTATCTGGGCGATTTTTCTTTTCTTCAAGTTTATGCTGCTAGTCTAGTTTTTGGAAGTTTATTGACCTTATATTTTCATAAAAATGATTACAGCTATCGAGCAATTGGAGCTTCGGGTGCTGTTACTGGAGTTTTATATTCGGCTATTTTATTGCAGCCTGATATGAGTTTGTTTCTGTTTTTTATACCAATTCCCATTCCTGCTTATCTTTTTGGGATAGGGTATTTATTGTATTCTATTTATGGAATGAAAGCTAAAAATGATAATATAGGTCATACGGCACATTTTGGTGGAGCCATTGGAGGATTTGCAATAACACTTGTAAAAGAGCCTCAAATGCTTACTGAAAACACATTTATGGTTGTCCTTTTAGCGATACCAATTGTGATTCTTTTTGGTATGGCTAAAGCAGGAAAATTATAATTGGCACAACATTTGAATACTCAAAACAAAACTATTTAATTTTATAAAAATGAAAAAAGCAGCACTTATTTTAATTTTAACCTGTACCACTTTATTAGAAGCTCAAGAACTCAAACAGGTTCCTATGATTAACGTATCGGGAGAAGGGAAGGTAAAAGTAACTCCAGACCAAGCGTTAATTTCTATTTCTTTAGAAACAAAAGGGCTTAAGGCTACAGATGTAAAAAAAGAAAACGATACCAAGATGGATGCTGTTATCAAGTACATCAAGAAATGGAATATTACCAAAGAAGATTTTCAAACCCAACGTGTTTCCTTGTATCCAAATTATGATTACGAAAAAAAGAAACACAATTATGTCGCCACACAATCGGTTCAAATACTTCTAAAAGATTTAACAAATTATGATGCTATAATTGATGGTTTGGTTGATATTGGAATCAACAGAATTGATAATGTAGAATTCAAATCGTCTAAGTTTGCGCAACTTCAATCTGATGCTCGAAAATTAGCTATAAAAAATGCTAAGGCTAAGGCAGAAGATTTTGTTTCTGTGCTTGGGCAAAAAGTGGGGAAAGCCATTACCATTTCAGATAATTCACAAAATTACAATCCACAACCTATTCGTTATATGGAAATGAAAACTATGGCAATGGCAAACGACCAAGCTGCACCTAGAGAAACATTAGCGGTTGGAGAAATAGAAATTGTAACTAATGTAAGTGTCAGTTTTATTTTAGAATAGCATAGAAATATATAAGAAACAAAAAAGCTCATTTCACAATGAGCTTTTTCTATTTTAATTTATTTGTACATCTTAGTATAATATTCATCCGCCATTCTATCGGAATCAAAGAACGGAACAACTTGTTTCATACTTGTTTCCACCAAATCCCACCATTTCTTTGGTTTGTTGTAATACAAAGGAAGGATTTCTTTTTCCAACATTTCATATAGATTGTCCAAATCCATTTGGTCTTGTTGGTAAGCAGGTAAAGTATGATCTACAATTGGTAATACAAAAGAATTCTGCGTTTTGTTCATATCTTTAAACTCTCGAACCCAACCATCGTTGGTAGAAAAATTAATCGCTCCATTCATCGCTGCAGTCATACCTGATGTTCCAGAAGCTTCTCTAGTAACTCTAGGATTGTTCAACCAAATATCGGCACCTTCTTTTAATTGACGGGACAATTTCAATTCATGACCTGTTAGAACCGCCATGTTTTTAATATTCTTACTGATGTGTGTTAGATTATCAAAATTATGAATAGCACCAAAATCCATAGGGTAGGGCTTTCCAGCAAAAATAATCTGAACGGGTTTATCGGTATTAGACAATAATTTGATAAAGCGATTGTAATCTCTTGTAATCAAATCAGGTCTTTTGTATTCTGCAAATCGTCTCGCCCAAACAATAGTTAGAATTTTTGGGTCGAATAATTTCCCTGTTTGATCGGCTACAACATCAAAAAGTTTCGATTTTAATCTTGTTTTTCTTTTGATTAGAGCTTCTCTGTCTTTGTTTTGTAATGCTTCATCTAACCAAGCATCTGCCCAATATTTTTTGTTTTGTGCATTAGTGATGTGAGTTATTGGACAAATTCCTGAAAAGTCTTTCCACATATCTCTTGAAACTTCACCGTGAAGTTTAGAAACACCATTGGCATAATGACTCAATCGTAATCCTACCAAAGTATGATTGAAGGTATTGTCATAAATTCCTGTTATTTCTCTAACTTTTTCTAATGGAATTCCATCAAAGAAACTCAAAGAATGTAGCAAATTAATGTCATGTTTTTCATTACCAGCTTCTTCAGGTGTATGAGTAGTAAACACCATTTTTTTCTTGATAGCTTCTACATCATTGTATTTGTTGTACAAGTGAAACACACATGATAAAGCATGCGCTTCGTTTAAATGATAAATATCTGGATCATAATCCAAAGCATCCAATAATTTGGCACCACCTAATCCCAGAACCATGGTTTGAGCTATTTTGGCAATTGGGTCAGAATCGTATAATTTGAAAGTAGTCGACTTAGCTAGATAATCATTCTCAGGCAAATCAGTTGAAAGGAAAAACATTGGTACAGTTCCAAATGTTTTTGGATTCAAATAATAAGCCGTAACCCAAACATCATGATTGTTAATTTTTATGGTAAACTTGATATTGGTTTCTTCAAGGAAATGATAGATTTTTTCTTGAAAAAGAACACCCATTGATAGGTCTTCTTTTCTGTATTGGTCATAATATCCTTTTTTCCAAAGAATGCCAATACCGATTAGATTCTGTTTTAAATCATAAGCACTTCTCATATGAGAACCTGCTAAAAAACCTAGTCCTCCAGAATATATTTTTAACGATTGATCAATTGCAAATTCCATTGAAAAATAAGCAGCTGGTTTGCTGTATTTTTTGTTAAATGCATAAGGATGTTTGTATTTTTCAGGTAGTGTTTTACTCATTTTTACTTTATTTTTAAAGTTAACATACAAACAAATTTAAAAGATAATATTAATTTTAAACTAGTGAAAACATGAAAAATAGATAAAAAACCGTCTTTTTTTGCAAAAAAATCTACTACCTCGTTGTAGTAAAGTAAGATTTGTTTTATAAAATAAAAGAACCTTCTTTTGGAAAGTTCTTTAACATTACTTTTAGAAATAGATTTTGGATTTAATCTTCGCTTTTTTGTCCCATCATCATAAGAAAAGCTTTCAGGAAGTCGTCAATTTCGCCATTCATAACTCCTTCTACATTACTGGATTCGTAGCCCGTTCTCACATCTTTGACTAATTTATAAGGATGCATGACGTAATTTCTAATTTGGGAGCCCCATTCAATTTTCATTTTACCAGCTTCGATATCGGCTCTTTGTTCTTGCTGTTTTTTTAATTCAATTTCATATAGTTGTGAACGCAACATTTGCATAGCACGTTGTCTATTATCTTGTTGCGAACGTGTTTCCGAACACTGAATCTGAATACCTGTAGGTTTGTGGACTAATTGTACTTTTGTTTCTACTTTATTGACATTTTGACCTCCAGCACCACTGGAGCGAGAAGTAGTAATTTCGATATCAGCAGGATTAATTTCAATTTCAATGCTATCATCTACCAAAGGATATACATAAACAGAAGCAAATGATGTATGACGCTTGGCATTACTATCAAAAGGAGAAATACGAACCAGTCGATGTACTCCATTTTCCCCTTTTAAATAGCCGAAAGCATATTCGCCCTCAAACTCCAGAGTAACGGTTTTTATTCCTGCAACATCACCTTCTTGGTAATTGAGTTCACGTATTTTATACCCTGATTTTTCAGCCCACATTAAATACATACGCATCAGCATTGAGGCCCAATCACAACTTTCTGTTCCACCTGCACCAGCTGTTATTTGCAGAACAGCACTCAGGTTATCACCCTCGTCAGACAACATATTTTTAAATTCGATATCTTCGATATGGGCATTAGTAATTCGAAATTGTTCGTCTAATTCCTCTGCGGTAAGTTCACCTTCCTTATAGAATTCAAAGGCTAGTTGCAATTCGTCAGTCATATCGACTGCTTTGTTGTAATCTTCAACCCATTTTTTTTTTGAGCGAAGATTCTTGATATAGATTTCGGCTTCCTTCGGATTATTCCAAAAATCAGGAGCGAGTGTTTTTTCTTCTTCGTTAGTAATTTCAATTAGTTTGGCATCAACGTCAAAGATACCTCCTCAACGCACCAAGGCGTTCTACAATACCTTTTATTTGTTCGGTAGTTGTCATAAATTATGTAATTTTGAACCACAAAAATAAGACATAGTTTTTAGATAATGGAAATAAATTTAGTTAGTGATACCGTAACCAAGCCTACTGAGGAAATGTTGCGCTACATGTTCAATGCCAAAGTAGGGGATGATGTTTACAAACAAGACCCAACCGTGATTGACTTGGAGGCTAAAGTAGCAAATATGTTCGGAATGGAAGCAGCCCTATTTTTCCCTTCAGGAACTATGGCAAATCAAACGGCAATTAAATTGCATACTCAACCCGGAGAACAACTAATTGCTGATAAATGGGCGCATGTATATAATTATGAAGGAGGCGGTGCTTCTTTTAACAGTGGTGTTTCTTGTTGTCTTTTGGATGGAAATAGGGGAATGATTACTGCAGAACAAGTTACAGTTGCAATTAACAATCCTGAATTTTACCATAGTCCTTTAACAAGTTTGGTTTGTGTTGAAAACACTACTAATAAGGGTGGTGGAGCTTGTTATGATTTTGAGGAATTGAAACGAATCAAAAAAGTGTGCGATGCGCACAATTTGAAATTTCATTTAGATGGCGCCAGAATATGGAATGCTTTGGTTGCCACCAATGATAATCCAGTTGAATATGGGAAGATTTTCGACACGATTTCTGTTTGCTTGTCAAAAGGATTAGGAGCACCTATAGGTTCGCTTTTAATTTCTGATGCAAAGACTATTCATCGCGCTTTGCGAATTAGAAAAATTTTGGGTGGTGGAATGCGACAAGTTGGCTACTTAGCAGCCGCAGGTATTTATGCATTAGATAATAACATCAATAGGCTAACAGATGATCATCGTAGAGCAAAAGAATTAGGAGCAGTTCTTTCTAAGTTGCCTTGGGTAGCAAAAGTAGAACCAGTAGAAACTAATATTCTAATATTTTCATTGAAAGAAGGATTTGACGAAAATCTATTTGTTGAAAAATTAAAAGAGCGTAATATACATATCAGTTCAATGGGTCATGGAAAATTAAGAATGGTAACTCATTTAGATTACCGTGAGGTTATGCATAGTTATGTTTTGGAGACCTTTGAGAGAATTGTTGTTAAATAACGATTTACAGTTTAAAGCAATAGATTACAATTTTAAACACAAATTTCACCGATTCACACTAATTGGTCTGCGTAAATTTGTGAAATCTGTGTTTTGTGTTTTTACTTAAACAATTGATCCATTCCGGGAATCATTGGCATATCCATTTTTGCAACAGCATCTAATTCTGCTTGATTGACATTGGATGCTTTTTCGATAGCTTTGTTTAAAACTAAAATTAAATAATCTTCCAATTGCTCTTTGTCTTCTAATAAGGCATCATCAATTGAAATGGACTTTATTTTTCGATTGGCGGTTAATGTTACTTTTAATAAACTGTCATTGCTTTGTTCGTCAATCAAAACAGTATCCAATCTTTTTTTAGTATCTTCTATTTTTTGCTGGGTTTCTTTCAGTTTTCCCATCATTCCCATTAAATCCATAATAATAATTTAAAATTGAACCGTAAAATTACTATATTGCAGGGTAATATTCAATTAAATTTTAATGAGAAATAAATTAATCGTAAGAAGTCTTTATGCTATTTTTGCATGCACATCCATTATGACAAATGCTCAACAAATGACTGAAAAAATAAAAGCACCCCTTGCTAAAATTATTCCTACCACTTTAGAAAAACATGGAGATATTAGAATTGATAATTATTTTTGGTTAAACGACAGAGAAAATCCAGAAGTTATAGAATATCTCAATAAAGAAAACGATTACTATAATACTGTAACTGCAGATTCAAAAGCGTTTCAAAAAGAATTATTTGAGGAAATGAAAAGCCGCATCAAAGAAGATGATGCATCAGTTCCCTATCTGTACAACGGTTACTACTATATCACTCGTTTCGAAAAGGGAAATGATTACCCAATCTATTCCAGAAAGAAGGGGAGTCTTGATGCTAAGGAAGAAATCATGTTCAACTGCAATGAAATGGCAAAAGGTCAAAAGTACTTTCAATTGAGCGGTATCTCTATTAGTATGGACAATCAGTTTGCAACATTTGCATTAGATACTATAGGAAGACGTATTTATACTTTACAAGTTAAAAATTTAGTAACCGGAGAAATTCTATCGGATAAAATTCTAAACACTTCAGGAAATTCTACTTGGGCAAATGATAACAAAACTATTTTTTACACCAAACAAGACCCA
This sequence comes from Flavobacterium sp. R1_16, assembly GCF_057652095.1. Taxonomy (NCBI): domain Bacteria; kingdom Pseudomonadati; phylum Bacteroidota; class Flavobacteriia; order Flavobacteriales; family Flavobacteriaceae; genus Flavobacterium; species Flavobacterium sp. R1_16. The sequence continues at coordinate 318,821 of NZ_JBYFCG010000003.1, forward strand.
AAAACCTTACGCTCTGATAAAGTTTACAAACATAAATTAGGAACTGATTCCTCAAAAGATGAATTGGTCTATTTTGAAAAAGATGATACTTTTAATGTCTCTGTTTCCAAAGAAAAATCTAAAAAATATATTGTTATTGAAGCATCAAGTACGTTAACAACAGAGTCCAGAATACTTTTAGCGGATGAGCCTGACAGTCAATTTAAAGTTTTTCAAAAAAGAGTTCGAGGTTTAGAATATAGTATTTCACACTATGGAGATAGCTTTTATATTTTAACCAATAAAGACAAAGCTATCAATTTTAAATTGATGAAAACTCCAGAAACCAATACATCTAAAGAGAATTGGACCGATTTAATTCCGCACAGAAAAGATGTTTTGATTGAAGATATAGAAATTTTCAAAGAATATTTGGTCGTTACAGAGCGTAGTAATGGTCTGAATAAAATTCAAATCAGGCCATGGAGTGGAAAAGGGGAGTACTATCTTCCTTTTGAGAGTGAGACCTACACTGCCTATACTTCTACTAATGTAGATTTTGATACTGAAATTTTGCGATATGGTTATCAATCTCTGGCAACTCCATCCTCAGTTATTGATTTCAATATGAAAACCAAAACCAAGGAAATTAAAAAAGAGCAAGAAGTTCTTGGTGGAAAATTTGATAAAAACAATTACATTGAAGAACGCATCTGGGCAACTGCAACCGATGGCACAAAAGTTCCTATTTCTATGGTTTACCGAAAAGAGCTTAAAAAAGACGGTACAAATCCATTATTGCTCTATGCTTATGGATCCTATGGAATTTCGATGGACCCTTATTTCTCATCAACACGATTATCACTTTTGGATAGAGGCTTTATATTCGCCATAGCACACATTAGAGGCGGTGAAGATTTGGGAAGACAGTGGTATGAAGACGGTAAATTATTAAAAAAGAAAAACACATTTACCGATTTTATTGATTGCTCAAAGTTTGTAATAGAACAAAAATATACGTCTCCAAAGCATTTATACGCCGAAGGCGGTTCCGCAGGAGGACTACTAATGGGGGCTATAGTAAACATGGCACCGGAATTATACAATGGAGTAATTGCTCAAGTTCCCTTTGTAGATGTTATGACCACTATGCTGGATGATAGTATTCCATTAACAACAGGAGAATATGATGAGTGGGGAAATCCAAATGTTAAAAAATATTATGATTACATGAGATCGTATTCTCCTTATGATAATGTAAAATCACAGGCATATCCTAATATGTATGTTTCGACAGGTTTGCATGACTCACAAGTACAGTATTGGGAACCAGCAAAATGGGTTGCAAAATTAAGGATGTTGAAAACAAATGATAACTTACTTTTTTTAAATACAAATATGGATGCTGGTCACGGAGGCGCATCAGGGCGGTTTGAAGCGCTTAAGGAATTAGCAAAAGAATTTAGTTTTTTAGTAGATTTAGAAAGAATTAAAGTGAATTAGAATTTTTTTTGTTAAATTTGCAAGGTTTTGAGGTCAGTACTTTTTAAAAATGATGCCTTGATTAACTATTTTTTTATGAAAGAAGAAATAAAAGCCTACAATAATGTCTTGGAATTAATTGGTAACACGCCACTTATAAAACTCAACAGAGTTACCGAAAATTTAGAAGGTAACTTTTATGCAAAAGTGGAAGCATTTAATCCAGGTCATTCAACTAAAGATAGAATTGCATTATTCATATTAGAGGAAGCTGAACGAAAAGGCATTCTTACTCCAGGCGATACTATCATAGAAACCACATCTGGAAATACAGGTTTTAGTTTAGCCATGGTAAGCATTATAAAAGGTTATAATTGCATTTTGGCAGTTAGCTCAAAATCTTCAAAAGACAAAATAGACATGCTCCGAAGTCTCGGTGCCAAGGTATATGTTTGTCCTGCCCATGTTTCTGCAGATGATGAAAGATCATATTATAGTGTTGCAAAACGCCTGCACGAAGAAACTAAAGGTTCAGTTTACATCAATCAATATTTTAATCAACTAAACATTGATGCTCATTATAATTCTACTGGTCCAGAGATTTGGAAACAAACTGGAGGTAAAATTACACACCTAGTAGCTTGTAGTGGAACTGGCGGAACAATCTCAGGAACTGCAAAATATTTAAAAGAACAAAATCCAAATATTAGAATTTTAGGTGTTGACGCTTTTGGTTCAGTTTTAAAAAAATATCATGAAACAAAAGAGTTTGATAACAACGAAATATACCCTTACAGAATAGAAGGTTTAGGGAAGAATTTAATTCCAACAGCAACTGATTTCGATGCTATTGACTATTTTATGAAAGTGACCGATGAAGAAAGTGCTCATAGTACTAGAGAAATAGTAAAAAAAGAAGGTCTTTTTGTGGGATATACGTCAGGTGCAGTTTTACAAGCTATTAAGCAATATGCGGCTGAAGGAGAATTTGATAAAAATAGTAATGTAATTGCCATATTTCCAGATCACGGTTCACGATACATGAGCAAGGTGTTTAGTGATGATTGGATGAATGAACAAGGATTTTTTGACAGTATTAATGCCGAAGAAGCTCAAAAAATTGAATTTATAAAGTAGTAGTCTTTATTTAAAATAAAAAAAGGGAAAACTCAATTTTTCCCTTTTTTTATATGTATTAGTTTTATTGTTCCTCTTGCTGTTTAATTTTCTCAAGTAAATTTTGTTGAAAATCTTTCATACCATCCTCTCCAACTACTGCAAATATATAGATGGTAAATAGTAAATATATAGAACTTAAAATAATTCCGATAATAGCCAATATTTTACCCGTATTTAAATTAGAGTATCCATCGTAGACTTCGGGATTTTCATTGTATAATTGGATGTCTTTTTTAGCCAAAATTATGGCAACAATTCCCAAAATCAAACCTATTATACCATAGCAACAACAAGTTACTATAGAACATATTCCTAATATTAGTACTGCTGATGCGTTTGGTAATTTTTGCTTTTTCATAAGTAAAGAAGGTATTTAAAGGTTAGTCATTTTGTAAATATAGGAAACAATCATAATCACGGCATTAATAATTGCTAGGCTGACAATGATTTTGTGGTAATTTCTACTTTTGTCAATAAAATGCAAACCAAGAACTCCAAAAAATAATATTGTAGTAAAAATAGCTGGAAACATATGAAAGGCTGCATTAAATTCTCCTCTAAGGAGTAATAAAAGTGCCCTTTGTGTGCCACAACCTAAACATTCTACACCAAATAGTTTCTTGTTTACGCAGGGAATCATGTATTTTTCGATGTCCAAAATCTAAAGCATTTGATATACAATTTTACAAAAAATATTTATAAAAATAGGTAAGCCGTTATTTTAAAGTTTGCTACTTTTGAAATCAGATACAAATAAATTATGAAAAAAATCTTGATTCCAATAATGATTGTCTCAATAGTAGTTGCTCTATACGAACAAAGTTCGGAGCAGGGAAATGTTTATGTTAAAGTTTTAGCCATCGCAGTTTTTATGTTTGGAATGATGCAATTGAGTGCAAAAACACCAAGTAAAAATCAAGATAACGAAGATCAAAATGTTTAACAAAGGTGATAAGGTATCTGTTTTGGATGAAGCGATAAACGGAATTGTGTTATCTGTTCAAAACAATGAAATTAGTATTGAAACTGAAGATGGTTTTGTAATGAAATTTACTTCTAAGGAGTTGATTAAAGTGCAGAATACTAATGACTTAAATAGCGACACTAGAAATATTGATTTCAATAAAATTAAAAAGGAAAAGGAAATCCCTAAGCCAAGAAGTTTTGTAAAAGAAAAGAAAGTAAAAGGTGAAATTCCGCCACCAGAATTTGATTTGCACATTGAAAAATTAGTTCCTAATTATAAAAGAATGAGTAATTATGATATTCTTACCTTGCAAATGGAAACTGCCAAACGACATATAGAATTTGCCATTAAAAACCGAATTCCTAAAATTGTTTTTATTCACGGAGTTGGTGAAGGAATTCTTAAAGCAGAACTTGATTTTATGTTAGCTAGATACGACCAAATTAATTTTCAAGATGCTAATTATCAAAAATATGGTCTAGGTGCAACTGAAGTTTACATCAAACAAAATGGTAGATAATTAGTTAGGCAATAAGAGCTCACCATATAAAATATCATTTCCGTAATAAAAAGTACTATTACCTCTACTGAAAGTAACATTTTTCAATCTAATAGTATGTAAAAAACCTCCCGAAGTTGTGTTAACAATTTCGATAGTTCCATCCGTTGCAATCCATTCTTCTTTAATTGTTGGTGTTATTGGAGTTGCTGTTCCGCAAAAATAGTCTACAAGTGAAGTAGGTAATGATGTGTTATACAAACGATAAATAAGCTTGTTAGTTGTACTACCAATTGGTCGTGTAACTGTTCCAGAATTTTGAATCAAATCTGAGTCGGGATTTTCAATTACCAAACTTTCAATACCACTATTTCTTGCATTATATATTTTAGAATTTTCTGCACAACTAGCGACCAATTTCGAATCAAAGCTGAACGGTAAGGATGTAGCATTAGTTAAATAATCTCCAAAAATAAAAGTTTCATATTTTATATCTGTTCCATCAGGCTTAGCAAAAACAATATTTTTAAAAACAATGTAATGATTGTATTTCACTATTTTTCGTTGTCCAGTAGTTGCATCGGGATTTGCATAAAGAGCAGTGGTAGTGATTTCGATGGTTCCAGAGGTAGCAACCCATTCTTCAATTGCAACTGGAGTAATAGGACCAGCTATCATGCAAATATTATCGGCAGATACTTTACCATTATAAAATCTATATTTTACGGTTACATCACCACCTATTTGAATTTTCTTTGGAGTTCCTGAAACTGTTGCGTCATTTGGAAATGCATTTTGACTTGATGGGATGTTCATGAATAAGGATTCTTCATCTTTCAATTTATATATAATTTCTCCGCAAGAGTTTGCTGTAATATCACTGAAATTAATGGTTTCTACTGATACATTACCATCATCACAAGCATTTAAAAGTAAGACAAGAATCAATAATTGCAGAATTTTTTTCATATATAAATTTTTTATGAGTCACAATTAATATGTAAAATTTGACTCTCAGTATAGCTTATTCAACGATTTATAATTGTGACAAAAATAGTATTTTAATTTACAATCTCAATCAAATTCAATTCTGAAGGCATTGCTAAAATTTATAACTTTGCATCAATGAAAAAAGTATATCTCGATAGTGCCTCTACCACGCAAATTAGAACTGAAGTTATTCAAGAAATGACAAAAGTTTTAACTGAAGATTATGGAAACCCTTCTTCAACACATAGTTTTGGGCGAAATGCCAAAAACATTTTGGAACTTTCTAGAAAATCTATTGCGAAACAACTGAACTGTTCTTCACAAGAAATTATTTTCACTTCTTGCGGAACGGAATCTAACAATTGGATTCTTCGATCTGCGGTTAAGGATTTAAAAGTAAAAAGAATCATAACCAGTAAAATTGAGCATCACGCGGTATTGCATGCTGTTGAAGCATTACAAAATGAATATGATATTCAGGTAGATTATGTAGCTATTAAATCTAACGGAGAAATTGATATCTCAGATTTAGTAGAATTGCTTTCGCAAGAAAAGAAAACCTTAGTTAGTCTAATGCACGTTAATAACGAAATTGGAACTGTTTTAGACCTAGAGAAAATTGGAAATATTTGCCAGCAATATAACGCCTTATTTCATTCTGATACAGTACAATCAGTGGGAAAGACTGAGCTTGACTTGCAAACACTTCCTGTTGATTTTATAGTGGCAAGTGCTCATAAATTCCATGGACCTAAGGGGATTGGGTTTGCTTTTATTAGAAGGAGATCGGGTTTACGACCTCTTTTTTTTGGAGGTGAACAAGAAAAAGGGTTGCGTCCAGGCACCGAGGGTGTGCATCAAGTTGCAGGTATGGCAAAAGCTTTAGAACTTTCTTATGATAATTTACAAACTGATAGAAAACATATTTTAGAATTAAAAGACTATTTAATTGAACAACTCGAAATGGAATTTCCTGATTTTAAAATCAATGGAAGTAAGGATGGTTTCTACACCGTTGTAAATGTATTGTTGCCTTTCCCGGAAGATAAAACGGCGATGATTTTATTCTATTTAGATATGAAAGGAATTGCGGTTTCACGTGGTAGTGCTTGCCAATCAGGCAGTATTACTCCTTCTCATGTTTTAGATGAAATTCTCGCTAGGGAAGAAATCAATAAACCCAGTTTACGAATTTCGTTTAGTCATTTCAATTCGAAATCAGATATCGATTATTTGATAAATTGCTTGAAAACGATATGATTTTGAACTTTTGTTACAGCGTTTTGATAAATTATTGTAGCAACTTTTTTATTTTTTCTTTTTCTCTTTTTCCTGTTTTTTAAAGTAGCCTTTCAAAAGGAAGCTATGCTTTAGAGCTTCTAAATCTTGATTCAAAAGTTTGCTAGCCTCATTGATGTTGGTTATAGTAGTGTCTATTTTTTTAACAAGATTAGGATCATTTGAAAGATAATTGATGGTTCCATTTCCATCTTTTGCATTCAGAATTGTTTCGTTAAGATTGTTAACCACTTTTTCAATTTCATTGCTTGTTTTATGCAGATTGACAACTATTTTTTTCATTTTAGTTGCTGTTGCAGAGTCGTTTAGAACACCTAATACGTTTTCTTTTTTATTCAAAGAGCTAATAATCAAATTTAAATTTTTGACACTTTCGGAAGTTCCTTGCGTGGTTATTTTTAAATTCTTTAGAGTTTGTTTCAAGTCATTACTCATTATTGTGTCGTTAAGAAGTAAGCCGAAAGTACCTCTACCGTTTTTAATTTTTTTAGTTATCTCCAGCAAGTCTGAAGTAAGGAGAGCGGCATTCTTATTAGTGACATTAAGTGTACTTAAAATATCATCAGTACGAACCCTGTTCAAAGAATGAATAGTATCTCCAGGTTGAACTGAAGAGGCGTTTGAATTTCTTGGTATGATATTAATAATCATATTACCCACCAATCCATCTGAACTTATTGTTGCTACAGCATTTTTTTTGATGTGAGGAAATATGCTTTCATCGATTATCATATCTATTTTTATTACGGTGTCGTTTATCATTTCGATGTTGCGAACAGTGCCAACATTTATCCCAGAATAACGAACGTTGTTACCAAGTTGTAATCCATTTACATTATTGAAAATAGCGATTAAATGATTTGTTTTTCCAAACATTTTTTGTTTATCGCCAATGAAATAGATGGCGAGTATAAATAGCAGTAAACCAAGTATTACAAATAAACCTAGTTGTATTTTTTGAGAGATTGTTTTTTCCATTATGAATATTATTTAAAAAAAGCTTGAACTTTAGGATCGTTAGAATTCGATAATTCTTCAAATGTTCCCTCGGCATAATTAATTCCGTCAACCAGCAAAATCATTCTATTTGAAATCATCCTTGCACAATCAACATCATGTGTGATAATTATTGAAGAGGTGTTGTATTTTTTTTGAATAGACATCATTAACAACAAAATTTCTTTTGAAGTTATCGGGTCTAAACCTGTTGTGGGCTCATCATATAAAATAATCTTAGGTAATAATATCAATGTTCTAGCCAGAGCTACTCTACGTTTCATTCCTCCAGAAAGTTCGGATGGCATTAATTCAATGGTATTTCCTAAACCTACATTTTCCAATGCTTCCATAACTAGGGGAGTAGTGTCCTTTATTTTTCCAAATTTTTTGGTGTGACGCCTTAGAGGGAATTCTAAATTTTCTCTAACGGACATTGAATCATATAGCGCACTTCCTTGAAATAAAAAACCAACTTCTGTTCTCAAATCGTCTAATTCTTCATGTTTGAGTTGGCTAATGTTTTTATCCATGACAATAATAGATCCGCTATCGGGCTCTTCTAATCCAATCAAACATTTTATCATTACCGATTTTCCTGAGCCTGATTTTCCCATGATAACTAGATTTTCTCCTTCATATAAATTCATATTAAATCCAGCTAGAACATGATTATTACCATAGCTCTTTTTTAAATCTTTAATTTCGATTACGGGTTTTTTATTTGAAACGAATGTATCCATTACACATCATAAAAAATATTAGTAACAAAAACGGCAACAAAGTCAATAATAAAAAGCAACATGGACGTAAAAACAACAGCAGAATTTGCAGCTAGTCCTACACCAGCAGTTCCTTTTTTACAATTGTAACCTTTATAACAACCCACTAATCCTATAGCAAACCCAAAGAAAAATGTTTTGATTGTTGTTGGTATCAAATCACTAAACTCGAGACTATTAAAAACTTGGTTGAAATACAATAAAAAGGATACATTTCCCTTAATATTTTCAACAAGTGCAGAACCATATATTGCAATAGCATCACCAAAAAAAACTAATATTGGTAACATAAGTGTAGTGGCAAAAATTCGGGTGACAACCAAATACTTGAATGGATTTGTGCCCGATACTTCCATGGCGTCTATTTGTTCAGTAACTCTCATAGAACCAAGTTCAGCTCCAATTCCTGAGCCGATTCTCCCTGCACAAATTAAAGCAGTTATAATAGGACCAATTTCTCTAATGATGGAAATACTTACCATTGAAGGCATCCATGAAACAGCACCAAATTCTAAAAGCGTAGGTCTCGATTGAAGAGTAAAAACAAGTCCAATAATAAAACCTGTAACAGCAACAAGTAAAAGCGAACGATTCCCCATATTATAACATTGACGAAGAAACTCTTTAAACTCAAAAGGTGCTTTAGTTGCTTCTTTAAAAAAACGACTCGCAAAAAAGGAAAGTTCGCCAATTTCTATTAGGAAGTTTTTAAATAATTCAATACTTCTAAAAATACTATTCATAACAGAGATGAATTAATTTTTTAAGCACATACCTCTATCAAATATACGAAATTATCTGCTTTTTTTCTAGTTTATCCTAATCTTTATCTCTTGAATTTATTTCCAAATGCGAAAGTTGAATCTAAACTGTTTGGTTTGTACTAAAGTTCTCCAATCGATAAAAAGTAATGAACAAATTAAAAATAAACCAATAAAGAGGCTTGTTATTGACTGCCATGAAATTGCTCCACGAAGCACTTGATCTATATTTTCGGTTCCATATTTCCCCATGTATACAAGTACTGTATCACTAGTGAATTTGCCAACAAAAAAAGCAGGAATAATGTATATTGGCTTGAGATTTGCCATTCCTGCAGCTACAAAAAGTGGGGTAGTGGGTAGTGGTAATAACGAGTAAGCAATAATGACTAATTGACTTTTCCATCCTTTATTTTTGAGAATTTTCCCTAGATATTGTACATCTTCATTTTTAGATGGTTTAAAGATTTTACCAGCTATTATAGGAATATATAGTGTAAGAATGTATCGACCTAAAATTGAACCAGCAACTCCCACAGTAATTACTAACCAAATGTTTAAATCAAACATAATTTGCATGAATACCATTATAGTGAAAGCTGGAGGAAAAGGAAAAGGAACTACATCAAAAAGGAATGCACCTAAGAATACAAATACATATTTCCACCACATAATAATTTCTTCAAATTAAATTAAACCGCTTGTAAGTTTTAAATTCTTCAATTAAAGATACTAAATTAAGAGGAGAAAAAATAATTAAAGACGGTATTTTATAGTCGTATAATGATTTAAAAACGAAATTGTATTTTTATTACAATTACACCTTTCCAATCATAAGAAACATAATAAATATCACTAAATTTAGGGATTGTACAAAACTTCTGAAAAGATTACATTTGGAATCTAAATTAAGTTTGAAAATTTAGTTAAGTATTTATGGATGATGCGTTTCAAATATATGAACAAAAAATAAAGAAAGCTGCAGAAAAAATAGGCATCTTAAAGGGTGAATTGTCTCAAGTCAAGGATAAATTAAAAGCAAATCGAAAAAATTCAGAACTTTTACATGAGTTTAAAAGAATAAGTATAAAAATCACAAAAGCCACATACGAATTAGAACATAATCAATCTATTTTAAAAATAAGAAACGAATTGATTAACAGTAATGATAAATCATAAAAGCATGAATGATTCTTGTCAAATTTACCAGCAACAAGTAAATAAAGCAAAAGAAACCATTGGTATTCTTGAAGACAAATTGCATGAAATCAGGCTAAAAATTCAAAAAAACAATAGGGCTGAGGATTTACAAGAATTAAGAAAAATCACTCTGGACATGACTATTACTTTGAACGAATTAGAGCATTGTCAAGATAATCTTGAACGATGCATGAATCAAAAGAAAAACCTAATTAAAGAATAGTTAATAAAAGGATTTAATTTAATAAGGATTTAGAATTATCTGAATCCTTTTTTATTTGGAGTTAGTTTAGTATCAAATAGACACAATAGTAGCATATCAACAAAATATAACATAAAATTAAGTCGTAAAATTATATATAACTTATATTTTTAAATACTTTTGCAAACCTAATCCAAAATTTATTTCAAATGAAATCGAACCTGTTCGAATGTAAAAATGTTTCAAACATGACCAAAAAAATTCTTTTAGTACTTTCTATTGTTTTAGTTTTAATTTCTTGTAATAAAGCAGGTGAAAACGAGTATATTGTTTCAGGTACCATTAAAGGTATCGATAATGGTAAAAGTGTAACTCTTGAAGTTCAAGACGAAAAGACAGGACAATTAAAACCAGTTGATACTGTTAAAATTGAAAATGGTAAATTTGTTTTTAAAGGATCAGCCAAAGAGCCAGAATTGTATTTAATTCAAGTAGAAAAAGTACAAGGAAAAGTTCCTTTTATACTAGAAAATGGCGATATCGAAATGACCATAAACAAGGATAGTGTTGCTATCACCAAAGTTACTGGAACATACAATAATGACGAGCTAACTAGCTATAAAGAAAATGGAATGAAAATTCAAAAGAAGATGATGAAATTCCAGGAAGATAATATGGCAAAAATGAATGAAGCTCAACAGAAAAATGATACTGTTGTAATGAATTCATTGAGAAAAGAATACAGTAAGTTTCAAGATGAATTTGCAAAACAATCAGAAGATTACATCAAGACACATCCAAAAGCTTTTATCTCTGCTTTAATCATCGAAGGAATGTTCAATCAAATGATTCCAGATGTTAAAAAAATCAATCAGTATTATACCGCTTTAGATAAATCATTGAAAGATACTAAGCACGGAAAATCAATTAAAACCAAACTAGATAAATTAATGAAACCTGTTGCTTCAGTTGAAGTTGGTAGCCTTGCACCAGATTTTACGGCACCCGATCCAAACGGCAAACCAATTTCTTTGAAACAGAGTTTAGGAAAAGTAACCATAATCGATTTTTGGGCTTCTTGGTGTAATCCTTGTAGAATGGAAAATCCAAGTAACGTAGCTTTATATAACGAATATCACTCAAAAGGGCTTACTATTATTGGCGTATCATTAGACAAAGATGCTGCTAAATGGAAAGAAGCGATAGCCAAAGACAAACTAACTTGGCCACAAATTTCAAATTTAAAAGACTTTGAAGACCCTATTGCTACAGCTTATAATGTTAACCAAATTCCATCAACATTTATTTTAGATGCTTCAGGAAAAGTGGTTGCTAAAGATTTAAGAGGGCCAGCTTTGAAAGCAAAAATTGCTGAACTTTTAGGAAAATAATTGTAGTACATCATTATAATGAACAAATCCCCAAATTGGGGATTTTTTTATTGTATTCAATACCAAAGGCTTAAATATTATGTCACAAATTATGTGATAAATAGTTTGGTAACACCAAAACAGTTTTTATATTTGCATCCGTTAAAGAAAACATATACATGCTTCTTTAACTAGGAGGGGAGATACTCAAGCGGCCAACGAGGGCAGACTGTAAATCTGCTGTGTGAACTTCGCAGGTTCGAATCCTGCTCTCCCCACAAAAAAAGTCCCGATACTTTCGGGACTTTTTTTATACAATAAACTTGAACTTTTAATCATTCATAGAAATCAAAAATTCTTCATTATTTCTGGTTTTTTTGAAACGATCGTTTATAAAATCCATTGCTTCAACAGGATTCATGTCAGAAAGGTATTTTCTCATAATCCACATACGTTGTAACGTTTTCTCATCAAGAAGTAAATCATCTCTTCTGGTGCTTGATGACGTTAAATCGATAGCTGGGAAAATACGTTTGTTAGCAATTTTTCTGTCCAACTGTAATTCCATATTTCCAGTTCCCTTGAATTCTTCAAAAATAACTTCATCCATTTTAGAACCTGTTTCGGTCAATGCTGTTGCGATAATACTCAATGAACCACCATTTTCAACATTACGGGCGGCACCAAAGAAACGTTTTGGTTTTTGAAGTGCATTAGCATCAACACCACCACTCAATACTTTACCAGATGCAGGTTGAACCGTATTATAAGCTCTTGCTAAACGCGTTATCGAATCTAAAAGAATGACAACATCATGACCGCATTCTACCAATCTCTTTGCTTTTTCTAAAACAATATTTGCAATTTTTACATGCTCTTGAGGTTCTCTATCAAAGGTAGAAGCGATTACTTCTCCGCGAACACTGCGCTGCATGTCGGTAACTTCTTCTGGACGTTCGTCAATTAATAATACGATTAAGTATACTTCTGGATGATTGGCAGCAATAGCATTTGCAATGTCTTTTAGCAACATTGTTTTTCCCGTTTTGGGCTGTGCTACTATCATTCCTCTCTGTCCTTTTCCGATAGGAGAAAACAAATCAATGATTCGGGTAGATACAGAACTTCCTTTCTCTGCTAATCGGAATTTTTCAGTAGGGAAGACAGGAGTTAAATGCTCAAATGAAACTCTGTCACGAACTACTTGAGGGTCATGTCCGTTAATTTTTAAAACACGCACTAATGGAAAGAATTTTTCACCTTCTTTAGGTGGACGAACTACACCTTTTACAGTGTCGCCAGTTTTTAAACCGAATAATCGTATTTGAGAAGTCGATAAATAAATATCGTCTGGAGAGGCCAAATAATTGTAATCTGAAGATCGTAAAAAACCATAGCCATCAGGCATCATTTCTAAGACTCCTTCGCTTTCTATAATTCCATCAAATTCAAAATCGGCATCTCTGAAATTATTTTTTTTATTCTTGAAATTTGCTTCGCCAGTTCGACCTCTGGTCTCGTGCGGGTTTTGGTTTCCGTTTGAATTAGTTTGGTTTGGATTTGGATTCCCGTTTTGGTTATTTTTATGAAGTTGATTAGGATTTATCTTCTTTTCAGGAAGTTTATTCTCAGTTGGAGCTATTTCTTCTGAAACAATGTTTTCTTTGGATGGTGTTTTGTTGGGTGACTCAGTAGAGGCTGGAGCCTTTTCTAATTGTATTGCAATCTTTTTTTCGTAATCTGATTTTTTAAATTTGACAGCCTTAGCTTTAGCTGGTGTTGCAGATGAATTTTTAGTTTCGTCTTGCTTTTCTTCTACATTTGGAACATTATCTGTTACCGATTCTTCTGGATTAGAAAATAATGTTTGAGTAGATTTTTTTTGATTGGAGGCTTTTTTTTCAGAGACAATTCGAACTCTTTTGGGTTTATCTTCACGCGTACCAGTTTGCTCTTTTTTTTCGGAGTCGCCGTTTTGAGTTGCGTTTTGGTGCTCTAAAATTTGCTGAATTAAAGCTTCTTTCTTAACGCCATTAATTTTTATAGTTGTAGCTAATTTAGCTATTTCTTGAAGCTCAGAAAGCTTCATTTCTTTTAATACAGAAATATCAAACATGAATGTTATTTGAATTTAGTTGATGTGGAATACGATATAAATGAGTAGTGTATTTATTCTTTAGGAACTATTCGTAAAATGAAGTACTTACGATTTGTTATGCAATAATACGAATAAAAATTAATCATACAATAGTATTTATAAAAAAGAAAATATATTTTTGCGTCAGAAAAATAGGTTATATGATTCAGAGAATTCAAACGGTTTACTTGATTTTTGTTTTTCTAATAAGCGGAGTTTTACCTTTCTTTTTTCGTTTATGGACGTTAAACGATGGTAAACACTTTTACTTCATGGAAAACCAATTGTATATCATCTTGTTTGGTTTGAGCACTTCATTATCACTATTGAGTATATTATTTTATAAAAAGCGACAACATCAATTTGTTATCAACAGATTGAACATCATATTAAATTTAATTTTATTAGGATTATTTGTATATCATTCACTAAATTTATCTGGAGAAACCGTAGTTTCTGAGAAAGGTATTGGGATGTTTCTACCTATTATTTCTATCGTTTTCTTAGTTTTGGCTAACAAAGCTATCAAAAAGGATGAAGATCTCGTAAAATCTGTGGATCGATTGAGATAAACCTATAAACTTAGTTTATTAGTGCGAAGAGAAGCCCGAACGATGTTCGGGCTTTTTTTGTATAAATAGTCATAATTTATCAGAAAAATCACTAAATTTAGTGATATGAATCCTGTTAAATTTAGGTTAAGTTTGTTAAACAAATATCCACAATGAAAGAAAAGATAAAAGTGTATTTAGCAGACGACCATCAAATGCTAATTGAAGGGATGAAGGCGGTGATAAAAACAAATGCCGATTTTGAAGTTGTTGGATTTTCATTAAATGGGGTCAATCTTGTTGATAATGCAATTGACGTCAAAACGGATATCTTAGTTATGGATATCAATATGCCTGAAAAAGATGGATTGCAAGTATTGAAGGAGTTATCAAAATCCAAAATGCATTTTAAAGTTATCATTCTTTCGAGTTATGATGATTTAAAATTAGTTCGTGAGGTTATAAAATTAGGAGCAAAGGGTTATTTAACCAAGCAATGTGTTGCGGAGAGTATTGTTGAAGCGCTATATGAAGTTCAAAATGGTGAAGAATATTTCTGTAGAACTATGCGTGAGAAGATATTTGAATCCTTCTCACAAGAGGATGAAAATAATGAGGAAGAACAAACAGCTACAGTTAGTTTAACCGAGCGAGAACTGGTGATAATCAAACTTATTGCACTTGAATACAGTGGAAAAAAAATAAGCGAAAAACTATTCATAAGCACCAACACCGTCGAAACACACCGTAAAAATTTATTAAAAAAATTGAAAGTGAAAAGCTCCATAGGTCTAGTGAAATATGCTATTAAAAATAATTTAATTTAAAAGAATATTTAGGTTCATTCCAATTCTTAAGTTAATTTCTTCAAAGCTAATTAATTGTATATTTAGTGTTTTTAATATCCCAGAAGAACTCTTTATGATTAAAAAGTGCTTTATTTTTTTTCTGCTGTTTGTGCTAAATCCTTTTAGCATTCCTTGTTTTGCTCAGGAAAAAATACTTACTCACAAACAAATAACCTTACTGGCAAAAGAAGCAAATGAATTATTCAAAGCGGGAGAATACGAAAAATCACTGATAAAAACCCGACTCGTTTTACGCCAAGCAATTGCTATTAAAGACAATTATTTAATAGCATGTTGTTACAAGATAATAGCCTCAAATGTAGATGAACTGAATCAGTTCGAAAAAGCCCTTTTTTATTATAAAAAGAGTCTAGTTTATGCTAATCGAACGGATAATGATACTATAAAAAACAAACTAAATAACAATCTTGCTAATATCTATTGTTTTGATAAAAAGCAGTTTAAAACAGGAATTAATTTCTATAAAAAATCAATTGAATATGCTAAAAAGGTAAATGATACAAGTAGTATCGTATTTACAACACTCAATATGACATGGGCATATTTTGAAAATAACCTTTTCAAAGAAGGCTCTCCTTATTTAACGTTTGTTAATACTCATCATAAAAAGTTTGGTGATGAATCGACTGTTGTAGTTTTATACATGCTCAATGGAATGTATCATAGCTACATGAATGATAATGAAAAAGCCAATTTTTATTTTTTGAAGGCAAAAAACCTAGGACTCAAAGGAAATGAAAAATCGGATTTGTCATTTGCTTGTCAGGAATATTCTAAGTTTTTAGTAAAAATTGGAAAGTATAAAGAAGCCTACGAAAATCTTGTAATTTATTCTAAAATAAACGATGAGTTGTATAATGAAGAAATACTAACAACTGTTAATGCAGCTGGAATAAATCTTGAGTTAGATGAAACCAAAAGAGATTTAAAAAGAGTAGAAACGGGATACAAACAAAAACAATATTTATTACAAGAAAAGGCATCAAAAAAGCAGAAAGTACTATTAATAATAATTGGCTTATGCATTTTGACGGCTATTATGCTGTATTTTTTCTTTCAAAACTCTAAACTTAAACAGAAAAATAAATTCAATAAAATACAAAGTCAGTTACAAAAAAAAATTATCAATGCAACTATTGATGGACAAGAATTAGAGCGAAAAAAAATAGCTGCATTTTTACATGATAACATCAGCGCAAAACTATCATCTGCAGGCTTGCATTTATTTGCATTTTCGGCTACTAAAAATATAGAAGCAGAGGAAATTACCAAGACCAGACTAATACTCAAAGATGTTCACGACGAAATTAGAAATTTATCACATGAGTTGTTGCCAACACTTTTGGCAAAATTTGGGTTGTTTTATGCAATTCAGGATTTGTGCGAAAAAAATTCTAATGCAATAATGCAATTTGAATATTCCAGTAATGTCGATTTAACAAAACGATACGATGAAGATTATGAGACAAAAATTTATTTTATCATTACAGAGCTATTCAATAATATTTTAAAACATAGTCAAGCAAGTAATGCAAGAATAGATCTGACTGAAGATAAAGAGGATCTTATTATTACTATAGAAGATAATGGTATAGGTTTTACTACGAATAAATTCAAAAAGAATGAAGGCTTTGGATTGACTCAAATTCGTGCTCGAATATCTAATATGAAAGGAAATATTACAATTAGTTCAACTCCAAATTCTGGAACATTTGTACAAATAAAATTGCCCATCAAAGAGAAAAATTAAATTCGTTTCTCAATTTCAATAATCTCCAAATCCTTAATTTTGTCTCCATCAATACTAAATCGAAGCATCGTTCGTATTTGATGAAAGCCACTTTTGCCTGCTGCTCCGGGATTCATGTGTAACACATTTAGCTTCTTATCAAACTGAACTTTCAGTATGTGTGAGTGTCCACAGATGAATAATTTAGGTGGATTAATTACTAATTCTTGCCGAATAGTTGGATGGTATTTACCGGGATAACCACCAATATGTGTTATCCAAACGTCAACATCTTCGCAATAAAATCGATGGTGTAATGGGAATTCTAAACGAGCTTTGTCATCATCAATATTCCCATAAACAGCTCGTAATGGTTTTCTCTTTTTGATAGTATCAGAAACAACCAAGTCTCCAATGTCTCCAGCATGCCACACTTCATCAGCTTGATCAACATATTTTAGTATAGTTTCATCAATGTGGCTGTGGGTATCGGAAAGGAGTAGAATTTTTTTCATATAAAAAAGGACCTATTTAAGCACAAAAATAGGCATTACAATTCCTAATTCAAATTAACACTTTCTTGTATTTTCAAACTCTAAAAATTATATTTTAATAAGTATCTTTGTTCAATCAAAATAAACGTACTTGCGCTACTTCATCAAATTTTCTTACAACGGTACACACTATCACGGATGGCAAATTCAGCCTAATGCTCTATCTGTTCAAGAAACTTTAAGCAAGGCACTTTCGATTGTGTTGAATTTTGATATCAATTTAATGGGAGCAGGTCGCACAGATACTGGAGTTCATGCCAAGGAAATGTTTGCTCATTTTGATGTAGAAAAATTAATAGATACTCAAAGTAGCATTCACAAACTCAATTCATATTTACCAAAAGATATTGCAATTCATGATATTATACTTGTTCATGATGATGCCCACGCACGATTTGATGCAACAAAAAGAACTTACGAATATCATATCAACATTTTCAAAGATGTTTTTTTGGAAAATTTAAGTTGGTATTATCAAAAAGAGTTAGACATTCATGCAATGAATCATGCTTCAGAAATACTACTACAGCATACTGATTTTAAATGTTTTTCAAAAGTGAATACTGATGTAAACACCTTCAATTGCAAAATTTTTGAAGCATATTGGAAAAAGGAAAATAACAAATTAATTTTTACCATATCAGCCGATAGATTCCTCAGAAATATGGTAAGAGCTATAGTTGGGACATTAATTAATGTTGGTTTACATAAAATAACTACAACAGATTTCAATACAATCATTGAAAATAAAAACCGAAATGATGCAGGGTTTTCTGTTCCTGCACATGGATTGTATTTAACAAAAATAGAATATGATTTTTTATAGCAAGATAAAGCTATTTCACACAAAAAGATGAAGGCAAAAGCATTTGATACAAAAGTATTTAAACGAATTTTAGAATATACTAAACCTTACCAAAGACGATTTAATGGTGTAATTCTATTTGCAATTTCGCTTTCAGTTTTTGCAGCCGTACGTCCTTATTTGTTAAAACAAACAGTGGATGGTTATATTAAAACTCATGATGCACAAGGCTTGTTGTTTTATGTGACAATGATGGGAGTAGTGCTTTTGATGGAAGTTTTTTCTCAATTTTATTTTGTGTTTTGGGCAAACTGGTTAGGTCAGGATATTGTAAAAGACATTCGTATTAAACTTTTTAAGCATATGTTGAGTTTTCGCATGAAATATTATGACAACGCACCAGTTGGCCAATTAGTAACACGATCGGTTTCGGATATTGAGGCTATAGCTAGAATTTTCAGTCAAGGGCTTTTTATGATTATTAGTGATTTGATGAAAATGCTTGTTGTGATGGGTTTTATGTTTTACATGAATTGGAAGCTTACTTGGATAGTTATTATTGCTATGCCAATCTTAGTTTTTGTAACAAGAATATTTCAGCGCAAGATGCAACTCGCTTTTGAAGAAGTTCGTACGCAAATTGCAAACATGAACACTTTTGTACAAGAGCGAGTAACGGGAATGAAAATCGTACAACTTTTTAATCGTGAAGATATTGAGGCTGAAAAATTTAGTGAAATCAATCAAAAACACAATAAAGCTTGGATAAAAACAATACTTTACAATTCTATTTTTTTTCCAATTGCTGATATTATTTCTTCACTTACCTTAGGATTTGTAGTGCTTTACGGTGGAATTAAAATTTTAAACGGTGATCATTTTACCACTTTTGGGGATTTATTTTCTTATACCATGTTCATCGGAATGCTATTTAATCCGTTGCGACAAATTGCTGATAAATTCAATGAGATGCAAATGGGAATGATTGCTGCCAATCGTGTTTTTGATATTTTAGATACCAGAGATCAAATTCAAGATACAGGAACAATTGAAGCACCATTATTTAAAGGGAATATTCAATTTGCAGATGTCCATTTTAGTTACATTGACAATGAAGAAGTCATAAAAGGTATAGATTTAGAGGTGCAATCAGGTCAAACCATTGCTATTGTAGGAGCCACAGGAGCAGGAAAGTCTACGATAATTAATTTATTAAATCGTTTTTACGAAATTAGTAAAGGGGCTATTTATATTGATGGGCACAACATTAATGAATACAGTTTGAGTTCCATTCGAAAGCAAATTGCTGTGGTTCTGCAAGATGTATTTCTTTTTGCCGATACTATTTTAAATAATATTACATTAAACAATCCTGCTATTTCTCGTGAAGATGTTATTAACGGAGCCAAAAAAATAGGAGTTCACGATTTCATAATGAGTTTGCCAGAAGGTTATGATTATAATGTGAAAGAGCGAGGAGTAATGCTTTCTTCTGGTCAACGTCAATTAATTGCTTTTCTGAGAGCCTATGTGAGCAATCCGAGTATTTTAATTTTAGATGAGGCCACATCATCTATTGATACGTATTCAGAGGAATTGATTCAAAGTGCAACAGAAAAGATTACTAAAGGTAGAACCTCAATAGTTATTGCGCATCGCCTAGCAACTATTATAAATGCCGATAAAATAGTGGTTATGGATAAAGGTAGGATTGTAGAACAAGGTTCTCATCTTGAGTTATTAAATATTGAAGAAGGATTTTATAAAAATCTGTATTACTCACAGTTCTTGGTTGAAAACAATTCCTAATTCAAAATTCAACAATTAAATAATAAATCCTTAAATTCGCAACCGAAAATCATTAAATAAATGACAAGAGTTCATGCAACTGCATTTTTAAAATAACAAATAAAATAAAAAAATGAAATACGATATTATAGTTTTAGGAAGCGGTCCAGGAGGTTATGTTACTGCTATTCGTGCCTCTCAATTGGGTTTTAAAGTAGCTGTGATTGAAAAAGAAAATTTAGGTGGAGTTTGTTTGAATTGGGGTTGTATCCCTACTAAAGCTTTACTTAAATCCGCTCAAGTTTTTGATTATCTGAAACATGCATCTGATTATGGTTTGAGTATTGCCGCTTTCGATAAAGATTTTAATGCCGTAATTTCTAGAAGCCGAGGTGTTGCTGAAGGAATGAGCAAAGGCGTTCAATTTCTGATGAAAAAAAATAAAATTGATGTCATTGATGGTTTTGGTAAACTCAAACCAGGAAAGAAAATTGATGTTAAAAAAGCGGATGGAACTGTCACTGAATTCAGTGCTGACCATATCATTATAGCTACTGGTGCTCGTTCTCGTGAACTTCCAAATTTGCCTCAAGACGGTGTAAAAGTAATTGGATATCGCCAGGCAATGACTTTGCCAACTCAACCCAAGTCAATGATAGTAGTAGGATCTGGAGCTATTGGATTAGAGTTTGCCCATTTTTATAATGCAATGGGAACAGATGTAACTATTGTTGAATTTTTACCTAATATCGTTCCATTAGAAGATGAAGATATTTCTAAACAAATGGAACGTTCTATGAAAAAAGTTGGTGTTAAAATCATGACCAGCTCTTCTGTAGAAAGAATTGATACTTCTGGTAGCGGAGTAAAAGCATTTGTAAAAACAGCTAAAGGAGAAGAAATTCTTGAAGCTGATATTGTACTTTCTGCAGTTGGAATCAAAACCAACATTGAAAATATTGGATTAGAAGAAGTAGGTATTGCTACCGATAGAGATAAAATTTTAGTGAATGATTTCTATCAAACAAACATCCCTGGCTATTATGCCATTGGAGATGTTGTACCTGGACCAGCATTAGCTCACGTAGCCTCTGCTGAAGGAATTACATGTGTAGAAAAAATTGCAGGATTACATGTTGACCCAATCGATTACGGAAATATTCCAGGTTGTACCTATGCCACACCAGAGATCGCTTCTGTGGGACTAACTGAAAAACAAGCTAAAGAAAAAGGATACGAAGTGAAAATTGGAAAATTCCCTTTTTCAGCCTCAGGAAAAGCGAAAGCTGCTGGTACACCTGATGGATTTGTTAAAGTAATTTTTGATGCTAAATATGGTGAGTGGTTAGGCTGCCACATGATAGGTGCCGGTGTTACCGATATGATTGCAGAAGCAGTTGTAGCTCGTAAACTGGAAACTACAGGCCATGAAATATTAAAAGCTATTCATCCACATCCAACGATGAGTGAAGCTGTCATGGAAGCTGTTGCAGATGCTTATGGAGAAGTGATACATTTATAATATCGTATATATTAAAAAGAAGGAGGCTGTTTTATATAAAACAGCCTCTCTCTTTTTATAACCACAGATATGGTTTATTCTTGATTGCTAACTTTTCTGTAAGGATAAGCATTAAAAATGTGTCTTTTTGCAAATCTACTAGGTGAATCAGCATTGACCATCTTGATATATATAGCTTTTGGGACGCTTATAAATTCATATACACTTCCATTAGAAAAATTTACTGACAATCTAATATTCTCGTATTTATAATCCGTAATAGTTGAACTCGCAATAGTTTCATTGAATTCTGGTAAACCATTTTTAATCGTCTCAGGATTTATACTAACAAGAAAATGGTAGGCCTCAATAATTTCTTTGCTTTTTTGTTCTGCTTCTAATAATCCAGCTTCATCACCTTGAAATTTATCAGGATGACTTTCTTTCATGGCATTTCGATAGATGGTTTTTAAATCTTTTAATGCTACAGTTTTATCTACATTCAGCAGCTTTCGGTATTCAACAATTTTTTTCATAAAAAAGGGTAACGTATTGTCTTTTAGTATTTAAATATGTGATGAAATTTATAAATCACATTTTTTTTGCAAATGTACATTATTTAAAAAGAGTTCCTAAACTTTTTTTATAAAGTACAAAAATTTGATTTTTAAAGCTCAAAAATTGCATTTTATTCAATATATAAATTAATTCATTACATTTGTCGAACTAAAATCTACAAAAATGATGAAAAACCTGTTTTTCGCATGGTCTTTCTTGTGCTCGTTTATTTCTTACAGTCAAGTAGTAATTAATGAACTAGATGCAGATACACCATCGACAGATACAAAAGAATTCATAGAATTAAAATCAACAACACCTTTTTTCTCTTTAGACGGATATACAGTTGTTTTCTTTAATGGGACATCAACAGGAACATCTAATTTGAGCTATTATGCTATTGATTTGGACGGATTAGTTACAGATGGGAACGGTATTATTCTATTAGGTAATTTACAGGTTGTTCCATCTGCATCTTATACAATTCCTCAAGCTACTATTGAGAATGGGCCAGATGCCGTGGCTATTTATCTTGCAGACGCTACTGATTTCCCAAAAAATACTGTTGGAACAACAAATAATTTAATAGATGCTTTTGCATACAGCAACAATAGCACCGCAAAAGCTACACAATTAATGTCTGATTTAGGAATATCAGTAAGTTATAATGAGAATATAAACAGTTTAGCTGCGAGTCAATCTTTTCAAAGAAAAACTGATGGTACTTTTGAAGTAAAAACTCCAACTCCAAGAGCTAATAACGATGGTTCGGGAATAATTTATAACGGTATAACGACATCATTTAGTCCTGTGAGCCCCTTGACAGAGGGACAAAGCATTACAATAACATTCAAAACAGATGCTGTTGTATCATCTGATTTGAATTTTGCAATAACTTTAAAAAACGGATCTTTTACTACGTCTGATTATTCAGGAAATTTAAATATCAAAATACCATCAGGTTCTGATACCGCTTCAACGGTGATTCAATTGCTTAATGATGGCGTAAATGAAGGAGATGAAGAAATGGTAATTAAAGTGGGAACTATTCCATCAACTTATATTGTACTAAATAATAACATTACAGTAAGAGTTAATGATATCAATTTTGAGGTATCATCTTTTGGAACACCAGCAACTCCTACTTATGGAAATGTTACTAGTACTGCACCAATTGGATATTATAGTTCTATTGAAGGACTATCTGGAACTGCTTTAAAACAGGCTTTACAAAATATTATAGCGAATCCTTCCGTGGTTAGAGCACATACCTATGGAGATGTATATACCATATTGAATAAAGCAGATCAAAATCCTGCCAATAGCAATCAAGTATGGTTGATTTATACCGAACAACCACGCTCAAAAATTGATTTACAATCTGGAAATAGTATTGTTGGAAAATGGAATAGAGAGCATATTTATCCTCAATCAAGAGGCAACTATGGCGATTTATACAATTTACCACCAGCAGGAATTAATAAATGGACTTTGTCTAGTCCTGATGATATTGGTGCTGGTCTTACTGATGCACATCATCTTAGAGCTGCTGATGGCCAAGAAAATTCTTCAAGAAATAATAGAAATTACGGAATTGATTACAATGGCCCAACTGGAAATCCTGGAACGTGGAGAGGAGATGTAGCGCGTGCTGTTTTTTATATGGCTGTTAGGTATAATGGGCTAAGTGTGGTAAATGGTAATCCAAGTGAGAGTATTATTGGACAGATAGGGGATTTAGCAACATTACTAGATTGGAATAAATTAGACAAGTCTGATGATTTTGAAATGAATAGAAATAATTACATCTATACTTGGCAAATGAATAGAAATCCATTTATTGATTATCCAGATTTAGCCGATTATATTTGGGGAACTAAAGTAGGGCAGAAGTGGTATTCAACCTTGTCAACTTCTACTTTCTCAAAATCAAAAATGAGTATATATCCCAATCCTGCTAAAAATTATATTACAGTTTCTGGTATTTCTAATACTGGTACTATTCAAATTTATAATATTTCAGGAGCAAAACTATATGAGAATCAAATTAAGGGAGAAACTCAATTGAATATTAATTTGGCATCAGGAGTTTACTTAGTAAAAATTTCATCAGATACGAATATAGAAATTAAGAAATTGGTTATTGAATAATGTTCCTCTTTAAGTATAAATAACCCTTACATCATTGAAAAGGTTATTTAATTCAATTGAAATACTTAATTTTGAATATGAATATTCTTGAATTACCCAAACCAGGCACCTTCAAAAATACGTTTTGTGTTTTTAGAGAAAAGACTTTAGAAGAAGTAGCTAATAAAAAGGTTGATTTTATCAGTAAATCGGGGAGTAGCTATTATTATACTGAATCTGGGATGTACAGATTATCCAATCATTGGGGTAGATTAGCAAATAGTAAATGGCGATTAGAACCAATATTACCAGAAACAGCATCTAAAGTAAAATTAGGATTTGCTTTTTGGACAGATTTTTACCCAGATAATAGTACAGATGAGTTGTATTACCTCGAAGTAAATTTTGATACAAAAATCGTGACCTATCAACACAAGGATAATCCAGAATACAATCGGAAAGCAGTGCTGAGAACCAGTTTTGAAACAACAAAAAAAATCAAGCAAATACGGAATTTATTAAATTTGTCTTCATGGGCTAAGTATTTTGATTGTGATGATTTGGATTATTTAAGAAAAAAAATAATTACAGAATTGATACACAGTAATGCATCATTAGAAGACATAAAAAAGAAGTTTTTATGAGTAGAAACAACGAAAAAAACATCAAAAAATTTAACGATAAATTACACAAGGTTCGAGAAAAAAATAAAAAGGCTGAAGTTCTTCGTAAAGAAAAATTAAAAGCAATTAGTAGGAAATTTAATTCTACTATTTTATAAATTTATGATGTATGATAAACAATAAGTTTACGATTTTAAAAGATAGTGTTCAGGAAATAATTGATTTGATTGCTAATAAGCAAAATAGGGAAGCTAATAATAAATTGCTGGAAGTAAGTGAGTTATTGGATGAATTATTAGATTTCTCTGATACTGATGAGGATTTGGTTGAAATAAGTAAGTATCAGGTTTTATTAAATCAATTGCATCAAAAAATTAATTCATAAAAAAAGCACCAAGAATCCAATTATTAAGATTCTTGGTGCTTTTATGAATAGATAAATTATTTCTTAATTAATCCTAAGTCTACTAGACGTTCGTGAAGAAATTCACCAGCAGAAATAGCTTCATACAATTTTGGATTTTCTTCGTCAATGCAATTTTCCAAACAATCTAATGGCATATCACTCACAGGGTGCATGAAAAAAGGAATTGAAAAACGAGATGTTCCCCACAATTCTCTCGGTGGATTTACCACTCTGTGAATAGTAGATTTCAATTTGTTATTGGTATGACGTGAGAGCATATCGCCTACATTAATAACTACTTCATCAGGTGCAGCAATGGCGTCGATCCAGTCTCCATTATGATTTTGAACCTGTAATCCTTTACCTTGTGAACCCATTAATAGGGTAATCAAATTAATATCTCCGTGGGCAGCAGCTCTAACGGCACCATCTTTGGGTTCATCAGTAATTGGAGGATAATGAATAGGTCGTAAAATACTATTTCCGTCTTTGATAAAATTATCAAAATAAAATTCATCCAATCCTAAATAAATTGCCAAAGCTCTTAAAACATAAACTCCAGTTTTTTCTAGCATCTGATACGCTTCTTTTCCAACTACATTGAATCGAGGCAATTCTTCTACTTGAACGTTTTCAGGATAGACATCTTTATATTTAGAATTTTCTGAAACATATTGACCAAAATGCCAAAATTCTTTCAAATCTCCAGCAGATCTCCCTTTGGCATGTTCTTTGCCAAAAGAAATGTAACCCCTTTGTCCACCTATACCCGGAATTTCATACTTTCCTTTTACTTCAAGAGGAAGATTGAAAAAATTTTTCACTTCTTCATAAAGTTCATCAACTAATTTGTCATCTAAAAAATGACCTTTTAATGCTACGAAGCCAATATCTTCGTATGCTTTTCCGATTTCATTTACAAATTTTTGTTTACGTTTCGGGTCATCCGAAAGGAAATCACGCAAGTCTACACTTGGAATGTTTTGCATACTACAATTTTATTGTTAATAACTAAAAGGTTGTTAAGCCTTGTTATTACAAAGGTAGATAATATTTTTAAAAGCAATTTTGAAAACTTATTAACATCTTAAAAAAAAGAAACATTTTAAGTTCAAACTGTTATTTTTTTATACTTTTGGTAAAATTAACAATAGCGATACAGTATATATAATGAACTTTGAAAGAAAGAACCTAACTGATAATCAATTATTAGATTTATATAAAAGGTTACTTAAGCCCAGACTTATTGAAGAGAAGATGCTCGTTTTGATTCGTCAAGGAAAAGTTTCAAAATGGTTTTCTGGAATTGGTCAAGAGGCAATATCTGTAGGTGTGACTGCAGTATTAGACAAAGACGAATACATCTTACCAATGCATAGAAATTTGGGTGTGTTCACAGGTAGAGATATTCCATTATACAGGTTATTTTCACAATGGCAGGGAAAAGCTAATGGTTTTACAAAAGGAAGAGATCGAAGTTTCCATTTTGGAACTCAAGAATATAAAATTATAGGAATGATTTCGCACCTTGGTCCTCAACTAGGTGTTGCTGATGGAATTGCATTAGCTAATAAATTGAAAAAAAATGGTAAAGTTACAGCTGTTTTTACCGGTGAAGGAGCTACAAGTGAAGGCGATTTTCACGAAGCATTGAATATAGCGGCCGTTTGGGATTTGCCAGTTTTATTCATAATAGAAAATAATGGTTACGGGCTTTCAACACCAACAAATGAACAATATCGTTGTGAGAATTTAGCAGATAAGGGTGTGGGCTATGGAATGGAAAGTCATATCATCGATGGTAATAATATTCTTGAAGTTTTTGAAGAATTAACAGAAATAGTAAATTCGATACGAAAAAATCCGCGCCCTATACTCATTGAATTTAAAACTTTCAGAATGAGAGGGCATGAAGAGGCGAGTGGAACCAAATATGTTCCGAAAGAATTAATGGATATGTGGGCAGAAAAAGATCCAGTAGATACTTACAGAAGATATTTAATAAAGCAAAATGTTCTTACTACAGAGCAAGACGAATCTTGGCGAGAAGAAATTAAGAAAGAAATAGAAGATAATTTATTGATTGCTAATACTGAAGCTGAAATTACTGCTAACTATGAAAATGAATTAAATGATGTTTATAAACCGTATTATTTCGAAGAATATGCCCCTTCTGAAAAAATAGAGAACATACGATTTATTGATGCTATTTCTCAGGCGCTAAGACAATCCATGCAAAGACACCAAAACTTAGTAATTTTAGGACAAGATATTGCAGAATATGGAGGAGCTTTCAAGATAACTGAGGGTTTTGTTGATGAATTTGGAAAAGAAAGAGTGATCAATACTCCAATTTGTGAAAGTGCTGTAGTTTCAGCGGGAATGGGGTTGTCAATTAATGGTTATAAAGCTATTGTTGAAATGCAATTTGCAGATTTTGTCTCTACAGGCTTCAACCCAATTGTAAATTTAGTAGCAAAAACACATTACCGATGGAATGAAAAAGCAGATGTCGTTATTAGAATGCCCTGTGGAGCAGGTACTCAAGCAGGACCATTTCATTCTCAAACCAATGAAGCTTGGTTTACAAAAACACCAGGTTTGAAGGTAGTTTATCCCGCTTTTCCAGTTGATGCAAAAGGTTTATTGACTACAGCAATAAACGACCCAAATCCAGTTTTATTTTTTGAACACAAACAATTGTATAGAAGTATTTCCCAAGAGGTACCTGTAGACTATTATACCATTCCATTTGGAAAGGCAGCTCTCTTAAAACAAGGTAATCAAATCACCATAATAGCTTTTGGCGCAGCAGTGCATTGGGCTTTAGAAACCCTAGAAAAAAATCCTGAGATATCAGCTGATGTAATAGATTTAAGAACATTACAACCCCTAGACAAGGAAACTATTTATACTTCTGTAAAGAAAACCAACAAAGTAATTATTCTTCATGAGGATAGTTTATTTGGAGGAATAGCAAGTGATATTTCAGCTATGATTATGGAGGATTGTTTCGAATACTTAGATGGTCCCGTAAAGCGTGTTGCGAGTTTAGATTCTCCGATTCCTTTTACAAAAGCATTAGAGGATCAATACTTACCCAAAGGTAGATTTGAAAAAGAATTAATTGAATTAATTAAATATTAATTTACTCTACTTTAAAACATGATTTTTTTTATCATTCGTGTTTAGTGTTCTCTAATTGTAATAAAATAAACTTTTCCATAACCCACTTGTAAATGTTAATTTATGTTTACAGGAATATTATCGTCTCAAAATCAAGTATTTTATTGTTTTTTTTTTTGTAATATTGTTTTTTTAAATTGAAAATTTATTTATGCGAAGTTTATAATTACATAAATATATTTTAACTATTTGAAATACAGCGTTTTAATTGTTTTTATTTCATTATCTCATGCCTTTCGAATTTTTTAGATATATTTTGTTTAGTTCAAATAAAATAATTTTTAAAGTGTACAAAATTTACTAAATTGAGCCCAAATTTTTTACTATTAAACAAATACCTCCAATAATGCAAAAATGTAATAAGTCTCTAGTTCTTATAATTTTGATAACACTATTTTCATCGACTATTTATTCACAAAACCTTATTGTAAATGGGGATTTTGAGAGTGGAGGAAATGGAGTTGGTTTTGTTACTGATGGATTAGGA